>CABSMJ010000008.1 GCA_902478785.1 uncultured Oscillospiraceae bacterium
CCTCCACCTCGGTGATGCCGGAGGGCACGCAGATGATGACCCGGGGCTTGAAGAACTGCACGCCCACCACCTTGCGGATGAACTCACGGAGCATCCGCTCGGTCATGTCGTAGTCGGAGATGACGCCCTCCCGCAGGGGACGGATGGCGATAATATTGCCGGGGGTGCGGCCCAGCATAGCTTGAGCGTCTGCGCCCACCTTCAGCAGCTTGCCCGTATTCTTATCCAACGCAACCACGGAGGGCTCGTTGAGCACCACACCCTTGCCCTTTACATAAACCAGAACGGAGGCCGTACCCAAGTCGATGCCGATGTCTTTTGCCAGGGAACACATAGTTTCCACCTCATTGTCTCTCTGTAATTTCTATTGATATCCCGCCACCGAAGTCCGGAGGCGGAAATTTCTCCCATGGAACCACGCACAGTGATACATTGTTTATTATAGTGACGCTGCGGCGGATTTGCAAGAACATTCTTTGCGCTTTGGCCTTTTTCTATGTAATTTTTCGTCTCTGGTTGGACCCAGACGTCAAATTTCGTCCGTTTTCCCCTCTTTTCGCGGGCGGCTCCCTGCCACCGTGGCGCAGACCACCTCCTCCGCGCCGGCAGCGCGAAGCACCCGGCAGCATTCCGCCAGGGTGCTGCCGGTGGTGAGGATGTCATCAATGAGCAGCACCCGCCGTCCAGCGATCTGCCCCGGGTCCACCGCCTCGTAGACTCCCAGCACATTGGCCCGGCGGGCAGCGGCATCCTGGAGCCCTGACTGGGCGGGGTTGTTCCGCCGCTTGCGCAGCAGCTGTACCGGCGGCGTCTCCCAGATCCGCCCTGCGGCCTGGGCCAGGAGCCGGGCCTGGTCATAGCCCCGGCGGCGCAGTCTCCGCCGGCTCACCGGCACCCAGGTCAGGCAGTCGAACTCCCCGGACAGGTGCTCCACCACGGCGGGCACCAGCAGCTCCCGGGCATAGACGTCGGCCCAGGAGGCTTTGCCGCCGAACTTGAAGCGCAGCAGGGACTCCCGCACGTCTCCTTCATAATAGACCGCAAAGGCGCACTTGCCATAGCCCCCGCCGGTCCGCAGTCCGTCCTTTCCCTCAGCCCGGGGCAGCTTGGCCGCGCACTTGGGGCAGATGCCCGGGTGGTCCTGGATGGCGCCGCAGAAGGGGCAGTGGGGCGGAAAGAGCAGGTCAAGAAGGGTCTCCAGCGCTTTCATTCCTCCGCCTCCGCCAAAAGCGCATCATAGGTGGTGTGCAGCGCATCCCGGATGCCCCGCAGCTGAGAGGCCCGGATGTGCTGGGTGCCCCGTTCGATCTTCACCAGGGTCTCCCGGGTCATCTCCACACCGCCCAGCTGAAGTAACCGCACCAGCTCCGTCTGCCGGATGCCCTGAGCGGTGCGGATGGCGCGGATGTTGGCGCCGATGGGGATGTCCTGCTTGATCTTCTGTTCTGCCATGCCGTCCTCCAAAGATGAACCAGTTTTGGTCCAGTTTGGCTTTATTCTATGGAGAACAGCGTTTTTCATGGGACCAGTACTGGTCCACAGATGGATTCAACAATGGCGCCCAGTCTCAAAACAGGGCGCCATCTTCTTGCAAAAGTACAATGGTTTGATTACTTTTTCCGCGGATAGGGCGTGGGTTCATCCGTCAACCCTACGAGATAGTCCACGCTGACACCATAATATTCCGCCAGCTGAACCACCACGTCCAAGGGGTAGCGGGATGTCCCGATCTCATATTGAGAATAGGTGTTTTGACTGACATGGAGCACAGCTGCGACCTGGGTCTGTGTCAGGCCCCGATCTATGCGCAAGTCACGAATCCTTCCATATTTCAAGATTTCTGTTCGCATAGGCATCACCAAGGCTGAGTATATGTATCTTGAAATAAGATATTTCTATTTATCTGGTTTCTAGATAAAACATTGCATATTGTGTTAACGTAGGCTTCTGCTCCCGGCATCCGCCGGGACGTGGGATTCACGCCGCTTCCGGCGTGGAGGAATGCACCCCACATTTTCTTTTGTCTTGGCAAAAGAAAACGTGCCGCGCCCGGTACAAAAGAAAACCGCCTTTTATCGGTCTTTTAGTCTGACCGGCGAAAACGGGCTTGGTCTCATCCAGCTGCGCTGAACCTTTGGCACGTCCGGTGCGCTCGCGCCGCAGTTGTATCGCTTATGCTGAATCGTTGGTGCAAATAGGACTGCTTTGCGCAACAGCGCCGCTGCCGCTCAGCAGGCAGAAGAAGAGCGTATATGCACCTGCGGGGGAAAAACTTGCTACGAATGCCCGGCCTAGCGGCAGCGGCGCAAGAGGGACCACGGGTCCTCTTTGCACCCTCAAGTCTGCACCAAATTTTACAGTTGCGGCCTAAGCGCACTGAGCGCGCCGGACAATGAGCGCAGCCGGAAACAGCCAAGCAAATTACTGCCCAATGTTCTCATAGAGCCGCATCTCTCTTTTTCTCTTACACCGGGCGCGGCGCATTCTCTTTTTTCGAAAAAGAGAATGGGGGGCGCATATTCCCACGCTTGCAAAGCGTGAACTGCCGCCCCGGCGGGACGCCGGAGCACCCAGGCACCAGCGCCGGAGATCAAGGGCAGCTTCGGAGCACCTAGCACAGCCGCCGGCCACCCGCGCCTCAGCTCTCTTCCCCACTGTGGGCCAGCCGCCGGCGCAGCCCCGAATAGCGCCGCTGCTGGCGGTCATTGGCCGCCATTTTGGCCACCGCGCCGTCGTCGCCCACCAGCACCAGCAGCTCCCGGGCCCGGGTAATGGCAGTATAGAGCACCCCTCGGACCATCAGTCCCGGCGGGGCCTGGACCGAGGAGAGCACCACGCAGCGGTACTCGCTGCCCTGGGCCTTGTGGACCGTCATGGCATAGGCCAGGTCCAGCTCCCCCAGCTGGTCCGCCGTGTAGGTGGTCACCCGGTCGTCAAAGCACACCGTCAGCCACTCCCCCGAGGGGTCGATCTCCTCGATGCGGCCCACATCCCCATTGAAGATGCCGGTGCCCACGGTGCCGTCAGTCTTTTCCCACACCGCGTCATAGTCGTTCCGGGTCTGCATGACCCGGTCCCCCTCCCGGAACAGCCGCTCACCCCAGAGCCGCTCATGCTTGCCCTCCATAGGCGGATTCAGCGCCGCCTGCAACGCCCGGTTCAGCGCCAGCGTCCCGGCGGGGCCCTTGTGGGTGGGCGTCAGGACCTGGATCTGGCTGGCGGGGATGTCCATATTTTTGGGCAGCCGGGTCTTGACCAGCTCCACGATGGTGGAAGCCACCCGCTGGGGGTCCCGGCGGCAGAGGAAGAAGAAGTCCTTCTGGTCGTTTTGCAGCTGGGGCATCTGCCCCTGGTTGACAGCGTGGGCATTGCGGACGATGGCCGACTGCTGCGCCTGGCGGAAGATCTCCGTCAGGGCCACGGTCTTGACCCGTCCGCTGCGGATCAGATCGGAGAACACGTTCCCCGCCCCCACCGAGGGCAGCTGGTCCGGGTCCCCCACCATTACCAGCCGGCATCCCGGCCGCAGGGCCCGCAGCAGGGCGGCAAACAGCTGCAGATCCACCATGGACATCTCGTCCAAGATCACCGCGTCCGCCTCCAGGGGCTCCTTCTCCGTCTTGGTGAAGGTGACCTCCCCGGTCTGCTCGTTCCAGGAAAAGCCCAGCAGCCGGTGGATGGTCTGGGCCTCCACCCCGCCGCACAGCTCGCTCATGCGCTTGGCAGCCCGGCCTGTGGGGGCCGCCAGCACCACATCCATCCCCATCCGGCGGAACATCTCCACGATGCACCGCACGGAGGTGGTCTTACCGGTGCCCGGTCCGCCGGTGAGCAGCACCACGCCCTCCTGGGCGGCCAGCTCCACCGCCTGGCGCTGGAGGGGAGCGTAGACGATGTTCTCCTCGGCCTGGATACGGTCGATGAGCTTTTCCGTCTCCCGGCCCCGGTCCGCCTGTGCGGAGAGCAAGAGAAGCAGCTTCCGGGCGGCGTAGACCTCCGCCTCATAGAGCCGGCGGAGGTAGCAGCACGCCAGCTTGCCCAGCTGCTCCTCCACCACTGCGCCCCGCTCCTCCAGGGCGTCCAGGGCCACCTCCACCGGGTCGGCGGGGCAGTCCAGCAGCTGACAGGTGGCCAGCACCAGCTTCTCCCGGGGGAGAAAGACATGGCCGTTGTTCTCGTTGTGGCTCAGCTCGAAGAGGACCGCCGCCTCCATGCGGCTGCCGCTGTCGGCCTCCAGTCCCAGGCTCAGGGCGATCTCGTCGGTAACGGAGAAGTCCACCCCGTAGGTGTCCGCCACCAGCAGATAGGGATTGGCCCGCAGCTGGTCCAGCGCCTCACCGCCGAAGCGGCGGGTCAGGGGCATGGCCAGCCCCACCGGCAGCTCATACCGGGCCAGGAAGGCCATGAGCCGCCGCAGCTCCATCTGGCTGCGGAAGGAGGCGGAGATCTCCATGGCCTTCTTCCGGGTGACGCCCTTGAGCTCAGAGAGCCGCTCCGGCTCCTGCTCCAGAATGTCCAGGGTGTCCCGGCCGAAGCGCTCCACCATCCGCTGGGCAGTGGCGGGCCCCACGCCCCGGACCACGCCGGAGGAGAGATAGCTGAGGATGTCGTCCTCCTCGTCGGGCAGGCGGCGCTCCACATCCTGGGCGCTGAACTGCTCGCCGTGCTGGGGATGGCTGGTCCAGGACCCGGTGAGCAGTAGCCGCTCCCCCGGCGCGGCGCAGGGAATACAGCCCACCACCGTGGAGACCTCGCCCTCCTCATCCACCAGGCGCAGCACCGTATAGCCGTTGTCCGGGTTCTGGAAGATAATGCTATGTACCGTTCCCTCCAGGGTCGTACAGGTCTCCATGGGGCCTTTCCCTCCTTCATCCGTTGATCGTTTCGCCCTCCCGCCGCAGCCGGACCAGCTGGTCCTCGGCGCTCAGGAGCTCCGCCACCCGCCGGGCCTCGTCGCTGAGGCCCTGGTCCAGGATCACGATGGGCGGACAGCACCGCAGCTCCCGGCGCAGCCGCTCCAGCTCGTGGACCGTCTGCTGCAGCTCCGGGGCGTCTCCCCGGGCCGGGATCACGAACCACATGGGCATGGCCGGGTGGTAGCCCAGCCGGGTCACCGTGGAAACCACCAGCCACACCAGTGTGCTCAGCCCCACGGCGGCCAGCATGGCGATGACGCCGTTTTGCAGAAGATTCATACCATCACCTCGCCGTATCCTATGCCGGCGGGGCGAAATCCGTGTCGGACAGGGCCGGAGGCACGCTCCGGCCCCTGTTCCCTTTCACTTCCGCCCGGGCGAATGAATCGCCCGGACGGCAAGATCATTTTGCGGGATACTTGAACGGGCCGCGGCCCGGCGTCGCCGTCACCGGCCCTGCCGCGCCAGGATCTTCTTCAGGTACTGGCCCGTAAAGCTCTTCTCACAGTCCGCCACCTCTTCGGGCGTGCCGGTGACAACGATGGTGCCGCCGCCGTCGCCGCCCTCGGGACCCAGGTCGATGATGTGGTCGGCGCACTTGATGACGTCCAGATTGTGCTCGATGACCACCACCGTGTTGCCGGCGTCCACCAGCCGCTGCAAAACCTCCAGCAGCTTGCGCACGTCGTCGGCGTGGAGGCCGGTGGTGGGCTCGTCCAGGATATAGATAGTGCGGCCGGTGGCCTGCTTGGAAAGCTCCGTGGCCAGCTTCACCCGCTGGGCCTCGCCGCCGGAGAGCTCCGTGGAGGGCTGGCCCAGCTTCACATAGCCCAGGCCCACGTCGCACAGGGTCTGGAGCTTCTTTTTCAGCTTGGGCAGACTGGAGAAAAATTCCAGTCCCTCCTCAGCGGTCATGTCCAGCACCTCGGCGATGTTCTTGCCCTTATAGCGCACCTCCAAGGTCTCCCGGTTGTAGCGCTTGCCCTTACAGACCTCGCAGGGCACGAACACATCCGGCAGGAAGTGCATCTCGATCTTCAGCACGCCGTCGCCGGAGCAGGCCTCGCACCGGCCGCCCCGGACGTTGAAGCTGAACCGCCCGGGGCCGTAGCCCCGGCTCTTGGCCTCTTGGGTGGAGGCGAACAGGTCCCGGATGTCGTTGAACAGGCCCGTATAGGTGGCGGGGTTAGACCGGGGCGTGCGGCCGATGGGGCTCTGGTCGATGTCCACCACCTTGTCCAGATATTCCATGCCCTCGATGCGCTCGCACTTGCCCGGGTGGACCTTCATGCGCATGAGCTCCGCACCCAGGCGCTTGAAGAGCACCTCATTGACCAGAGAGGACTTGCCGGAGCCGCTGACGCCGGTGACCACGGTGAAGGTGCCCAAGGGGAAAGTTACGTCGATGCCCCGGAGGTTATTCTCCGCCGCGCCGATAACCCGCAGGGCCTTGCCGCTGCCCTTCCGGCGCTCCGCAGGCAGGGGGATCTGCTTCTTGCCCGACAGGTACTGGCCCGTCAGGGAGTTGGGGTCGGCCATGACCTCCTCCGGCGTGCCTGCGGAGACCACCTGGCCTCCGTGGACGCCGGCGCCGGGGCCGATATCGATGAGGTAGTCCGCCGCCCGCATGGTGTCCTCGTCATGCTCCACCACGATGAGGGTGTTGCCCAGGTCCCGCAGGTGCTTGAGGGTGTCCAGGAGTTTGTCGTTGTCCCGCTGGTGGAGGCCGATGGAGGGCTCATCCAGGATATACAGCACCCCCATGAGGCTGGAGCCGATCTGGGTGGCCAGGCGAATGCGCTGGCTCTCGCCGCCGGAGAGGGTGGCGGCGGACCGGCTCAAGGTCAGGTACCCCAGGCCCACCGACTGGAGGAAGCCCAGGCGGGAGCGGATCTCCTTGAGGATGCGGTCGGCGATGCGGTGCTGCTGCTCCGTCAGCTCCAGATGCTCCACAAAGGCCAGCTCATCCTGGACGGAGCAGCGGGTGAAGTCGTCGATGCTCACGTCCCCCACGGTAACCGCCAGGGCCTCTTTCCGCAGGCGTCTGCCCTGGCAGTCCGGACAGGGACACTCGGCCATGGTCTCCTCCAGCTCCCGCTTGGAGGCGTCGGACTGGGTCTCCCGGTAGCGCCGCTCCAGGTTATTGCAGATGCCCTCAAAGGGCTGATACAGCACGCCCTTGCCCCGGGGCTGGTCATAATGGAGCTCCAGCTTCTCCCCCTCTGTGCCGTAAAAGATGATCTTTTTGACCTCTTTGCTCAGGTCCTTGAAGGGAGTGGACAGGGAGAAGTGATACTTCTTGGCCAGGGCGTCGAAGTACATCCGGGAGATGCCGTCGGAGCGGATATTGCCCCAGCCGCTGGCCTGGATGGCCCCGTCCAGGATGGACAGGTTGGGGTCCGGCACCACCAGCGTGGGGTCCACCTTCAGCTGGCTGCCCAGGCCCGTGCAGGTAGGGCAGGCGCCGAAGGGGTTGTTGAAGGAGAACATCCGGGGGGAGAGCTCCTCGATGGAGATGCCGCAGTCCTCGCAGGCGTAGTTCTGAGAGAAGAGCAGGTCCTGCTCCTCCCGCACCAGGTTCACCACCACGATGCCGCCGGAGAGGCCGGAGGCGGTCTCCACCGAGTCGGTGAGCCGCTGGCGCACGTCCGGCCGGACGATGAGCCGGTCCACGATGATCTCGATGTTGTGCTTCTTGTTCTTCTCCAGCTTGATCTCCTCGTCCAGCTCGTAAAGGCTGCCGTCCACCCGGGCCCGGACATAGCCGGAGCGCTTGGCGTCCTCCAGCACCTTGGCGTGTTCGCCCTTCTTGCCCCGGATGACGGGGGCCAGGACCTGGATGCGGGTGCCCTCCGGCAACGAGAGGACCTGGTCGATGATCTGGTCGATGGTCTGCTGGCGGATGACCTTGCCGCACTTGGGGCAGTGGGGCGTGCCCACCCGGGCCCACAGAAGGCGCAAATAGTCGTAGATCTCCGTCACCGTGCCCACGGTGGACCGGGGATTCTTGGAGGTGGTCTTCTGGTCGATGGAGATGGCGGGACTGAGGCCGTCGATATAGTCCACATCCGGCTTGTCCATCTGGCCCAGGAACATCCGGGCGTAGGAGGAAAGGCTCTCCACATACCGCCGCTGGCCCTCGGCGTAGATGGTGTCGAAGGCCAGGGAGGACTTGCCGGAGCCGCTGAGGCCCGTCATCACCACCAGCTTGTCCCGGGGGATGGTGACGTCGATGTTTTTCAGGTTGTTGACCCGGGCTCCCTTGACGATGATTTTATCTTGCATATCTGCGATCCTCGTAATGATTGAAATTTCAAAGCCGCGCCGGAGGTCGGTGCGGGGAATATGCGTTTTTTCCAAAGCACCGGTGCCAAGGCCATGCGGCCGGCAGCTGTGCCGGGTGCTCGGGCGCGAGCACCTGGGTACGGCCGATGCCGATGTCTGGATGCTCCGGCGCTGCGCGCCGGGGCGCGGGGTTCACGCTTTGCAAGCGTGGGAAGATGCGCTTCTTTTAGAAAAGCATCAGCGCCGAGACCGGCGCGGGAGGGGCACCGCTTCAGTGCCCAGAATGCGCCCCCCATTCTCTTTTTTCAAAAAGAGAATGCGCCGCGCCCGGTGTAAGAGAAAAAGAGAGATGCGGCTCTATGAGAACATTGGGCAGTAATTTGCTTGGCTGTTTCCGGCTGCGCTCATTGTCTGGCGCTCCCATGACGCTTGCGCCGCATTTGTGCCGCTTATGCTGAATCGTTGGTGCAAATAGGACTGCTGTCCGCAACAGCGCCGCTGCCGCTCAGTGGGTAGAAGAAGAGCGCTTGTACACCTGCGGGCAGGAAGCTTCTACGAATGCCCGGCCTAGCGGCAGCGGCGCAAGAGGGACCACGGGTCCTCTTTGCACCCTCAAGTCTGCACCCAATGTCACAAATGCGGCGCGAGCGTTCTGAAAGTGCCAAAGGTTCAGCGCAACTGGATGAGACCAAGCTCGTTTTCACCGGTCGGGCTAAAAGGCCTCTAAAAAGGCGGTTTTCTTTTGTACCGGGCGCGGCACGTTTTCTTTTGCCAAGACAAAAGAAAATGTGGGGCGCATTCCTGGCACCGAAGCGGTGCCCTCCTGCGCCGAAAGCGGTGCTAGAACGTTCCGAAACGGGGCGCATTCGTTCATGCCAAAAGCCGCGCCGGCGCTTCTCAACGCTGATCCGACCGGCCCAGCAGATAATCGGTGCTGACGCCGAAATAGTCCGCCAGGGCAACCAGTGTCAGCGTGGGAATATTCACAAGTCCATGCTCTATGCGCTGGTAATGCCGCAGCGTAACATCCAGCAGCTCCGCCATATCTTTTTGCTTCAGCTGTCGCTGTATACGCAGTTCAGACAGGCGCTGCCCCATCTCTTTCAAAATCTCCATAATGATTCTTCCTTGACATACGACATTTTATGTCGTATAATTAAGACATCAAAAGTCGTGTATTGGAGGTGCCATCCATGTCCCCCATCTACGAAAAGCTCTTTGAAACCTACTGCTCCAAAACGCTGCGGGAGGTGAGCCCCTATGACCACGTCAGCCTAGAAGCCCTGCTGGACACGCTCCCCCTCAGCAAAGAGGACCGGCTGACCCTGGACGACGCCTTCTTTGAGCGATACCTCCAATGGTCCGCCGACGCCTTCGCCGTGGGGCTCCACCTGGGGCTATCCCTGTTCCACGATGAGGTCGGCCGTCTGGGCGCCCAACAGTTCCAAAAGCGCTTTGGGGGCTAGCTCCACCTGGGCGCCGATCTTCCCGGCAGAGATATAGATCGTGTCATAGTCCAGGACAGTGGAGTGGAACACGGTGGGGTACTGCTTCTTCATACCCACGGGGCTGCACCCGCCCCGGATATAGCCGGTGACGGCGTTGATCTCCGCCACGTGCAAAAGCTCGATGGACTTCTCCCCCACCGCCTTGGCCGCCTTTTTCAGGTCCAGGTTCTCCGCCACCGGCACCTCAAAGACATAGATGCCCTTGGAGGCGCCCCGGGCCACCAGGGTCTTGAATCCCCGGGCCGGGTCCTGGCCCAGGGCCTGGGCCACATGGACGCCGTACTCCCGGGTGCCCTGGGGCCCCTGGGAGTCCTCATAGAACCGGGCGGTATAGGGGATCTTCTTCTGGTCCAGAATCCGCATCACATTGGTTTTCTCTTCCTTTTTCTTTGCCATAGTCGCATCCCTCACAATATCATCACAAAGGTACCAGCGGTAATCAGCACACAGCCCATCACCGTCTTTACATCGGCCTTCTCATGGAGCAGCAAAAACGCCAGCACCACGGTGATGACCACACTGAACTTGTCGATGGGCACCACCTTGCTGGCCGGCCCCTGTTGCAGGGCGTAATAATAGCACAGCCAGGACAAGCCGGTGGCGATCCCCGACAGCGTGAGAAAGAGCCAGCTGCGGCTGCTGATCTGGGCGATCTGGCCGGTCTTTCCCGTCAGCAGCACCATCCCCCAGGCCATCACCAGCACCACCGTGGTGCGGATGGCGGTGGCCAGATTGGAATTGACTCCCTCCACGCCCACCTTGGCCAGCAAAGAGGTGGCGGCAGCAAACACCGCCGAGAGCAGCGCAAATCCTGCCCACATTGTAAGCGCCTTCCTTCCTGAAAATCTCCGGCGCGGTCCCTACCGCAGCAGATAGACCGTGGTCAAAATACAGCCCAGGCCCAGCACCACGCCCCAGCTCAGAGGCTCGCCGAAGGCGGCCACACCCACCAGGGCGGCCACCACCGGCTCCACGCTGGCCAGGATGGAGGCCCGGCCGCTGTCCACCCGGGCAAGGCCCCGGGTATAGAGGATATAGGGCAGCACCGTGGCCACGACCACCAGCCCCGCCGCGCTCCCCAGCAGGGGAAGGCTCCCAAGGGCCGGGCCCACCTCCTCCGTCCGCAGCAGGGGCAGCGACCCCAGCCCGGCAAAGAGGAAGGTATAGTAGGTGACCGTCAGAGGCTGATAGTGGGCCAGGGCATAGCGGCCGAAGATGGAATATAATCCATAGAAAAAGCCGGAGGCCACACCCAGAATGAGCCCCAGGGGCGAAAGGGCCAGGCCCCCCTGGAGGATACCGGAGACAAAGACGCAGCCTAAGAAAGCCAGCACCAGCGCCGCCAGCTTCCGGCCCGTCACCTTCTCCCGCCACAGCAGGGCGGAGAGGAGCACCACAAAGGCCGGAGCGGTATAGAGCAAAATGGCCGCCATGGCCAACGAGCAGATCTGCTGACACCGGAAATAGCACAACGTGAAAAACACCACGCTGACCACGCCGGTGCCGAAAAAGTAGGGCAGATGCTTCCACTGGATACGCAGTGCCTTCCGGTCCGTCAGGGCCAGCACCAGCGTCAGCACCGCCAGGCCCCCCAGATTCCGAATCACCACAATGGACTGGGCGGAGAGGCCACCGGCGCTCAGGCGGCGGTTGAATAGACCGATCAGGCCCCACAGCGCCGCGCCCAGCAGGATACACCCGCAGGCCCGCCAATCCGTCCGGGCGGCGGGTGTTTTTTCCTCCTCCACAGCTTCTCCCCTCCTCATTTTCCCTATTCGATCATGGTCAGGGCGATGATATACCCCACCGCCAGCAGCACGGTCAGCAGCACCCAGCTGAGCTTCTGCATCCCCAGATAGAACTCCGTGGGCTCCGGGTCCCGGACCGAGAACATATATCGCAGCTGGAACAGGGCCTTGGGAAAGGCCACATTCACGGCCAGCAGCACCGTCAGGAACACCATGGCGGCATAGAGCGTCAGACTGCCCCGGTGGAGCTGTGGCTGGTCATAGGCCAGGCTCAGGACCGTGGCAGCGCCGGGGGCATAGTCCTCCCAGGGGTCCGGGACTTCGCCGCCGGCGACCACGGTGACCCTCACGCTGTCAGTATCCAGCTCCCCCTCCGGAGTGAAGAGCATGGGGAAGCTGCCGGAATCATGCCAGCCGCCCCGGAAGAGCTCCCGGTCGTTCCAGAACACCGCCACGCCCTCGCCCATTTGATTGGGCGGGGCGGACGCCGGGTCTGGCTCCACCCGGCCGCTGCCGGTATAGGTGTCCTTCACCGTCAGCTCCAGGGCCACCACCCCGGAGGCCTCCCGGGTGCGGACTAGGGTCACATCCCGTCCCTCGGCCCGGCCCTGGAAGGTCTCCCGGTCTCCGTCGGTCTCCACCTGCTGCAGCAGGCCCTCCCGATAGGAGATGCCGGGACGGGCCCGGAACACGGCGGTCAGGATGCCGAAGCCCACCACATACAGGGCCAGCACCGCCAGCACCACCCGCTGGAGACGGCTGCGCTTTTCGCTCCAAGTCATAAGGCGTCCTTTCTCCCCGGTCAGCCCCGAGGCGGTCCATGAGGCGGAAAGTCTCCGACAGAACCCCTGTGGTCCAAGGGTTTGCCTCCGGCAAAACGCTTGTACGCCGGACTCCCGGCGGATTCCAGTCCGCCGCAGGGAGTGCCGGATGTTTGAAAAGCGATTACTTTTTACCCCGCAATTCGATGATTCTGTCACGCAACATAGCGGCGTACCTCCCCCACAGCAAAGCTGCGGGGGTCCCCCTTGTTTTCACTGGACCGGCCGGGAGTGAATCCCGTCCGGTCCAAGGTTTTGCCTTCGGCAAAACGCTTGCACGCCGGACTCCCGGCGGATCCCAGTCCGCCGCAGGGAGCGCCGGATGTTTGAGAAACGGTTACTTCTTACCTCTCAGTTCAATGATCCTGTCACGCAGCACAGCGGCGTACTCGAATTCCAGCATCTTGCTGGCCTCCTTCATCTCCTTCTCCAGACGGGCGATCTCCGCCTCCCGGTCCTTGGCCGAGAGCTTGGTCCCCTTCTTGCCGCCGCTCTCCTGGGCAGCGTGAGACACCTCCAGCACCTCCCGGACCCCCTTGACGATGGTCTTGGGCACGATGCCGTGGGCCTTGTTATAGGCGTCCTGGATCTTCCGGCGACGTTCCGTCTCGCTGATGGCCGCGTCCATAGAGGGCGTGATGGTATCGGCATACATGATGACCAGGCCCTCCGCGTTTCGGGCGGCCCGGCCGATGGTCTGGATCAGGGACGTCTCGGATCGGAGGAAGCCCTCCTTGTCCGCGTCCAGAATGGCCACCAGGCTCACCTCCGGCAGGTCCAGACCCTCCCGCAGCAGGTTGATGCCCACCAGCACGTCGAACTCGCCCATGCGCAGGTCCCGGATGATCTCCATCCGCTCGATGGTGGCCACGTCCGAGTGCATATACCGGACCCGGATGCCGGCGCCCCGCAGGTACTCCGTCAGGTCCTCGGCCATCTTCTTGGTCAGTGTGGTGACCAGCACCCGCTCGCTGCGCTCCGTCCGCTGGCGGATCTCCCCCAGCAGATCGTCGATCTGGCCCTCCACCGGCCGGACCTCGATCTTCGGGTCCAGCAATCCCGTGGGGCGGATCACCTGCTCCACCACCTGGCCTGCCCGCTCCCGCTCGTAGGGGCCCGGGGTAGCGGAGACATAGATGGCCTGATGGATGCGGCTTTCAAACTCCTCGAATTTCAATGGGCGGTTATCAAAGGCGCAGGGCAGGCGGAAGCCGTACTCCACCAGGCTCTCCTTCCGAGCCCGGTCACCGTTGTACATGGCCCGGACCTGGGGCAGCGTCACATGGCTCTCGTCCACAAAAAGCAAAAAATCGTCGGGGAAGAAGTCCAGCAGCGTCATAGGCGCCGAGCCCACAGGCCGGTTGGAGATGACCCGGGAGTAGTTCTCGATGCCGGAGCAGTAGCCCAGCTCCGCCATCATCTCCATATCGTATTCCGTCCGCTGGCGGATGCGCTGGGCCTCCACAAATTTCTCCTGCTCCGTGAAGTAGGCCACCCGCTCCTCCAGCTCCTTGCGGATCTCCCCGATGGCCCGGTCCATCTTGTCCTTGGTGGTGACATAGTGGCTGGCGGGGTAGATGGCGATATGGTCCAGGTGGCGGTTTGCCTTGCCGGTGACGGGGTCGAACTCAGTGATGCGGTCAATCTCATCCCCGAAGAACTCCACCCGCAGGGCCCGGGCCTTATAGTAGGCCGGGTAGATCTCCACCGTGTCTCCCCGGACCCGGAACATATTGCGCTCAAAGGCGATGTCGTTGCGCTCATACCGGTCCTCCACCAGGCGGCGCAGCAGCTCATCCCGGTCGAAGGTCATGCCCGTGCGCAGGGAGATCATCATCTTGGCGAAGTCCTCCGGCTCACCCAGACCGTAGATACAGCTGACGGAGGAGACCACGATCACGTCCCGCCGCTCCAGAAGGGAGCAGGTGGCGCTCAGGCGCAGCCGGTCGATCTCCTCGTTGGTGGCGGCGTCCTTCTCAATATAGGTGTCCGTATGGGGGATATAGGCCTCAGGCTGGTAGTAGTCATAATAGGACACGAAGTACTCCACCGCGTTGTGGGGGAAGAACTCCTTGAACTCCTCGCACAGCTGGGCCGCCAGGGTCTTGTTGTGGGCCAGCACCAGGGTGGGCCGCTGGACGGCCTCGATGACCTTGGCCATGGTGAAGGTCTTGCCGGAGCCGGTGACGCCCAGCAGCACCTGCTCGTCCAGGCCGTTCTCCACGCCCTGGGCCAGCTTTTCAATGGCCTGGGGCTGGTCGCCGGCAGGCTGATAGTCAGATACCACTTGAAATTTCGGCATAGTCTTCTCCTTTGAAAAAGCGTGTAGGGCCCCAGCTTAGCGCAGCTGCCCCGAGTCCGCCATGGACACATAGTCCCCGTCGGCCACCACGATATGGTCCACCAGCACAAGGCCCACGGTCTTCAGAGCCTCCTTGACCCGGACCGTGGCGGCGCAGTCGTCCGCCGAGGGCAGAGCGATGCCGCTGGGGTGGTTGTGGGACAAGATCACACCGGAGGCCCCGGTGAGCAGCGCGTTCTCCACGATCTTGCGCAGGTCCACGTTGATGGAGCTGACGCCGCCCTCGCCCACCCGGCGGCAGGCCAGCAGCTTTCCCTTTCGGTCCAGGCACAGCTCATAGAGGACCTCCGCGGTCTCGCCGGTGAACAGCTCCAGCAGATAGTCCCCCGCCCGCTGGGAGGAGTTGAGCACCCGCTCCCGCTCTGCCGCCGCAATGCGGGACCGGCGATAGACCTGAGGCGTCAGCTTCAAAAGCGCCGCGGCGGACTCCCCTACGCCCTTCACCCGGCACAGCTCCTCCACCGGCGCCGAAAGCACCGCGTCCAGGGAGCCAAACCGGTCCATCAGAGCGTGGGCGATGGGGTTGGTGTCCTTCCGGGGAATGGCGTAAAACAGCAAAAGTTCCAGCACTTCATGGTCGGCAAAGGAGTCCAGTCCATGCTGGAGAAACTGCTGCCGTTTCTTCTCTCTGTGCCCGTCGTGGATGCCCATGTTCCGCCTCCTCCGTCCGCCTCCAGACCCGCTCATTTTGCGCTGACCGGGAATAGGATATTATACCACAGGAACAAATGTTTGACAAGGGCTTTTCCCATTCGGAAGATTCCTCCTCCGCCTGTCTTTTCCCCTTTGTCGAAACTTCCGATTTTTTCCGCCCAGGGTTGACACTGGAACAAAAGTAGCATAGTATGAATTTATCATGAGAAAATAAGTCCGGTAGGTAAGGCTACCACAGGGATATGGGTTGCTGCCGCGAAGTGATGGAGACATCATGAGAGGGTTTGAACAGGCGAGATCGAACGCAAGGTTTCGTCTAATGCAACTGCACCGCCTTGTGAAGCTAAAGCTCGAACGGTCAGGGGGCCCCAAAGGCGGGCGGGCTCCTTTTTGAGACCCCAGTCGCTACCCACCGGGAGCGATTGGGCTTTTTTTCGCCGAAATATCCCCGGAGCGGGTGCACAGAGAGGAGGAGCGCGCATGTTCGATTGGGAAAATGACCGGGAGCAGCTGCTGGATGAGATAGAGGAAATGATCAGCCGAAAGCGATATACCCAGCTGCGGGACCATCTGGCCACTATGGCAGCCCCGGACGTGGCGCTTTTGATGCAGGAGCTGGAGGAGGACAAGCTGCCGCTGGTGTTCCGCCTGCTGCCCAAGGAGCAGGCGGCGGAGGTATTCGTGGAGCTGGACTCCGATCAGCAGGAGATGCTCATTCAGGGCTTTTCCAACACCGAGCTCAAAGAGGTGCTGGACGAGCTGTATCTGGACGACACGGTGGATATTGTGGAAGAGATGCCCGCCAACGTGGTCAAGCGCATTCTGCGCCATGCGGATCCGGACGTGCGCAAGAGCATCAACGAGATCCTCAAATACCCCGAGGACTCCGCCGGCAGCATCATGACCACGGAGTTCGTGGACCTGAAGGCCTCGCTGACGGTGGAGGACGCCCTCAAGCGCATCCGCCGCACCGGCCCGGACAAGGAGACCATCAACATCTGCTACGTCACCGACGACGCCCGGCACCTGCTGGGCTACCTCTCCATCCGTACGCTGCTGCTGTCGGAGGAGGACGACGTCATCGGCGACATCATGGACACCAACGTCATCTACGCCAACACCCTGGAGGACCAGGAGACGGTGGCCATGACCCTGAACAAGTACGACTTTCTGGCCCTGCCGGTGGTAGACACGGAAAACCGTCTGGTGGGCATCGTCACCGTGGACGACGCCATGGACGTTTTGCAGGAGGAGGCCACGGAGGATATCGAAAAGATGGCGGCTATGCTGCCCTCCGACAAGCCCTACCTCAAGACCGGCGCGGTGGAAACCTGGAAGGCCCGCACCCCCTGGCTTTTGATGCTGATGCTCTCGGCTACCTTCACCGGAATGATCCTCAACCACTTTGAAAGCTCCCTGGCGGCCTGCGCCGTGCTCACCTCCTATATCCCCATGCTCTCCGGTACCGGCGGCAACAGCGGCACCCAGGCCTCCACCGCCGTCATCCGTGCCCTGTCCCTGGGGGAGATCCGCTTCGGAGACCTGTTCCGGGTCATGTGGAAGGAGTGCCGGGTGGCCATCTTCTGCGGTGTGTGTCTGGCCGCCGCCAACTTTGTGAAGATGATGCTGGTGGACCGTCTGCTGCTGCGCAACTCCTCGGTGACGCCTCAGGTGGCGCTGGTGGTCTGCGCCACGCTGGTGGGCACCGTGATCTGTGCCAAGCTGGTGGGCTCCTCGCTGCCCATCCTGGCGGAGAAGCTCCACTTCGACCCGGCGGTGATGGCCTCTCCCTTCATCACCACCATCGTGGATGCGCTGTCCCTGCTCATCTACTTCCGGTTCGCCACAATCATTTTGGGTATCTGAACTTTTTCAGCGGCAGCGCATCTGCGCCGCCGCTGTTTTTTTGCATATTCTCCCGCCGGCAGCACAAACTATCTGCGGCGAAAGCCAAAGATTTTCACCAGGAGGATATCACGATATGAATAAGGATTGCAACTGCACCCCCAACCAGAGCATCAAGTGCACTGTCAGCAACTGCGCCCATCACTGCCAGGATTCCCAGTACTGCGGCCTGTCCTCCATCCAGGTGGGCACCCATGAGACCAACCCCACCAAGGTGGAGTGCACCGACTGCGAGAGCTTCAAGCTGAAGTAAGGAAGCCGGGAAAACCTCCCCCGGCAAGGGCATCACAGTCCGGTGATCTCACCGCTCTGTTGCGGACTCTGTCAGAAGGGCTCTTGGAGCCCCTTTGACAGGGTCCGGCCCTTTACATACGCGAAAAAGGGGGCAGGGACCATGCAGGCACAGTGGAGCACCCGTCTGGCCGGCGCCGGGGCGGGAGGGGTGAACGGCCTTTTCGGCGGAGGCGGCGGCATGGTGCTGGTGCCGGTGCTCTCCCGCCAGGGCCGCCTTGAGGACCGGCAGCTCTTCGCCACCTCCGTGGCGGTGATCCTGCCGATCTGCGCCGTATCCGCGGCGGTGTATCTTTTTCGGGGCGGCGTGCCCTTGGTTGCCGCAGTGCCCTACCTGGTGGGCGGCGCACTGGGGGGCATCCTGGGGGGAAAGACCTACGGAAAGGTGAGCACGGTGTGGCTGCGGCGGCTCTTTGCCGCCTTCGTGCTCTACGGCGGCGTGAGGTATCTGCTGTGAAGGAGTGGCTCATCCCCCTGCTGTGCGGCACCCTCACCGGCATGGTGTCCGCCTGGGGCGTAGGCGGCGGGACCTTGTTGCTGCTGGTGATGACTCTGGTGCTGGGGGTGGATCAGCGGACGGCCCAGGGCATCAATCTGCTCTTCTTCCTGCCCACCGCGGCGGCGGCTCTGGCCGTCCACCGGAAAAACGGCTTTCTGGACCGCCCCACCGTGCGTCAGGCGGCCCCCTGGGGCGCGGCAGCTGCCGCCGCAGGGGCCTGGATCGCCACCTTTGTGGACCCGGCGGTACTGAAAAAGCCCTTCGCCCTCTTCCTGCTCTACACCGGAGCCTCCACCCTGGTGCGCAGCTTCCTCCCCCCAAAAGGCAAAAAAAGCGGTTCGGGATAGGTTCCCGAACCGCTTTTGCATGCGCTTTTATTCCGCTGCCGCCAGCAGCTGTTTGGTGTAGGGATGCTGGGGGTGGTCGTAGATCTCCTCCACGCCGCCCTGCTCCACGATGACGCCCTTCTCCATCACCAGCACCCGGTGACAGAGCTGATAGACCACGTTCAGGTCGTGAGAGATGAACAGATAGCTCAGTCCCAGCTCCCGGTTGAGCTTTTTCAGCAGCTCCAGGATCTGGGCCTGAATGGTCACATCCAGGGCGCTGACCGGCTCGTCGGCGATGAGGAACCGGGGCCGCTGAATCAGGGCCACGGCGATGGACACCCGCTGACGCTGGCCGCCGGAGAGCTCCGAGGGGCGGGCCTTCAGGCACTCCTCCGGCAGCTCCACCCGCTCCAGAATGTCCCGGACCCGGCGCTTGCGCTCCGCTCGGTCATACTTGCCGTAGATGCGCAGGGGCTCCTCCAGGCTCCACTCCACCGAGTAGGCGGGATTGAGGGAGCTGTACGGGTCCTGAAAGATCATCTGAGGGCGCTTGGTGTGGTGGATGACCTCCCCGGCGTCGGGGCGTACCATGCCCAAGATCACCTTGGCCAGGGTGGACTTGCCGGAGCCCGACTCCCCCACCAGACCCAGGATCTCCCCCTGGCCCACGGTGAAGGACACGTCGTGGAGCACCTCCTGCCGGGCCCGGCTCCGCCGGCGATAGCTGCTGGAGACATGCCGCACCTCCAGAGCCAGTGTTTCCTCCATAGACGTTTCCTCCTTTCCTTCCGCCGAACTCCCTTCAGGGCTTGGGCCGCTGCCGGGTGGGGATGGCGGCGATCAGCCGCTGGGTATAGGGGTGCTGAGGATGGTAAAAGACCTCCTCGGTGTCCCCCTCCTCCACCAGAAGGCCCCGCTGCATCACCGCCACCCGGCGGCACAGCTTCTTGACCACATATAGATTATGGGAGATGAACAGCATGGAGATACCGTGCTCCCGGTTGAGCTTTTTCAACAGCTCCAAAATCTGGGCCTGGACGGTCACATCCAGGGCGGTGGTGGGCTCGTCCAGCAGCAGCAGCGCCGGACGGGTCAAAATGGCCGCGGCGATCATGGCTCGCTGGAGCTGGCCGCCGGAGAGCTCGTGGGGATACTTGTCATAGACCGTCTCCGGGTCCGGCAGCTCCACATCCGTCAGGGCCTGGATGGCCAGGCGGCGGCGCTCCTCCCGGGAGGTGTTGGTATGGATGGCCAGGGCCTCCTCCACCTGCCGGCCCACCTTCATCAGGGGGTCCATGCAGGTCTGGGGCTCCTGGAACACCACGCCGATGCGCTTGCCCCGCAGCTGCCGCAGCTCCGGCTCCGGGAGCTTGAGCAGGTCCACCCCGTCCAGCAGCACTGACCCGGAACACTCCGCCTTCTCCCGGTCCAGAAGGCCCGCCACCGTCAGCGCGGTGACGCTCTTGCCGGAGCCGGACTCCCCCACCAGACCCAGGATCTCTCCGTCGGCGATGGAAAAGCTGACGCCGCCCACGGCCTGGCGCTGGCGGCTATGGAATTTTACGTGCAGGTCCCGCACTTCCAGCATGGCTCCCGCTCCTTTCTTCGCCTGGGGCAGGCAATTCTAAGGGAAAACTCAGCGGCGGCTGCCGCTCTCCCGCTGGCGCCGCTGAAGCCCCTCGCCGATGAGCCCCACGCCCAAGATCAGCAGCACGATGAAGCCGCCGGTGCACAGGGCGTACCAGGGCGCGGAGGCCAGGTATCCCTGGGACTCCGAGAGCATATAGCCCAGGGAGGCGTCGGGGGGCTGGACACCGATGCTCAGATAGCTCATGGAGGCCTCCGCCAGGACGGCGTTGTTGAAGCCGATGGTGACGGCAGGCAGCAGCACCGGCGCCGTGTTGGGCAGGATATGCACCAGCAGGATGCGGCCGGGGCTGGCGCCCATGAGCCGGGCGCTTTGGATATAGTTCTTGTCCCGGCAGGAGGCAAAGGCCCCCCGGGACACCCGGGCAAAGCTGGGGATGAACACCAAGCCCAGAGCCAAGATCAGGTTGCTCTTGCCATAGCCCAGAAGGCTGATGAGCACCAGGGCCAGCAAAATGCTGGGGAAAGCGGTCATGGCGTCGTTGAGGCGCATGAGCACCTCGTCCACGATGCCGCCGAAGTAGCCGGTGAGGGCGCCGATGAGGGTGCCCGCGATGCCGCCGATGGCCACGGTGGACACCGCCACCAGCAGCGTGGTGCCTCCGCCCTTGAGGACCCGGCTGAAGATGTCCCGGCCGAAGTGGTCCGTGCCGAAGAGGTGGCTCAGGCAGGGAGGCGTAAAGGGCGCCCCGGAGCTCAGGGCGTTGGGGTCATAGGGCGTCCAGAAGCAGCCCACCAGAATCAGGGCCGTCAGGATGCCGGTGATGGCAAGGCCCAGGCGCAGATACCCGTCGCTCTTGCGGCGAAGCATGGTTTTCTTTTTCATTTCGCACCCCCAAGCCGCAGACGGGGATCGATGCGCTGGTTGATGAGATCCGCCACCGTGCCCGCCAGCATGACCCACAGGGCCAGCAGCACCACGATGGCCTGGACCACCGGCCAGTCGCTGGAGTTAATGGAAGCCAGCAGCAGACGCCCCAGGCCCGGGATGGAGAACACCTGCTCCACCACGATGCTGCTGGCCACGATCTCGGCCATGGTCTGGGCCAGGAAGGTGACCACCGGAGGAAGGGCGTTTTTCAGGGCATGGCGGTAGAGGGCCGCACGGCTGTCATTGCCCCGGCTGATGGCGGTGCGCACATAGTCCCGGTGGAGCTCCTCCAGAAGCGTACTGCGGAGCATCCGCACCGTCATGGCGATCCGGGGCAGGGCCAGGGCCAGGGCCGGGAAGAAGAGACACTTCCAGTAGCCCACAGGGTCCTGGGAAAATTCGATGAACGTGCCCGGCAGCCAGCTGAGCACCACGCTGAAGAGCCAGGTGAACAAAATGCCGGTAAAGAAGGGGGGCACAGCCATGATGACCTGGTTGACCACCGTCAGGCACCGGTCCGCGGCGCCGCCGTGACGGCGGACGGTGAACAAGCCGATGGGCAGCGACAGCGCCACGATGAGCACAAAGGTCAGCGCATTGAGGGCCAGAGTGTTGCCCACCTTCTCCCCCACCAGCTGGCTCACCGGCAGGTTATAGCTGTACGAGGTGCCCATGGCGCCGGTGACAAAGCCCTTAAGCCAGTCCCAGTACCGCACCAGCAGCGGCCCCTTCAGTCCCAACTGCTCCCGCAGGGCGTCTGCCCGCTCGGGGGTGTAGGAGGTGCCCAGCATGTGGGTCACCGGGTCGCCGGGGATGAGCTGGAAGGCCAAAAACGTCACAAAGGAGACGATGACCATGGTCAGGAGGAAGGCTCCCAGCTTTTTCAAAGCCTGCTTCATGGTCATCATCTCCCTTGTGTTTACCGGAGGTCACGCCTTCCGGGCACCGCCTCCGGCTGAGCCGGAGGCGGTCAGTGTCTTGTTACGCGGTGTAGTATACGGTGGACAGATCCAGCACGTACACGGGGTAGAACTCCAGGCCGCCCAGGTCCTTGTTCATGGCCACGAAGTTGGCCAGATCCTGGAGGTAGACGTTGGCGGCGGTCTCGGTCAGCACCCGCTCCATCTGCTTATAGAGCTGGGTCTGGGTCTCGTCGTCGGTGCTGGTGATGGCCTGCTGGAACAGCTGGTCATACTCGGGGTTGTTGTAGTTGATGAAGTTGTCGTCGGCGGTGGAGGTGAACCGCTCCAGCATGGCCCGGGCGGTGAGATAGGAGGCGTCCACGCCCACCAGCGTCGCCTGGAAGTCACGGCCGATATAGGTGTCGTTGAGCCAGGAGGTCCAGGTCACCGGCTGGATGGTGACGTTGATGCCCACAGCCTCCAGCTGCTGCTCCACCACCTGGGCAGCGTCCAGATGGGGCTGGTAGTTGGACGGCACGGTGATGGTCATATCAAAGCCGTCGGCATAGCCGGCCTGAGCCAGCAGCTCCTTGGCCTTCGCCGGGTCGTAGCTATAATAGTTGGTGAGGCTGTCGTCAAAATACTTCTGGAAGGCGGGGTACATGCTGGAGCCCACGGGATAGCCGCTGCCACCGGCAGTCAGATCCATGATCTGCTGGATGTCGATGGCGTAGCACAGGGCCTGACGGACGGTCTCGTTGTCAAAAGGCGCCACCTTGTTGTTCAGGTAGATGGCCTGGACCAGGTTCATGGGGCCATCCACGATGTTGAAGTCGTCTCCCAGCTGGACAGTCTGGTTATAGGTCAGGTGGGCCACCAAGTCCAGGGCGCCGGACTGGAGGGACATGACCAGGGCGTCGGGGTTCTCCACGATCTGGAAGGTGACCTTGTCCAGATAGGCGGGGGTGCCCCAGTAGCCGTCATAGCGCTCCAGCACGATGTTCTGCTGGGGGCTGCGGGAGACGAACTTGAAGGGGCCGGTGCCCACAGGGGCGGTGTCCTGCTCCGTATAGTCCTCCGGCAAAATGGCCAGGGTCATATAGGACAGGAACTCATTGTTGGGGGCGTCGATGGTGACCACCACGGTCTTTTCATCAGTGGCCTCTACCGTCTGAACAGCAGAAAGCGCCGGCACCAGAGGGGTTCCCTCCGAGTCGTCGGCGCAGCGATTGATGGAATATACGATGTCTTCCACAGTCACTGCGTCTCCGTTGTGGAACGTGATACCGTCACGCAGGGTGAAGGTATACTGCGTTTTGTCCTCGGAAACCTCATAGCGTTCAGCAACTGCGGGAATAAGTTCACCGTCGGCATTGGGCTTGACCAAGCCCTCAAACACGTTGAACATGACCTCTTTAGTTCCTGCCGCTACCGCTAGGTGGGGGTCAAGACTGTTGTCCAGGTCCTGAGCGATGCCCACGGTGATCTCGCCACCTTGGACAGGCTCGCCGGTAGAGCCGCCCTCTGTCACAGAATTGCCTTCTCCCGAATCCGTGCCTGTGCTACCGCCTCCGCAGCCGCTGAGTGCAGTGCCCAGAAGGACCATCGAGAGAAGAAGAGCCAAAATGCGCTTGCTTCTCATCATGTGTTCTCCTTTCGCCGCCCGATCCCGGGTCGGTGTTTTTCACAGATTTCGCGTACTCTACGCTATTCACTTGTGGCGTCAGAGATTGTTATTTTTCTAACGCGGGTGTATTGTACACCACTCCCCCGCAAAATGCAACCCTCTTTTTCGCAAAAGCGGGAAAAAGGGAGAAAAGGCGCCCTGCCGTCGGCAGAGCGCCTTTGCCGTTCGGGAGTTTGCCGGGAAGGGGCTACTTCTTCTCCTGCGGCGGCTCTGAGCTCTCCACCCCAGACCCGCAGTGGACCTCGCCGCCGCTGTATGCGGCTATGTCCGTGGGCATCCCCCGGCTCCGCAGCCGCCCCTCGGCAAAGTAGTTGACGGCGGTGTAGCAGCAGGCGAAGCAGGGCACGCCGAAGAACATCCCCGGCAGGCCGAACAGTCCGCCGCCCACCAGGATGGCCACGATGACCCAGAAGCTGGAGATGCCCGTGGAGCCGCCCAAAATCTTGGGGCCAATGACGTTGCCGTCCAGCTGCTGGAGGATGAGGACAAAGACGATGAAAATAAGACACTGCTTGGGGCTCACCAGCAGAATCAAAAAGGCACTGGGGATGGCGCCCAGGAAGGGCCCGAAGAAGGGGATGATATTGGTGACGCCCACCACCACCGAAACCAGCGGCGTATAGGGGAAGCTCAAAAGCGAGCTGCACACGAAGCACAAAATGCCGATGATGAGGGAGTCCAGCAGCTTGCCCCGGACGAAACCGCTGAAGATGGAGTCGATCTTGGCGATGCCCCGGAGGGTCCAGAGGGCCCGGTCCTCCTGCATGAGGCTATACAGCAGCCGGCGGCAGGAGGCGGCACAGCGCTCCTTGGTGGCCAGCAGATACACCGACACAATGAGGCCCACCACCAGGTCCTTCAGGAAGTTCAGCACATCCATCACCCCGCCGGCAGCGGCGGAGAGCAGCGTCTGGACCTGGGGGACCACCTTGCTGGACAGCCAGCTGAGCAGGTTCTGGTAAGAGGTATCCAGCTGGGCGGTGACCCAGGCCTCCACATCCGGGTTCTTCTCCAGCAGGTCATTGACCCAGTGGTAGATGGTGTTGTAGTAATTCTCCGCGTTGTTCACCAGCTGCACCACGCTCTTGTAGAGCTCTGGCAGGAGGATGGACAGCAGCACATAAAAGAGGATGAACACCACCAGGAAAGTCAGCAGCAAACTCACCGTCCGGCACAGCAGCCCCCGTCCCCGGCCCTTGAACGGGATCCGTTGGGTGATGGGTTCCAGCAGCGTGCGCTCGAAAAAGTCCACCACCGGCGCCAGCAAATAGGCGATGAAGGCGCCGTAAAGCACCGGCGCCAGAATGACCATCAGCCGGCCGGCAAAGCTGGCACCGGCGGCAAAAAAGGTGTCATAGACCAGCAAAATGGCGCAGATGGTGCAGAAGGCCGTCAGCCCCCATTTGAAGTAAATCCCGTTGCGTTTCATACCTGTACCCTCTGAATTTGGGGCCAAAAGGGCCCGCAGTTTTCTTTTGCTTTTAGCATAAGCGTTTTTTTTGCCGATTGCAATAGCCACCTTCGTGTGCTACAATATATCAGCTTTTCTCCGCACAATTTTTACGCGTTTTTTACTCATTTGAAACATGGCCCGCGGCGGGCCGGAAAGAGAGGATGCCGGCATCATGAAAAAGCTGCTGTTTATCGTCAATCCCAGGGCCGGAAAAAACAAGTCCCATGCGCCTTTGTTCGACGCCATGAGTGTTTTCTCCGATGCTGAGTATCTGATCCGGGTCCGCTGCACCGCCGGGCGGGGCGATGCCACCACCTTTGCCGCCGAAGAGGCCGGAGAATATGACACCGTGGTGTGCAGCGGCGGCGACGGCACCCTCAACGAAACCCTCACCGGGCTTATGGCTCTGGAGGAGCGGCCGCCGGTGGGATATCTGCCCAGCGGCAGCACCAACGACTTTGCCGCCAGCCTGAAGATCCCCTCCTCCCCGGTGCTGGCCGCCCGGCAGATCGTGGCCAGCCAGGGCCGGGACCTGGACATCGGCCGGTTCCAGGACCGCTATTTCGTGTATGTGGCCTCCTTCGGGGCCTTCACCCGCAGTTCCTATGCCGCTCCCCAGAATGTGAAGAACGCCCTGGGCCACTTCGCCTACATTCTGGAGGGCATGAAGGACCTGGACACCCTGCGACCCTACAAGGTCAAGGTGACCGCCGACGGCGAGGTGTTCGACGGCAGCTTCCTCTTCGGCGCCATCTGCAACTCCACCTCCATCGGCGGACTGATGAAGCTCTCCCCGGAGCACGTGATCCTGGACGACGGCAAGTTCGAGCTGCTGCTGGTGCCCTCCCCCAAGACCCCCATGGACCTGCAGAACCTGATCATGGCCTTTTTGTCCCAGCAGTATGACCAGGGCGGGCTCATCTTCCGCCACGTCTCCCAGGTGCGGGTGGAGGCAGAGGACGAGGAGCTGTCCTGGTCCCTGGACGGCGAGTATGATCCCGGCGCCCCGGTGGTGGAAATTCAAAACCTCCAAAAGGCCCTCAAACTCCTGCTCTGACTTCAAAGCCGCCGCGCTCTGCGGCGGCTTTTTTCCTGCTCCGGTCCAGGCCTCGCCCTCTTTTCCGGCGCCGGTTTTCCCCAGGACGTTTATTATCTATTTTTTAGATAATAAAGAATCAACCATCGGAAATTCCCATAACGCGAGGGTGAATTCCGCTTGCATGTCCCATAGGCGTATGCTATCCTAAATTTATGGAAAAAGCACAAAAAAAGGCTTTTTAGGAGGTTGCATATGTCCGATTATGTACAGATGTGGAAGGACCTGGGGATGGATCTGGAGACCCATGATAACCTGTGCCAGGTGCTGCCCACCGCCTTTGGCGACGTATATCTCTCCCAGGAAAACCGGCCGGAAAGCATGAATTTCTGGGATTTTGTGGTTTCTGAGATCCACGGCATCCGCCCCTCTGAGCTGCTGGAGGCCCAGAAGAAGGGCCAGAAGGTCTTCGGCACCTTCTGCGTCTACGTGCCCGACGAGGTGGTCATCGCCGCCAACGGCATCGTCACGGGCTTGTGCGGCGGGTCCCAGTTCTGGGTGCCCGGCGGTGAGAAGGTGCTGCCCAAGAGCACCTGCCCCCTGATCAAGGCCTCTGTGGGCGCCCGGCTGGACCGGACCTGCCCCTTCTTCCGCATTGCGGATATGTATGTGGGCGAGACCACCTGCGACGGCAAGAAGAAGGCCTGGGAGATCCTGGGTGAGGACGTGCCCATGTACATCATGGACCTGCCCCAGATGAAGCGGGAGAAGGACATCCAGAAGTGGGCCGAGGAGATCGCCGCCTTCGCCCGGAAGGTGGAGGAGTTTACCGGAAACGCCATCACCTCCGAGACCCTGGGCGCCGCCATCCACACCATCAACGAAAAGCGCAAGGCCCTTGCCCGGATGTACGAGGCCCGCAAGTCCAAGGTGCTGCCCATCAGCGGCAAGGACGCGCTGCTGGTGATGCAGATCGCCTTCTTTGACGATCCCGTCCGCTGCGCCCAGATGACCAACAAGCTCTCCGACGAGCTGGAGCAGCGCATCAAGGACGGCGTGTCCGTGTTCCCTGCCGGCACCAAGCGCATTCTGCTCACCGGCACGCCTCTGGCCATCCCCAACTGGAAGCTCCACCACATCATCGAGACCAGCGGCGCCGCCGTGGTGTGCGAGGAGATGTGCACCGGCACCCGGTATTTCGAGAACCTGGTGGACGAGACCCAGACCACCCTGGAGGGCCAGTTCATGGCCCTGGCCCAGCGGTACATGAAGACCAACTGCGCCTGCTTCACCCCCAACACCGGCCGCATCGACGACATTCTGCGCATGGCCAAGGAGTACCAGGTGGACGGCGTCATCGACGTGAATCTGAAGTTCTGCTGCCTCTACGACACCGAGGGCTACACTGTGGAGCGGGCTCTGAAGGAGGCCGGCATCCCCGTGCTGGGCATCGAGACCGACTACACCGACACCGACGCCGAGCAGCTGCGTACCCGGGTGGAAGCCTTTGTGGAGATGCTGGGCTGAGCCATGGCGCAGACACCGGAGATCAACTATTACATCTTATTCGCCAACTATACCCACGGTCTGGCCCTGCAGGAGCTGCTCAACCGCAACCACCTGCCCTCCCGCATCGCGCCCACGCCCCGGTCCATCCAGGGCAAGCTCTCCTGCGGGATGTCGCTGCTGGTGAAGTCTGAGCACATCGACGCCGTGCGGGCGTGCATCCAGGAGAATCAGGCGGAGTACTACGACATCGTGCCCCTCCCCTGTCAGATCCAGCCCCGCCGGGACAAATTCTGCTAAAGACCCAACGGAGCATCCCCTGCGGGGCACGGACCGCAGGGGATGCTTGCCGCGAATACGGAAAGGGCCCGCCCACAAAGGCGGGCGGTGAGAACCCATGAACTATTACATTGGCATCGATATCGGCTCCACCTGCGCCAAGACGGTGGTGCTGGATGAAAACAAAACGCTGCTGCTGCACCTGGTCCAGCCCACCGGGTGGAGCAGTGTGGATACGGCCCAGGCCATCCAGCGGGAGCTCCGGGAAGCGGGCTTTGACCCGGAGCACCTGCCCTGCGTGGCCACCGGCTATGGCCGGGTCTCTGTCCCCTTCGCCGACAAGACCGTGACGGAGATCACCTGCCACGGCCGGGGCGCCACGCTGCTCCACGGCGGAGAGGAGCTGACGGTCATCGACATCGGCGGCCAGGACACCAAGATCATCCGGGTGGAGGGCGGCATGGTGAAGGACTTCGTCATGAACGACAAGTGCTCCGCCGGCACCGGCCGCTTCCTGGAGGTCATGGCCAACACCCTGGCCCTGCGGCCCGACGAGCTGTGCGACCTGGCCCGCCGGGGCGGCGGTACCTCCATCAGCTCCATGTGCACGGTGTTCGCCGAGTCGGAGGTCATCAGCCTCATCGGCCGGGGTGAGAAGAAGGAGAACATCGCCTATGCGGTGGTGGACTCCATCGTCAAGAAGGTGGCCTCCCAGGCCCGGCGGCTGGAGGGCAGCCCCGGCCGGGTGTGCCTGACCGGGGGCCTGTGCAGCTGCGCCTATGTCCGGGACGCTTTGAGCGCTGAGCTGCGAACGGAGGTGGCCGCCTGTCCCGAGGGACGGTACGCCGGCGCCCTGGGCGCCGCGCTGAGCGCATTTTCGATCAGGGGGAAGAACGTATGACACAGTCACTGCCCGAAAGCTTTGCCGAATTCGGCGAGGCCCGGCAAAAGGGCTTTTTGCGGGTGAAGGAGATCAAGGAGCAGGGCGGCAAGGTGGCCGGCGTGTTCTGCACCTTCACGCCGCTGGAAATTCTGGACGCCGCAGGCATCACGCCCGTGAGCCTGTGCGGCATGAGCGACGAGACCATCCCGGCGGCGGAGGCACACCTGCCCAAGAACCTCTGCCCCTTAATCAAGTCCAGCTACGGCTTTGCCGTGTCGGACAAGTGCCCCTACACCTACTTCTCGGACCTGATCGTGGGCGAGACCACCTGCGACGGCAAGAAGAAGATGTATGAGCTGCTGGGCAAGCTCAAGGACACCTACATCCTCCACCTGCCCCAGGGCGTGGGCGGAGACGACGCCCTGGAGTTCTGGACCCGGGAGCTGCGGCGGTTCATCTCCTATCTGGAGGATCGCTTCCAGGTCTCCATCACCGACGAAGACCTGCGCCAGGCGGCCCGGGTGCGCAATGAGGAGCGGGCGGCCCGGCTGGAGCTGATGCAGCTCCAGGCCCTGACCCCGCCGCCGGCCTTCGGCTACGACATCTACAAGACTTTGGAAGGCCTTGGCTTCTGCTTTGACCGCCAGGAGGCCATCGACAAGGTTCGGGCCTTGACAGCCCAGCTTCGGGAGGACTATGATGCCGGTAAGAGGCCCGTGTCCCCCACAGCCAAGCGGATCCTGGTCACCGGCTGCCCCATCGGCGGCGTGCTGGACAAGACCGTCCGGGCCCTGGAGGAAAAGGGCGGCGTGGCGGTGTGCTTTGAAAACTGCAGCGGCATCAAGGCCATGCACCAGATGGTGGACACGGAGGCGGAGGACATCGTCACCGCCATCGCCAAGCGGTATCTCTCCATCGGCTGCGCGGTGATGACGCCGGACAGCCGCCGCATGGAGCTGCTTGCGGAGCTCCTCAAAACCTTCCAGGTGGACGGCGTGGTGGAGATCGATCTCCAGGCCTGCACCCCCTACTGCGTGGAGTCCTTCTGGACCCGGCAGGCGGCGGAGGCGGCAGGCATGCCCTACCTGGCGCTGGAAACGGACTACTCCCAGGCGGACGGCGGACAGCTGTCCACCCGCCTGGAGGCATTTTTGGAAATCTTGGAATAATCAGGAGGAATCAGTATTATGGCAAACGTTGTGGTAAACGCCATTGGCGAGCAGTGCCCCATCCCTGTGGTCAAGGCCACCAAGGCCCTGAAGGAGATGCGTGAGAGCGGAACTCTGGAGGTCCATGTGGACAACGAGATCGCGGTGCAGAACGTGCTGCGTCTGGCCTCCGGCAAGAATCTGCCCGCCAAGAGCGAAAAGGTGGCGGAGGATCACTTTGTCATCACCATGACCGTGGACGGCCCTGTGGCCCAGGAGACGGAGCCGGCGGCTGAGGAGCCCGTGTGCTGCATCCCCGACCAGCGGGGCAACACCGTGGTAGCCGTGTCCAGCGCCACCATGGGCCACGGCAACGACGAGCTGGGCAAGGCGCTGATGAAGGGCTTTATCTACGCCCTGTCCCAGCTGGAGGAGCTGCCCCGGACCATCCTCTTCTACAACGGCGGCGCCCATCTGACCGTGGAGGGCAGCGCCAGCCTGGAGGACCTGAAGACCATGGAGGCCCAGGGCGTGGAGATCATGACCTGCGGCACCTGCCTGGACTTCTACGGCCTCAAGGACAAGCTGGCCGTGGGCACCGTCACCAATATGTACTCCATCGTAGAGACCCTCAGCAAAGCCTCCAAGGTCATTAAGCCATGATCTACCTGGACAACGCGGCGACTACGCTGCATAAGCCCGAGCAGGTCATCGAAGCAGTGGCGGAGGCCATGCGCTCCATGGGCAACAGCTCCCGGGGCACCCACAGCGGAAGCCTGGCGGCCTCCCGGACCATCTACGCCACCCGGGAGAAGCTGGCCCAGTTCTTCGGCTGCCCCCGGGCGGACCACGTGGTGTTCACCTGCAACTCCACGGAGGCCCTGAACATCGCCATTTCCGGCACCATCGGCGCCGGGGACCATGTGATCACCACCGACCTGGAGCACAACTCCGTCCTGCGGCCTCTCTATCGGCTGCAGGACGAGAAGGGCACGGCGGTGAGCTTCGTCCCGGCGGACCGTCAGGGCCGCATCGACTACGCCGACTTTGAGCGCCTTCTCCGGCCTGAGACCCGGGCCATCATCTGCACCCACGCCTCCAACCTCACCGGTAACCTGGTGGACATCGCCCGGGTGGGCGCCATTGCCAGGGCCCATGGGCTTTTGTTCATCGTGGACGCCTCTCAGACCGCCGGAGTGTTCCCCATCGACATGGAGGCCATGGGCATCGACATCCTCTGCTTCACCGGCCACAAGGGCCTCATGGGCCCCCAGGGCACCGGCGGACTGTGCCTGCGGGAGGGCGTGGAGGTCCGGCCCTGGAAGGTGGGCGGCAGCGGCGTGCAGACCTACAACCGCTCCCAGCCGCCCCAGCTGCCCACCCGTCTGGAGGCAGGCACCCTCAACGGCCACGGCATCGCCGGCCTCTCCGCCGCCCTGGATTACATCGAGGAGGTGGGCCTGGAGGCCATCCACGCCAAGGAGGACGCCCTCATGCGCCGGTTCTACGCCGGGGTCACCCAGATTCCCAGCGTAACGGTCTACGGCGACTTCTCCGAAGACCGGGCCGCCGTGGTGGCCCTGAACATCGGTGACTATGACTCCAGCGCTGTCTCCGACGTGCTCTCCCAGGACTACGACATCGCCACCCGGCCCGGCGCCCACTGCGCGCCCCGGATGCACGAGGCCCTGGGCACCACGGAGCTGGGCGCCGTGCGCTTTAGCTTCTCCTGGTTCAACACAGAGGAGGAAGTGGACGCCGCCATCGCCGCGGTGCGGGAGATCAGCCAGTGAGGCACTCTCCGGGAAGCCTCTGCCAAGCAAAAAAGCGGACGCCAAAGGCGTCCGCTTTTTCTTGTTTTCGGTGCAATTCAGTTGAGCATTTTGAAGATGCACAGCCCCAGATACAAGGACATAATCTCGTCCATATCCGTCATGTCGCAATGCAGGATCTCCTTGATCTTTTCCAGCCGGTGGAGCATGGTGTTGCGGTGGATATACAGCTCCTTGGCCGCCTGGACCGCGTTGAACTGGCAGGCAAAAAAGGCCGTCAGCGTTTGCAGCAGCTCCGAGTGATTGGCCCGGTCAAACTGGGCCAGCACGGCCACTGTGTCCAGATAGATCTGCCGCAGCTCCTCCGGCGGCAGCTGCTCCAAAAGGCGGTAGGCGGTGATCTCCGGTGCCGTGAAAATGCTCCGTTCCGGAAAGACCCGGGACATCAGCTGGGTCAGCTTTCGGCACTCCTCCAAAGACCCCGGCAGCGCGGAAATCTCCTGCTGGCAGCGGCCCACTCCGGCTACCAGCTGTTTGGCGGCTTCCTCCCCTTCCTGCTCCCAAAAGCTCCCCAACAACTCTCGGGCTAGCCGGGTCAGCTCCGGATTGCTCACCGAGGGCTTTCCCAGGAGAAACAGGCAGATCTGCCGCTCATCCCGGCAGAGAAAAAAGGTCAGGTCCAGCTCTGTCCTCTGGCAAAAGTCCCTGGCGCACTTGCGCAGCTTCTCTGCGGCGCTTTCCATCTCCATACGGTTCATTTTACCCCGGGGAAAAAGGGCCCCGCAGATCCGCTTACGCTGGCAGTCAAAGCGGCTGCTTTCACAGATATGAAGGATCTCCTCCTCGGTCATCTCCCCTGTATCCGTGGTCAGAAGATTCATAAAGCTGCTGCGCCCCTGCTCCGAGGAGATGCGCTGAAAGCGCCGCTGCTCCAGCTTCAGGCTCAGCAGAGCCGCCGCATGCTGAAGCACCATCAACTCTCCCCGCAGGGAGCGGCTGGGCGTTTCCAGGAGAAACAGGCTGCCGTATCCCCCCTGCAGCGGTACGCACAAAAAGAGCTGTTTTCTCTCCGCCATGGGCAGGGGGACCACATCCCCGGCGTCCGGCATGGAAAAATGCTGGAACCGATCCGGTGGGTCCAACTCCGCCCCGGGGAAGTGGAACATCTCCAGAAGCACGCCCTTCCGGTTCACCAGCAGCACAGCGGTCCGATACTGCTGGGCGATGCAGCTGAGCATATCCCGGACGCTTCCGCCGGCAAACAGCGGCCCTGTCATGGCCAGCAGCAGCTTTTGCTCCCGGCGGGTCCGGTAGGTGTTTTGGTTGAACAAATGCCCGTAGACCGTTCGGCTGATATCTGAAAAAGAGTAAAAGAAGGGCAACTCGATCAGCGGCAGTCCCACCTTGGAGGCCTCCTGGATCATGCCCTCGGGAATGGTCTGAAAGAAGCGGCGGCTCTTGACTCCCAGCGCCGCACAGTTCACCTGGCGCAGGTCCCGAATCAGCTGCCGCTGGAGCTGCTCATCTTCCAGAAAGAGGTATCCGCTGGAGAGCACCAGCTCGTTGGGTTTGATCCATTTGACCACGTCCAGGTTGTCCAGAACATTCACATTGGTGATAGGGGTGTCCAGCTGGTCCGAACAGGCCACACAGCGCAGGTTCTCCAGGGAACTTCCCTCGATCAGCCACCGAAGCGTTGTACTCATACTTCCTCCTTATTGTGCACATGGCATCCGTCCCCGGTATATATCCGGGGTTTTTCGCCTGATATTCCCGCTGTACGCTTTCCGCTTCGTGCCTTTTTCTGGGAAATGCAGGTCAACTTTTTCTCATCTCGCTCCGTTTTCCGGAAGGATTCCGTTCATCCGCACAGGAATATCCGCACATAGGAAAACAGTGCCAAGTCAAAATATTTTAGCTATTTGTCAAAAATAGAGGGCTTCCAGCCATCCCATTTTATTTTACCATAGCATACACGTACAGCCTTGTAAAGTAGCCGTCTTCCTCGCCGGAGCATTTTCTTCTTTTCGAAAATTCGTTATGTGCAGTATGCACACTTTCCAGGTGCAGCTCCACAAAAAAACGCCCCATTCTCCGCTTTTCATTGACGCTCTTTTCCCCATTGGATAGACTAAACTCACAAACGGAAACGTCCTTCCCCGGGCCTGTATCCTGCGGATATTTAGGCAAGTGATCCTGAACTATCCATCAGGGAGCACCTGCTCTTTGAGCGGATGGGCAGAGCGTTTCCCATCTCTACAAAAATTTTAAGGAGAGTGCGTCATGGCAAAGAAAAAGATTGGCATCATCGGCGGCGGCATTTCCGGTGCGGCGCTGAGCTACTACCTGAGTCTTTATACCGGAGAGGCTGAGATTGTCCTCTTTGAAAAGGGACGCATCGGCTGCGGTACCACCGCCAAGTCCGCGGGCACCGTATGCCTCTTCGACGACTCCCTGAATAACCGCTATTGGGACGTCCGCCTGTACGGCTTTGAGACCTACCTGAAAATGGAGCAGGAGGAGAAGGGTTCCGCCGGCTTCGATCAGACCGGCACCCTGGTGGTGGCTCCCCACGAGCAGGAGGAACAGCGTATCAAGGCCGGTATCGCTTTGGCAAAGGCCGCTGGTTATTCCGGCGAGTACATCACCGACAAGGCCCGCATCAAGGAGATCCTGCCCGACATCAACCCTGACAACATCCTGGGCGCCGGATACACCAAGGACGACGGCTATTTTGACGGCACCATGATCTCCAACACCTTCGTCAAGAAAATGCAGGCCAACGGCGGCACCGTCAAGATCGGCACCGAGGTCACCGAGATCATTCGGGAGGGCGACACTGCCGTGGCCCTGAAGACTGCCGACGGCATCCGCTGGGACTTTGATGTGATTGTGGACTGCACCGGTCCCTGGAGCCGCTTCACCGGCGAGCTGGTGGGTCTGGACGTTCCCATTTGGCACACCAAGGCGGAGGCCTTCTTCCTCTGCCCGCCCACCAAGCACCCCGGCTATGTGTTCCCCGTTTTGAAGTATCCCGCCTTCTACGCTCTGCGTGCCGGCGAGAATGTGTTTATCTGCAAGTCCCACCTGTCCATGAATCTGGACGATCCCATGCACGCGGGCCAGTGGGATCCCGACAAGCTGCCTCAGACCGGCGGCACCGATGACTATTTCATCGAGTTCCTGTTTGAGCAGATGGATTCCTTCGTTCCCGGCCTTGCCGACAGCGGTCTGGTCTCCTCCTGGCTCTCTTATCGCGCTGAGCCTCGTGACTTCCTGCCCATCGTGGGCGAGACCCCTGTGAAGAATTATCTGTTGGCCACCGGTTACGGCGGAAACGGCGTCATCGAGGCTCCTGCCGTCAGCCGCGATCTGGCCAAGTTCATCATGCGCGGCGAGAGCACCATGCTGCTGGAGGAGTGGGCGTTCAAGCGCCTGCTGAAGTAAGCCATGAAGATCGCCGTATTGATCAAGCAGGTCCCCGCATCCAACGATGTGACGGTGGATCCCCAGACCCACTGCCTCATTCGGGAAAACGCGGAGATGACCGTGAATCCCTCTGACCTCAACGCCATCACCGCAGCCCTGGCACTCAAACAGCAGGTGGGCGGGACCGTCACCGTGCTCACCATGGGTCCCCCCGATGCCAACAAGGCCCTTCGCACCGCCCTGGCCATGGGAAGCGACGAGGCCTGGCTGCTGACTGATCGGTGCTTTGGCGGCGGCGACACCCTGGGCACCGCCAAAGTGCTCAAGGCCGCTTTGGCTCACACCGGCCCCTATGACCTGGTCCTGGCTGGCGACGCCTCCTCCGACGGCGCCACCGGTCAGGTGGGCCCCATGGTGGCGGAGCTGTTGGGCCTGCCCTGCGCCACAGACGCCCGGAAGCTGGAGCTGGAGGGCGACAAGCTCTCCGTACTGCGCCAGTGGAAGAGTCAGAAGGTGCGGGTGCGCATGTCTCTCCCCTGCATGGCAACGGTGGGCCTGGGCAGCAATCAACCTATTCTGCCCACCATTCGCTCCCAGATGAAAGCCAACAAGGTGGAGATCCCCACTCTGACCAACCAGGATCTGTCTCTGGACACTGCCGTCATCGGCATGCCCGGCGCCAAGTCTCTGGTGACGGATACGCTGGCTCGGAAAGGTTCCCATCATAAGGCGGAAATGCTCACCGGCACGCCGGAGGAGATCGCCAAGCGGATCAAAGAACTGATGGATGAGGAGGGCGAAAGATGAACGGTATCTGTATCTATGCCGAGCAGTTTGACGGCGTGGTAGAGCCCTGCACCGGGGAACTGGTCACTGCCGCCCGAGCCATCGCCGCACAGACCGGCCAGTCTGTCACGCTGCTGGTACTGGGTCAGGATATCCGGGCCCTGGCAAAGCAGCTGGCGTTTCCAGAGGTCCAGGTGGCTGCTGTCCAAACAGACCTGAGCGCTTTTCAGGACGACGCCCTGAGCGCCGTTGTGGCCCAGGCTTTGGAGCAGCTCTCTCCTGCCAGCGTTCTGATCCCCGCTGACCGCACCGCCCGTTCCCTTTTCTCCCGGGTGGCTGTACGCCTGGACGCCGGCCTCACCGCAGATTGCTCTGAATTGTTTTTGGGGGAAGACGGCGCATTCCTGCAGAAAAAGAGCGCCTTTGGAGCCAACGCGATGGTGGTGACTGCAGAGACCAGTGAGCCTAAGTTGGTGACCATTCAAATGGGCGTATATGAGCCTTGTCCCCTTTGTAGCAAAGTGCCCGCTGTACAGGAGATGACTGCTGCCAAACCTTCCTCCCGTGTAGAGGTTCTGGAAGTGGTAGAGAGCACGGAAGAATCCATCACCGGCGCCGAGAAGATCCTCTCCCTGGGCCGGGGTGCCCTGGCGGGTGATAATCTGCAGCTTGCCCGTTCCTTTGCAGAAAAGGTTGGAGCCATGATCGGCGGCACACGTCCTCTGGTGGACGACGGTACTATTCCCTTTGAGCGTCAGATCGGTCAGACCGGCTCCACCGTGCACCCCAAGATCTGCCTTTATTTTGGTGTCTCCGGCGCTATCCAGCATACAGAAGGCGTACGAGATGCCAAACTGACCATTGCAGTCAACAAAGACCCAGACGCTGCAATCTTTGATTATGCAGATTATGGGGTCGCAGCTGATATGAAAGAAATCTTAAGCGCACTGTTACAGCTGTATTAAAACCACCACCTATGCCCACGGAAAAACCTCCTGGTACATCCCTCCCAAATTGTGAGAAGGACGAGGTGAGCCGCTAAAACCCGGCTCACCTCGTCCTTCTCTTTGGCACAAACCGTTCCGCGTCTCCCCCTCTGTTCCCATCTTTGGAGACAGCATTAGCTTTTTTACATGTTGATCATTCCCTTACAGAGCTACCCATTTCCCATTTTTCGGTTCTTTGCCATGGAATCATAGCAGAAAAGGACTGATGCAGCCAAAAGCTGTATCAGTCCTTTTTGGAGCATCTCTTTGCCTCGGAGCAGGCTCACATCATACGATATACGGAGAAGGTAAATACATCAGGCAAATGGTATTCTCTGGCCATCCAGATAGGCTCCCCATCGGTCATATAATCCACCTGTTCGATTTCCAACAGCACAGAGTTTTCTGAAATTCCAAGCAACTCTGTGATCTTGGGTTCGTCACATTTAATGGGTAGAATGTAAGAGATGGCGTGGTGGATTGGTTTGTCCAGGCGAGCCCGCAGATACGTGTACAAAGACTCGTTCTTTGTCAAGTATTCCTCCAGTTCACCCAGCGAATCCGCTTCGGTAAGACGATAAAAGTTGTCCAGGCCAAAAATGTCCTGAGTAAAGGCCACCTTTTTCCCATCTGCCGTTCGGACACGCTCAATGATAAGGAGTGTAGCGTCCGCAGGAAGTTCCAGTCGCTCTCCAATTCTGTGGTCTGTCAAAGGGGCGGTATAGATTTTCATATAGTCTGTACCTGCCTTTGCCCCAATGGATTCAATAACCTGTGTGATACCAAAGTTCATGCTCAGATTATTGATCAGCATGGGCTCCTTAGCCACAAATGTACCGATCCCTCTGCGCTTTACAATGATGCCTGACTGCTCCAAAATCTGCAGTGCCGCTCGCATCGTGCCGCGGCTGACCTTGAAAGTCTTAGCCAATTCAATCTCATTTGGAAGTTTGCTGCCGACCTCATAAAAGTTTTCCCGAATCATTTTACGCATGGCTGAACAGATTCGTTGGACCAGCGTAACGTCCTTGTCATAATCGAGGAAATTGCTCGCCATGTTTCAAATCTCCCATAATTTCACTATGTTTTCGTGCCCTTATTCCATAATTTTACACAAGTTAGAGCAATTTCATCATAGTATAAGTAGCAAAAGGTGTCAAGCATAAAAGGCACTTATATTTCATAAATAAGGAAAATTTATCCTTTTTTTGCTACGGATACAAGAGGAAGGACTCTGCATCCGCCGGGAATACAGTTTCACCTGGAAAACGGCCGACCAACATAATCTCCCATTCGGTAATATCCTGTCCAATCAAAAAGCAGGGGATCCAGCTTAACAGGATCAATCAGCCCGTCTTCCTGGACCAAAGTCTCCTCTGCCAGCACATCTGTAACCGCGGCAATCACATAGGTCTTGCCGTTTTTCTCATAGCACTCTTCCATCCGGCAAATATAGCTCAATCCAAATGTATCAATTACCGGAACAGCGGAATCAAAGAGGGTGCAGGGGAAGTACTGTGACTTGTCACAGATGTTTCCACTGCGGGTGCCCACATAGTCTGTACATTTTGCGTCCTTTGAGCTGGGAATATTGACAGAAAAGCGCCCCACCTCACGAATTGTCTTTGTGGTAAGGTGACTGGACTCAATGGTAAGCAAAATGGTCTGACTGTCCAAAATGCCATGATAAGCGACCGTAGACCAGTTGACTTTCCCTCCGGCCATCGTGCCGATGACCAAAGCGGGAGTGGGATACAGGTATGCCTTGCGCTTAAGATCGACTGCCTTTTTCATGACGGTTACTCCTTGTTACAAATGAATGACCCGATTTTCAAATCCGCAGCAGCACTCTTTGATGGTCTCGGAAAGGGTGGGGTGGGCATGGATGGTTCCGGCGATATCCTGCATTCGGACACCGTTGGAGGCAGCAATGGCCAGCTCGTGGATCAGCTCCGTAGCCTCGGCGCCAATGATATGGGCGCCCAGGATCTTTCCGGAGCCATCCGCCAGAATCTTCACCATACCCTCGCTCTTTCCAATGGCAACGGCCTTGCCGATGGCACGGAAGGGGAAGGAATAAACCTTTGCACCGGCAGTCTCCGCCTGGGCAGAGGTAATGCCGAAGCCTGCCACCTGGGGCTCGCAGTAGACGCAGTTGGGCACATAGGTCTTTTTTGCCTCGTATGCGATTCCGGCCATGTGCTCCACGGCCATTTCTCCCTCGTGGGAGGCCACATGGGCCAGCATGGGAGAGGGGATCACATCGCCGATGGCATAGACGCCGGGGCAGGCGGTCTCAAAATGTTCGTTGACGGGAATGAAGCCCCGCTCTGTGGTAATACCTAGATTCTCCAGGCCAATGCCTGCCGTGTTAGGTGCTCTACCCACCACGGCCAGGACCTTGTCCACCGTGACCGCCTTCTTCACGCCCTTGGCGTTTTCGATCTCCACTGTCACCTGAGGCTCCCGGGCAGTGATGACTGCCTTGGACTCCAGATGTACGGAGATGCCTTTTTTCTTGAAGGAGGCAGCCAGAGCCTTGGCAATCTCCTCATCCTCATAGGGCAGCAGATGGGGTGTCATCTCCACCAGCGTCACCGCAACACCGAAGCTGCGCAGCACATAGGCGAATTCACAGCCAATGGCGCCGCCGCCGATGATGCAGATGCTGCCGGGGAGTTTGTTGGCCATAAGGATGTCGTCGGAGGAAAGGACCTTCTCCCCATCGAACTCCAGGCCAGGAATGACCCGGGGAGAGGAACCGGTGGCGATGAGGATGTTCTTTGCCGTTAACGTCTCCCCAGTGGAGGTCTTGACCGTGCGGGCATCCACCAGCTCTCCCTCCGCCTCCACAAGGGTGACATTGTTCTTGTTGAGCAGGAAGCTGACGCCCTTGGAGAGGGTCTCAGCCACCTTTCTGGACTGGGCGTGCACGGCGGCATAGTCCAGCCGGGAAGCGTCCACCTGCACGCCAAAGGCCTCCAGCTGCTTGGCCTCCGTCAGCAAACTGGCACTGCGGATCAGATTTTTGGACGGAATGCAGCCAATATTGAGGCAGACGCCGCCCACGTGCTTTTTTTCAATGACGGCTGTTTTCAGCCCCAGCTGGGATGCCCGGATGGCGGCTACATAGCCGCCAGGTCCGGCACCCAGAACGATTAGGTCAAAGGAATGATCCATGGGTCAATCGCTCCTGTCTGTTGAAATAGAAAATCTCTTACTTTCTGGAGATGACACAGTCCGCCACAGAGTTCTTTCTTGGGTTGGGATCAGCGCTCTCCGCGCTATACCCCACAGGGATGACCACCATCAGATCATAGCGGGAACCATCCACGCCGCACAGCTCAGTCACCTGCTCCTTGTTCTTCAGGATCTCGGCGATCCACACCGCACCCAGGCCCAGGGCATGGGCAGCCAGCAGCATATTCTCCGCGCAGGCGCCGATGGTGTTGGCATCCTTAGTGGCGTTATAGCCCACGGAGTTGTCCATGAACAGGCAGATAAGCACATCTGCCCCCTCCAGCACCTTGGTGTGCTTGGTCAGCTGGGCGATCTCCCCCTTGACCTTGGGGTCACGCACCACGGCAAAGCGCCAGGGCTCGTTAGCCATACCGGAGGGAGCCCGGGTGCCGGCCAGCATGATCTTCTCCACCAGTTCGTCGTCCACGTGAGCGCCCGTATAAGAGCGCACACTCTTTCTGGTCAGGATCATATCGTAAGCGTTCATAGCAGTATAACCTCCTTGTTTTTTCTTACAGCTCCTTGACCGCCTGGCGGAAGGCCTCGATGGTGAAATCGATGTCAGCTTCGGAGTGGGAATAGCACAGGCAGAAGGGCTCTCTGGGATCTTCGTCGATCAGCACGCCCTTTTCAAAGACCTTGGCTGCCAGCTTCTTATAAAGGCCACTGTCCGCCTTGCCCCAGTCCCGGGCATCCTCGTTTTTCTCCAGGCCGAAGGTAACGGAGAAGATGGAAGGGATGGAGCTAATCAGGCAGGGAATGCCCGCCTCAGAAAAGACCTGAGCCAGGCCCTTCTGCAGCCGGGTGCCCATGGCGTCAATGTGCTTGTGCACATCCTGGGTCTGCATGATATGGAGGGTAGCCTTGGCAGCCGCAGTGCCCACGCCGTTGCCCGCATAGGTACCGCCCTGGGTGACGCCCTTGCCCACGATGTCCATGACCTCCTTGCGGCCGCCGTAGGCGGCGATGGGGAAGCCGTTGCCGATGGACTTGGCAAAGGTGGACAGGTCAGGACGATAGCCATAACGCTCCTGAGCGCCGCCCTTGGCCACACGGAAGCCGGTCTTAACCTCGTCCAGGATCCACAAAATGCCGTACTCATCGCACTTTTTACGCAGGAAATCCATGTAGCCGGGCTTGGGATCGGCCAGGCCGAAGTTACCCAGCATGGGCTCGGTAATAATGGCAGCCACCTCATGGCCATAGCGCTTGAGCGTCAGCTCCAGCACCTCGGGATCATTGAAGGGGATAGGAATGATCAGATCGTCCAGGGCTCTAGGGATGCCGGAGCTGGCAGGGATCTTGATGGGGTCCCGGCGGTTGCCGTAAGCGCTGGGGGGTGCATAGGTGGAGTAGAGCACATAGTCATATCCGCCGTGATAGCCGCCTTCCAGCTTGATAATCTTTTCTCTGCGGGTGTAGGCTCTGGCTACACGGATGGCGTTCATGGTGGCTTCGGAGCCGGTGTTGACCAGACGAACCATTTCCACCGCGGGGCACATATTGATGACCGCCTCGGCCACCTCCACCTCGCGTTCGCAGGTGATGCCCGGCGTCACGCCGCTGTGGAGGGCCTCGATGACCGCATTGTCCACCTCATCATAGGCATAGCCCAGGATGACAGGACCGAAGCCCAGTCGATAGTCGATGTACTCATTGCCGTCCACGTCCCACATGTGGGAGCCCTTGCCACGGCTGAAGTAAGGCGTGCAGCCCTTGCCCCAGAAACGGCCGTTGGAATTCACACCCAGAGGCATACTCTTCATGGCGCGCTCCTGGAGCGCATTGGTTTTTTGCAGTCTGTCCATGGTGATGATTCTCCTATCTACTTTGATGTTCACAGTATTCTGAACTTTCAAGGCATGGTAAATCAGCTTTGCTTATAAAAGTCTATGGTCGCATTCACTGCCCGCTTCCACTGGGCATAGCCCTTCACATCCTCCCGGCCGGGTACAATCTTACGGTCCCGGAAGGACTGAGGGATCTCCTCCAGAGATTGGAACAGCCCCAGGCTCAGGCACATGAGATACCCCACGCCAGTGATGGTTCCCTCCCGGTTTTCCGGGCAGAGCACCGGCTGGCCCAGTACATTGGCCTGTTTTTCCATGAGGTATTCGTTGGCGCACATCCCGCCGTCGGCCACCAGGGCCTTGCAGGGGGGCATGACGCTGAGGATATCCTTCACCGTGTAGGCCACCGCATCCAGCCCCGCCCGCAGGATATGGGCAGGCGCAGTGCCGGCAGTGACGCCGAACAGCGTCCCTCGAGCCGCAGCATCCCAATAGGGCGCCCCCAGGCCGTTGAAGGCGGGAACAAACACCACCGCGCTGTCCTCTCCGCACTCCCGCGCCAGATCGGAGAGCTGGCTCGTCTTCCACTCGGGCTTAAAGTTGCGCTGAAGCCAGGTGACGATACTGCCTGCCGCGCCGCCTTCCGCCGCCAGGGCATAGACAGGGCTCTCTCCTGCTTTCCAGGCCACACTGGTGGTCAGATGGTCATCCAGTACCACTTCGTCGCCCATATTCATCCAGCAGGCGCAGCAGGTACCATAGGTCACCTTGGCCGTGTGAGCCGCGATGCATCTTTGCCCCAGCAGGGCCATGGATTGATCCAGGCCCCCAGCCACCCAGGGAAGGCGCTTGCCAATGCCTAAGTCCACTCCCTCAAACTGGGCGGTGTTGTCGCACAGAGGCGGCAAACGCAACCCTTCGGCCCCAAAACCGGCCATCAGCTCCTGATCCCAGTCAAGTGTACGCAGGTTATAGAGACCCGAGCGGCAGGCTGTGCTGTGGTCAGAGGCGTAGCATCGGCCGCCGGTGAGCGCATACAGAAACCAGGCGTCCAGCTGGCCATAGGCCAACCGGCCAGCCTTCCAGAGTTTTTTAAGGCTGCTGTCATTTTCCCGCAGCCACCGGAGCTTGAGTGCGGGCCACTCGCTGGACAGGTGCAGGCCGGTCCGCTGATGGAACCACTCGTCCTTTCCCTGGTCCACCAGTTGCTGGCACAGTGCCTCACAGCGGCCGTCCTGCCAGCTGATCACCGGGGTCACCGGCTCTCCCGTCTCCCAGTCCCAAAGGAGGAAGGATTCCCCCTGGTTGGCAAAGCCCACGCCCAAAAGGGCGTCCAGCTTGTCCAGGTGTGCTGCCATGAGTTTCTGGGCTCCCTGTCGGATGGACCGAATCAGTTCCTGCGGATCTTGTTCCACAAAACTGTAATGGGGCGTGGAGACGGAGACAGGAATGTCCACAGCATCCACCATTTGCGCCTTCGTATCCAAAAGAGCCACCATGGTTCCAGAGGTTCCCTGGTCCACAGCCAGCAGATATGCTTCCTTTTCCATGTCTCCGCCTCCTGTTTTCAAATTCTTACAGCGCGAAATCGCGGTTCACATTCTTGTAGAGCAGATAGCGCAGGGGCTTGGGGCCATAGGCTACCACATAGTGGGGCGTGAAGGGCGCCATGTAGCAGAAGTCGTCCTCGTGGATCTCATAGTTGACCTTGTTGATCCAGAAGTTGCCACGGCCGTTGAGGAAATAGCCGCCGTGCTCAAAGACGTGGGATTCCACAAAGGGGAAGGTGACGCCAGGAGCGAAGGTCAGCATATTCATGGCCATATCAAAGCCAAAGTTTTTCTCGAAGGGCAGGCACTGCTGCTCGATCTCGGCGATGTTCTGCACAGGGGGAATATCCAGCACGCTGGAGACAATGGGATCGGGCACAGAGTAGAACTTGGTCTCCTCATAGCGCTTGCGCACCCACAGCACGTTGGCGATCTCGTCCTTCTTGTTGCAGATTTCAAAGTCCACCATGGGAGGCAGCCAGAAGTAGCCCTCAGCCTCCAGAGTGTGCTTCTTGCCGGAGATGAGGACCTCCACCTCGCCGGAGATCACATACATGAAGTTCTCATAGCCGTTGACAATGGCTTCCTTGCTGCCGCCGTCCTTTTCGATCAACAGCTTGCACTCCAGGAACTTAGCGCCCATGCAGGGGGCAGCATAGTAATGTACCTTGGTATCCTTGAACTCAGGCAGGATGCTGTCCAGCATAAAGGCCTTGGGCAGCAAAATGGCGTCATTGGGAGCCAGAGAGGCTCGGGCGATGCTCAGATGATTGTTCTCCACCAGCTTCATACCAGCATTGACCATAGAAGCGTCCATAATAATCCTCCTTTTTTATTGTCGCCAGATTTAATGATTGTTCATGTAATCACACACGTCTTTGAGGTTGTCCACAAAGCCACCCTCCACATATTTGCTGTGGAACAGAGCAGAGCCCATGGTCAGACCAGCTGCGCCAGTGGCTGCGATATCATCGATACGCTGATAGCGGTCCACGCTGCCGGCGGAGATAACGGGAATCTTCACCGCCTTGACCACTTCAGCAAGCAGTGCCATAGCATCGCCGGTGTAACGGAAGGACAGCAGATCGATGCCGTCCACACCCTTGGCCTCCAGCTCCTTGGCGTGGGCCACAATCTCCTCGATGCTGCCATCCAGCACGGAGGGATGACCGTAGACCTTGCCGCAGAACGGATAGTACTTCACGCCGGTACCAGCCAGATAGTCCCGAATGGAGTCATAGTAGACCGTGCCCATCAGCACATCAAAGCCGGCATCTACGGCGATCTTGGCGCCTGCCAGGCCCTCTTCCTCAGACAGAGAAACCACTTCCAGGTTGGTGCGCTTGCCGTGGGCCTTCATGGTCTTGACCAAGTCCACCATCTGATCCAGAGGCAGACCCACATCCTTAAACCCCCACTCCTGAACCGGCAGATCGGCAGCCGCCAGGAAGTCCGCCTTCGCAGTAGCAACAGTCTCATCGTTGTCGGTAAGCATTACAACCAGTTTCTGATCCATGTCTCTCAATTCCCTTCTGTTTGTTTTATGTAAATCAGTATCCTTTCAGGATTCTCTCATAATTTCCGCCGGCAATCAGGCGGTATGCCTCTTCGTCGCCCTCCGTGGCGATCTTGACCTTTAGAAGTTCCATGCGGAAATCATTTCCAGGCCAGTCAGTGCTCATCATGATCCGGGACGGACCCACCTTTTTCAGGGCTGCCTTCAGGGAAAAGAGCTCGGCGGTGGAGGTGTCCAGATAGATATTTTCGTTGCGGCTAGCCACCAAAATGGCGTCGTCGCAGTAGTTCAGCGCGCACATATGGCCCAGGATCACCGTCACGTCCGGGAATGCCCGGGCGATCTCCTCGAAGTAGAACGGATGGTCATTTTCCTCGGACCCGCCGTGGGAAAACATGGGCACCTTATACTCCCGGCACAGCTCCATCAGCGAGACGATCATGCCCAAGTCTCCCAGCTGGTAGCCGTGGAGGCGTGGGTGGAGCTTGAGGCCCTTGAGTCCCAGGTCCAGGTACTTTTTCAGCGTATCTCTGGCGTCAGGCATTCTAGGATTGATCATGCAGTAGCCAAACAGCCGATCTGGATGCTCTCGCTGAGCTTTGACCACATAATCATTGTCGATAGCCTGGGCCACGGTGCACACACCGCACATATCTACGCCTGCCTGATCCATCTCCCGCAGGATGCGCCCCACGCTCATTCCTTCATCCAGGAAGCCTCCTGTAGATTCGCCTTCCCACACATGGTTGTGGTGGTCAATGACCATGGATTACCACTCCTTTCTGGGATTCACCAGCCGGCCCACGCCGGGCTTGCCAACGATCTTGCCGTCCTCCATAATCACTTCGCCCATGACGATGGTCATAACGGGCTTACCCTTGAGCTTGAAACCGTCGTAGGGAGTGTACTTGGTCTTGCTGTACATCTCCTCGTGAGTAACGGTCCACTCCTTGTCCATATCCACGACCACCAAGTCCGCATCGGCGCCCACAGCGATCTGCCCCTTGCGGGGGAAGATGTTGAAGATCTGGGCGGGCTTTTCGGCCATGCACTCCACCACGCGATTGAGGCTCAAATCGCCCTTGTTCACGTGGTCCAACATAATGGGCAGGCTGGTCTGAACACCGATGGTGCCAGGCAGCGTATCCCACCAGCTGCGATTGAACTTTTCATCGTTGGAGTGGGGCGCATGGTCGGTGGCCAGCACTTCGATGTCGCCGTTGGCCAGACCGTTCCACAGGGCCTCCCGGTCCTTCTCATACCGAATGGCAGGAATGACGCGGATGCCGCCGCCGAACTTCTCATAGTCCTCAGCGCAGAAGGTAAACCAGGCAGGACCCACGTCGGAGGTGACGGGAGTGCCCTTGTGCTGGAACTCCTTGATGAGCTCCAAGCCTCGCTTGGAGGTTAGATGGGTGATATGCACCCGGCAGCCCGACGCCTCAGAGAGCACAAAGGTGCGATACAGAGCGGAGACCTCCACAATGTCAGGGCGGGCTTCCACATGGGAGAAGAAGTCCTTGGGGTCCCGACCGCTCTCCTTGAGATGCTCCGTGTAGTGCTTTACCAGCTCCATGTCCTCGGCATGGACCGTGACCACATAGTCGTAAGCGGCGATCTTCTTAAAGATGTCGGCCGCCTCGTTGTTGTCCGGCAGATAGTAGCCCTCGGGCAGCTCCCAGTCAAAGGTACTCAGGTCCCACTTAAAGCCGCACACACCGGCCTCGATAAGGCCATCGATCTGGTCCAGGTTGTTGACAAGATAGGCATAGATGCCGTAGTTGACATAGGACTTCTCCTCGGCGATCTTCTTTTTGATCTGGAAGTTCTCCACATTCAGGGTGGGAGGCTGCACGTTGGGCATATCGTAAACGGTGGTGATGCCGCCAGCGGCCGCCGCCATGGAGCCGGTGGAGAAGTCCTCCTTGTAGGTCAGACCGGGATCCCGGAAGTGGACGTGGACGTCGATGCCGCCGGGAAGAACCGGCTTTCCACCTACATCAATGACCCGGGCTGCCTCAAAACCCTCAGGGCTGTCGGCAATGGCGGTGATCTTGCCGTCCTTCACCGCGATGCAGCCGGCCACTGTGTCACGGGCGCTGACGATTTGCGCGTTCTTAATGAGCAGATCAACTTTCATAAGCAAACCTCTTTCATTCATCAGATATTGGAAACAGGGGCTTGGGATAGCTGGCGCTGCCCTGACGCAGCCCCATTTTTGCAGTGATATAGGCCTGCCAGGCGGCAATCTCATAGGGCTTGAACAAGATCACATCCACCCCGCCGTCCTTGAGGCGCTTCGAGAGCTGAGGCGCTACATCTTCAAAGTCCGTGCAGCCCAGAATATATCCATCACATCCGGTACGGTCATGGATGGCTCGAATAGTCTCATAGAGCTTGTCCACCACCTTGTCCTGTCCGTTGCTGATGTCGTCAAAGTCCATCTCCACGGACTCCACTGCCGCCAAGCGGTGGGAAAGGCCCAACTCCTGGGCGATTCGGTAAAAACGGCCGTTGATGCGTTTGGCAAAGGTCAGAACTGTGAAGGTATCCACCAGTTGGGAGGCATAGAGCATGGTGCACTCACTGGGACCGATGACCGGGATGGACACAGCCTCCCGGCAGGCCCGCAGCGCCGTGTCCGCGCTGCAGTTGATGACCACCGCATCCGCTCCGTCTTGCTCCGCCGCCTGGATCTTCCGGATCAGATCTGGCGCCGCGCAGGCATCGTCATAGGCGTTTTGGATGAACCGGGGCCCCTTGTCGATATAGGCAAAGGAGAACTCCGCCGGAATCTGGGCGCTGTCCCTGCGCCGGTACTGCTCCCGGTAATCCTCTCCCTCCGGAGGAAGAATGGGAGAGATCACGAAAATCTTCATTGGAAACTCCCTTCTGCTTCAGAGCGCTTGTAGAACTGTCCAATGGCCTCTACCAGCGCCTCGCTGACTCCTGGTCCAGGGTCTGGGCCGGTCAGCGCTGAAAGCGTTTCGTTCAGGCGGGTGCCACCCTCCTCTAGAGAAAGTGAAGCACAAGGGCGACCGTTTCGGACAATGCAGTCTCCAGCCACATACACCCGATCCACCGCGGCCCGGGTCCCCCGCACCGCAAGCAGCTCCAACGGATCTGCAGCCGGAGCAGCAAAGGGATAACAGAGGCGGTTAAGGTCCAGGCAGACAAAGTCTGCCCAGCTGCCTTTGCGCAGCACGCCCCCTTCTCCTCTTGCCACAGCAGCACCTGCCACCGTTCCCATGGCCAACATCTGAGCCGGAGAGATCCCAGCGCCTACGCCTGAGTGTCCCGGATTGTATCGGGCCAACCGCAGCTCCCGCAGGTAGTCCTGATCGTCATCTAATCCGCAGCCATCCAGGCCCACAGCGCAGACAACGCCAGCCTCCAGCGCGGTTTGCAGCGGCATTATACCGCTGCGCAGCCGCAGGTTAGAGGAGGGATTGGTGACCACCTTCACGCCCCGCTTTGCAAGCAAAGCCCAGTCCCCCTCTTCCGCCCAAACCATGTGGGCCAGGGAGAGCCGGGGCGTCAGAAATCCCAACTGGTCCAGATGCTCCACACTGCTCATACCCCATTTTTTGCTGTAAATTCTCTGATATTTGGTCTCCAGCATGTGCATGTGGATGCCCAAGTCATGTTCCTGGGCATAAGCCTGCATGGCCAGAAGGGTCTCGTCGCTGCACCATTGCAGTCCTGCCGGGTGCAACTGGAGGCTCACCATGCCAGTGCTGATGGGATAGCTCAGTTGTCGCTCCAGCGTTTCCACGATTCGGAAGTACTCAGAGAGAGAAAAGGGGCAGTCACTGATCCCGGAGAGAAATTCCTCCCGCAGCTCCTCTGGGAGCTCATCTGCAAATTCTTTTCGCTTGTAGTAGACCAGGTTGTTTTGGTCTACATAGGGCGGACAAAGGATCACTCGGATTCCCGCTTCGTTATAGCCTCTGGCTGTCTCCACCAGCTCCTCAGCCATACTTCCCCAGGAGGAGGGATTGTGACTGTGGAGCACGGCGGAGACGCCAGAGGAGGCCAGCAGCAATCCATCGTAAAGTGCCGCCTCATAGGCGGAGGAGCGGACACGACACAAAGTGGGAATCCACTGTTCCAAAGCCCGATCCGCCGCGCCGAATGCCACAGGGGACACCCCGCGGCCATGGTCGTGCGCATCGATAAAAGCAGGCGTAATCATCCAATGGCTCTTTCCCAGGACCAACGCCCCCGGATGGCGGGTAATCACCTCATCTCGAGGACCGATATCCCGAATTCGGTCTCCGGTGAAATACAGCGCTGCATCCTGTCGAAGCGCTCCTTCACCGGTGTAGAGCTTGCCTGCACATATGACGGTGCCCATTGTTTTCTCCACCGCTTACATGGACTTCTTATACAGAGCGACTACATCCTCTCGGGTAAACGGTTTGAGGCTGTTGTTCAGAACACCTGCCATGGTCTGGAAGACCGAGTCGGTCATGGGTTCGATCATCTCCTCGGTAACACCCAGGTCCTTCAGAGTGATATTGCAGTTGAATCTCTCCAGGACCCCCTCCATTGCCTTCGGGCACAGGGCAGCCAGCTGCTGCTGAGTCATGGTGTCATCGCCGTAGCCAAACAGGCGAGTTAGCTTGGCATGACGCTCGATGTCGGCGTCCCAGGTCATTTCCAGATAGGGGACCGCCAGGGGGCACATGGTCAAGCCGTGGGGCGCATTGGTCTGGCCGCCCACACTGTGTCCCAGCGCATGGATAGCCACGGTGCCGGAGTTGCCCTCGCCGATGACAATGCCACCCAGGGTGTTTGCCCAGGCCATATATTCTCTGGCTTCCTTGTCGTTGGCACCGTTTTTAATAGCCCGATCCAGATATTTGATAACCAGACGAATGGCCTCCAGCGCACAGGCATCCGTAAAGGCGTTGGCACACTTTGCCAGATAGGCCTCCATAGCGTGGAACAGCACGTCGATGCCGCAGGAGCGGGTCACGCTGGGAGGCATAGTCATCATCAGATCTGGGTCCACAATGGACACAGAGGGCATCAGCAGGTCATGGCCCACACCGGGCTTGTCGTGATTGATGGTGTTGGTGATAACGAACCACTTGGTAGCCTCGGAGCCAGTGCCCGCAGTGGTGGTGATGCAGATCACAGGATAGGGCTTCTTCACGTCTGCCAGGTCAGACTTGCTGCCGCCGGCCAGGTAGTCCCGCACGGAGTCGCCAGGAGTCTGGGCCGCCATGAAGGCCACCGCCTTAGCGGTATCCAGCGCGCTTCCGCCACCCAGGCCGATGGTAAAGTCACAACCTTCGCTGAGGAAGAACTGCACCTGGCGGTCGATATCCACATCCCGGGGATTGGGTTCCACATCGTCGATGATGGACACCGCCACGCCGGCATCCTCCAGCAGATCAACTACGCGATCCAAAATACCCAGCTGACGCATGGTATCTTTGGCCGCGCAAACCATGGCTTTCTTTCCGTACTGGGGAGCCAGCTCCTTGAGCTGATTCACCTGTCCGCAGCCCACATAGAACTTGGTGGGCATGGTAAAGTTGAATGCCTGCATAAGTTACCTCCTGTTCGTCTTATCAATAGTCAAAACGGTCCGCAGCAGCACGTCGCAGCCGTTTTCAATATCTGTTGGTGCGGAGTATTCCAGCGGAGAATGGCTGATGCCCTCCTGGCTGGGGATGAAGATCATGCCGGTGGGAAACACTGCGCTCATCAAAAGGGAGTCGTGGAATGCACCACTGGGCATCTTTTCATAGCTCCGGCCCGTCTCCTGACAGGCCTGTTCCACACAGTCGATGACCCAATCACTCATAGGAGAGGGCGGGCACCGGGAGATCACCTTCAAGTCTGAGGCAACGCCCCGGGTGTTACAGATGCTCTCCAGCTTTTCCTGCAGCTTTTCCAGAAGCTGGTCCATAACGACCTGCTCCCGGTCCCGGATCTCCAAGCTGATGACGCATTTGCCGGGCACCACGTTGACGGAATTGGGTTCCACCCGTACGCAGCCCACCGTAGCTACGGAGTAGTCTCCACCGTAAGTGCCTACCACTTCTGGCACGGCAGCAATGAACTCTGCCGCCGTTACCAGAGCGTCTTTCCGGTCCTGCATCAGGGTACTTCCGGCGTGATTTGCTTGGCCTGTAAATGTAATTTCAAACCGGTCTACGCCGGCAATGGAGGTGACCACGCCAATCTCCGTCTCATTTCTCCACAAAGACGCGCCCTGCTCCACATGGAGCTCTAAGAAGCAGTGGACATGTTCCGGCGGAATTGCCGCCTGATCCAAGGCAGTACAGTTCACGCCAAACTCCTGCAGCACCTGCATCTGATTCATTCCCTGCCCATCCGTATCCTGCTTAGAGACGGGCAGCGGATGGCCACAGGCAGCATTACTGCCAAAAAGACCTTTTCCAAAGCGGGCTCCCTCTTCATCGGTGAAAACAATGGCCTCCAGGGGATGTTCCAGCTCCATGCCGCTGCGGCGCAATACTTCGAAGACCTCTAGAGCTGCCACACAGCCCAGCGCCCCATCGTACTTTCCGCCGTTGGGCACTGTATCCAAATGGGAACCCACTAGAATGGCCGGAAGCGTATTGTCGTGGCCGGACAGGCGGACCCGGATATTCCCGGCCGCATCCACCTTTGGCCTAAGGCCAAGGGCTCGGAAATAGGACATATATAGGTTCCGGCCCTTTTGATCCTCAGGCGAAAAGGCCAGGCGGCTATGAGATCCATCCTCCTGTTTGCCACATTCATAAATCGTATCCAGGCGCTCCAAGACCCGGCTGAGATCTACATTCATTGAAACAGGCCTTTCTTAAGTAAATTGATTAGTAGTACAGGCAGGCTTCCGTTCCGCCGTCGATGACGATGGCCTGACCGGTGATGGCTCTGGCGTCGTCGCTGGCCAGGAATAGCGCCGTCTTGGCAATATCCTCGGGCTGAATCTTCAGCGTCATGGGCTGATAGGAATCCAGGAACTTCTCCCGGGCCTCACCGGTGAAGTCCTTATTCAGCGGTGTATCCACAAAACCCGGGCAGATGGCATTGCAGCGGATGTTGCTACGGGCAAAATCAATGGCCACGGAGCGGGTCAGACTCATGGCTCCAGCTTTGGCGCAGGCATATCCCACCTTGTTGGGAATGGGCTTGAGGCCGAAGGTGCCCACGGTGTTCAGGATCACACCGCCGCCCTGCTTTTCCATGTAGGGGATGGCATACTTGCAGCCCAGGAAGATGCTTTCCATATCAATGGCCAGCACTTTGCGGAAGTCGGCGTAGGAGGTAGTGGTAACGGTTCCAATGGGACTGATGCCGGCGTTGTTGAACAAAACATCCAGGCGGCCATAGGCATCGTGGATCTCAGCAAACAGCTTTTCCATGGCACTCTCGTTGGTGATATCCGCAGCAAAGGCCTTGGCCTTGCCGCCAGCGGAGATGATACTCTCCGCCACAGCACCCGCCGTCTGAGCATTGATATCGATCACGCAGACCGTGGCGCCTTCCGCGGCAAACATTTCGCAAGAGAGCTTACCCAGTCCAGAACCGCCACCAGTGATTGCCACAACCTTGTTCTCAAACTTTTTCATAACAGTGTCCTTTCTTAAAAATAATAGAAGTAATCTTTAGCAGTGAGTGATTTGGCCGCCATCCACCAGCAGTTCAGAGCCGGTGCAGTAGGAAGCCTCGTCAGAAAGCAAAAATGCGATGGCGTCTGCAATCTCTTCGGACTTGCCGAACCGCCCCATGGGAATAGAGGCCACAGACTGCTTGTGCATCTCGGGATCATCAATGATCCAAGCGTTCATGGGCGTCTCAATGGTACCAGGAGCCACCACATTGGAGCGGATACCGTTAGGCCCAAACTCCAGAGCAATGGCTTTACTCAGCTGTCTGACCGCCCCCTTGGAGGCGCAGTAGTGAGCGGACTTGGTAAAGCCAATGAAACCGCTGATGGAGCTGAGAAATACGATGGAAGCGCCGGTCTTCTGTTCCACCGCTTGTCTGATGAAGGACTGCGCGCAAAGGAAAGAACCTTTCAGATTGATGTTGATCATACGGTCCCAATCCCGCTCTGTAAGATCCAGGAAAGGAATGCTGGAAAAGATGCCAGCCGAATTTACCAGGCCATGGATCTGACCATAGGCCGCAACTGCGTCGGCGATCATTTGATTGACACTCTCACCGTTACATACATCCACCACACACTGCAGTGCCTTGCGGCCCATCGCTTCCACTTCTGCGGCCGTCCGTGCAATGGCCTCTCCATTGATGTCTGCCAACACAAGGTCTGCGCCCTGTGAGGCAACTTTCAGAGAAACAGCTTTACCCAGACCGGAACCAGCACCGGTAACAACGACAACTTTGTTTTCTAAACGCATAACAGTCCCTCTTTTTCAAAAATACTTGTTTATTGTTAGAAGTCTAACTTCTTAAAACGTTTTTTTACAGCAGGAAGGTCACCTTCCTTCCACCATATTTTCCCCTACGATTGGGGATCAGAAAGTGCCTCCTGCCGCCTGCTCGACCGTATAAGAGCGAATGGGATCCGCGATAAACATATCCACCACTTCTACTTGGAAATTGTCCAGCATTTCCTCTGTCACTGCTTTGGGATTCCAGGAATGCTCCTCGTCATAAACAAATGCAAATCCCGGCGCTTCCGGCGCAGTGTGATAGCCAAAGTACATGGTCCCGCCTTCCAGCTCTCCATTCATGGCCATCTTGGTCAAGCTCACATACTTGGAACTCCATCCATAGTCACAATACGCCAGCACCTGGTCCGGAGCATAGGCCACATCGGCTACACTCCGTCCCAGGGTGTAGATGTTTTTCTCCTTGCATACGTCTACCACACCCTGAGCACCTCTGTTAAGCTCGTGGAGGATCACGTCACATCCTGCGGCAGCCAGTGCGTTGGCAGCTTCTCTGGCTGCAGCCACATCGTTGTTGTCGTCCAGATAGATAATGGAAATTTGGCAGTTGGGGTCCTTGGTTTTTAAGCCGTCCTTGATACTGCCCACAAAGTTGTTGGTCACATCGATGCCTTCCAGGGCTCCCACATACCCAACTTTTTGGGTCTGACTGATCTGGCAGGCCATCCAACCATAGGCATATCCATACTGCCAGGGCGCATTGTCTGCTGCCGTGACATTATCCCCTATGGGATCAGCACCACAGATCACAAGGAACTCCGTGTCGGGATATTCAGGCGCCACCTTCTCCATAGCATCTTGGAATTGCCCGCCATGTCCAAAGATCACATCATATCCTGCGGACGCATAGCCTCGAAGCGCCGGGAGAAGATCTGCATCAGCAATATTTTCGCTGTATGCCACTTCCGCACCCAGTTCATTCTTGACCTGCATCAACGCCTCATAGCCAAATTGGCTCCAACTGCGATCGCTGGCGCTGCCGGGGAGCAGACACGCCACACGGATCTGCTCCTCCCCGCCTTCCGGAGAGGACGAAGGGGTCGAAAAAACGGAACCGCATCCAGCCAAAAGTGTAAAGCCAATCATCCCCAGTATAAGTTGTGCAGAGAGTCGTTTCATAAGCGCTGCCTCCCTTCCTTTCAACCAGTGATATCCAGAGAAGATTGTTTTTCCAAGAGACTCCAGCAACAAATCTTGGGTCTGAATGGTCTCTCCCGCTGAAGCGGCGACCGCTCTACTTAGAGCGGCCTACCGCCCAGTGAGATAGCTCGTAAAATAATTGAGGGCTTACTTCTTTTTAGAAGGTCCCGCCAGCAGCCTGCTCCGTGGTGTAGGAACGAGCGGGATCGGCGATGAACATCTCCTCCACATCGGTCTTAAACTTTGCCAGGATGTCCTCAGAGACAGCATTGGGATTCCAGCCGTTGTTGTCGTCATAGGTGAAGGTAAAGCCCGGAGCCTCAGGCGTGTTGAAACCGAAGAACAGGAAGCCAGGTTCCAACTTGCCAGCCATGCCCTGCTCCACCAGATAGACATACTTGGGACCCCAGTCAAAGTTGCAGTAGGTCAGGACCTGGTCGGGCGCAGTAGCCACATCCTCAGCGCTTCTACCGATGGTATAGACACCCTTTTCCTTGCACACATCGATAACACCCTGAGCGGCACGATTGAGCTCGTGCATGACCACATCACAGCCAGCAGAAATCATGGCCAGAGCCGCCTCGCGAGCGGAAGCTACGTCATCAGAGTCGCTCAGATAGACCACAGTACCCTGAGTATCAGGATTATTGGCCTTTACGCCGTCCTTCCAGCTGCCCACCAGGTTGTTCTGGGTGCCGGTGCCCTCATTGGCGGTGATATAGCCCACCTTGCCGGTCTGCGTGATTTCGGAGGCCATCCAGCCATAGGCGTAACCATACTGCCAGGGAGCGGTATCCACAGAGGTCACATTGACATCATTGCCCGTAGAGCCGGCAATGCAGACAAACTTGGTATCGGGGAAATCAGCAGAGACTTTGATCATGTCATCCTCAAAGCCGCCGGTATGACCAATGACCATGTCATAGCCCTGGGAAGCATAGTCCCGCAGCGCCTGCTGCAGATCCACATTGGTCACATTCTCGGAATAGGCCACTTCCACGCCCAGCTCATCCTTGACCTTCATCAGGGCGTCATAGCCGTACTGATTCCAGCTCTTATCATTGGCGCTGCCGGGAAGAAGCAGCGCCACCTTGTAATCACTGGCATTGCTTTGTGCATCAGATCCGTTGGAAGAGGGGGAGGCTGTGTCACCGCAGCCCACAAGCATGACGGCAACCATACAAATCGCTAAGAGCATTGCAAAAAACTTTTTCATACTTACCTCCATGTTTTTCATATTATTCAAGCAAGCCTTTCTTGCTCAAATTCACAGGGGTTGATTTTTCTTTGCGCTTGCATGGGGACATGGGGATCTGTGTGATTCAAATGTAATTACTGTTTCCTGTAATATTTGCCCATGGCGGCAGGGTGTCTGCGTCCCTTGCCAATCAGCAAAATAAATACCAGTGCGACCAAATAGGGCAGCATCAAGATCACGTAAGAGGAGATGTGAATGTTGCCCAGCATTTGCAACCGCAGCTGCAGTACCTCAGAGGCGCCGAATACTAGACCTGCTCCGGCAGCGCCGATGGGATTCCATCCGCCAAAGGTGGCAGCAATCAGACCCAGCCAGCCGCGCCCGTTGGAGATGTTTTCCGTGAAGCTCTGCACCTGCTGGAGTGCCAGCACCGCACCGCCCATGCCGCAGAACACACCGCAGACGATGGCGGAGATGGAGCGCGTTCTAGCCACATTGATACCAAGGGTATCCGCGCAGCTGGGGTTTTCACCCACAGCCCGGAGCTGGAGGCCCCAGGTACTCTTGAACATGATCCACCAGGCAACCGGAATCAAAAGATAGGTCACATAGGTGAGGATCGGCTGATTGAACAGCATCGGTCCAATCAGGGGAATCTTGGACAAAATGGGAATCGGAATGGGATTCATTGCCTCGATGCGGGGAACGCCGGTGGTGCCCCAGAACAATCGTTGCAAGGCACTCGTCAAGCCCAGCATGATGAAGTTCAGGCCCAGGCCGCAGATGACCTGATTGGCACCCAGATATACTGCAAAAGCAGAAAAGAGTGCAGAGGAAACCGCAGCGGCAAGGATTCCAAAGACAATGCCGAGAAAATGATTTCCGGTGGCGATGGTCATGACCACGCTGACAAACGCTCCAATCAGCATATATCCCTCTGCTCCCATGGCATGGACACCCGCTTTTTCTGAGTAACACACGCCTAACGCGATCAAAATAATGGGAACCGCAACACGAATGGTAGAACTTAGGTATTCCACGATGAAATCAATGTTCACTTCTCGTCACCTCCCGGAGTGGCTTCCTGCAAATTGGAGGATTCCTCGCAGGCGGAGGTCTCTTTTCTCTCAGCCTGAGGCTTCTTGCTTCCCTTTCCAACAACCTTTTTCTTGGCATTTGCTTCGATGTACAGCTTCAGGGCTCCACCGCCCATAATAAAGACCATGATGGAACCTTTGATGAGATCCAGAATCACGCTGGGGATTCCGGTGGAGCGCTGCATGGCCTGCATACCCGTGCGCAAAGCGCCAAAGAAAATGCCGGCAGGCAATACACCAAAGGGATTGGTGTTGCCCAACAGGGCAACGGCCAGGCCGTCAAAGCCCAGGTTAGAGCCAAACTCCTGACGGAGGCAGTCATTGCATCCGATGACTTCCACCGCACCAGCCACCGCACACAGGCCGCCAGAGATCAGCATGGACCATACAAAGATCTTGGTGGGATTATTGCCAGAGGTACGGGCCGCCAGTGGGGACAGGCCCGTCATACGTAAACGCATTCCACCAGGGGTCAGCCAAAGGTAGTAGCCAGTCAGCAGGATAATGGCAAGCGCAATGAAGATACCAGAGTGCAGATAGCCGAAATTGGGCCAATATTTCAGAAGGAACTGGCTGCCGAATGTATCCGTCTGGGGATAGCTGACGATCTCTTCAGAGGCCAGCGGACCGTTGACCAGAGCGGAGAGGAGCAGGGTACCCACATAGTTCAAAAGCAGCGTGGTAAGCAGCTCATTGACGCCCTTGAGCACTCGGAACAGCACGGCAATCCCCGAAAAGATCATGCCAAACAGCATGGCCACCACAAGAATTGCAGGTACGCTCAGTCCTTTCGGCAGAGACGGCATGAGCAGTGCCACCACGGCGGCAGCAATACCGCCCACAAACAGCTGTCCTTCTTGTCCAATATTATTGGCACCAGCCCGAAACGCAATGGCCGTGCCTGCACCAATAATCAGAAGAGGTGTCGCCCGGTTCAGCGTACTGCCAATGGCCAAGGTGCTGCCAAACGCTCCCTTAAACAGTTCCCGAAAGAACGTGATTGGGCTAACTCCCCACAATGTTACGAAGCAGGCGCCAATTAAAAGTCCGAGTATTGCGCCAATAATAGGGCTGAAATCAAGCAAGATCATTAAAAAAGGCTTCTTTTCTCTTTTGATTCGTTCTTTGTTCTTTATCATTTCACCCGCTCACCTGCCATTAACAATCCGATTTTCTCCACCTCGGCATTTTCGCCGGGCAGAATTCCTACCAACTCTCCTTCATACAAAACACCGATGCGGTCGCTGAGCGTCAGGATCTCCTCCAGCTCTGTCGAGATATAGAGGATTGCAGTTCCCTGCTCACGAGCCTTGAGCATCGTCTCATAGACAAAGTTCGTCGCATCGATATCCAGACCTCGTGTAGGATATACGGCGATGATGAGATCTACCTTTTCGCCCACCTCCCGGGCCAGGACCACCTTTTGCTGATTGCCGCCGCTGAGATTCCCCACCAGTTCGTCAGAACCTGTGGCAGAAACGTTGAATTCCTTCATCTTCTCGTCCGTGATCTTAGCAATGTTCTTGAAATCCATCAGGAGAGGGCTTCCATAGGGCTTTCGATCCGGATGATTCAGCGCGGTGTTCATGCGGATGGAAAAATCCAAAACCACCGCCGCATGGTTTCTATCTGCCGGGATATAACCAATGGGCAAGTTGCGCATCTGTTTGGTGTCGCTGTGTGTAATGTCTTTGCCAAGGAACTCCATGCGGCCTCCGCTGGCTTTGCGAAGGCCCATAATCAGCTCTGAAAGATCTGTCTGTCCGTTGCCATCCACGCCGGCAATCCCAACGATCTCCCCCCGATGAACATCCAGCGTAACATTTTTTACACCACTGGACTCAGAGACCGGGTCGGCACAGACACCCTGGAGACTGAGCACGACCTCGCCGGGCTTGCAGGGTGGCTTGGTAATATGCAGATCGATGCTCCGTCCTACCATCAAAGAGGCAAGGGTACGGCTGTCCAGGCCGGGTTCATTTTTCAATGTCTGGATCATTCTACCGTCCCGCATGATGGAGATGCTGTCGCACAGCTCCAGCACCTCCGGCAGCTTGTGACTGATAAAAATGATGGACTTGCCTTCCGAACGCAGCTTGTTGAGCACCTCAAACAGGCTGTGGACCTCCTGCGGCGTCAAAACAGCCGTGGGCTCATCCATGATGAGTAGATCCGATTCCCGATAAAGAGCTTTCACAATCTCCACACGCTGCTGCTCACCAACAGTCAGATCTTCCACTCTGGCTTTGGGTCGGATATTGAGCCCGTAGGTCTCAGAAAGCGTCATCACTTTCTTCTCTGCCTGATCCAGCGGCAGTTCGATGAACTTGCCTTCCTTCAAACCCAGGACGATGTTTTCCAGTACGGTAAACTTCTCAACCAGCTGAAAATGCTGGTGGATCATGCCAATGCCGGCTTTGATGGCCTCTGCGGGGGATTCGACATTCAGTTCCTGTCCTTTCCAAATGATCGTTCCCGCGTCTTTCTTATAAAGGCCATACAGAACATTCATCAACGTGGACTTTCCTGCGCCGTTCTCGCCAAGGATCGCGCGGATCTCACCCTTTTTGATGCTGAAGCTTACATCGTCATTTGCCACCATACGGGCAAAGGACTTTGTAATATGGCGCATTTCCAATAAATCTTCGTTCAAATGATCGTTCATAGCTTCCCCCTACAGACCTCCTTACTTCAGCGTTTCAAACGGCGAAATTACAGGGTGATTTCGTCCGGATTTTCCAGGATATCAGCAAAAACAGCCAGGAAATCCGCAGCATCTTTGCCGTCAAGCACCTGATGGTCAAAGGTCAGGCTGAACGTGGTCACATAGGCGGGCACAATAGCTTCGTCCTTCACCCAGGGCTTGCGGATAATGCGGCCGATGCCCAGGATGACAGATTCAGGGCTATTCAGGATCGGCGTAAAGCCGTCGATGCCCTGGGCGCCCAGGCTGGAAAGGGTTGCCAGGCAGCTGCCGGTATCCTGAGGATTCAGCCCTCCACTGCGAGCAGCAGCCACTACCCGCTTGCGCTCGGCAGCGATCTCCTGGAGGGAGAGCTTGTCCACACCGCGGATGGCGGGAACAATCAGTCCATCCTCCAGAGCCACAGCCATACCCAGATCGGTCTCCTTCTTCACCGTCAGCAGCCCGTTTACCAGCTGGTTGCGCACCTTAGGATATTTTTCCACTGCCAGTGCAAAGGCCTTCATCAGCAGATCGTTGTAGGAGATGCCGTCCATAGACTCCTTCAGTGCCACCATGCGGTCCATACAGACCTCGCGGAAATGGGTCAGCTGGGCGGTATTCTGCAGGCTGGAGCGCATATTGTCGGCAATGATGCGGCGCATTCTGGAAAGAGGCGCTCCATTCTCACCAGCAGGAGCGGTGGGAGCAACGGGTTCGGCAGAATCGGCAGGCGCAGCGACCTTCTCTTCCGCTCCGCCCTCGGCAGCTTCCTCAGCCGTCTCTGCGATGTAAGTCAAAATGCTACCCACCTCAGCGGAATCGCCCTGCTCAAACAGCAACGCACAGACAAAGCCATCCGCAGGAGCTTCGATGTCCACGGAGGTCTTTTCTGTTTCAATCCCCAGCAACGGATCGCCCTGGGATACCTCCTGGCCCTGCTCCACGTACCACTCGACAATTTCCGCTTCTGTCATTGTCATGCCAAATTTAGGCATGTAAACCGGTTCCTTCGCCATGGCTTACTCCTCCTTTATTTCTTCACCATCTCACGGACTTTCGCCGCGATAGTGTCCTTATTGGGTACTGCCAGCTGCTGCAGCACGGGGCTGAAGGGAATGGGAATTTCCTCACCCGAAAGGCGGGAGGCAGGGCACTTGAGATCGGAGAAGGCCTCCTCCGCCACAGTGGCCACCCACTCGGCGCCAGCACCACAGGTCTTGTAGCTCTCATCCACAGCCAGGAACCGGCCGGTTTTCTTTACACTCTCCAGCACCATCTCTTTATCCCAGGGCTTGAGGGTGCGCAGGTCCACCACCTCGGCGCTGATGCCCTCTTTTTCCAGCTGGGCAGCAGCCTTCAGGCACTGGTTGACCATGATACCCACCGCACACAGTGTGATGTCCGTGCCTGCTTTTTTAATGTCGCCCTTTCCCAAGGGAATCAGATATTCACCGTCAGGCACCTCGCCCTTCATGCCGCCAATGGAGGTGTGGTTGAAAAATACCACCGGGTTATCATCTCTGATGGCCGATTTGAGCAGCCCCTTGGCATCTGCCGGGCAGCTGGGCATGACCGCCTTGACCAGAGGGATGTTCATAAACAGAGGATGGACGGAGTTGCTGTGGTGAGGGCCTACGCAGGGACCGGTGCCGTTTTGCACCAAATACACCAGGGGCACCTTGGTCTGGCCGCCGAACATATAGCGCATGGCATTGGCCTGGCTGGAGACCTGGTCGTAGGCCAGCATCAAGAACTGACCGAACATCAGATCAACAATGGGACGAGTACCAGTGACAGCGGCACCCACCGCGGCGCCGGCCACCGCCAGCTCTGAGATCGGCGTATCGATGACCCGCTGCTCACCGTACTTCGCGCAAAGGCCGCGGGTCGCTGCGAAGCAGCCGATCCGAACGTCCTCACCCATAAGGAACACGGAATCATCCCGCTCCATTTCCTCAAACAGCGCTTCCTGAATGGCACGAATATAGTACTTTTTCATCGCATCTCACCCCTCATCTCAAACCCAAGTGTCGGTAAACAGTTCCTCCGCCGTGGGGAAGGGACTGTTCTTGGCAAATTCCATTGCATCCTCGATCTTCTTTGCAGCTGCTTGATCGATGGCATCCAGATCAGCCTGCGTGGCATCGGTATTTGCCAGCAGATACTGCCGCAGATTGTCTATGCAGTCCGTCTCCTTGGCGATCTTCTCCTCTTCCGGCAGGCGGTAAGGCTGGCCGTCCAGGAAAGCCACCTCGCCTTCGGAGTGACCGCTCTTGCGGTGAGTCTTGGCTTCAATGAGCACAGGTCCCTCTCCGTTGCGGAGCTTTTCCACCCACTCCTTTGTGGTGTTATATACGGCCACAGCATCCATGCCATCCACAATCACACCGGGGATGCCATAGCCCTTGGCCCGGTCCGCGATATCTTTGATGCGCATGGCTCTGCACTGCGGAGTAAATTCTCCATAGCCGTTATTCTCCACCAGGAAAATTACCGGCAGATTCTGTACAGCAGCAAAGTTGATGGACTCATGGAAGCTGCCCTCATTGGAAGCACCATCGCCGAAGAAGGTGACTGCCACCTGCTTGGTGTCCCGCAGCTTGCTGGAGAGTGCCGCGCCAACCGCAATGGGGATACCGCCGCCCACAATGCCGCAGGCACCCAGCATTCCTTTGGAGAAGTCCGCCACATGCATCGAGCCACCCTTGCCCTTGCAATATCCGGTGACCTTTCCGTAGAGCTCCGCCATGATCTTGTTCACATCGCCGCCCTTGGCAATCAGATGGCCATGGCCTCGATGGGTGCTGACAATATAGTCATCATCATTCAGTGCCGCGCAAACACCTGCCCCCACGGCTTCCTCACCCACGTAGAGATGCAAAAATCCATTCAGCTGTCCCTGGGCAAAAATCGCGCCCGCTTTCTCTTCAAATTTCCTGATCGTCACCATACGGGTATAGATGTCGAGCAAGGTTTCTTTTGCCACTGTGCAATTCATACTTCTCTCCTCCATATCCTTGTAGTTATTGAGGGCAAATTGCGCCGACTTGATGAATGTCAGTTGTCCTACAACTCGGATTGTAGCAGAGGATTTGTCTCTCTGTCAACAAATATTTTTAAGAAACTTGTGCATATTTTCAGCAATGTGCACAAATGTTTTGGAAAGTGTCGGAAAATAGCTACAAAATTTTTATTTTCAAAACTTGCAGAGAGGGTATGAAATTTTGTACTGTTATACCCGAAGCTTTTTCTGCACACATCATCCTTTGCTTTTGTGTTTCTGCAAAAAACATCCTGTGCTTTCATCTGCTTATTTGTTTCATCTATCCAGTTTCACGAAATAAAAACAAAACCATGATTCTCTCTGCTTGTTCCCCATGTTACCTCTTAATTTGGAAAATTTTGTTCCCATACTTGCACTCAAAAAAGTTTAACCGTCTCTTTCTGAAAAGCCAGAGGAAACACTAAATATGCAATCTTTGTACGCTGTACAGCTATACAAAAAGAGCAGGCTCGCAGCCAATCAATAGGCTGCGAGCCTGCTCTTTTCACGTTTCCCTTCAGTGATTCTCTTTGCTAGCCGCTCCGTCCTCGGGCCGCTTCGTCAGCTCCTCCAGCTTGCGCAGCAGAGCCGGGAAATCGATGGGCTTGGACACATGGGCGTTCATACCCGCCGCGGTGGTGGCGGCGATGTCCTCGGCGAAGGCATTGGCCGTCACGGCGATGATGGGCACCTTCTCGGCGTCGGGCCGGGACATGCGGCGAATCTGCTTGGCCGCCGTACAACCGTCCATCTGAGGCATCTGCATATCCATGAGGATTGCGTCGAAGAAGAAGGGCTGGGAGGAGGCAAACTGCTCCACTGCCTCCTGACCGTTCCAGGCCTGAGTCACCTCCAGCCCGGCGCTGGTGAGAATCTCCGTGGCGATCTCCATGTTCACCTCGTTGTCCTCCGCCAGCAGGATGCGGCGGCCGGTCAGACCCGACGCCGCAGACTGGGCGCTCTCCCGCTCCGGCTCCTGGTCCTCCGCCTTTTCCACCTCCTGGGACCGCACCGCCTCCAGCGGCAGCACCAGGGTAAAGGTGGTGCCCTCTCCCAGGCGGCTCTCCACCTGAATCTGGCCGCTCATCTGGGTCACCAGATTCTTCACGATGGGCATGCCCAGGCCGGTACCGGTGATCTTCCGGGCGGTGAAGCGGGTCTCCCGGGCATAGGGCTCAAAGATCTGAGGCAGGAACTCCTCAGACATGCCGATCCCCGTGTCCCTGACCACGATCTGATACTTGGCGTGGGTCTCCTCCTGGAACTGGGTGACGCTGACGGTGATGCTGTCCCCCTGTCCGGTGAACTTCAGGGCATTGGAGAGCAGGTTATTCATGATCTGACTGATGCGGAAGGGATCGCCCAGCACCACCGGATCGGACACGGCAAAGGACATCTGGAACTGCTTGTTCTCTCCCTCCGCCTGGAGGCGGAAGGGCTCGGCGCACTCCCGGATGCTCTCCTTCAGGTCGAACTGCCGGTAGTCCAGCACCACCTTCCCCTGCTCCATCCGGGACATATCCAGGATGTCATTGATGAGCTCCAGCAGCTGCCGGCCGGACACGGCGATCTTTTCCAGGTATCCGTCGGTGCGCTGGGGGTCCTCCGTGTTCTGCCGGGCCAGCTCCGTCAGGCCGATGATGGCGTTGAGGGGCGTGCGCATATCGTGGGACATGTTGCTGAAGAAGGCCTGCTTGGTCTTTTCGCTCCGGCGGGAGCTCTCCAGGGCGTTTTCCAGCAGCTTGCGCTCCTGGAGCTGATGCTGCTTCTCCTCCTCCACCTCCCGGAAACACAGCACCACCTCGCCGGGGGCCAGGGACTCGTCAAAAAGCACCCGGACGCTGACCCAGCGGTAGACGCCGCCGAAGAGCCGCTGGAAATCCCCGCCGAAGTCCCGGATGCGCTTGGCCACCAGCTTGCGGATATTGGGCAGAGAGAAGCTCTCCCGATACTCCTCACAGGCATCCTTCTCTATAACCTGGCTGATGACCTCTGTGAGTTCTTCATAATTGCCTATCTGCGGCAGGCGCTGGCGCACATAATCCGAGCCCTTGATCATCTCATAGGTGCCCTGGTCCAGGTCCACCCGATAGAGAGCATAGTAGGAGTTGCCCAGGACCCGGACCGTCTCGTTGGTCCGCTCCACCTTGGCGCTCAGCCGCAGGTCCCGCCAGGTCATCAGCAAAAAGCCCAGCAGGCACAGCAGCAATACCGCAAGGAACACGTCCGTAAACTGGTCCAGCTCCTGGAGGATAGTGTCATAGGGCACGGTGATGACGGAGATCCACCCATTGGGCATGATGCTGTAATACACCGAGCGCTGCTGGCCGCTCATGTCGTAGATGTAGGAGTCGTAGTGGTCATGCTCCCCCCGCTGGATGCTCTCCACCAGCGCCCCCACATAGCTTTGCAGCTCCTCCTCGCTCTTGTCCAGATCGGTCTGTCGGTAGAGGACGGTGCCGGAGGCGTCGCACAGATAGAAGGACGCCCCCTCCGGCAGCGTCAGGGGATTGTTGTGAAAGTGGAGATTCTCCGGGAAGATGTCAAAGGCCAGCACAGTGCCGGAGGTATGGCCCATCTGTGCCATGGTGATGACCGGCTTGCCGGAGATGGAGTCGGTATAGGCGTCGGTAAAGACCACCTCGCCGCCGGCCTGCCGGGCCATCTGGTACCATATGGCGCCCTCCACATCGAAGTCCTCGTCCCCCTCCCAGGGGTTGGCGGCGATGATCTTCCCATTCAGCACCAGGTAGGGGTCCACGGTGTTTTCTCCCAGCACCGCCTCCAGGCGCTCAAAATAAAGGCTGATCCACTCCTGCAGCTCCTGGGGCGTGTTGCCCTCCTGGACCCGGCTGTCGATGGACTCGGTGCCGAAGGTCAGCAGCGTCTCATACACCGTCAGGTTGTTGCGCTCCTCCGAGGCATAGCTCTGGGCCAGGGAGGTGCCCAGGTCCTGGGCGTTTTTCAAAAGCTCGGTCCGCAGCAGCCAGAAGCTGGCCGCCCCCAGCAGGGCCAGGAACACCAGCACCACCAGGTTGGGCCGCATCTGATGGAGCACCCGCCGCCACCGGCGTCTGCGTCCGCTCATCCCCAGACCTCCTCAATGGCCTCCAGCACACTCTGCCGGGCGGGGCCGATCTCCGCCAGCAGCGCCGCCGCGCCGTTCCAGTCCTCTGCCCGCAGCAGCTCCACCTGCCGGCTCAGCAGGGAGAAGAGCGCCGTCAAAGACAGGTTCCCGCACATGCCCTTGAGGGTGTGGGAGGCGGTCAGGGCCTCCTCCCGGTCCCCGGCGGCGAAGGCCGCCGTCAGCTTTTCATAGTTGGGGTCCGCCGGGAATTTGCGCAGGAAGCGCTCCAGCAGCGCCTCGTTGTTCATAAAGCGCTCCAGAGCGCCGTCCACGTCAATGCCTGCCGCCGTCAGGCGGTCCTTTTTCGCCTTGTCCATCCCTTACGCCTCCTCTTTTTTGCTGTACATCCGCCACAGCTCCTCCTCTACCCGGAAAAAGCACCGGAGCAGGGCGGGGTTGAACGCGCCGCACTGGCCGGTGCGGATCATCTCCAAGGCCTCCTGCCGAGGGATGGCCGCCTTGTACACCCGGCGGCTGACCAGGGCGTCATACACGTCCGCCAATGACACGATCTGGGCCCCCAGGGAGATCTCCTCCCCCTTGAGCCCGTCGGGATAGCCCCGGCCGTCCCAGCGCTCGTGGTGGTGGCGGGCAATGTCCCGGGCGTAGTGATAGGCCGCGAACTCCCGCATCTGGGGAATCCGCTCCAGCAGCAGCGCACCCTGGATCGTGTGGGTCTTCATGATATCGAACTCCTCCGCCGTCAGACGGCCGGGCTTGTTCAAAATGGTGTCGGGAATGGCGATCTTCCCCACGTCGTGCATGATGGCAGCCAGGGAGATGTGGGTGATCTCCTCCTCCGTCAGGCCCCGGCCCAGCTCCGTGTGCTCCAGCAGGAAGCGGGTGATGTCATGGATGCGCCGGACGTGCTCCCCGGACTCCCCGCTGCGGAACTCGATGGCGGTGGAGAGGGCCTCGATCATGCCCATGTTCAGCCGGATGATCTGCTGGGCCTGGCGCAGCAGCTCCGACTGCTGGCGCTCCACCACGTTGCCCAGCCGCTTTCGGGCCTGGAACAGCTCCACCACCGAGTTCACCCGCCGCCGAACCACATAGGGCACCACCGGCTTGCTGATGACGTCCATGACGCCCAGCTCGTAGGCCTCCCGCATGGTTGCGTCGCTGGCCTCGGCGGTGATGAGAAAGACTGGAATCTTACTGAGCAGCCCCCGCTGCTCCAGCACATGGAGCACCTGCAGCCCGTCCATCTCCGGCATCACCACATCCAGCAGCACCGCACAGATTTTCTCCTGATTCGCCGTCAGCTTCTCCAGCCCCTCCCGGCCGTTCTCCGCCTCCTCCACGGCGTAAAAGGAGGAGAAGAGGTTCTCCAGAATGGCCCGGTTCATCTCATCGTCATCCACGATGAGGATCGTATCCGGGCCCTTCATCAGGGAGCCATATCGATACTCGCTTTCCATGGGCGTCCTTTCTCAACTCATAGATCTGTGCCGGCGAAGGATTCCTTTTTCTTCCACCCGGGCAGCACGAAATCTGGAATGAAACTACAACTTCAGTATAGAATAGAAGCGGCGGAATTGTCAACATTACGGCGCTTTTCTCCCCTTTGCCGTGGGTTTTTGTTCCTTTTTTCCGAGTAAAATGGTTGACTTTTTCCACCTGCCCCCTATAATTATGTCTGCCGGAGCTCTCCGGTCATATCCGCCAAAACGGAAGGGAGGAATTGGCGCCCATGAAGCCAGAGGAAACAGAGCAGCTGCTCAACTTCTGCTGTGAGATGAGCCGCCAGCTGATCTGCAACGGCGCGGAGATCTACCGGGTAGAGGAGTCCGCCTCCCGGATGCTGGCCGCCTACGGCTATCAGGACATCGAGGTCTTTGCCATCCCCCCCTGCGTCATCATCACCATCCGGGACGACGTGCGCAACTACACCCGCTCGGTGCGCATCAAGGGCTCGTCCAACAATCTGGACCGGCTGGACCGGCTCAACGACCTGTGCCGCCTGGTCTGCGCCCAGCGGCCGCCGGTGGTGGAGGCCCAGGCCCGGCTGCGTCAGGTGATGGAGGCACCCTCCTATCCCGCCTGGATCAGCTATCTGGCCTACGGCTTTGCCGCCGCCTTCTTCACCCTCTTCTGGGGCGGCCACGCCGGAGACGCGGCCATCGGCTTTCTCTGCGGATTGACGGTCAAGCGCACCGTCAGCTCCATGAACCAAGTCAACGCCAACATCTTCTTCACCTATGTCTGCACCAGCATGCTGCTGGTGCTGGTGCCCCTGATTCTGGTCTATCTGGGGCTCAACGTCCATCTGGACAAGATCGTCATCGGCGCCATCATGCTGCTGGTGCCGGGCCTGGCCATCACCAACGTGATGCGGGACGTGCTCTCCGGGGATTTCGTCACCGCCCTGACCAAGTTCGCCGAGGTGCTGATCGTGGCCATGGCCATCGCCATCGGCATCGCCATTCCCGTGGGCTTCGCCCGGATGCTGCTGGGTGCCCCCTAAGAGGCGGCGCCGCTGTTTCATCCACTTTGTGTGCGTCCCGCCGGGACGCGGGAGGTTTTCTATGGACACCTTTCTGCCCTGCTTTTACGCCTTTTGGGCCAGCCTCTTCTTCGCCTTCATCTTTGAGGTGAAAAAGCCGGCGGTGCTGCTTTTGTCCAGCGCCGTGGGCGCTCTGGGCTGGGCTGTCTTTTTGCTTATGGCCCCTATCGGCTCTGATGTGGCCCGGTACTTTCTATCCACGGTGCTGGTCACCGTGCTCTCAGAGGTGCTGGCCCGGATGATGAAGGTACCCGCCACGGTCTTTCTCCTGGTGGGCATCATCCCCCTGGTGCCCGGCGGCGGCCTGTACTACGCCATGGAGTATCTCATCAACGGCGACTTTGACGCCTTCGTGGAAAAGGGCATCCAGACCGCCGCCTATGCCGGCGCCATCGCCGTGGGCGTGTCCATGGTCTCCTCCCTGACCCGCATCCTCACCTGGCACTACTTCTCCCGGAAAAAACACTGAACGTACCCAAAAAGCCCCGCACACCGCCCAAGGCGGTGTGCGGGGCTCTTTTTCTCAGTGTCCGTCTCTGGTCCGCACCAGGGGCAGCCGGGGCGAGAGCTGGGAGAGCAGCTCGTTGGTGAGGGTGTCGCAGTTCCCGGCCAGCTCTTCCAGGGGAATCTGTTCCCCGCCGTCCCGGCCCACCAAAGTGGCCACGGCACCGGGCACCGCCTGGGGTACGTCGGTCACATCCACCAGCAGCTGGTCCATGCACATCCGTCCCACCATGGGGCAGGACCGGCCGGCGATGAGCACCCGTCCGCCTCGCTGGGACAGCTCCCGGGGCAGCCCGTCGCCGTAGCCCACGGTGAGCACCGCCAGACGAGTGTCCCGCCGGGCCCGGAAGGCCAGGCCGTAGCCGGCCCCCTCCCCGGCGGGCACAGTGCGCACCGAAGCCACCCGGGTCCGCAGGGACAGCACCGGCCGCAGCTCCAGGTCCCGGACCCTAGGGGTCTCGTCGCTGCCCACGCCGTAGAGGAGGATGCCCGCCCGGGCCAGGGTGCAGGGCTGGGGCGGCAGGTTCCAGATGCCGTAGCTGGCCTGGATGTGGACCTGGCCCGGGTCCAGGCCATCCTGCCGCAGCCGCTCCACGGCGCCGTAAAAGCGCTCCAGCTGCCGCTGGGTGAAGGCCTGGTCCTCCGGGGCGGGGCTGTCCGACACGCACAGGTGGGAAAAAACGCCCCGGATGCGCAGGTGGGGCAGGCGGTACATCCGGGCGATGGCCTCCCGGTCCTCCGCCGGGAGACCCAGCCGGTGCATCCCCGTGTCCAGGGCTAGGTGGACCTCCACCTTTACCCCCTGCCAGGACAGGGCCAGACCGTGGGCCTCGTCGGCCACGGTCTGGGTCAGGCGCCACCGCCCCAGCAGCGGCGCCGCCTCCGGGGGCGTGTAGCCCAGGATCAAAATGGTGCCCCGGATGCCCTTGCGGCGCAGAGCGATGCCCTCCGACAGGCAGGCCACCGCATAGTCCCGGATCCCTTCCCGGGCCAGGACATGGGCCATGGCCACGGCGCCGTGGCCGTAGCCGTCGGCCTTGAGCACCGCCATCATCCGGCATCCCGGCCCCAGGGCCTTTTGAATGGCCCGGGCGTTGTGGACGGCGGCGCTCTCGTCCATCTCCCGCCAGGCCCGCAGGGTCCTGGGCAGAGGCAGGGGCCGGAGGCGGTCCAGCACCGCCGCCGCTCCCAGACTCAGGGCCAGCACCGCCAAAAAGTGGCCCAGACTGTTCTCCACCAGCCACTTCTCCAACCCCAGCGCCCGGGCGCTGCCCCGGACCAGGACGATGCACCAGGGGTGGACCAAATACACCAGCGCTGCCCACCGGGCACACCGCCGGTCCCGTCCGGTATTGGCCCCCCGCAGCAGGGCGAAGAGGTACACCATGCACACCGGCAGGGCCAGGTACATGCTGTCGTGGCGGGGCGCGCCCACACTGTGGAGCCACAGTCCCTCCGCCGTCATCAGCGCCAGGGACATCCCCGTGCCGATCCAGGCGCTTTTGCGGCTCAGGGGCACCTCCACCGTTCCCAGCAGGAGGAACAGCGGCACGTAAAAAAGGCCGTTGCGGGTGTACTCCCACAAAGAGAAGATGCCTCCGTACAGCGTCTCAAAGGCCGGGATGGAGGAGAGCAGGCCGTAGTAGCTATCTCCGCCCAAACCCACCAGGTACAAAAGGCCCGCCACGGTCAGCGCCGCAGGCAGGCCCAGGCGATAAAGCCCCCGGGCCACCAGCACCCCCAGCAGCACCGCCGGGAAATACCAGAGGGTGTAGAAGGTGCCGTCCACCAGCAGCTGCCGCAGTCCCTGGCCCAGGGTCCGGGGCAGGGTGCCGCTGTACCAGTTCAAGGGCAAGTAGAGCGCCGCGGCGCAGAGATAGAGGACCAGCGTCCGTTTCCAAAACCGCCCCAGGGTCCGCCAATCCTGCCGGGCCAGGCAGGCGCCGCTGAGCATGAGGAAAAAGGGCACCGCCACCCGGGCCAGGATCCGGGTCAGCCACAGGTCCCCCAGGGGGGTATAGGTGGCCAGGGGCGAGGTGTGGATGCACACCACCAGCACCGCCGCGGCCAGGCGGAACCGGTCCAGCACCGGTCCTTGGGTTTTTGCTCTCACGCCACATTCCCCCAAACCGTCAGGAAGAAGCCCTCCTGGTTGTCCCCGGAGATCTGGCAGCACCCCTCCGGCAGCGTCAGCTCCACCGTCCGTCCCGGGCAGGGCACATAGGACACCTGAGCCGTCCGGCCGCCCTCCAGCCGGCACAGCCGGGGTCTTTGGGCGATGAAGTCCCGGTACTCCTCCAGACACAGCCCGTTCTCCTCCAGCAGCGCCGCGTGGGGCGCGCCCACATACCGGAAGTGCCAGGGCTCCTCGGCGATGCCGGTGAGGGCCTCCTTCTCCCGGCGGTAGCGCTGGATGAAGCCATAGCGGGCGGCGCAGCGGCGAAAGGCGCCGCACAGTCCGTCCATGGGAAAGTCCGGGCGGATGAAGTCGATCTCCGGCGCCGCCTTCCCCAGGTCGATGGCCAGGCCCGTCTGGTGCTCGCTGCACCCGGGCAGGGCCACATACCGGCGGGTGAAGGCCTCCCCCTCTCTCTCCCAGGTCTCGTCCCAGATGGTCTGCTGCTCCCTCTGGCTGCGCCAGCCGGAGACGGGCACGATGGCCGCCTCCCCGCCGATGGCCTGGATGCAGGCCCCCAGAAGCCGGGCGGCCCGGCGCTCCAGCAGGATCTCCGGCCAGCGCTCGTCGGCCGCCACCAGGTCCGGCGCCTCCCCCTGAAGGGGATGGGCAGGGTTGACCAGGATCAGCGGCCCGGCGTGGATCCGGTCACGGGTAAGCGTCACCTGTCTCATGGCTGCACCCCCAGTTCGATGACCCGGCTGACGAGAGCCGTAAAGTCCACCCCGATGCGCTGCATCATGGTGGGATAGCGGCTGTGGGAGGTAAAGCCGGGGATGGTGTTGACCTCGTTGAACACGATCTCCCCTGCCGGGGTCAAAAACAGGTCCACCCGGGCAAAGCCCCGGCAGTCCAGGGCCCGGTAGATGGTCTTTGCGGCCTCCTGGACCGCAGCGGCCAGCTCCGGGGAGATGCGGGCGGGACAGTGGATGGCGGAGGTCTTGAGGGTGTACTTCTCCTCGAAGTTGAAAAAGCCATGGGAGAGCTCGATCTCATCCACCTGACCCACCACCAGCGCCTCATTGCCCAGCACGGCGCAGCCCACCTCGAAACCGGGCACCGCCTCCTCCAACAGCACCTCCCGGTCGTGGCGGAAGGCCTCCTCCACGGCCCCCAGCAGCTCCTCCGGCCGCTCCACCCGGGTGATGCCGAAGGAGGAGCCGGCCCGGACGGGCTTGACGAACAGCGGGAAGCCCAGACGGGCGGCGGCGCCGGCCACCTCTCCCCGCTCCGCCTGGCGGGAGAACACCGCCCCCGCCGGCACCCGGATGCCCACCGCGGCAGCCAGGGTGTGGGCCCGGGCCTTGTCCATGCACAGGGCGCTGGCAAGGCACCCGCAGCCGATCACCGGCACCCCCGCCAGCTCCAGCAGGCCCTGGAGGGTGCCGTCCTCCCCGTTCTTGCCGTGGAGCACCGGGAAAGCCGCGTCAAAGGGGACGGTGCGGCCGGAGCCGTCCAGCAGCAAAAGCTGTTTGGCGCCCCGGTCCAGGTCCAGGGTGCAGGGCACGGTGCCCGCCTCCTGCCAGCGGTCCTCGGGGATGGCGTCCAGAGGGCCGGCATAGTGGAGCCAGCGACCCTCCCGGGTGATGCCCACCAGCACCGCCGTATATCGGTCGGGGGCCATGTGGGTCAGCACCGCGTGAGCCGACTGGAGGGACACGCCGTACTCCGTGGAGCAGCCGCCGAAAAGAACAAGAATGTGTTTCATCCGAAAAACCTCCTTAAAAAACGCTTTATTTCCACAATCAAATGGCAGAAAAGCAGGGTATAAAATGTTTTTCTTTTTCCTGTGAAATTCCTGGGATTTTCTCACGGCACCCCTGTGCCTTACGCCCCGATGGCCCACAGGTTGCGGATCTGGTCGGCAAACTCGTCATAGTCCCAAAGCTTCTGGGAATTTTCCCGGCTGTTGGGGTCGTTCACCTGGAATTTTCCGTCCTCCACGCCGGTGAGGACGATGTAGTGTCCTGTGGTAGTAAAGACCCCCGGCCCCATGATGCAGATGATGAGCTGTCCTGCCTCCAGGGCCCGGACCATGCGGTTTTCATCCAGGGGCAGCTCCGTCACATCCAGCCCCAGCTCCTCGCCGCCCTCACTGATGAGGGTCCATTTGCTGCCGTTTCCCGGCACGCAGTAGCCATGGTCCAGGGCAAACCGGATCATCTTGTCCGGGCGGAAGGTGTTCTCGTCCCTTGTGAGGGAATACCCCGCCATGGAAAGGCACACCGGCCCGCAGCCGGACAGGGCTGCCACGCTGCTGCCATAGTCCAGATAGCCCCACCGCTTGTCCCACTGCAAAAAGAGGGGCGTGGAGGCGGCGGTCTCCTCCTCCGTCAGGGCCCCATCGTGAGGCTTTCCGTGCTCCAAGGGATAGTTTAGAACAAAGTCCTCTGTCTCCGGGTTCCGCTCCAGAAGGGCCACGATCTCCTCAGGATAATCACCGGCGGTCAGTCCGTTTTGGCGGGCAAAGGCCGCGATCTCCTCGGGGAGCTCGTCTCTTGTGCCGCTGGAAGGCAGCAGCCCCCGCCCTGCAATATGCGGGACGACATACAGCGCTGCAAGGAGCACGCACACCAGCGGCAAAATGGCCCCTATGCCCGACCGCCTACGTCTGCGTCTGCGTCTGCGCCTGCGCGGGCGGGGGCGAGGGGATGGTGCGGGGGCAAGTTCCCGCCGGGAAGCCCATCTATCCTCCGAAAGATCGTTTCTGTACATCTCCAAAACTCCTTCCATCCAAGTGCATACTGCCTGCAACACCACCCCTGCCTCACGGCTCTCCGGCAGGACACGCCGTCCTTTGGAAACAGGCCGAAAAGGACTGGGGCAGTTGGTCATAAAACAAAAAAGCGCCTTGTTTTGACACCAAAAATGGTATCAAAACAAGGCGCAAAATGTTTTCCTTTTCCCTTTCACTTCTCCTGTGAAATTCTGGGGAAATTCTTGTGATTTTCTTACGAAGCGGGCAGGGTGAGCAAAAAGCGGATCTGCTTCTGGGCGCTCTCGGCGGTGATGGTGCCGCCGTGGGCCTCCACGATCTCCTTGGCGATGGCAAGGCCCAGACCGGCGTTGCCCGTCCGGGTGCCCCGGGAGGTGTCCAGGCGGAAAAACCGCTCGAACATCCGGGAGAGCTTCTCCGGCGGGATGGTGGGCCCGGCGTTGGAAAAGGTCAGGTGCACCGCTCCCTTCTCCTGGCTGCCCTCCACCAGAATGGTGGAGCCGGGGTAGCCGTAGTGGAAGGCGTTGCTCAAAAGGTTATCGAACACTCGGGCCATCTTGTCCGGGTCGCACACGGCGCTCAGCTCCGGGGGAAGGGAGAGGCGGCAGTCCATGTCCTTCTCCCTCAGCACCGGGGCAAACTCGCTGGCCATCTGCTGGAGCATCCGCTTGAGGTCCACGCTCTGCCGCTCCAGCTCCAGGTGGGTGAGACTGAAGCGGGTGATGTCGAAGAACTCGTTGATGAGATCCTCCAGCCGCTGGGCCTTATCCAGGGCGATGCCGGTGTAGCGCGCCCGCAGCTGAGGGGAGAGCTGCGGTTCGTCCCGCAGCAGCGTCAGATAGCCGATGACGCTGGTCAGAGGCGTTTTCAGATCGTGGGCCAGATAGACCACCAGGTCGTTTTTCCGCTGCTCCGCGTCCCGGGCCGCCCGGGCGTCCCGCAGGGCCTGCTCCCGGGCCAGGTTCAGCTGGTCCTCGGCGTTTTTCAATGAGCCGGGCAGGTGGATGGGCTCCTCACCGGGGCGGGTCAGCTGCTCCGCTCCTGCCAGCAGCAGCTCCAGATCCCGGACAGGACGGGCGATGAAGAAATAGCTGATGACCACCCAGCCCAACAGCACCACCGTCATGCCCACGAAGAAGATATAGTCCCGGACCCAGTTCAGGAGCCGGTACAGGGGCGTATCGTACCAGGTAACGGCGCCGCACACCACCATCCCCAGCACCGCCAGAGCCACCACCGCCGTCACCCAGGCCGTCAGGCTCAAAAGATACAGTCCCCAGGTCCGCAGGGCGGAGCGCTTGCCCCGCTCCCAAACGGCGTTTTGTTCCACATGCTTACTCAATGGTATACCCCACTCCCCAGACAGTTTTGATGAACCGCGGCCGCCGGCTGGGCTCGTGCATCTTCTCCCGCAGCCGGGCGATGTGGCTCATGACCGTGTTGTTGCTGTCCATGTACTTCTCGCCCCACACCGCCTCAAAGAGGGCCTCGCTGGACACCACCTGCCCTTGTCGGGTGCACAGGTACCACAAAATGGAGAATTCCAGGGGTGTCAGAGCCAGCTCCTCCCCGAAGAGGACGCACTTGTGGGTGGCCCGGGAGATCTGCAGTCCCCGGATGTCATACTCCTCCCGGACCGCCTCGGCGCCGGGGTTATAGCGGGTATAGCGCCGCAGCTGGGTCTTGACCCGGGCCACCAGCTCCAGGGGGTTGAAGGGCTTGGTGATGTAGTCATCGGCTCCCAGGGTCAGGCCCGTGATCTTGTCCATGTCCTCCACCTTGGCGGTGAGCATCAAAATGGGAAAGAGGTGCTCCTCCCGGATCTTCTGACAGAGCTGAAAGCCGTCCATATCCGGCAGCATCACGTCCAGAATGGCCAGGTCCAGATGCTCCCGGGCAACACAGTCCAGGGCTCCGGCGGCGTCGTAGAACTTGTGGACGGTGTAGCCCTCATTTTTCAGATAGACCTCCACCAGGTCCGCGATGGCGGCCTCATCATCCACCACCAAAATATGCGTATCCATTGTAAATTCCGCCCTTTTCAAAGACTTTTTCGACATTGTACCACAGTCGGCCTCAAAAGGGAATGGGGACCCCCGGCTTTTCCCAGTCCCGGCAATCGACACGTCGTCTCCTGTTTTCTTTTTGTGTGAAACACATATTTTCATGGCTGAAATTTCGTGCTATATTGTATATAAAATGGAATTTTTTCAGGGGAGGACTTGTTGCGATGGCACACGTATCAGCCGAAGCGGACCCGAGAGTGCAGGCAGTGATCGATCTGACCCATCTCATGGTACAAAAGCACTATTGTGAGAATGACCCGGAAGCAATCATCGCACAGATGGACGAGGATTTTCTCTGGTTTGGCGCGGCGGAGCAGGAGTATCTGGTGGGCAAAGCGGCAGTGGCGGAGATCTTCCGGAAGTTTGTGGGACAGGTGCCCCGATGCAACGTTTCGGACGAGGAGTATCACGCCATCTGCATCGCACCGGACGCCTATGTGTGCACAGGGCGGATGTGGATCGCCACCGACCCCTCCACCCAGATCAGCCTCCGGGTGCACCAGCGCATCACCACCGTCTTTCGCTGGGTGGACGGACGGCCCCGCTGCTGCCATATCCACATCTCCAACCCCTACGCCGAGATGAGCCAGGAGGATGTGGGATTCCCCACCAAAATGGCCCAGCAGTCCTATCAATACCTGCAAGAGCAGATTGAAGCGCAAAAACGGCAGATTGCAGCTCAGACTGCCATCCTCCAACGGATGAGCTATGAGGACACGCTGACCGGCCTATACAATCGCAACCGGTTCAACCAGCTGCTGGAGGAGGACGCCACCGTCCACAGAGCTCGGCTGGGAGTGGCCTGCTTCGACCTCAACGGCCTCAAGGAGCTCAACGACCGCCTGGGCCACAGCGCCGGAGATGTCCTGATCTGCCGGGCAGCAAGCCAGATTCGCCAGTTCTTTGACGGGCGGACCTATCGCACCGGCGGCGACGAGTTTGTGGTGGTGGACGAGGCCATGGAGGAGGAAGCCTTCCAGGCCGCCGTCCGCGCCGTGGAGGCGGGCATGGACGCCGCCGGTATCAGCCACTCCGCCGGGTTTTCCTGGCGCTGCCACCGGTGCAGCGTCAAGGAGCAGTTCGACGAAGCGGACCATCGGATGTACGAGGCCAAGCGGCGCTTTTACAGCATCAAGGGCAACGACCGCAGACAGCGGCGGGAGTAACCACGGCCTCCCTGGCTCCATTCCCAGCCGGAAAAAACAAGGCTGCCCTCCGCCGAAAATCTTCGCCGGAGGGCAGCTTTTGCAGCCGAGACAGGCGTTTCCATTTTTCCCAGTATTTTTCTATGAAAAGTTTACAGATTAGTCTCCTATTTCTCCGCTGTTTATGCCATAATAAGGGGCAAAACTTTCGATGGAGCATAACACAACTATGAAACTGATCCTGAGCGACTGCCCCCTTTCGATCCCTCTCCCGGACCGGGAGGATGTGAAGTGGATCGACCTGTCCCAGCTGAACATCGCAAACTGTGTGGGATGCTTTGGCTGCTGGACCAAAACGCCGGGCCGATGCGTGATCCGGGACGACGCTGTCAAGGTCTATCCCTTGATCGCCCAGAGCGACACCCTGCTGTATATCAGCCGCATCAAATACGGCGGCTATGACACCGTCATGAAAACCATGCTGGAGCGAGCCATTCCCGTTCAGCAGGCCTTCATCCGCATTCTGGATGGGGAGACCCATCACGTCCAGCGCAGCGTGGTGCCCAAGGATGCCACCATTCTGGCCTACGGCGACACGGGCGAGGAGGAGCGGGCCCTTTTCCGGAAGCTGGTGGCCCGGAATGCCCACAACATGAGCTTTAAGACCCACCATGTCCTCTTTTGCCGGGAGGAAGAGGTCAACGACTTTGCAGGAAAGGAGTTGAAGGCATGGAACGTGTGCTGATCCTCAACGGCAGTCCCCGAGCGCCCCGGTCCAATTCCAAGCGCTACGGGGAGATCTTTGCCGCCTGCTACGGGGAAAACGCGGAGCTCTGCCCCATCACCAAGGGCAATCACCAGGAGCTGCGGGACAAGCTGGACGGAGTCTCCCACCTGCTGTTCGTGTTCCCCCTGTACGCCGACGCCATCCCCGTCCCTCTGCTGCATTTCCTGAAATTCCTGGAGGACCATCCGCCCCAGAAAAGGCCCACCGTGTCCGTGCTCATCAACTGCGGCTTTCTGGAGCCCCAGCAAAATGAGATCGCGGTGGAGATGATACGCCTTTTCTGCCGGCAAAACCGGTATCCCTTTGGCTCCGTTCTGGCCATCGGCAGCGGCGAGGCGATCCTGGACTCCCCCTTCCGCTTTCTGGCGGCGAGGAAGATCAAGCGCTTTGCCCGCTCCATTGCCCAGGGCACGCCCCAGACCTTCTCTGTCACCATGCCCCTGACGAAAAAGTGGTTCGTGTCCGCCTCCACCTCCTACTGGGTGAAATACGGAAAGCGGCGGGGCACCACCAAGGAGCAGATGCAGACCATGCAGATCGAGTGACAAGTCCGCCGCCTTTCCCCTTTCAGAGAAGGCGGCGGACTTTCCCCTTTTGCAGGGGGAAAAGGAGGAAGGGACCGTTCCCTTTTGCGGAACAGTCCCTTCCTCCTGCGCTGTGGCCGGCGTGTCAGGTGTCAGTCCTTCCGCTCCCGGCCGGCTCCGCCCTCCAAGGGCTTTGCCCGCTCTTTTCCATGCTTGGCCTTGCCCTGTATCTGGGGCACGGGCGGCACCTCATTGCGGGGCTGGGTGTGGGTCCAGTCCGGACGGGCCATTCCTTTTTTCGCCATTGTGATTCCTCCTCTCTGGGTTGGGATGCAAAGCTGCACCCAGGCAGGGCGCATCGGTCACTTCACCGGCCCTGCCGCGTCCTTCCCGCCGCTGTTTTGATAGAGCACCAGATTTTTGTTTTTGTCACACACCGCCAGGAACACCTCCTTGGCGGAGCGGATGTTGCGCTCTTTGAGCTGTTTTTCCAGCCAGGTCTGATCCAAGCCCATGCCCTTGAGGTTTTTTTCCAAAATCCGGCCGTCCATAATCAGCTCTGTGAATAGGAGCTCCTGCTCCGGGGTCAGCGCCATATCCTCCGGCGTGGCGGGCCGCCGGGTGCTGACCGGAAGGATGGTCAGCTTCCCGTTGTACTCAAAGATGGCGGTCTGGATGGCGGTGAGGTCGAAATAGCCCTGCTGCCTGCACAGGACGATGAACTCATTCAGGTCCAGCTTGGCTTTCTTCAGGTTTTCCCGGTAGAGCTTTCCCCGATCCATGAGGATGACCGGGGCGCCGTACAGGTATCTGCGGGTCCTGGGGAACTTGTTGGCCACCACGCTCAGCAGCAGCGTGATGCCTCCGTAGAGCAGCATGGCCGTCAGCGGCTTCCACGGCTCCTTCAGCTCCGTGGCCATCTCCGCCGCGATGGAGCCGATGGTGATTCCCGTGATATAGTCGAAGAAGTCCAGCTGAGAGATCTGCTTGTGGCCGATGAGTTTGGCCGCCAGAAAGAGGGCGGCAAAGGACCCCAATGTGGTGAGGCAGAGAATGAGAAAGGACATGGGACGCGCCTCCTTTTCCCATAGTCTGACCGGAATCGCAAAAACCATACACCGCAAAAAACGCCGCAGAGCAATGCTCTGCGGCGTTTTGTGTGAAGGGGAAAAAAGAATTACTCCTCGCTGTAATTGGGGGTGATGACCAGGTCGCCGGACTTGATCTGGTCGATGATGCCGTTGACCTGCTCGGCCACATCGGCAGGCACCTTGTCGCTGAAAGCAGACATGCTGACCACGCCGTCGTGGAGGCCGGGGAAGGTCTGGCCGCCGTAGCCGCCGGCCTTGATCAGGTCGATCTGGGAGGAGATCATGGTGGGGATGTCGATGAGCATGGAGGTCAGGCACAGGCCGTCAGCAACCAGAGAGGACTGATCGGTGGTGTAGCCCAGGCAGTAGATGCCGTTCTCGCTGCAGGCCTCCAGCACGCCAAGGCCGGTGTGGTCGCAGGTCTGCAGGATCACGTCCACGCCCTCTTCCATCATGGCGATGGCGGTCTCCTTGCCCAGGGCGGAGTCGTCGAAGGTGCCGGTGATGACGGACTTGACCTCAGCATCGGGGTTCACGCTGGCCACGCCCTCGATGAAGGCGTTCTTGTCGGACTGCTGGGTGGTGTTGTTGCCGCCGCCCACATAGCCGACCTTGCCGCTCTGGGTCATCAGACCAGCCACAGCGCCGCAGACATAGGCGCCCTCGCACTCACGGTAGTCGGCGAACATGATGTTCTCGGGCAGCTCCTCGGCGGGCACATCCTCGGGGGCGTTGCCGGTGATGAAGAAGTTCACATCGGGATAGTCCACAGCCACACGGCAGCAGGCATCGCCGTACTGGGCGCCGTGGCCGATGACGAAGTCATAGCCGTCCTCGCAGTAGCTGCGGAACACGGCCTCCATGTCGTTGGAGCCCACGTTCTCGGTGTAGGCCGTCTCATAGCCCATGGCCTCGATCTGCTGGAGGCCCTCATAGGCGGTCTGGTTCCAGGACTCGTCGGTGATGGAGCCGGGCAGCAGCACGGCGATCTTGGTGACGGTGGTGCGCTCGCCGGCGGCGTCGCCGCTCTCAGCGCTGGAGCCGTTGCTGCTGGCGGTGGTGGTGGAACTGCCGCAGGCGGTCATGAGACCCAGGGTCAGTACCAGAGCCATTGCAAGAGAGAAAATTCGTTTCATGGGTTGGTTACCTCCTAAATATTTCCTCCCCACAAGGGGGACAGGATACAAAATAGGTCAGCGGCTCTCCTTTTCAAAGGGAACGCCCAGTTCCCGGGGAGCGCGGATGTTGTGGCCGGCCAGTGCCAGCACCAGCACGGTGATGAGATAGGGCAGAGCCACGAACACCTGATAGGGCAGGGCGGAGCCCTGGACCTGGAGCCGGATCTGCAGGGCCTGGATGGAGCCGAAGCCGAAGCTGGCCACCAGAGCCGTCAGCGGATTCCAACGGGACAAGATCACGATGGCCAGGCAGATGAAGCCGCGGCCGGCGGAGATGGACTCCGTAAAGGTGCCCACGGTGCTCAGCGTCAGGGACGCGCCGGCCACGCCGGCGGCAAAGCCGCAGAACATATAGGACAGGACCCGCACCCGGTAGACCTGGATGCCGGCAGCCTGGGCCGCCCGGGGATTTTCACCCACGGCCCCCAGCTGCAGCCCCAGCTTGGTCCGGCGCAGCAGGAAGAACACCACCGCCGCCAGCACCACGGACAGGTACGCCAGGATGTCCTGGTTGAAGAAGATCTCTCCCACCACGGGGATCCTGGACAGGCCCGGGATGGCGATAGGCTGGAAGGTGTCGATGCTGATGTTGGCATTGGAGGTGCCGAAGATCATGCGGTTGAGGAAGTTGGTAAAGCCAGTGGCCAGGATGTTGAACATGATGCCCACAATGGACTGGTCCTGGCGGAAGAGCACCGACCAGACCGCCACGATGAGGCTGCTGAGCATGCCGGCCACAGCGCCCATCAGCACACCCACCCACAGGCTGCCGGTGCGCAGGGCAAAGAGATAGGAGAAGAAGGCACCGAAGAGCATCTCGCCCTCCAGGGCGATGCCCATGACGCCGGAGCGCTCGGACACGGTGTCGCCCACGGAGCCGTAGATCAGGGGGATGCTCTGGCGGACGCCGGAGGAGAACAGGGCCGTGAGGAAGGCCGAGGACAAAAGGCTGGTCTCGTTCATCAGGTCTTGCTCACCTTCTTCCTTTTGCTCTGGGCGGCGCTGATGGCCATGCCCAGGAGGATAAACAGTACGATCAATGCCTCCAGCACGCTGGTGAAGGAGACGGGGATGCCGGTGCGGACCTGCATGGTCACGGAGCCAGCCTCCAGCAGCGCCATGAACAGCGCCGCAATGACCATGCCCGCCGGATGCAGGCTGCCCAGCATGGCCACCACGATGCCGCTGAAGCCGAAGTCACCGGCCACGCCCTCCATCAGGCGCATGGTGTTGCCGCTGATCTGCACGGCACCGGCCAGGCCGCAGAGGGCACCGCTGAGGGCCAGAGCCAGGAAGTAGTAGCGGTTTTTCTTCACGCCGCTGTACTCCGCCGCCCGGCGGCTGCCGCCCAGAGCCCGCAGGTGATAGCCAAACCGGGTCCGGCGGATCACCACCGCGTAGCCCACCGTCAAAAGCAGCGCCAAAATCACGCCCCAGTTGATGCGGGAGCCCTCATAGAGCTTGGGCAGCGAGGTCACAATTCGGGCGGACTGGGGCTCCGCGCCGCTGCGCAGGGGGTAGAACACCACATAGCTGATGAACTGCTCAGCGATGTAGTTGAGCATCAAGGTCACCACGATCTCGCTGGCGTTGAACCGGACCCGGAAGAAGCCGGCCACCGCCGCCCACACCGCGCCCAGCAGGATGCCCAGCAAAATGCCCAGAGGCAAGGACCATATCCCCAGGGCGTCGCCCACTGGGGGAATGCCCACCAGGGTCATGCCCAGGGCGCCGAAAAGCATCTGGCCCTCGCCGCCCAGGTTGCTGAGCTTGGCGTGGAAGGCAAAGGCCACGCCGATGCCCACCAGCAGCAGCGGGGTGAAGTACATGGCCACCTCACCGATGGAAGAGATGGAGGTGATGGGCCGAATGAGCATATAGTAGTAGGCCTCCAGGGGGTTGGCGCCTACGGCCAGGATCAGCACGGAGCCCACCAGCATCGCTGCCGCCACGCTCAAAAGCAGGATCACCAGCTTGCGGGCCCGGCTGGCTCCCTGGTAGTGGGCCAGGCTCTCCCGGAAAAAGGATAAGCGCTTCATGCCGTTCCCCCCATCATCATCAGGATTACTTCCTGGGCCGTGGTCTCCTCCGGCCGCAGCTGACCCACCACCCGGCCGCGGTAGAGCACCACGATGCGGTCGGAGATGGCAAAGAGCTCGTCCAGGTCACCGGAGAAGAGCACCACGCCGGCGCCCCGCTCCTTGGCCTTGGTAAGCTGGCTGCGGATGAACCAGGAGGCCTTCACGTCCAGGCCCCGGGTGGGATAGGAGCAGATGAGCACCTGAGGCTCCGACTCCAGCTCCCGGGCCAGAATAAACTTTTGCAGATTGCCGCCGGAGAGGTTGGCACTGCGCTCGCCGGGGCCGGCGGCCCGGACGTCAAAGTCCTGCATGGCCCGGGCGGTCTGGGCCTGGACGGCCCGCAGGTCCGTCAGACCGTGCTTTTTGGGATAGTGGGGGTTGCGCAGCAGCCAGTTTTCAGACAGGGGAAAATCGGGCACGGTGCCCACGGTGTTCCGGTCCGAGGGAATATAGCCCACGCCGCTGGCAATGAAGCCGGCAGGGTCGGACAGGTCCATCTGCTTTCCTCCGATGGAGATCTGACCGGCGGTGGCCCGGCGGACGCCGGCGAGCACCTCGGCCAGCTCGTCCTGGCCGTTGCCCTCCACGCCGGCCACGCCCACGATCTCGCCCCGGTGGACCGTCAGGTCCACGCCGTCCAACGTCCGGACCTTCCGGTCGTCAAAGGCCACCAGGCCCGTGCAGGAGAGGGCCGCCTCCTCCTGGGGAGGCTTTTTCACGTAGCCGGACATATCCGGCACATTGTCACCGGACATCATCCGCACGATCAGGTCCTTGTCCGCCTGGGCGGTCTCCACCTCGCCGGTGATACGGCCGTGGGAGAGCACGTCCACCCGCTGGCTGATCTGGAGCACCTCGTCCAGCTTGTGGCTGATGAAGATGACGCCCTTGCCCTGCTGGGCCATGTGGCGGATGATCTCGAACAGGGCCTCGCACTCCTGGGGCAGCAGCACCGCCGTGGGCTCGTCCAGGATCAGGATGTCCGCGCCGGTATAGAGCAGCTTGAGGATCTCGATCTTCTGCTGCATGCTGATGCTGAGCTGCTCCACCGGGCAGTCCAGGTCCACCTCGATGCCATAGCGGGCCTTGAGCTCCTCCAGAGAGGCCCGGATCTCCTTTTTCTTCAGCAAAGACCAGGAGGCGTCGGGGGTGATGAGGGTGACGTTTTCCACCGCGTTGAACCGGCCGATGAGCATGAAGTGCTGGTGCACCATGCCGATGCCGTGGGCCATGGCGTCCTTAGGAGAGGTGATGCGCACCTTCTGGCCGTTGACCAGGATGCTGCCGGCGTCGGGGCGGTAGATGCCGTAGATGATGTTCATCAGCGTACTCTTGCCGGCGCCGTTCTCGCCCAACAGCGCCAGAACCTCGCCCCGGTGCAGCTTCAGGCTGATGGAGTCATTGGCGGCTACCCCGCCGAAGATCTTGGTAATCCCCTGCAGCTCCAGCAGGGGAGTCTGCTTCTCCCCGCTCATTTGCAGTGGACTTCGCACCACAGCTCCTGGATGGGCGGGATCTGTTCCCGCATACCCGGGGCCAGGCGGCTCCAGATGATGCCCTTGCTGGGACGGGGGAACTCATGGCGGGTCTCGATGATACGAGTGGGGGTGACGATGAAGTCGATGGCGGTGTCATACTCCTCCACGGTGACGGGCACATCCGCCACCTGGCAGTCGTGGCCGGCGCCGATGATGACGGTGGAGTTGTCGGCCAGGCCCTTGGAGGAGAGCATGGCCCACTCCAGGTCAAAGTAGCCGTGGCCCTTGCCGAAGCGGATACCGCTGGGGGTGATGGCGGAGGCACCGGTGACCATCATGTCGATGTGGCCCACGGACTGCTGCAGCTGGGCCAGGGTCTGGTGCTTCCAGTAGCGGGACACGCCGTCCAGCAGGGAGGCAACCTCTTCCTTCCCCTCGGGGATCTGACCGGGGGCGATGAGGAAGAAGCCCCGGGTGATGCCGTAGTTGGTCATGACCACGGTCTTCTTGTCCCGGAAGGCCTGCTCCCGGAGGGTCTCCAGGTTGTTGTCCGGGGTGATGAAGATGACCTTGGCGTTCTTGTACATGTCCGTGGCGGTGAGCAGTTCGGTGCCCTTTTCGCTGCCCTCATAGTCGCAGATGAACTCGGAGAACTGCCAGCTGAACTTGGAGTCCGGCTTGGCTACCTTCAGCAGTTCCTCCCAAATTCGGACCCGCTCGGTCTTGGCGTCGACTTTTGCTTCCATCTCTCGTACCTCTTTCCTTTGGATTGGGCGGACAGGATAGCGCCCAGCCGCCTAAACAAAAAAGCCCTCACAAACATCCCTCAAAAAGTTTGCGAGCGCCTTTGCTACCGTGTTCTCCCTGGGCCGCAAGAAAATTTTGATGCGCTTCCTTGGCCGGGCAATATGCGGTTTCCTATGGTGTTTTGGTCTGGCTTCGGGCTCAAACCGCATTTACTATACCATAATCGACAAAAAAATGCATTTGCTAATTTGATGATTTTTTCCTGTATTTTTCCGGGGTTTTTCACGAGAGCGGAAAAATATGCACAAATTTACCGGTGCATGTGTCTCTTGCGCCATTTTTATGCCGTGAAAGAACGTGGATCGACACCGCTTTCGTTGTGCCGCTCCGCATTTTTTGCATGGTCCTGCCGGATGGCTTTCCTGCACAGCTCCGCCTGTCAGGCACCCTGTCCATCCGGGGACTGCCTGCATTTCCAGCTCGTGTCTCACTGAGGGTCCGCTTCATACAGCATCCGGCTGATCTCCCCACAGACGGCGTAGATTCCGTAGGCGCCCTTGGTGGCGCTGGCGCCGCTGGTCAGCACCATCACGCCGCTCTTTGTGGTGGGGTTGTAGGAGATCAGGTTGTAGACGCCGTAGGCGCTGCCGGTGTGGTAGTGGGGGTGACATCATAGCCCAGATACCGGGCGGCGGAGGCCAGCAGCACGGCCATCTGCTGACGGGTCAGCAGTTCTTCCGGGTGAAAGCTCCCGTCGCCGTAGCCGGAGACCAGGTGCTGGGCGCCGGCCCAGGACACCGCCTGATAGTAATAGCTCCCGGGCTGTACGTCCGTATAGACCGGCGTCTCCTCCCAGGCCAGATCCGGCTCCAGCAGGCGGGCCAGCATGGTGGTGAACATGGCCCGGGTCACGGTCTGCCCGTTTCCAAACACGCCAAGCCAAGGGATGCCCCGAAGCAGTCTCGCCTGCTCACACCAGTTCAGAGCCGGATAGAACCAGTCCCCTTCGCTCACGTCACCATAGGCGACAGGCGCTTCCTCCTCCGGGACAGCCTGCGTGTCCCCTGTCTGGTCCCCCTCTTCGGGAGCGGTCTGGGGCTCCTGGGTTGGCGCTTCCATCTGAACGGTCTCCTCTTCCGGCACCTGGGTGTCCTGCGTCGGTTCTGCCGCCTGCGCGGTCAGGCTCAGGCACAGCACGGCACCTGTCAGGCAGCACAGGGTCCGTCTCCACGACTTTGGCATTTGTTCCTCATCTCTTTCTCCTGTTCTTTTCGCCTGTCTCTAAAGGAAAAAGCCCCCACATGCTCACTGGGCTATGGAGATGGCAACATCCATCCCATAGCCCAGTGAGCATGTGCATATTCAATATGGAAGGCAGCCGCTCCCTCCGGTGATCTCCGGAGCCCCAGGGCTGCTTCAGCGGAGTGTCAGCCTTCGGCGGTTATGTCCCCAGAGACAATCTCTCCTTATCCTATCAGAGAGAGATATGGGAAAAGCAACCAAAATGTACTAGGCGGCCTGTGCAGGTCCGCTGCTTTACAGATTTCTCGTGATCTCGTAGGCGGCGTTGACCTGGCTGGCGATGCTGCCGATGCCGTTGCCGGCCACGATCTCATAGACCTCCATGTCGGTGCCGTAGAGGGCCTCGTACATGGACTTTCTGGCCCGGAAGCCGATGGCGATGATAACATTGTCCGCCTCGATGGGCACCAGCTCGCCGCTCTTGCTCTTGAGCACGCAGCCCTGGTCGTTGATGCTCGCCAGCATGTGGCCCATGTACTTCTTGACGCCGTGGAGGTCCAGCAGCTCGTTGAGCATCCAGCGGGTCTGGAAGGGCACGCCGTCGGGGTCGTTGGAGAGGATGTCGTCCAGACCGTCCACCAGGACGATCTCCTTGCCCTCCTCCTTGGCCATGTCATAGGCCATCTCAGCCCCCACCAGGCCGGCGCCGATGATGGCCACCTTCTGGCCCACGGTCCGCTTGCCGGAGAGCACATCCGTGCAGGAGACGGCCTTGGGGTGGTCGATGCCGGGGATGCTGCGGGGCATGACGGCGTCGGCGCCGATGGAGAAGATCACCGCGTCGGCACCGCTGGCGCGGATGTCCTCCGGCGTCATCTCCGTGCCCAGCTTCACCGTGATGCCCAGGTCCTTGAGTTCCTGGGCATACCACTTGGCCAGGTTGCGGATGTCCTGTTTGAACTTGTGCACTCCGGCGTCAAAGAGACGGCCGCCCAGTTTGTCGGAGCGCTCCACAAGGGTGACGCTGTGGCCTCTGGTGGCCGCGGTCCGGGCGGCCTCCATGCCGCCTACGCCGCCGCCCACCACCAGCACCTTCTTGGGCTGCACCGCTCGAGTCAGGGGATACTGGCCCGGCCGCATGCCGATGGGGTTTACCGCGCAGGTGGCGGAGACCTTGGAGAAGGAGGAGGCCATGCAGTTGCCGCAGGCGATGCAGGGGTGGATCTTGTCCGGACGGCCCCGCATGAGCTTCTGGGGATAGGCGCCGTCCGCCAGGCCGGCTCTTCCCAGGGCCACGCCGTCGATCTCGCCGTTGGCGATGGCCTGCTCACACAGCTCCGGGTCGTTCATCTTGCCGGCCACGAAGACGGGGATGGAGACGTGCTTCTTGATCTCCTTGGCCAGCTTGATGTTGTAGCCCTTGTCCATATAGGCCGGGGCCACGGCGTAGTAGAAGGAGTCGTAGATGCCGGAGTTGCAGTCCAGCATGTCATAGCCATAGGACTCCAGGAGCTTTGCGATCTCACAGGCCTCCTCGATGGTCCGGCCCGCCTCCTCGTCGCCGAAGAGGGAGGGCTTGTGGAAGCCCTTGATGTAGGACTTCATGCCCATGCGGATGGACACCGGGAAGTCCTGGCCGCACTCGGCCTTGATGCCCTCCACGATCTCCTTATGGACCCGCAGGCGGTTCTCCAGGGACCCGCCGTACTCGTCCTCCCGGAAGTTGCAAAGGGCCATGGCGAACTGATCCAGCAGGTAGCCCCAGTGCATGGCGTGAACCTCCACGCCGTCAAAGCCGGCGTCCTTGGCCATCTTGGCGGTCTTGACCATGTAGCGGATCTTGGTGTGGATCTCCTCCACGGTGATGGGCTCGCAGATCTCGCTGGGATCTGCGTACCTAGGGATGGGCGAGGGGGCCTTCTGGCCGGGCTTTTGTCTGCCGTGGCCGAAGCCCAGCTGCATAAAGACCTTGGTGCCGTAGGCGTGGATCCGCTCCACCAGGCGGCACGCAGACTCTCTCCACACGGACGGCGCGTAGGCCGGCGGAATGGGGCCGTTGATCAGGTCCGGCTTCTGGGCCTCCATATCCACGATGATGCTGCCCATCACGATGAGGCCAAAGCCACCCCGGGCTCTTTCCAGATAGTACTCGATGGTGTTGTCCGTATACTCCCCTTTGGGACCGCCCATGCTGCCGGTGCCCATGGGCGCCAGGGCATAGCGGTTCCGAATCTGAACCTTGCCGATGTTCAGCGGGGTAAAGGAATGGGGATATTTTGTAGCCATATATAACCTCTTTTCGCTGCTCGTTGCCGCCTGCCCTTTGGCAGGCGTGTACCTTTGGGGTAGGGGATCACTCCTTGATGTACTTGGCCAGAGCTCTTCTGTAAATGGTATAGATGTCGTCTCTGGTCAGCTCCTCCGGGTTGGACTCGATCCGCCAGGTCTGCTGGGCCATGAACTGATCGGACCACTTCTGGATCTCCTCGTCGGTGACCTCCAGCTCCACGTCCCGGTTGGTCAGGGCCCGGACATAGTCGGCGAACTCATCGGAGGTCTTGAAGCCGCAGTCGGTGATGACCTCCTGGATCAGGGACTGGTCCTTGAAGTTCTTCAGCCACTCGCCCAGGAACACACCGCAGGACAGGCCGTGGCAGATGTCATAGTAGTGGGACAGGGGATAGCCCATGCCGTGGGGGATGCAGGTGCAGGACTGCATGAAGGCGATGCCCTGGATCATGGAGGCCAGAGCGATCTTGTCATAGTCCTCCGCGGTCAGCGTATCGTTGAGCAGATTGTCCTTGAACTCGGCAAAGAGCTGGAAGGCGATCTTGGAGATGCCCTGGTTCATGATGTTGGCCGCCGCATAGAGGTGATCCTTCCGGCGGATGAAGCTCTCCACGCCGTGGGCCAGGGCATCGATGACGCCGGTGTCCAGCAAGAACAGCGGGGAATCCTCGATATACCGGGGGTCCACGAAGGACACCACGGGATACAGCCACTGGTTCATGGCGATCTTGGTGTGGATGTCGTTGCGGGTCAGCACTGCGCCGCCGGTGACCTCCGAGCCGGTGCCTGCGGTGGTGGGCAGGGTCAGGACAGGGATGTCGCACATGTTGCGGTAGTTATCATAGGGCTTGCCGTGGCCGAAGAAGATGTCGATAGCGGACTTTTCCGGATCCTTGCGCTTGCCGTCGGTCAGCTGAGCCAGGGCCTTGGCCGCGTCCAGAGAGGAGCCGCCGCCGATGCCCACGATGAAGTCCGCATGGAAGTCCTTGGTCTTCTCGTACATCTCCTCGATGTTCTCCACCGGGGGATTGGGAATGGTGAAGTCGATGACCATATAGGCGATGCCCTTGGCGTCGAAGATCTCCTTGACGTCCTCCAGGCCCAGGTTGGGGCAGCCCTCAGCGAACTTACTGGTGACGATGACGGCCTTCTTGCCGAAGTCGTCGAACACCTCCTGGTGCTCCTTCACCGCGTTTCTGCCGTAGTACAGGCAGGTCTGTGTATCAAATCTGAAACCATCCATTGTTCAATGCTCCAATCTTAAAATAATAGAATTTCTCCGATTCTTGACAGAGGTCCGTTACCATGCCAGCATCAGGAAGTCCAGCAGCTCCTGCTTGTCGTGGAGGGGCTTGAACCAGGTGCTGGCGTCCACACGCTCCCACACCTCGTCGGCGCACTGGGCCACCAGCTCCTGGGACACCTTCTCCCGGGACTGGCTCAGCCGGGTGGGCACGCCCAGCTCCTCCATGAATGCCTCGAAGCGCCGGATGCCCTCCTGGGCCGCCGCCATGTCGCTCAGGGCAGGGTCCACGCCCCACACGTTCTTGGCCCATCTGGCAAAGCGGTAGGCAGTCTGGTCGTTCAGGGCGTACTTGAACCAGGCCAGGGACACGATGGCGATCCCCGCGCCGTGGGGGAAGCCGAAGTAGTTGCCCACCACGCGCTCCGTGGCGTGGATGTTGCCCACGAAGTTCCGACCCTGGTCGGACAGGTGGGCGATGGACAGCTGGGCCGCCCACAAAAGCTCCGCTCTGGACTCATAGGCGTGGGGGACCAGCATGACCTTTCTGCCGTGCTCCACGCAGGTGCGCTGGATGGCCTCGGAGATGCCGTCCTGCATGCTGCCGGCGCTGTGGCTGAAATAGCCCTCATAGGAGTGGGACATAATGTCCAGGATGCCGCAGGCGGTCTGGAAGGGGGGCACGGTGTAGGTGTAGGTGGGGTCTGTGAACACAGCCACCGGCCGCAAGGCGTCGGAGCGGTAATCCAGCTTCATGTTCTTGTCGTGGTTGGCGATCACCGCCACGTTGGAGACCTCCGAGCCGCTGGCGGCGATGGTAGGGATGGTGATGAGGGGCAAGACGCCCTCCTCCTTTTTCCCCTGGGTGGAGAGGGACTCCAGTTTGTCCGCCGCCTCAAAGACCTCCCAGCAGCTTCCTTCATAGGTGGCGGTCAGACACAGGGCCTTGGCAGAGTCGATGGTGCTGCCGCCGCCCAGGGCGATGACCACATCCGCGCCCACCTGCCGGAACAGGGCTCTTGCCTTGTCGATGGTGCTGTGTCTGGGGTTGGGCTCGATGCCGGTGAAGTCCGTGACGGTGATGCCCTTCTCCCCGCACACCCGGTGGATCAGGTCGTAGGCACCGGACACAGTGGCCGGGATCTCATCGTAGATGAAAAAGGCCTTGGTGCCGTAGTTCAGGATCTCGTCGGCGATGCCGGCCACCACGCCCTTGCCGTAGTGGAATTTGGTGCTGAGCTGAAAGTAAAAATCGTTCATAGGTCCTCTCTTTTCCGTTCTTAGATCTGACGGGTCTGCCCGGCGGTCTTTACACCGCCTGCTTCTTCTTATCCGGGTTGAACACCACGAAGATCACGATGGCCACCACCATGCAGGCCACCAGGATGATGGAGCCGGCCATGAGCTGGGTCCGCATGCCGCCGCCCAGGGCGCCGGAGATGGCCGCCAGGACATAGGTGGCAAAGAAGGCACCGGAATTGGCCAGGCCCCACACCACTGTGGAGGAGATGGGCGCGAAGTTTTCCGGCACATAGTTCAGGGCCTTGGAGTAGATGGTGCTGTGGGCGATGCTGGTGCCGAAGGCCACAAAGAAGGCCGCGGCGTAGACGCCCCAGATGGAGTGGATGTTGAGCATGCACAGCATGGCGATGGCACCCAGAAGGTAGCCGCAGGGGATCATCCAGCTCTTGAGCACCTTGGACCAGAAGGGGTACAGGAACGTCATGATAATCAGAGTGAACCGAACCAGAGAGGTGGCGTTACCCGCCTGGGCCGCGTTGCCGAAGCCGTTGTCGTTGATCCAGGTGGAGACGTTGGTGTAGTAGGCGTTGAGGCCGATGTAGAACACACAGTGGAGGATGCCGATAGCAGCCACGATGCCGATGACCTTCTTGGGGATTTCAGAGAACTTCACGTTGGGCTTTTCCGCCTGGGCGTTTGCCGCTGCCCGCTCCGCTCTGGCGGCCTTGTCATCCCGGTAGCCAGACTTCTTGATCATCACATAGAACACTGCGGTGGTCAGGAAGCAGTACAGGCCCAGCAGATAGGCATAGGGCCAGTTAGCGCCGTTGTTGGTGGCGGCGATCCGGCCGCTGATGAGCAGGATGAAGAAGGCGCCAAAGTTGTTGGTCACGTTGTAGGAGGCGATCCGGCCGGCCCGGTCCTCCTCATCAAAGTTCTCACCGATGATGAGATTCATCAGCGGTGCGAAGCTGCCCATGGCAAAGCCGCCGAACACCACCGCCACGTAGTACAGTTCAAAGGGCCCGTGGGCCAGACCGTTGGCAAAGAAGATCAGGGAGAAGGCGCCCATGCTGAGCATGACCAGCACCAAAAGCTTGGTCTTGTCAAATTTCATGGCGATGGGGCCCATAGCAAACGTTGCGATCAGGCCAAAGAGCGTAGGGAGCGTGGTCAGAGATTTGACCGTGTAATCCGCCACCTCCGGATAGCTGGCCATGATGTTGGCCACCACATTCTGGGTGATCATGTACATCAGGATGGACGTGACATAGAAATTCAAGGTATATGAGATCATCTTCTGACGCTTTGTCATTTTTTTACCCACTGGAATCCCTCCTAAAATAAAAAACCAGATTTGGCTTGTTCCACTTTTCAATCCCACATTCCGGGTGTCGCGATCACCTGAAATGTGCTGACAAAAGTTTAACAACCCTTGCTGACTCTATTGTACCGAAGGCCCCCATTTCTGTCCAATTCAACTAATTTAACGCCGGAATCGAAAATTTATATGCTGAAAAAATCGTCTCTCCCCTCTCCCGCCGCCAGGCGGAAGGCACCTCCCTTTTCCCCCAAAAAGTGCGCAAAAGGGAGCGGGATGCCCCAAGGGCATTCCGCTCCCTTTTTGTATGTTCATGGCCGACGGTCCGGGCTTAAAAAATCAGCTCCGAGCCCTTTCTCTGGGCCAGCTGGAGATAGTAGTCCCGCACGTACAGCACGGCTCCCGACAGCTTCTGCTTGTTGGTCCAGGACAGGTACAGGGGCATGATGGCCAGGTCGTCGTCCACCGGGACCTTGCGCACAAAGCGCTCGTCCAGGGCCACGTCGCAGGACAGGGCAAGCCCTTTGCCGTTCATCACCGCCAGCTGCTGGGCCGTCCAGTCCGCCTCATACTGGATTCTGGGGGAGACTCCTCTGGCCTTGAGCATCTCCTTGATGCGCTGGTCCATGTTGCTGTTGGCGTCGATCTGGACCAGCTGGGTGTCCTTCAAGTCCTCCACCCGCACGCTCTCCCGCCCGGCGTAGGGGTGGTCGGCGGGTGCGATGAGGAAGATGCGATGCTCTGCGATCTTCACGCTCTCGCAGCCGTTTCCGATGTTCCCTGCGGACAAGACCAGGTCGCACTTGCCGTCCAGCAGCAGCTGCCGGAAGTCCACCCAGTTGTGGGATACCAGCGTCTGGAACTCGATCTCGTTGCCCGGGTTGTCCTCCTTGAAATAGGCCAGCAGAGCCGGCACCGCGGAGAACACGATGCTGTGGAAAAAGCCCAGGCGGATCGTGCCGTGCAGGGGGCTTTTCATGCTGGCGATTCGGTTCTTGCCCTCCTCGATGAGGCGGATGCCGTCCGCCACGAAGGGGTACAGCGCCTCGCCGTACATGGTCAGTTCGATCTTCTTGTTGGGACGACGGATAAAAAGCGAGATGTCCAGCTCGCTCTCCAGCTCATGGATGGCGTAGCTGAGGGTGGACTGTGAAATGTACAGATTGCTGGCCGCCTCCGTAAAATTCTTGGTCTTGACGATCTCCATGAAATAGCGCAGCTGTGCCAGTGTCATTTCCCCAACTCCCTTTGTAATCTTTTTTCAGCCCTCGCCGGTCAGCCCTCACTTCTCCTCTTTTTTTCTGGGATGCTTGGGGAGGTCCAGCCGGAACAGCAGCTCCCCTTTCAAGTAAAGATGCAGCATCCCGTCAAAGGACAGCAGAATCCCCCCATAGTAGACCAGGGGGAAGACCCTGCCGCTGACCACCTGATGGATGGCCACAGACCCGGGCTGACCGATGATCAGCGCCGTCACATAGGCAAGTGCTGCAAGAAAGCATACCACCAACAGGACGCTCATGCCATAGGCAAATATCATTTGGGTGGCTTTGATACACGTTTTCCGCATCCCGTCTCCTCCTAGCCCAGCAGGCCGAACATGGGCACCAGCCCATACAAAATGAGAATTGTCAGCACATACTGGCCCACACACCAGATGACCGACAGCTTGGTGGTCTCCTTGAAATCCGACTCCGCAATGCCCATGCACACATAAAAGCACAGGGCGAAGGGCGGCGTCATATGCCCCATAGCGCAGGTCATGGGGTTGACCATCATAGCCGCCAGCATGGGGTTGATTCCCGCCGCCGCGGCCAGGGCGATATAAACCGGTCCCAGCAGCACAAAGAGGGAGGTGACCTCCATGAACATGCCCAGGACGGTAAAGATCAGCGGACAGATAACTGCGGCGAACCACAGAGGGATCTGCTTGTCCGCCACGAACAGGGAGATGCTCTCCGCCACGCCGATGTCGTTGAACAGCTCCGTAATGCAAAAGCCCGCATAGGCCATGATGATCACCGGGGCCACGCCGGAAATGCCGTCCTTCAAACAGTCCACCAGGCTGTGGAAAGAGAACCGATTCCCCTTCATCACGTACAGCACAGCCACAAAGGCGATGGCGATGCTGGGGATGGTGGTCAGCAGGATGTTGGCCGAGGCCGCCGCCCCCGCCTCCCCCAGCCGGTCCGCCACGAAGCTGGTGTTATAAAAGGCGTCGACAAAGAAGGGGGCAAAGATCACAATGGGCAACAGCAGGGTCTTCCACCCCTTTTTCAGCGCCTGTCCAAAGGGCATCCGCTCCTCCTTGGGGATAGGCTTGACGTCATACTTCCGAATGAGGAAGAAGAGGGTGAGGAAGCGGTGAAGCAAAAACCAAAAGGAGACGACCCAGGCCAGCAGCCAGAACTGGGAAAAGGTGTAGGTGTGTGGGGAAAAGGCGTCCAGGGCCCCGAACAAAATGACGATGGCGCCGGAGGGGGGAATCACCGGTCCCAGGGAGCTGGCCGCCATCTCCACCGTCGCCGCCAGCTCAGAGGGAAACCCGGTCTTTTTCATAGTGGGGATGGTGATGACGCCGATGGCCGCCGCGTTGCCCGGACCGGTCCCCGAAAGGGCGCCCATGGCGGCACTGGCCAGAATGGCCACATAGCCTGCTCCCCCGGAAAATCTTCCCACCAGGGCAATGATGATGTGGATCATATCGCTGATGATGCCGGTCTTTTCAAAGAAGATGGAAAAGCAGATAAAGGCCGCGATGGTATAGAGCAGATAGGTGTTGGCGGCCCCGGTCATATAGGTGAAGATGCTGGTGATCTTTCCCGTGAAGACCGTCAGAAGCACAAAGGCGCCGAAGATCACCTCATACATGGGCCGCCGAAAAACGGTGAATCCGATCGCAACGATCAGAATCAAAAACGCAAAGTACAGGAAAGCTGTCATCTTGACCCCCATCTTTGTTAGAGATTTAACTTACTTTTCTAGCTAAAATTATATGGGGCACGACAAGGCAAGTCAAATATGGATTTTCGATTGCGAGCATCGAAACCCCGTCCCGCTTTTTGTTTTCCTCTTTTCCCCAGTCCTTCAAGCTCTATCCCCACGCCGGAAGAAGCCTTTTCAGGTCCGGCCGGCGCAGGGAGCTCCTGGAATATATTCCCTCCCTTTCCAGCACTTTTCGGTTGTGCTTTGGGCGTTTTCCCGATACAATGAGGCGATTTCATCCCCTCTGCATGCCGTGCATGCATTTACCATAAAGAGGGCCGCCTCAGAGCCGTTTTCTGCCCAGGGGCCCAATGCAAAGAAGAGGTAGAACGACCATGCCAACCCCACGCCTGCGCCTTTGGAGCGCTTTCCTTACCTGCGCCATGTGCCTTAGTCTCCTGCCGGCCTCCGCCCTGGCCGCGGACCGGACCGTGGCAGAGACGCCCCCGGCCATAGCGTCGGAGGTCGCCCCTTCCCCGGAGGCGGAGCCCCAGGACGCCGTCTCCAGTCTCCCCCTCTCCGGCGACGTGATCGAGATCGCCAGCGCCGACGACCTGGCCGCCGCCGTGGCCGGCCAGGAGGACGGGCAGACCTGGCACCTGGCCCAGGGCGTCTATGAACTCACCCAGGACCACCTGGAGCAGTACGCCCACTGGGATGCCCCGGGCCAGGGCGGCTGGTATTTCCCCCTGCACGCCGACGACCTGACCATCGTGGGCAGCGGGCAGGTGGTCATCATCAGCCCGGTGGAACGGCCCAACGGCGCCTGGGCCTCCCAGGATTTCGTCTCCGTGTGGGGCGACGGCGTCACCATTGACGGCGTGGACTTCCAGAGCAAGTCCGAGCCCAACAAGGCCATCGAGATCATGGGCCGGGACTTCACCCTGAAAAACGCCACATTGCTGCCGGTGGCCCACCCCGACGGCACCCAGGGGGAGGTGTTCAGCGGCTCCATTTACTTCAATCCCCAAAATGAGGACGCTGACCTGGGCACCGCCACTTTGGAAAACGTGACCCTCCACGCCTATGTCAGCGCGTCCGCCGCCCGGGCGGGCACGGTCCAGGTCCGCGGCCTCACCATGGACGCCACCGACAACATCTGGAGCGTCTGGGGCTCGGGCTACGGCCCCGGCCTGGTAGGCAATGTGTATGGAGAAGTGACGGACGTGACCTATCTGGTGGACGAGGGGGCCGTTTTAAGCGACATCCTGGACCAGTCCTCCCCCTACGCCGCCGACACCAAGCCCGGCACCACCGTGGTCTTTGCCCCCGGAACCTACCGCCTGGAGGGCCCGGTGACCATCGGCAGAGACATGACGTTGGTGGGCGCCGGACGGGAGGAGACTGTCTTTCAGGCTGCGGCGGAGCCCACGGTCCTGCTCCAGGTGGCCGGCGGAGACGTGGATCTCACCTTGTCCGGCATCCATGTGGCGGGCGTTTCCGACAACAGCCACAACAACTCCTCCGGTGTCCAGGCGGGCACCAACGACCGTCCCAGCACCGGACGCATCACCATTGAAAACTGCCGGTTTTCCAACTTCACCAAGAACAGCGTGACCATCAAGGGCGGCACCGCCCTCCTCACCGGAAACGACATCGCCTGCAAGCCCTATCCCGGCGCGGCGGGCAACGGCATCCAGATCGATCTGGGCGCCCAGGCGGTCATCACCGACAACACCATCCAGGGCTATGTCTCCTATGCCGACCGCTGGTCCGCCTGCGGCGTGCTGGTGCTCCGGGACGGAAAGATCACCCGCATTCAGGACAACACCATCTCCCACTGCGCCACCGGCATCGTCAAGGAAACCTACTACGACACCCCGGACCACCGCACCTACTTAGACGGCCGGGCGGAGCGGAACAACACCTTCATCGGGTGCAGCCGGAACGTGGACTTTGAATTCGACCTTCTGGAGGCCATTGCCGCCAGCTCTGGCGAGACCATCGTGCTGCCCTGCGACGTGCAGCTGGAGGAGACGCTGATCCTCTCCGGGAACGTCGCCCTGGACGGCAGCGGATACACCATCTACGGTCGGCAGGAGGACCCCTCCGTCACTATCCAGGTCACCGGCGGCACCCTCCGCCTCTCCCGGGTGACGCTAGCGGACTTCGGCGCCAGCGCGGTCCAGGTGCCGGACACCGCCGGGGCAGAGCCCCGCGTGGAGGCCACGGAGGTCAACGTCCGGAACTTTGGCCGCAGCGCCTATTCCATGGAGGATGGCACCCTGACCCTCACCGGAGGGACCATCGACTGCTCCGGCGCCGCAGAGGGCGCCAGTGCCATCGCCACCGGCGGGCAGGTCAGCGCCGCCCTCTCCGGCCTCACCATCACCGACTCCCGGCCCCACGGCGAAGGCGTCACGGCCCTGGCCCTGGCCGGCCGGGGAAGCGTCAGCGTCAGCGGCTGCGTCATCCGGGGCGTCCACACGGGCATCCACGGGGACAGCTCCCGCCCGGAGGCCTCCGGGGCCCTCACGGTGGACATTCAGGACACCACCCTCTCCGCCGGGGCGGACGCCCTGGTGCTCACCGGCGGCGCCCAGGACGCCTGGTCCGCCGTCAGCATCCGCAGCGGCACCTTCTCCGGCGGCATCCATGTGGCGGAGGCCACGGAGCAGGACACCCTCTCCATCTCCGGCGGCAGCTTCACCGCCGATCCGACGGCCTTTGTGGCCCCGGGCTATCAGGTGAGCCTCAGCGGCGGCCTGTATCTGGTCCGGCCGGAGGCCCCGGAGGGGGACACCTCCGGTCCTTCCGACGACAACACCGCCCCGCCGGTGCAGCCGCCCCAGTCCTCCCAGCCCGAGACCTCCGGCGGCAGCACCACCGTCTCCACCCAGGTCACGCCCACGGTCTCCGGCACCACCGCCAAGGCGGAGGTGGACAGCGACACCATGGATAAGTCCGTGGACGCCCTGCTGGAGGCCGCTACGGAGCACAGTACCGCGCCGGTCCTGGAGATTTTGGTGGACAGCGGCAGCGCCACCCATGTGGAGGTGCTGCTGCCGGTGGCCTCCCTGGACACCCTGGGCCAGCACGAGAGCGCCGTGCTCACGGTGTCCTCCGGCGCCGCCACCGTGACACTGGATTCCGCCGCCATCACCGCCGTGGCCCGGCAGGCCCAGGGGCCACAGGTGGCCCTGACCGTGTCCCCTGTGGCCGCCGGGGACCTGAACGGACACCAGCAATCCGCCGCCGGCGACGCCCCGGTTTTCGACCTGCACTTCACAAGCGACGGTGCGTCCATCCCCCACTTCGGCGGGGGCAGCGCCACCGTCTCCCTGCCTCACGTCCTCTCCCCGGGTCAATCCGCCCACGGCGTGGCGGTGTACCACCTGGACGACCTGGGAGGCCTCACCCTCCGGGACACCTCCTATGACCTCCAGACGGAGACGGTGACCTTCACCACGCCCCACTTTTCCCGGTACATGGTGGGCTACCGGGAGAGCGCCGGGAGCCCCTTTACCGACGTGGCGGAAGCGGACTATTTCCACGACGCCGTGGTGTGGGCCGCCGGGCAGGGCATCACCCTGGGTACCACGCCCTCCACCTTCAGCCCCCACCAGGTCCTCACCCGGGCCCAGGCGGTGCTGCTTTTGTGGCGAGCCGCCGGCAGCCCCCGGCCGGAGGCCGCGGCCAACCCCTTCACCGATTTGAGTGAGGATGCCATCTGGTATGACGCGGTGCTATGGGCCCTGCAGCAGGGCATCACCACCGGCACCACCGCCTCCACCTTCTCCCCCAACGCCCCCTGCACCCGGGCCCAGACGGTGACCTTCCTCTGGCGCTGGCACAAAGCCACCGCCGGTGCCAAGCGCTTTGCCGACGTGACCGCCGGTGCCTATTACCGCGACGCGGTGGAGTGGGCCGCCGGGCAGGGCATTACCCTGGGCTCCTCCCCCTCCGCCTTCTCCCCGGATGCCCTCTGCACCCGGGCCCAGGCCGTGACCTTCCTGTTCCGCTACATGGGCGCATAACGCTGGCGCAGCGGTGCCTTTTGCACAATCAAAAGTCCCCGACATCATCAGATGTCGGGGGGCTTTTCGTTGAATTTTTATGTTGCTGGCCCAGAAACGGGCTGAGCCGGAGGGCGGCGTTCGCCCGGGTCCGGATAACGCCGCCCTTGGGATTCAAGAGTTCCGTTGTCTGTACTTCAAAGCCATTGCCGTCTGACGGCTGCGCCCCTATTTGACCATGAGCCGTCTCACGGCGGTCTCCAGCCTCTGGGCGGACAGGTCGTACATGGGGAACAGCTTGGCCAGTTTCAGATGGGTCTGGCCCCAGAAGTGGGGATGGGTGGGCGCCGGCTCCGGGTTGAGCCACACCAGATAGGGGAGGTGTCTGCGGCAGCCGAAGAATGGAGTTGCGTACGCAGAATTCATACTGTATGATTAGTAAATAAAGTAGTAAAACAAGAAGTAAAATAAGGTTGTCTCTTACGTGGGAGCAGATGGACTATTTTCCCCGTGGGCGTGTGATGTGGCAGATGGAAAAATGACAGCCTCCAGAAGGCACGACAGGAAGGGCGGACATACAAAGCAAAAGAGTATAGAGCGGCGTCCAGGATCGAAAAGAGAAAAGGGGATATCTTATGCGCATGGCAGTTGTACTACCGCAGCTTTTTCCGGAACTTTATTTTCATAACTTCCAACAGGTCTTTGAGACCGACTTCCCAGATGTGGATGTGGAGTATCTATTTTACATCGACTATAAAGAGGCTCCCGCTCTGCTGAAGGATCGCCAGCAGCGCTTCAACGCCGTGATTTTTGCCGGGGGAAATGCCTTTTACTATACAAAGAATGCTTTGAAGCAGGAGACCATATGGCTCTTTTTGCCCCCTGACGGCAGTGATATCTACCGGGCCTTATTGGTGGCAATGCGGCATGGTCTGGATATCACAAGACTGAGCATCGATACCTATGATAAGCCCGTGCTCAAAGAGATCTACAAGGAGTTGGGCTATGATGAGAGCCGGCTCCGTATCCAATGCTTTAAGGGGAATCCGCGGAGTCCCGATTACAATAAGCTGGTGCTGGATTTCCATCGGGAGCATCTCTTAAACAGGCGGGTCAGCGGATGTATCACTCGGCTGACCACAACCGCAAAGATGATGGAGGAGGCATCGATCCCCTACATTTTTGCCAATCCCACCCTCTCGAATATCCGGGAGCAGATCGCCTTTGCCCAGAAGCTGGTCATAGCAAAGCGGAGCGTAAATATGCATTTTGCGGTGCTGAACATTGAAATCCACCGCTCTGCGGATATTTCGGCTCTGGTGATGAACGACTACGCCTGCGCAGTGAATCGGGCCCATATCATTCGGGAAATCTACCGGTTTTCCACTCTTGTCAATGGCGCTGTGGTGGAACAGGGCCTGTCAAATTATATGATCTTCTCATCCAGAGAAGCGGTGAAGGCCCAGATGGGGCAGCACTTGTCGCTGTTGAATCGGCTGGTGGAAGTATGCCCATACGAGGTTCTGATCGGGATCGGATACGGTGAGACGGTATTTGACGCCCATGGGCTGGCGGCAGCAGCGCTGGAAAAGTGCCGCTGTGCAAAACACAGCTGCGCCGTACTGCAAGCGGATGACGACACGGAGCTTCACATTGTTCCCAGCGGAATTCGCAAGGGAGAGCGCAGTGGCTCATCCATGGATCAGTGGAAGCAGATCGCCCAGGAGACGGGCATCGGCGTGGGGACCTTAACAAAGATCGCAAGAGCTCTTGACAACGGGCGGGATGTCATTACCGCCCGGGAATTGGCCCAGAAGCTGGACATCAGCTGCAGGAGCGCCAACCGAATTTTGGACAAACTCAAGACAGCCGGGTATGCCGCCACCGCGGGGAATGCGTCCTGCGGGAAGGGGCGGCCAGCCCAAATCGTGCGGATTTTTTTGGAAAAATGAGCCATCTTGTGGGTGGTATTTGTACTATACCTTTATTGGGAGAGGAAACAGATGTTTCCTCTCCCTTTTTATTTTCGGCGATTTAAGGACGTTTTTCGGCGCCAAAGCAAATTTTATAATAAATTTACAAAATAACACAGCGAATCAAAATAATTGCAAGCAGTTTCAACAAAAGGGGAAGATGAAGAACATGGGACACAGCATCGACACCATCCGCAATGATCCAAGGGACGCCTTTTTCAGGTCCAGGAACCTGGCTGTAAATTGGAGGGAGGCAGGACGATGGATGAACTGACGTTTCAGAAAATCATAAACGGAAAAGACATCTGGCTCTCCTGTCTGCCCATGATCGCGATCATCCTGACGCAATCCATTCTCTACTTCAAAAACGCCGTGCAGGAAGCCCGGAGATTGGACATCACCTCCAGACAGATCCGCTCCGCCATGCGGTCGGCCTGCGTTACAGCCATAGGGCCCTCGCTCTCGCCGGTCATCATCGCCGTCAGCATGATCAGCATCGTGGGTGCCCCCAACGCCTGGTTCAACCTGAACAACATAGGCGCCGCCCGGACAGAACTGGCCAATGTGGCCATCGGCGCAAGCTTTGCCGGTGTGGAGGAGCTCAGCAGCAACATCGGCATAAGTGCCTGGTCCTACGCGCTGTGGACCTGTGCCCTCAACGGCACAGGCTGGATCGTTGTGACGTTTCTCCTAAATCACCGGATGGAGGGGATCACCAATCGTCTCTATCAGCGTTTTGAAAAGGGGCTGGTATCCGCGCTGATGGCCTCCGCTGTCACCAGTCTGTTTGTCTATTTGCTGGCCAACTCGTGTGTTGGCCAGACGCCGCTGCACATTGTGGCAGCGGTTGTTTCTGCGGCGTGTATGCTGCTTTTGACGCGGCTGTGCGCCAAAAACCATATCTTGCAAGAGCTCTCCCTTGGAATATCAATGCTGGCAGGAATGTTTGTTTCCGCCGCGCTGGCAAAGATATAAAAATGTATGTTGGAGGAAAAAAGTATGGAGACAATGGACATGAACGCAATCATCAACAGCCCAATGCTATGGATCTTATCAAGCCTGATCGTGATAGCATCGGTGGCCCAGGCACTGATCTTTCTGAAAAACTCTTTGAAAGAGGCGGAACGGCTGGGCATCGATCGCTCCCGCAGAAGAGCCGGTATGCGTTCCGCAGTCCTCACCAGCCTGGGCCCCTCCCTGGCCCCTGTGGTTTCTGTGTTGGCCCTGATCGCGGTGATCGGCTCCCCTACCACCTGGATGCGCCTTTGCGACGTGGGTGCAGCCCGGACTGAGCTGGGCGTGGTGTCCCTGATGGCCGATATCACCGGTGCCGAGGTGGGCGGCGCCAGCTTTGACCTGCAGGCCTTCGTGCACTCCCTGTGGGGCATGGCTCTGAACAACCTGGGCTGGCTGCTGGTGGTTTTCCTTCTCATCCACCGGATGGACAAGGTGGTCACCTGGATGGACACCAAATACGACCCCAAGTGGATCAAGGTGCTGATGGGCGCCGCCACCATGGGACTGTTTGCCTACCTGCTGGGCAACCAGCTCTACACCTTTACCTGGACCACCAAGTGGCTGCCCGCGGTTTTGGGCGGCGGCATGATGCTGGTGATGACTACGGCGTTCAAAAAACACCAGCGGCTTCAGGAACTGGCCCTTGGAATTTCCCTGCTTTTTGGAATGTTGGTAACTCAGGCCATCGTTGGCTAAATTTGGTGCTATAATAAATGGAGGTTTTCTGCCATGGAATACAGTAAAAAGGTAATCCGCAACGGCCGCATCACGATGGGCCTGGCCATCATCGCCAACTTCATCCCCGCGATCTATGTGGGCCTGCGGTATGATGTCATGCCGTCCTGGGGCACGATCTTCCAGATCTGGGGCATCGTGGCCGCCAGCTATGGCATTTCCTGGATCGTCCAGCCCATTGCCTACTATCCCACCATGGGCGCCGCCGGCTCCTATATCGGCTGGCTGGCCGGAAGCTGCGGTGACATCCGTATGCCCGCCGCCGCCATGGCCCAGAAGGTGGCCGGCGTGGAGCCCGGGACCCACGAAGGCGACGTGGTGGGCACCATCGGCGTATCCTGCTCTGTGCTGGTCTCCGCGTCCCTGATCACCATTTTTGTGCTGCTGGGCACCCAGATTATCCCCCTGCTGCCGGAGTTCATCACCTCGTCCTTCAGTTACATCCTGCCCGCCCTGTTCGGCGCCATCTTTGCCGATCAGGCCCGGAAGAATCTCAAGTCCGGCCTGCTGACCCTGGTCTTCGGTGTGGCGATTTTGTACTTTGGCTCCATGCTGGGGATCAACGGCGGCATTTTGACCCTGCTGGTGATCCTGATGGGCATTCTGGTCTCCCGTTTCTTCTATGTGCAGGGCAAGAAAGCCGCTGCCAAATAAAAAGAGAAAAGGCCCAACTCCACCAGGCTGCGGCTGCCCAACATGGGTGGTTCACAGTCTGATGGTGTACGGCTTATCAACTTTGAAGCTTATACATACAAGGGGAAATGCGATATGGTAACATTGAAGAAAGAAATTGAGGCATATGTAGACAGCCACCGCCAGGAGATGCTGGATCTGTGGCGGGATGTGGTAAATCTGGAGGGAAACTCCGAAGACCTGGCGGGACTGCGCCGGGTAGTGGACCGTTTTAAGCAGGAGTTTGAAAGCACCGGCATGCAGTGCACACTCCTGCCCATGGGGGACGGCGCCCAGGATTATCTCACCGGCATCCTGAATCCCGATCTGCCCGGAGAGCCGGTGCTGTTCTGCGGTCATTACGACACCATTTTGCCTCCGGGCAAGTATGGTCCCAACCCCTTCCGGGTGGAGGACGGACACGCCCGGGGCCCCGGTGTGTTGGACATGAAGGGCGGTATCGTCATCGCCCTGTATGTGGTCAAGGCCCTGGCGGCGATCGGTTTCCGGGAGCGGCCCATCAAGATCTGCTTTGTGTCTGACGAGGAATCCTGCCACGAACACAACGATAAGGCGGGAGAAACCATTATGCGGGAAGCCAAGGGCTGCCTGTGCGCGTTCAACATGGAGACCGGCCGCGTCAACAACGACCTGTGCATCGGACGCAGCGCCCGGGTGGAATTTCATGTGGCAGTCAACGGCGTATCTGCCCATGCCGGAAATGACTTCACTGCCGGCCGCAACGCCATTGAGGAGATGTGCCACAAGGTACTTGAGCTCCAGGCCCTGACCGACCTCTCCCAGGGCAGCACGGTCAACTGCGGCGTCATCCAGGGCGGTACGGTGGCCAACGCCGTGCCGGGACGCTGTGAGCTGGATGTGGATATGCGCTTTTTGAAGCAGTCTGAGCTGGAGAATACCATCGAAAAGGCCCAGGCCATTTGCGCACAAACGCACGTAGAAGGGACCACCACCGAGTGCAGCTATCGTGTGGCTATGCCGGCATTTGAGACCATCGACGGTGTCATGGAGCTGTATGAACTGACCAAAGCCGTCTCTGAAGAGTATGGGTATGGCTCTCCGGGAAAAATCGTGCTGGGCGGTGTCTCTGACGCGTCCTATCTGACGCTGGCGGGAACACCCACCCTCTGTTCCTGCGGCGTCCGGGGCGAAAATAACCATACGGACAACGAGTATGCCATTGTGGAGTCTCTGTACGAGAGAAGCAAGCTGCTGGCAGCAGTGATCTTGAACCTGGGTCAATTCCGAAAGGGACTGTGAGGGAAACGGGCGCAATCTGCCTCCAAAAGGGCGTCTGTTTCCGTTCTGCCTGATCTGCTTGAGAGAAAAAGCAGGCAAATATGAGCGGGGAGGCCAATCCTTTTTAAGGATTGGCCTCCCCGCTTTTTCTGACGGCATCTATAAACCTGTTTGCAAAAAACGCGAGATCCCTTTTTTACGGCTCAGCTATCGTCCCGTTCCGCCACTTGCCGGATCACAGCTCACTGCCGTCGTATGTGTCATGGAAAACCTCACTCGCATAGCGAAATTGGGAACTGCCCAGATAATACGCCTTGCCGGCTCCCTGCCGTATTCCCTTGAGGGGTATTTTTTTATAGGCCATATGGCTGGTTCTGCCCCGGAAAAAGGAAAAATCCCTCAGAGCCTTTCGGCTCTAAGGGATTTTCGTGGCGGAGGCTGCTGGACTCGAACCAGTGACCTCCTGCATTTGAAAGGATAAAGCCACCCGAAAGGCACTGCAAAAGGGCCGTTTTCCAAAGGATCTGCACTGCTGGCGGCAGATAGCGGGCAGATCGATCCAGCCTGCCTGTTGTACTTTTGTCGTACGCCTATATGTGGCCTTCCCAACCCCGATTTCAAAAGCCTCCTCATTTACGGATAACCCCTGGCAATGAAGGCAGATAGCGCTATATAAAAAGGCCTGAATATAAATGAAATACATTTGCCCAGCATATGGCAGAGCAGTTCATAACGCTATCAGGATGCCTCCATTGCTGACTGACTTCATCCATCCCTGGCTCTGCAAACAAAAGTGCGAAAAACTCTTGACACTACCCAGACCATAAGAGCCTTCATAGAACATGTCATGCAAGGATATAATGTAAAAGCCAACAAAAAGAACAGACACCGGATAGAAAGAAAAATTTTCTGTCCGGTGCCTTTTTAGATTTTCCCAGATATTCTCCATATGAATCAGCATGTGGAGCAACAATAGTAATCCGTTTCTCCAAAGAAGGTATCCAGTTCCTCATTCATACAGATTGTTTAACCTTTTACTTGCTATCCAATATTCAAAACCCAAAACAACAACCACGCAAAAAAAGGCCCTGCAAATGCGAGTATTCCGCCATATATAATCATGGTTAATCTAAATTTATTGTATACTTGATGTTCTTCTTCATCTACCATAGTCAACATTAGTGCTCCATAGGCAGAAAACGGACTTATATCAACGATGGTAGCACACACTCCGATTGCTGCACAAGCGCCAATCGTGCTTATTTGCCCCGAAAGCATCATAGGTGTGGCTAGAGGAAGCATAGCTCCTATCGACCCCAACGAAGACGCAAAATAAGAAATCAACGCCGTAGCAAGACAAAGGAAAAACCCTGCTATGGTATCGGGAACATTTTGGGTAAGAGTTGTACTCAACCACTCAATCGTCCCGGAAATTTCAAGAATTCCCACATACATCATTAATCCAGCCACTAGCATGACAACACTCCATGGGACTGCCAAAAGCATAGCTGGTCTGTTTTCAAACTTTAACACAAAAGAAAGCAATACACAAATAATAAACAGCGCAACACTAACATCAACACCAGCAAAAAACAAAATTGCAAGGCAAGGTAAGCTCATCAAGCACAAAGTTTGAGGCATTTTTATTTTATTGTGTACTTTTCCCTCAAATATAGCGTTGGGTTGTTTTATAAGTAAAAAACCGCCAAATGCAGAAAAAGACAAAAGACCTACAAACAAATTAAACAGTACAACTAAAATAAAGAGGCACCACGAATCAATCGACAATCCCACGTTGGATACGATTTGCTTCGTGATTATTCCATAATGAGAAAGTGGCGAAAAAGAACCAGTCTGTGCACCACAAAGCGTCATAGCAGTAATAAGCATAGGATTGATTTTATACTTATTAACTAAAGTGCTACAAATAGGGATCATAAAAATAATGCCCATGGAAATAGAAGTTAGCAACAAGGCAACAAAAAATAGCACCCATGGAATAAACCATAGCTTCCCTTTTGTTAAGAAAATAATTTTATCGACAATCCATTCCCCAGTCTTTGTTTCCTTAAACAAGCCAGAATACATTCCAACAGCAATCAGCAACATAATTGTATCGCTCGGAAATGTGTCCAGTATTGTCGCCATAGAAAGCTTCCAGACAAATGCGCCAACAGCCCAAGTTGCAATAAATGCAATTATTCCAATGTTGATATTGGAAATCGTAGACAGTACAATAATTGCAATAAGCACAGTTATTGATAACAACTCAGAATTCATTTTTATAATACCATACCTAAAGATGTTTGCATCCGTTTTTAATTTGGAGCACGCCATCGTTGCAGTGCCGATAAGTCGGATATCGTAACGATGGCGTGCTCCAATTATGAGCAAATCTTCCTTATATAGGGGCAAAATACGGACGAGAGAGGAGGTTAAAACCCTAGTCTTTTTGCGGTGCCCTACAGAAAATGGCAAGGATCACACATATGATGCATAAAGCCAAGCAAAGCACAAACACACCATGGTATCCCATCTTCTCCTGCACAACTGAAGTGAGCGTGTTCGCCACTGCTGCAACAATCGTGCTGGCACCAACGCCGATTGAAAAGATTTTAGAATAGTCCTTTCTGCCAAAGAACCCAGCATATGCCGTAGAAACACCGATATTCAGGAGGCCATAGCCAAGTGCGGAAAGAGCGATTGTAAGCCACGCAAAGACAGAGCTTGTATTTCCTTGCATAAAAAGAAGCATGCCACCTGAAGAAAGAACCGAGCCTAAAACAAGAACATATTTGGGGCTCATAAAGTCAGAAATCACACCACTGCCCAATCGGCCAACAAGGCTGATGGTCGAAAATGCACCAATAATCGTGGCAGTCAGTACAGGATCAAGATAAGATGACATAGCATTCTGCCCTTGGGATTTGATCGCTACATTCAAGAACTGCGCCACGCAGAAAATCAATGTTACAATCCACAGCTCTTTTGTTCGTACAGCTTCCTTCGCGGTAAATTCAACAGCGGACGTTTGCCTTGCCTTCTTCTTTGCAGATTTTTCCTGCTCTGCAGCACTCATATCCTTTGCTTCTATCAACTTGCCATCAGGAACCTGACCCATTTTTGACGGTTCTTCACGGACAAGGAGCGCCTCTATGATAAATGCTACTCCAGCGCCAATCAGCAATGCCCAATAATAGGCTTGCCAACCGTGATTGATTACCAACGATCTGACAACCGGCGAAACAACCATAGCCGCTACGGAATAGATTGTACCAAAAATAGCAATAGCCATGCCTTTGCGTTTATCAAACCAACGTGTAATAACTGTCTGCCCAGGGATATTAGTGCTTAAAGGAATCGCTATGCCCATCAAGCAAAGGCCAATGTAAATAGTGACAATATTCGGTACAATAAGGATGATAGCTGAGCCGATAATCATAAAACTCAGTCCGATAAAAACTGTCTTCTTAACGCCAAATCGAGAAATAATTCTTCCCGTCAAAAACGCAAAGCAGCCGCTAACGATGCTATGAACCGTCATCGCTGTATAAAGTAACGTTTTGGAAATCGATAGAATTTCAGCACAATATGTTGCAGAGGTATAAAAGCCATTGTTAAAAATTGTCTGGACACCGATGTAGATCAACGCGCAAAACAACACATTGAACCACCCATAAAAAGGCATCGCTCTTTCAGTTTCCATAATTTCCCCCTTTATTTTGGTTTCCCTAATCAGAAGGCTGTGCTGCCATTATCAACAGCGATTGCATAGCCGTTAATCCCGTCAGATTCATCAGAAGCCAAGAATAGCATTGTATTAGCAATCTGGTCTTCAGTTCCTTTCTTCAACGAGGTTCCGAAGCCGCTTTTAACAATATCCCATCCCTCTTCGTCAGGAGTAATCCCCGTCATAAAGTTAGTGCTTGCTACACCTCCAGGGCAAATCGCATTGCACCGAATACCACGCCGGCCATACATTCTGGCTGTATTCTTCGTCAATCCGATAAGTCCCCACTTGGATGCCACATATGCCGCACCCGCTCTACCGCCAGTCAGTCCGCAAACAGAAGATACATTCACAATATTTCCGCCGCCATTTTCAATCATAATCGGGATCAATTTACGTTCCCAATACAGATTGCTAGTCAAATTGATACTGATAACGCGGTTCCACTCTTCATTGCTGACATTTGCCACAGGTGCAAAATGATCTGAAACTCCTGCCGATTGGAGCAAACAATCAATACGCCCAAGTGCAGCCAACGCTTTATCCACAACATTGTTTACATCCGCCTCAATTGTGGCGTCGCCAGCAATAGCAACATAGTTGCCCCCATACTGTTTTAGTTCCGTCAAAAGCTGATTGAGCCCATCAACATTGATATCTGTAACAGCGACATCAGCACCCTCTTTAGCAAAAATAACGGCTCCTGCTCTTCCAAGCCCGGATGCTGCACCAGAAACGAGGATCTTTTTCCCCTCAAGACGTCCCATAATTATGTCCTCCTTATCAGTAATAACCTAAGTTCATCTGCCAGCAATTATGGTTGCGCCAGACAACTAAAGAAGTATTACATTAAATTTCGATTGAGAGTTTAGTTGCCTCTTCAATAGCCTCCAGGGCACTTCGTGATTCAACCGCATCACCAATAACATGTACTTCAGCAAAAGAATCTTTTATTTCTTCTTCGAGAGGATTATAAGATTTTGCCCCCATAGCAATAACAACAGAGTCAAATCCGGAAAAGATAACTTTCTCTCCGTTTTTAGTGCAAATCGCTCCATCCGGAGTAAACTCTTCCACTTTGGTCTCCATATAGAATTTCACATTGTTTTGCGCAAGCCGTTCTAAGAGCAGATCTTTAGCAGTAAAGTACGCCTGCGGAGCAAGTTGATCTGTCATTTCTACGACAGTGACATCCCGACCAGGGCGGCCAGAAATATAGTCTGCTGTTTCAACGCCAACCAATCCACCACCAATAAGCAAAACTTTACCCTGATGAATCGGTTTCTTTCCTTCCAGGATGTCAACAGCAAGGACTTTATTTCCATCGTCAATACCTTTAATCTTAGGCCAAATACGGAAACCGCCTGTTGCAAGAACAACTGCATCATAGTTGCCTTCCAGAAGCATTTCTTTGGTAGCTTCAGTATTATAAAGGATGTTGACCTTGCTTCTTTTGCACGCCTCAATCATATATTTTATTGCCCGAGCAAGCTCGTGCTTAAAAGGAGGCACTGCTGCAAGACAGAACTGACCGCCGGCATGGTCGCTTCGTTCGTAAATTGTAACATCGTGTCCACGATCTGCAGCATGGTGAGCAAATGTTAGGCCTGCGGGGCCAGCGCCAACAACAGCAATTTTCTTCGGATTCTCTGTGGGGATTTTTTTCCATGTACCTTCTTTGCCAGTGAAAGGATTCATGAGGCAAGAAATTCCAATTTTGGGATTCCGAAGGTGCAGTTGGCACCGTTGTACACATCCAATGCAGGGAATAATCTCTTCCGGTGCATCTGCTGCAATTTTATTGGGAAGGTCCGGATCAGCCAAAGAGCCACGGCCAAAGTAAATCATATCCGCTCTGCCGCTTTCCAGAATCTCTTCTGCCATATAGGGATCATTAATGCGTCCCCCACCAATTACCGGAATGCTGACAGATTTTTTGATAGCCTCTGCATTAGCGATATTATAGGCACAGGGAACCTGATTAGGAACAATGACCCATTTCTGCGCTCCGTTCAGCCCAATGGAGATGTTAATTGCGTCAAGCCCAACACTTTCCAGATATTTTGCAACTACTCGACTTTCATTGATATCTCTTCCGCCCGCCAAGGGTTCGGTGGCACTGATTCTCATCGTAATGGGGAAGTTATTTCCTACCTTTTTACGAATATTCTTGATAATCAGTTCAGGGAACAGCATTCTGCCTCGGAAATCACCGCCAAACTCATCTGTGCGCTTATTACACAGACCAGACATAAATTCTGCAACCAGATAGCCGTGACCACCATGAATTTCAACTCCATCAAAGCCAGCCTTTTGAGCTCGCACTGCGGTGTCACCAAACTTTTCAATCAAATCATATACTTCTTCAGTGGTCAAAGCCGTGACCTTGAAATTTTTCAGAAAATCAGGCACTGCGGAAGGAGCCACAAGCGTATCACATCCACTGGCGATCGTACTTCCTTGTCTGCCAGCATGGTGCAGCTGGAGAAACGCACGCGCACCATCATATTTGTGGATCGCGCTTGCTAATTCGGTAAGGCCAGGAATAAACTTGTCATCAAATCCACTAATGCTGTTCACATGAGGCTTTCCCTTGATATCTACATGGCAGTACTCGACAATAATGAGTCCAAAACCACCCTTCGCTCTTGCCGCATAATAATCAATCATTTTCTGGCTTACTGTACCATCGGGATTGGGTAATGCTGTATCCATCGGCGGAACAACAAAGCGATTTTTGATGGTAAGATTTCTAATAGTAATCGGGGAAAGCAACTGGGAAAAATTCATATTACAATATACCTCCTAATAAAAATATGCCCAAAAGTTTTCCTGAAAGCCTAAAACAATTGTATCGTTTTTAATAATTTTTTCAATTATCATAAATTGCGCTTATGTTCACTATTATACAAGTAGTATAAAATTGTACGATATCCATCAAAAAGACATATTATTTAGGGATTCTGTGAGGTTGCGCATCATTATATTGTACAAGCCCAAACTTTATAATTTGTGTTCTCATACCAAACTACAGACAGCGGATGCTAAAATCCAAAGACGCTAATTCGATTGTTGAAATCTTAACAAAAATAGATTATAATGTATCAAAATTCATAAAAAGACAAATCAAATATTGTTTTGCGGAGTCGAAGATGATGAGTAACTTATCTGACAAAAGAGTCAATAGAACGAAAAGAGATTTAAAGCTATCTTTTGTTGAACTTTGCAATCAAAAAAACGTGCAAGATATCTCTGTTTCAGATATAGTAGATCATGCCGGGTATTCACGGAGCACCTTTTATGCCCATTACGATAGTAAAACCGCTTTTTTAGTTGCTTTTTTAGACGATGAGATAAATTACTACATAAACAACTATATTTCATCTTTTAAGGCAATAAATCATCAACAGGCTTCCCAAATAGCGAATGAAGCATTATTTACGCATGTATACCAAAACAAATCTTTTTATCAACTGTTATTCTCAGAAGAGTTCAAAAAGAGCCTAAATGTAAAAGAATACTTTTTAAAAAAAGTCGTTGATACTTTTATATCTACTTTCGATATTCAATTTAAGGATACTGTAATAGATACTTCCATTGATCGTGAACTCTACATTTCCTGCAATGTAGAAACTTATTTAACAGCCATCGCTTATTGGATAAAGATTGATTTTAAATATTCGCCTGCATACATGGTTAAACAGATGCACCTCATTACAAAAAACTCCTCTGCCAGTATTTATGTTAGGAGAGATTAAATATCCCCTATCATACCGGCCTTTCCTGAACGCATAAAAGTGGTGGAGATAGGTAAATTCAGTTTGTTCTTTAGCCTCTAGATTTCATACTTAAAATTTGTATGTGTTTTACATATGTACTTTGAAAGCTGCGATGGAGAAAACATTTTCCACCGCAGCTTTATCATTACCCTACGAGTTTGTACCAGGAATCGAAAACTCGTGAAACGCTTATATGGTCGTGTCAAGAATTTTGCGCGAATTGGTTTATAGACTCCAGGATAAGTGAAGTCAGCAATGGAGACGTCCTTACCAGCAGTCTCTAGGTGCTTCATCTCCATATGCTTTTTGATCACAGCAAAAATTTCAGCTCAGCTTTTCCTTTGTAAAGCAAAAAAAGTTCCTGATTTCTTACGAAATCAGGAACTTTTTGGTGGAGACTGCTGGACTCGAACCAGTGACCTCCTGCGTGTGAAGATCCGTCTGGACATTAAAGCCCTGCTATTGGGCGCTTTCTGCGGGCGTTCCGCTCACGCTGCGTTTTCACTCGCGATCTTTTTCCTTCATCTTTTGCCCTCTTGAGCCACCCTGCCTCCGCGCGGTTTGGGACAGTGTACGGTATGTTCTGCGGACAGGACGCTCCCCAGTCCTTGTCGGTGTCCTCCACCGACAGGAACGGGGAGCGTTTTTCACGCCTCTGACTGCCTGGATTGTACCGTTAAGGCCAAGATTAAGCAAATCATTTCTGCGCCATCTACGGTTCAAAAAATGGGGGACTGTAGACGAAAAGATGTATTTCACTTCCGGAGATTAAGAAAACTTAAGAAAATCTTCAGTTGTTTTCTCAACCTTATATGGTACAATCTCAGCACTCAGTCAAGATATGGACGGGGAGGACATGATGTGAAATACAGTTCCATGCCCTGGAAGGGATAACCGATCAACCAGTTTACTTGGTACTCGAACTGAAATAAAGTTCACAGTTTGTTGTCATTGATTATAAATACAATAAAGGCGGCGATGATATGGAATATATTTTGCAAACGGATAACCTGTCGAAAGTCTACGGAACAAAAACGGTTCTGGATCATGTGAGTATTCATGTACCGAAAAAGTCGATCTATGGTTTGGTGGGAAAAAACGGAGCCGGAAAGACTACGCTTATGCGTATTATCTGCGGCTTAACCCAGCAAAGTGAAGGCAGTTATACACTGCTGGGTAAGTCAGATGATGCTGCAGTACGGAATAACATGGGGATGCTGATTGAAAAGCCGGGCATCTACGAGCATATGACAGCATTGGAAAATTTGCGCTATTTTTCCATGCTGTTTGGCATCCAATCTCAAGATCATCATAAAATACTGGAAATGGTTGGATTGCAGAATGCTGGGAAAAAGAAAGCACGCCAATTTTCCCTGGGGATGAAGCAACGGCTGGGCATTGCAATTTCGTTGCTGGGAAATCCTGATTTTCTCATTCTCGACGAGCCGATCAATGGTCTTGACCCGGAAGGTGTCTATGAGATGCGTAAAATGCTGGAGACATTAAATCGTGAAAATGGTACCACCATCATGATTGCCAGCCATATCCTAAGCGAATTATATAAACTGGCGACGGATTACGCCATTATTGATGGCGGATGTCTGATCGATGAGTTCAGCAAAGAAACGCTGGAACGTGCATGCAGCAGCGGTGTTCAGGTTACGGTTGAGCCGGAATACCTGCAGGGTGCAAAAACACTCATTGCATCCCGTTACCCGGATGTCCGATGTGAAGTCCTTTCCAATCAAAGCTTGCGCTTGGACGAGAAAATCAATCCGGCGGACCTCAACCAGTTCCTGGTGGAAAACAACGTGCGTGTGTGTGGCTTGAGTAGAAACGGTGAGGACATTGAGAAATTTTTTGTAGAAAAACTTTCTGGAGGGCAAGCAGTATGAAGAATCTAATTCGTGGACATATCTATCAGCTTAAAAAAGACAATTTCTTTTTTGGATGCCTTGCTCTGAGCTTTGTTTTTCTGATGGTATCGGTTCGGTATTTTTCTCCGGGACCTGAATCAACTCCTACTATGGGTGTGAACAGCTTTTTTAGTTCGTTTTTGAGCGGTGATATCATTCTCTATGCCTTCATGTTGCTAACAGCAAATATAGTAGCGGAAGCTTATCGTTCTGGCGCAATGAAAACGATCATAGGCCGAGGCGTCGCGAAGAAAAAATACTATCTTTCTATCGCTCTTACAATATCCGCTGTCTATTTATTGGTTATGCTGATTAGCGGCATCGTTATAGGGATGTATGCATACAACAGATTTGGCATGGGGACAGTCCTTTATCCCAGTTACTATGCGCTTTCCGTCGTAGCGCGCGTCCTTTTTGTGATGGCACACATCAGTTTTGTAATTACGATGACAATTCTTACCAGAAATGCAATTACAGGAATTGTGTTTGGGCTTGTTATTCCAAATATCCCGCAAATTTTGGAGATGGTTCTCGGCTTTTTGAAGATCAACATGGAACTTGATTTGTTCAAAATCTCTGCCCATATGCCATCTATTTATGAGGCATCAAATGATTTAACATCATTTTTGCCGTGCTTTTTCGTGTTGAGCGGTTATCTTATTGTATCTATTGCTGCGGGGTTTTGGCTTTTGAAGCATCAGGATATCAAGTGAAAAAGAAACATTCAAATCTTGCGAAGATTTTCTGCTGATGCTTTCAGTTCCGAGGATGGCAGCGGCGCGGGGAATTTCCTGCACTGAGAATCGGTATCCGCATCGTAATTCCTAAGGATGAACTCAGGGAATGGATCAAGCGGAATATGGGGAAGCAGAGGACCTAAATAAAAAATGGCGGCACCCGGGAAACCGGGTGCCGCTTTGAATTTGCTAACAATATTGATAACTCTATGCGGCTGGGATGGCAATAGAGGCCAGGGCGAGGTATTGTGTGTCGCTGGCAGGGGGGAGCATATGATGCGCGATTATATGAAAGTCCTCTTCTGCAGGATGAGTACCTCAACAGCATTTATCTTCGGTTATCGTCTAACCCAGGGGATCTTACAGGAACTGCTGGCGGAGCAGCTGTCATAAGACGGGAGAAATGTTTGATCCAGACTCCTTCAGGCACACTTATAAGAAGATCCTGAAAGCCATCAGTATGGAGCATATTCAGGTCCATGATTTTCGGCACACCTTCGCAACGCTGTCCTTAAAGAACGGGGTGGATATGAAGACCCTGTCTAGCACCTTGGGATGCTACAGCGCGGGCTTTACCCTCAGCTCCTATACTCATGCTATACCCGATATGATGCGGGAGGCGGCAGATACCATGGGAGATATGATCGGAAAGGCGATGTAACCACCAAAATAAACATAAGGCAACACCGGGTGGGGAAATTCCCTCCCGGTGCTGTCTCATTCTATCGGCTACTATCGCGGTATTGGTCAATGTATTGGGCGGAGAAAAAGTAGAAATTTAGAGCAAACTTTTTCACGGCGAATAAAAAGAAAAGAACCTGATTTCATATAAAATCAGGTTCTTTTTGGTGGAGACTGCTGGACTCGAACCAGTGACCTCCTGCGTGTGAAGCAGGCGCTCTAACCAGCTGAG
>CABSMJ010000009.1 GCA_902478785.1 uncultured Oscillospiraceae bacterium
TAAGGTCTTGCAGACTTTGTTAACAGCGGGATGCTTGGCAGCCACCTCTGCCGCCTGATTTACTCCGTTCGCCATTTTGCCGCGGAGGATCAACTGTTTGTGACGCAAACGAAGTTTATTGACGCGAAAAACGATTTCGTCATCAGTGTTCATGCCGAAGGACTTTGCCATAGAGAGGTAATCCCGCCAGGTGTAAATAACCTGAGAAACAGAATCTTTGCTCCCGCTCATCTGACGCAGCACATAATTTCGGATTTGAATGGGACTCATTTTCTCCAAAACAAAGTCCACCATTTGCCTTGTGACCTTGTTAATAGAGAACCAATTCAGGACTTCGTCGGAGAACAGGGTATTCTGCTCCTTTTCATACTGTAGCCAGCTAAGGAATACCCAACCGCCGTTTTCCTGACGTAAGCGGTGGAGTCGTTGTTTGTCAATGCCCAGCGCCTTTGTCAGACTACTTGCAAAGGGTTCTTTTAAGCAGTTCTGTGTCGCCTTGGATAGATCCCAGCATTCTTCAAACAGTCGCGGTAGATTTGCTTTTCTGATCTTCTCAAGGGGGGGCACAGCTGAGAGCCGTTTGAGATATTCAGTCGGTTCACACAACATTTTTTTCTCGTAGATCCAGTCAACCAATTCGGTATACTGCAGTTCTGTTTTTTTCAGGTAAGGCAAGGTCTTACCGTAGACCATGCCGGCACCGCCGTACCTTGACTGGTATGTGTAATAGAAATAGCCATAGTATGTGGTCGGTTCTTCCGGCGCCCAGCGAATTTCTTTGTTTCTGTAACTCTGCCAAAAATAATCTCGCCCCTGAAATCTCCTGTCATAGACAGTCCGCCGGATTTCCAGACTGTTTACTTTGGAGTTCAATGTAAAACCTTTTTCATAGGTGCGTCTTACTTCAAACTCCCGTAGAATAAATCCATCCGGCCGTCCCTGCATGAGGTAGGCTTTGAAAGTACTTGTAGAAAACTTTGTGACTCGTCCGATTGCTTTGAACTGCACTTTTTTACCGCAGCAAGGGCAGTGGCCAGTTCGGTTATGATAGGGCTGTTTGGTCAGAGTGACTTGCTTGCCGCAGTAAGTACAGTAGCCCTCTTTTGCACCACCTTTTTTGTAATGGTAAAACAGGTGGTGTTCTCGGATGCCAACCTTGTCTACCCAATGCAGCCAGTCTTTTGGCAACGGGGGTGTCAACGCCATATCGGCATCCCACGGTGCCACGAGCCGACGGTATTTTGCAGAGGACTCCGCATTGCGTAAGTCCGTTTGAAATTCCCATAGGCCAGCATAACCGCTCTCTTTTGTCCCCAAATATTCGCGAATCAGTTTTTCATCGTGTCTTGAGGAGAAAACCTTGGGATATGTCCCGATATATGTAGGCCAGTCTAAGCGGTCCAGTTTCCCGGTAAGCCAATTCTGACGCTCCGTTCCGTATGTGATGAACTCTTTCTTTGCACGATCCACATATACAATGTAAGTAGGGTTCTTTGCGCCAGCCGCCAAATAGGATGGATAAAACAAAGCCACCTGTAAGATGTCGTTGTGCACACTGCTCCGCAAAAAAAGTTTATAGGGGCAGTCTCTAATCGGGTCACATCTGTAAAAGTTTGCTTGCCAGCGTTTCAGTATTGGTGCATTTTCGATTGCTGCCTTACACATATGAGGTGTTGCAGCAAGTTTTGGCATGGCAAGTAGCACTGCCTTATTCATGCTCACAGTCCTTTCTTTCTTTAGAATCAATGTCGTACCATGTATTTGGCCGAATATGTTTTCCATCCACAATCATTAGAGCAATATGGGTGATTTTCTTCGTAGAAGGGTCTTCCTTTGCCAGCGCTAAAATATCCCCTTTTTTACCCTTTGCAAGTGGATTGCTACCTCGAACAACTACATAGCCGTTTAGTGCACTTCCGTGGTTTTGCCTGACATGGCCATTCCAGGTACGAAACGGATGATCCACCATGTAGGCAAGAGCATGGAGGAAGAAATCCTCCATACTCAATTGCTTAACAATGGTGAGTTCAGTACAGGCTATTTTGCTGTCGCAGGCATCTTCATCCATATCGCCTCCGGGATTAACCACGCAGTAAATGGAATGGGCCATATCCGGATAATACGAGAGGCAGTCCAACGGATTTTCTGCACAGTGAAACCCGTTTTGCGCGCAGTTTGCTTTCTCTGTCACATTCTTGCCCATGACGAATTGATAGCCTCTGCAAACCAGTCCCGGCTCAAAACCTTTGTAAGCAATCATGGTTTAACCTGCCTTTCCCAGTTGGTTGAAGTCCAGGGCAATTTGTCCCTCATCAGAAGGCGAAACCACCTTTTTCTTAGCCGTTGCCTGCTTCTGTTCCTTTTTTGCTGTTTTGCTACTGGCAGGTGTTGAACGTGCTGCGGGTATTGCAGTTTCTTTTACCTGATCTTCCTTTGCATTGGGATCACGGAAGTAATCTTCCGCCCACTGGTAACAGAGATCATCTGGAACATCACAGCCATAGCCTTGTGCGCCAGTGCCGGGAGTGATACCGTCTGCTTTCATCTCATCCTGCACATACTCCCATGCTTTTCTGGTAATGTACTTAAAGCAGTTAACCATGCTTTTGCGGGGGTGCATGACCAGTCGCGCAAAGGCCGGATCGTCGAGGCATTTGGTTTGGATAACCTCGGACACACAATCCTTCATATTTCGGCGAGTAATTTTCTCTGTATCGTTGCTGACCCGCCGGGCTGAGGCCATCATTACCTCATCATCGCTCATGCTTGCAATCGCCTGGAGCTTTTCCTGCTCGACCTCATCAGTAACTGTTTTTGTAGTACTCTGGGCTGGAGATTGATTTTCCCTGTCCTCTTCACTTGCTTGAGGAAGGTCAGTCTTTTCATGCGTCCCAGCAATGTTGTTATCATCCGAGGCAGGCTCGTTGTTGATTTGTTCTTCAGGCTTCGGTTTGTTTGCCGATTCAGGAACTTCTTCGGGGGATTGCTTGGTCGCATTAGATTGTTCATCCCATCGAGTTAAGACAGGCTTGTAAGTGTCCATTTGGAAGGGCTCGGCCCCCTCGCTTTCAAACTGATCCATTGCCATCTCGGAAAAAACTCCCATTGATAAGACCTCCTTAAAAATTGACACTAATAACAAAAGGAATGTGGGGGTGGTATAGGCCACGCACACATTCCTTCGTCTTTTTCTGCTCACACCACATAGACCAGTGTGCTGAATGGATCAAAGCAATAGCACACAAGTCCGGGAAAGTGAGTGGATTCCTCTTGTATCTGCCGCTGGATTGCTGCCGCTGTTTCCTCTGGAGGAAAGATGCGGTCAGGGCACCACGCAATGGCAGTAAAATAGTGATTCTTCTGGTCATAGCGGATTTTCAAGTCCAACTGGCTGCAGTAGGACAGCAGCTCTTCCAACTGACTGATTTTACTCAACTCCATTACATTTTCTGGCGCCAGTGGGAAACCCCTTTTTGGCCAACATGGGAGAGAACCGGACAGAAACGAAGCCTTCCTTGTCACGGTAGTAGTAGGTACGATTTTCGTCATCATACAGTTCCACCACATCAGAGATGGCTATGCTGCGTCCGTGATAGTCGCTGGGGAGATCGTCGTTATAGCGCGCGAAGATTCGATCCAATACTTCGAGCACAGTTTGGTTCAGTGGGCGCATTATGCTGCTCTCGTACACCAGACAGTATTCTGATGCAGGCGGTTGTTCATAGCCAGCCTTACGCAACTTTTCAATACCAGAAAATGCAAACGGAACCGTCTTTCCTTCCTGGAGATTCAGTTGATAAATTCGGAAACGCTGGCAAATCCGCCCACTGTCCATCATCCGCTGAAAAGCGCCATCATCACTTTCCTGCAGATAGGCGGCATATTCAAAATCCGTCAAACCAAGGTATTCAGCCAGGGGGATTCTGCAATCCTTTTCGTTTTCCCACTGCTGGATACAGGTTTCAATATCACTGATTTGACATAGGCCGCTTTGGTAGCGCTCCTTAAATGTCATGCGTCGGTATGTCATTTCTATATTCTCCTTGTTCGAATTCTTTTTGTGCAAAGCCAGCTGCCAATCGTCAATCCCCTTATAATTGGGGTTCCAGGTAAGACGTCGGCAAGACAGACCGTGTTTTTTTGCCAATAAGTAGAGTTTGGATGCTCCTTGGCTGACACCCTTGTTGCTGTACTTGTCCATATCCTCTGCTTCAATGATTTCCTCTGTTCCGTTTCGATGCAGAAGTTCAAAGAGGCTATCAAGCTGAGCTATGCAGCCAGCACCGCCGGTGGCAGCAAAAGTACGATTCATTAACACATGGGCTATGTCTGCTTTGAGTGCCCCCTCGGTCACATAGACAACTCGGGAACATGGGTCACCGACAAAATGGATGGGGCTTCCAGAAGACGCACCACAAGTTTTGCTGGTGGATGCAAGCCAAAGGTATTTTGTCCCGACCTTGTCTGGAGGATCTCCCTCCTTCTTGAGAGGCCTATCAAGTCGGATCTGCAATCCATGAATCATACCATCCACATTCCGATATGGAATGAGAATGCCCGATGTTCTTTGATGAAATTTGACCGTCCATTTTCCGCTGTCGTCCATATAAAACCCGGGGACTCCTTGGACGGTGCATCCCTGCTGAATGAGTTTTGCTGTGAGAGTGCGGCACAGGTACGGCGCCGGAGTGCTTTTGAAGCCGAAGGCAGCAATTTGCTCATCGGTTAATCCACGCTTTTCCTGCAAATGCTTTCTGTGTGCTGGTATCAGCTGAAGCATTCCCAGAAGCGTGGAATATGTCTGATGGATCTCCTGTGTGGATGCCCGCTCGGATAAGACCACCTCGCTTTGCATTCGCTCTTTCTGAGATGCCTCACGAACTTGGCTGATTCCGCCATTCAAGATCGCATCACAGATTTCGCTGTAGGCTGTGGCTTTGCTTACATTCTGTGCCTTGGAGTACAATGCAAGCATTCCGCCGCTATCGCCGCAACAGTTAGTGCACCATGCATTCTTGGTTAGGTTGATACACAGTTTTCCCCTCTGGCTCCCACACAGGGGGCAGTCCGCATAAATGTAGTCGGGACTCCTCCGCCTGATATGCAGACGGAGGAGTTCGACCACATCCATGATGGTAAAGGGAAAATCCGATGCTTTGGTTGCCATCGGGTAAAAACTCCTTTCCATCGGTCCCAGTTACCTCATTGGCTCATAAGAGGGTTATCCGGCTTTCTTCATAGCCAGCTCGTCCAGCAGTAGCGATGCAGCGGCCTTCAGCACATTTCCCGCATCCTTGGAAGAATAGAGGTAGAAGCGCAGACTGGAAGCACGACGCTCCATGACCTCACCCAGCGTCCAGCCCTTGCAGGTTCCAAAAGTGACCATAATGGAACGTGCCTCGTCCAGGGTCATGCGCTGAATGATTTCTTCAACGGTCATTTCATCGGTATATGTGTTGTCGGCAGTCGGTTGCTCTCCTTCATTACTGACACCATCCTGCGGGAGAGGGTCGTCAGCAGCCGCAGCAGTATCATTGCTCGGAACTGCACCGAGCATCTGCAGAACTCCAGCCGTTTCATTTACAACATGACTCTGTTCCGGTACAGTAGCCTGTTCCACTGGCGACTCAGGCATCGGTTCCGTATGAGTCACTTTTGCCTCTGGAACGACGGCAGTGGTATCAGGCGGATTTGGTGCTGTGTCAGGGATTTTCTCTTCAATAGTGGTACCCTGTACCTCTTGCGGGGCAGGTTCCTCCATCTGAACAGATTCCACCTGAGGATCAAGGTTGCCAGTCGCTCTGTGTTCTTCCTGGGCAGGCTGGACTTTTGCTGTTTGCAGAAGGCGTTCTACCTGGGACACCGGGATTTCCGATCCACACTCGCTGTTGTCAAAGTCCAACAGATCGGATAATTGAATGCCAAAGCCAGCATTGTCCAATGCCTCGTTAAGCGCCTCGTCCTGTGCTGCCTGAACATAGCGGCCGCCAGGGACATTCTTGGCGTACATGGTGGAAATAAAATTTGTAATGGGGCGCGGATCATCGCTGTGCAGATAAACCTGCGCTTCAAAGATGGCCATGCTGTCTGTAATCCGCATGGGGTTGAGAACCATCCGTCCGTCGGAGCACGCCAGACGGAACCACATCTTCTTGTACCGCAGGTCGAACTTCAAAACCGGCTCACCTGTCTTGAGAGAAGTGGTCTGGCGAAGATACCGCAAGGGATTGAACTGCGGAACTTTTCTCAGGGCTTCCGCTGCGGGGACGGTCTTGATGATGCTGTCGGATTGCTCTTTCATGAGTAAAACTCCCTTCATAAATAAAATAAGAGATACCTGTGCATTTTTCTGCACCAGCATCTCGTTTCAACTGGCCTGTCGGATTTCCGAAAGGCTTTTTCTTTGTTGGGCAGCCATCTTAATAGACTGCGCTTTGTAGTACGCCTGCACACGCTCACCCAGAAGGGTGTTTCTCCGCCCTGCCTTCTTATTGGAAATTGCCATGAACAGAGCTTTTTTCTGCCCCACCAGCCAAACGCGCTTTTTTGCACGCGTAATTGCCGTGTAGAAAACATTACGGTCAAGCATGATTTTATGTGCCAGCAGTACAGGGAAAATGACGGTGTCATACTCGCTGCCCATTGCCTTATGGACCGTGGTTGCATACGCCAATTCCAATTCTTCAAGATTGTCCAAGGTATACTCGGCATATCGACTATCAAATTTGATAATCACAATTCCTTTCCGAATGGCGCGAATTTGACCGACCTCTCCATTAAAAACGCCTTTGGAAATTAGGTTGCCCTGTGCATCGCGCAGAGGGATGGAACTGTCATTTTTCTTTTGCATGACTTTATCGTACAACCTAAATGTCATGCCGCCCCGCGCGATTTCTGGCTTATCCGGTGCCGGCGGATTGACTGCTTCCCGAATTTTCTCATTTAGCCTGTCAGTCGACGCATCACCTCTGGACCTAAACGGCGAGAGGATCTGCACCTTTTCAACACCAGACTTTTCAACCTCTTGGAGATACATTTTGCAGATATACTCGGCGGCCTCTTCCTGCGACTTAACTTGCGTAAAACTGAAGTATTCGTCATCAAAGCAGAGATCAGTGACGCCGTCGTGAATGCATTTGGCGTTGTATGGAATGGGGCTATCTTTGGCTTGCCGAAAGATTTCATTTAGTACCGTTACGGGCACCAGTTCGCTTTTTATTAACTGGTGCAGCACGTCACCAGGGCCAACACTTTCCAACTGGTCTGCATCGCCCACCATCAAAATTCGAGTATGAGGTCGCACTCGTGTAAACAGTTGGTGTGCAAGGAACATATCCATCATTGAACTCTCATCCACAACCAGGAGGTCAGCATTTAAGAACACTGGTTTTTTCTGCCAAACGGATTCATCGCCGTGTAGGTTCAACAAGCTATGTAATGTCTGTGCGTTTTCAATTCCAGTCGTTTCCGTCATGCGCCGACTGGCCTTGCCTGTTGGAGCGCCCAAACAGATTATTCCGTCTGGGTTTAAGATGCGGAATGTCTCAATTACGGCGCGCAGGATTGTGCTCTTACCAGTACCAGGGCCACCGGTAATGATAGTCAAATTATGGCTGAAAGCATTCATCACACCTTCATATTGCCGCTTAGAAAGTGTAATACCCAGTTGCCCTTTAACCCGCTCCACAACGGAAGTGAGATATGAGGGCACCTCCACTTTCTCCATCATTTTCTGAACAATGAGGCAGGCTGTCTCACTTTCCTGAAGGTAGAGATGTGGTAGATAGATGTTTCCTTTATTGGATGCAACCACATTTGCCAGGATCATCTTTTCAAGCTGATTTTCAACTTCCTGAGGAATGACCTGCATGGCAGGTGTGGTGACATTTTCATTGAGCAGCGACAGGGCAGACTTGAGAAGTGCTGTTGCTTCCATGTATAGATGCCCACCGCTGTCACGGGCTTTTTCAAGTCCATAGAGCACAGCCCCCTGAATTCTCATTGGGTCATGCTGGTTACTACCGGACTTTTGAACAATAGCATCAACACGTTTGAACCCAAAGCCAGGCATTTGGCAGAGGCGATATGGACTCTCTCTAATCAACCCCACGCTGTTTGGTCCAAAAAACTGATAGATCTTCATGGCCGTGTTGGGTGTAATTTTGAACGGTGCCAAAATCGTCAAGAGATCCCGCATGACCTTGCTCTCTGCATAGCCGGATTTGATGTCCTCCAGCCGCTCCTCTGATATACCTCGGATTTGCAAGAGTTTTTCCGGCGTATTCTCCAAGACATCCAGTGAACGAACGCCAAAGCACTTTACAATGGCTTCCGCGGTTCTTGGACCAATGCCTCGAAGTAGGCCTGATGATAAGTAGGCGCGTATCCCCTCCAGCGTAGGAGGCACAACCTCACGCCATTGAGTGACCTCGAATTGGCGACCATATTTGCCATCTTTCCATTCGCCAGTCAATTCCACTTTAACTGCATCTGTTTGAGGCAAATCATATCCGACTGCCGTAAAACGGATAAGATGATCGTGATACCGGTACGGACTACGTGCATCCTCCGGAATCATCATATCAGCGGTTTTCATCCGCAGTACCGCAAATCTGCTTGTTTCGTTGTGAAAGAGCACTCTATCAAATGCTGCTACTATGCCCATTTTGTCGTCACCTCCACAAAATTACGCTGCGTTAGATTGGCCCAAAACCCTTTTAATATGAAATCTTCGGCTTTCTGAGGTTGTTACATATTCGTTGTAGATTTCAGGATATAGCATTTTGAGTTTGTCCAACCCTTCTTTTGAGATTCCCTGTTTGTAAACAGGCTTGTACGATATGGTGTAGCTGCCGTCTGCATCCTCATACAGAGCCACGCAACTTTTACCCATATCAGCAACAATCAAAGATTTAAGCCGCTTTATCTCGCTTTCCAGCTTTTTACTCTGGGCATCGTACAGGGATTTTTGTTCCTGCAGTTGCAAGTACTGTTTGACTTTACTGAACTGGGGCGGAGTAATGGTCACAGGTGGGATATCGGTAGCAGCCGGTCCCAAAATGCGCTGAAGACTCTTGATGACCAAATCACCATTTTCGGTATAGGGCGGCGGCGAGTTGAGAAGGACATAATTTTTCCAGAAGCTTTCTTCCAGAGCGATCAATTCTTCCTCATAGGCCATATCCCGGTCAATGCAGCGAAAGATTGCCTCACGGCTGTCAGTAAGCAAGCAGCAGAAATAGACCCGGTCGTGATTTGTCACCGCCATGTAATGTCGTCCCTGACTTTCGTAGTAGGCGGGGACAACTTCATTGCCGGCATACCACCAGTTATCAACGGAGTTAGATGTGGTTGTTTTACACTCTAAAATTGCGGTACCACCCTCCGGCAGTTCCACCAGATAATCCAAATCTGCAAGCATCCAAGGGTACTGCGGATGTTGGAACATCACCTTTCGCTGATAGACCTTCAGACCAGTTCGCCGCTCAAAAATGCTGGCTACCAGCGGCTCCAACAGGTGGCCGATTTCTTTTGCTACCCAGTTTTCTTCATCCGATTGGGCTGAAATTCCAAGTTTGTCGTAGTACAAATCACGGGCTGTCATAAAGGGAGAAATACCAAGGACTGCGGCAGCGTCGCTCCCACCAATCCCTTTTCGCCGGTATTTCAGCCACTCGTCACGCGGCAAATTTGTTGTATCTACCAGCACCAAAGGCTGATAATCCAACTTCGCCATAATAGCTTAATTCCTCCTCTCCAAATGTCATATTGCGCAGTTCCATCTTCAAGACCTGCCGGCTGTTACCACGCTCAGTTTTTTTGCGCGGCTTCTGGCGGTGATGGGGCTGCCATTTTTTTCTTCGCTTCATAATTCTGTGTTCTCCTTCCATTGGTTTATATTCTCAAAGCCTTTTGGCTTTTGAGCAAAAAAAGAAAGCGAGAACAACTGAGGCCGGCGTTCACCAGCACTTCAACCACCTTACGATGGTGTTCAGTCATTCTCGCTTATGCGATGGGATTACCCCTATTAAATTGAAAACACCAGCAGTTGAGCGCTCGGGCGCACTAATACCGCTGATAGACCGTACAAACCTGACAACGTGTGCAATGCGATTACCTATCGCTCACAGATCGAATGACCTGTCCTCTAATGAGGAGTGCACAAAGAATCAATTACATAGTAAAGTGTAACACAATATATTGTGTGTGTCAATATAACAACTTCGAGATTTTGTGTCTTTGCTTAGACGAGAGCTGAACAGAAATTTATGAACTTCTTCGTGTTTCTATTATGCAAGGAGTTTTATCCACCTGGTATCACCTGTTTGTACCTTGATAAACGCCGAATGCTGCTGCTATCGGCCATACCCCTGCTCCAGGAGTAATACAGGAGAGGTAGATAGTGTGCCTTTTGCACGCCTGCCGCTGAAATTGTGCATAGCACAGCCTGAAAATACGCGGTCTGGAGTGAGAGCGCAGGAATTGGCCTGGATGCAGGGAGATTCATATAGTTCTACAACGAATGCCATCTCAAGGAGGTATATCTTGAATACTGAGTATAAAAGAGAATGTGGTGAAGAAAAGCTGCCAATCGATCGGAAAATGGTGTTGACTATCCGGGAAGCGGCTGAATACAGCAATATAGGGATAAACAAAATTGAATCTATGTTGAAGCAGCCAAATTGCCCATTTGTGCTTTATGTGGGTACAAGGAAACTGGTTAAGCGCAAAGAGTTTGAAGAGTTCATTCGGGTAAAAGTGGTGATATAACCGCCGAATTGATATTGAGAATCATAGAGTCCTATGCTATAATATCAAGATGTGTTGGACTCTTATTTCGTCTTTTGAGCGAAAGGAGTTCATTTTAGCCAATGGGAAAGAATCTAAAAGGTAGAGAGTGTGGCAAGGGTATCTACCAGAGAAAGGATGGTAAATTTTCGGCTCGGTACAGTGCAAAGAACGGTAAGCGCCTTGAAAAGTACTTTGATACGCTCCCAGAAGCGCGAAATTGGCTTGCGGATGTTCGGTATGAAGATAAACACGGTATCATTGTGGCAACATCCGATATGACAGTAGATGACTGGTTTTCTTTTTGGTTGAACAACTTAGTTTGTGACCTTGCACCGAATACGAGAAGAAACTATGAAGATAGGTATTTTCGGAATATTCAGCCAGTCATTGGGAAAATGTGTATCTCGGATGTAAAGCCAATGCATTGCAAAGCCGTACTGAACCGCATGGATGAAATCTATGCGGGCTCAACAATCCGGCAGGCGTATATCACGATGGGAACCTTGTTCAAAGCCGCAGTTATGAACGATGTCATAGGTAAACACCCAATGGATGGAGTACGCTATACAAAGCCGGTTCGAGCGGTAGATGACATCAAATTTTTAACCGTGGACGAACAGACAAAATTTCTGGAGGTAGCCAAGCGTTCGCACAATTACCGGCAATATGCTTTACTATTGGAAACTGGCCTTCGTACCGCTGAACTGATAGGGCTTACATGGGATGTAATTGATTGGAAAAAGAGAACCCTGACGGTCAATAAATCTCTGGAGTTCCGTCATAAACGAGGCTACTGGCGCGCTGGTCCACCTAAAACCGAAAAGAGTTATCGAACGATCCCGCTTACGAATCGTGCATATGACATACTCAAATCTTGTTACGATGAGCGCGACACACGTAAGGAGTCGGATACTCTCTCCCAAGTCTTGGAGTATACGGATAGGCGGACAGGTGAAACAAGGTACTTAGTCATGCGCGACTTGGTATTCATTAACTGGCGTACCGGTGAGCCTGCAAAAAACAGCTCCTACGACACGCATCTTTATAAGCTGTGTGACGAGGCTGGTATCAAACGGTTTTGTATGCACGCCCTCAGGCATACATACGCCACCCGTGCTATCGAGGGCGGGATGCAGCCGAAGGTATTACAGAAACTACTCGGTCATGCAAGTATAAAGACTACGATGGATCGCTATGTTCATGTGACAGATGACTCGCTGCAGAGTGCTGTTCGCCAGTTTGAATCCGCCAACGCCATAACTCCATGAAAAAATGGCGTAAAAATGGCGTAAGAGGGCATAGCGAAATCCCGGAAAGCCTTGAAAATAAAGGAGTTGTGGAAAAATATGAAATTAGGTATCGTGGGATTGCCCAATGTGGGCAAGAGTACGCTGTTCAACGCCATCACCAACGCCGGCGCCGAGTCTGCCAACTACCCCTTCTGCACCATCGACCCCAACGTGGGTATGGTGGCTGTCCCCGACGAGCGGCTGGACAAGCTGGCGGAGATGTATGAGCCCGACAAGAAGACCCCTGCGGTCATTGAGTTTGTGGACATCGCCGGACTGGTCAAGGGCGCCAGCAAGGGCGAGGGCCTGGGCAACAAGTTCCTCTCCAACATCCGCATGACCGACGCCATCATCCATGTGGTCCGCTGCTTTGACGACGAGAACGTCATCCATGTGGAAGGCAGTACCGATCCCCTCCGGGACATCCAGATCATCAACCTGGAGCTGGTGATGGCCGACCTGGAGATGGTCCAGCGCCGGGTGGAGAAGGCCACCAAGGCCATGAAGGGCGACAAGAAATTCGCCCACGAGGTGGAGCTGTTCACGGCCCTGCAAAAGCACCTGGACGAGGGCAAGCTGGCCCGGACCTTCGAGTGCTCCGAGGAGGACGCGGCGCTGCTGGCCACCTCTGAGCTGCTGACCCTCAAGCCGGTGATCTACGCCGCCAACATGGACGAGGAGGGCTTCGCCCATCAGGAGGACAACGCCTACCTCAAGCAGGTGGAGGAGCTGGCCGCTGCCGAAGGCAGCCAGGTGCTGCCCATCTGCGCCAAGCTCGAGCAGGACATCGCCGAGCTGGAGGGCGAGGAGAAGCAGATGTTCCTGGAGGAGCTGGGCATTGCCGAGTCCGGCCTGGACCGGCTCATCAAGTGCTCCTACGCCCTGCTGGGCCTGATCTCCTTCCTGACCTACGGCAAGGACGAGTGCCGGGCCTGGACCATCCGCAAGGGCACCAAGGCTCCTCAGGCCGCCGGAAAGATCCACTCCGACATCGAGCGGGGCTTCATCCGGGCCGAGGTCATCGCCTACGACGACATGATCCGCTGCGGCAGCGTCAACGCCGCCAAGGAAAAGGGCCTGCTGCGCAGCGAGGGCAAGGAGTATGTGGTCCAGGACGGCGACATGATCTACTTCCGGTTCAACGTCTGATCGGACAGAGGACCGCATCGAAGCTGGAACCGAAAAAGCAACACAAAAAAGAGCGGACGCCTTTAGCGTCCGCTCTTTTTGCGCTTTAGGGAGAAAGGACAATCCTCCCGGGCGAAAAAAGAGGGGCGCCGAACCGGCGCCCCTGGGGTAGGTCATTCGATGGAGATGATATAGTAGTATACCGGCTGTCCGCCCGGCAGGACGGAGATCTCCGCCTCGGGGCAGGCCTCCTGGAACAGCTCGCCGGCGGCCTTGGCGTCCTCCTCGGACACGTCCTCGCCGTAGAAGAGGGACACAAAGGCGGCCTCCTTGCCGTTGGCCTCCTGGGCCAGCTTCTGCAGCAGCGCCGTGATGTCTCGGTCAGTGCCGAAGAGCTTGCCCTCCTCCAGGGCCAGATAGTCGCCCTCGTTGATCTCGAAGCCGTCAAAGTCGGAGTTCCGGGCGGCATAGGTGATCTGGGCGGTGGTGACGGAGGACAGGGAGTCGGTCATGGCGGTCTCGATATCCTTGGGGTCTGCGGCCTCAAAGTCCACGTTCATCATGGCGGTGATGCCCTGGGGCACGGTCTTGGTGGGGATGACCACCACCTGCTTTTCTGTCAGACCCTGGCACTGCTGGGCGGCCATGATGATGTTGGAGTTGTTGGGCAGCACAAAGACGATCTCCGCGGGGATCTTGTCGATCTCGTCCAGAATGCTCTCGGTGGAGGGGTTCATGGTCTGTCCGCCGGAGACCACGCCGTCGGCGCCCAGATCCTTGAAGAGGGAGGCCAGGCCGTCGCCGGCGCACACCGCCAGGAAGCCGTAGCGCTTGGTGGGCTGGGCCACCACGTGGCCGCCCTCGCCGGCGGATTCCAGCTCCTCCTCCACCGCGTCCAGATCGTCGGTGCTCTGGGCTTTTCTGCCGGCGGCCAGGTCGTCGGCCTGGGTGCGCATGTTCTCGATCTTAGCCAGCTCCAGGGTGCCGTACTTCTGGGACTCGGTGAGGGCTTCGCCGGGGATGTTGGTGTGGACGTGGACCTTAAAGGCCTCGTCGTCCTCGCCGATCACCAGGCTGTCGCCGATGCTGTTGAGGTAGGTCCGCAGGGGGTCCAGGCACACGTCAGGCTTATTTTTGCGGACGATGAACACGGTGTCAAAGGCGAAGGTGATCTCCTCCGCAGACAGGGCACTGAAGTCGGCCTTGTTCTTGTCCATCTCGCTCTCCTCCACCACTTCGGGCATGGGCTCGCCCCGATAGGCGGCCAGCATGCCCTCCAGGATGATAAGGTAGCCCTTGCCGCCGGCATCCACCACGCCGGCCTTTTTCAGCACCGGGTTCATGTCCGTGGTCTGGGCCAGGGTGGTGTAGCCCTCGGAGATGGCGGCCTCCAGGATCTGCTCCAGGCTGCCGCCCTCCTCGGCCACCTCGCAGGCACGCTTGGCGGCCAGGCGGGACACGGTGAGCACCGTGCCCTCGGCGGGCTTCATCACCGCCTTGTAGGCGGAGGCCACGCCCTCCTGCATGGCGTTGGCGAAGGCGGTGCCGTCGCAGGTCTCCATGCCCTTGAGGCCTTTGCTCAGGCCCCGGAAGAGCAGAGAGAGGATGACGCCGGAGTTGCCCCGGGCGCCCCGCAGCAGGGCGGAGGCGGTGACGGAAGCGGCCTGCTCCAGGGACTGGGGGTCCTTCTTGCGCAGGTCGGCGGCGGCGGTGTTGATGGTCATGCTCATATTGGTGCCCGTGTCACCGTCGGGGACAGGGAACACGTTCAAATCGTTGATGCTCTGCTTCTGAGCGGTGATGGCGGCTGCGCCATGCAGCACCATCTGCTTGAAGACGGAGCCGGTCAGCTGTTCGTTCATCTCTCTTGTCCTCCTCACATGGTCATGGAATCCACGCAGACGTTCACGTCCCGGACGGTGACGCCGGTGTTCTTGTTGACCACGTAGCGCACTTCGCTCATGATGGAGCGGCAGACGGCGGTGAGGTTCACGCCGTTTTCCACGATGATGTGCAGCTCGATGGAGATGGAATCGTCTTCGTTATAGGTGATCTTAACGCCCTTGCTCATGGCCTCCCGCCGCAGCAGGTGCACCAGTCCGTCGGTCATGGAGCGATAGGCCATGCCCTTGACCCCGAAGCAGTTGGTGGCAGCCATGCCGGTGATGTTGGAGAACACGGCGCTGCTGACGGAGACCTCGCCCAGGTCCGTTGCGTATTTTATCATAAAAAGCGTCCTTTCCGTTTGAGATTGGAGCAGGCGGCGGAGGCAGTCCTCCGTCCCCTTTGTCTTGCGGGCAGTTACAATTTTAATAGAAATCTATTATATACGATTTCGCATTGGAGTACAAGTCAAAAAAGGAAGTTTATCCCCCGGGAAAGGGAACTTTTCCCGAAAAATTTGCTTTGGATATTGAAAAAAAGAAAGTTATGGCCTAAAATGGAAACATTCCGCGCCGGATTTCCCCGAAATGCCGGCGGGAGAAGGAAAAACGGCCGCTTCCCACGTACAGCCGGCCGTGAAAAGCACGAAGGAGGAACCCTTCCATGCGCGTCATCACTGGCTCCGCCCGGGGCCGTCGTCTCAAGGAACTGGAGGGGCAGGAGACCCGCCCCACCACCGACCGGGTGAAGGAGGGGATGTTCAGCATCCTCCAGTTTGATATCGAGGGCAGACGGGTTTTGGACCTGTTTGCCGGCACCGGACAGCTGGGCATCGAGGCTCTGTCCCGGGGCGCCGCATCAGCGGTGCTGGTGGACCGGAGAAAGGATGCCGTGAGCCTGATCCGGGAGAATCTGCGTATCACCGGCCTCCAGGACCGGGCCCGGGTGGTCCAGGGGGAGGCCCAGGAGTATCTCAACAGCCTGCGGGAGCACTTCGACCTGATCTTCCTCGATCCGCCCTATGCGGCGGGGCTGCTGGAGCCGGTGCTGGCCCATATCGCCCGGTTTGACATTCTCTCCCCCCATGGTATAATTGTGGCGGAACATCCGGCGGACAAGGTCCTTCCGGCCCTGGCGCCGCCCTATTTCATTCACCGCACCTACCGGTACGGCAAGATCGGCCTGACCGTATATCACCGGGCCGGAAATGAGGAATCACCCCAATGAGAACTGCAATCTGTTCAGGCAGCTTTGACCCCATCACCCTGGGCCATACGGATATCATCCGCCGGGCTGCCGCCTGCTTCGACCAGGTGTGTGTCTGCGTGGTCCCCAACGCGGAGAAGAAGAACCAGATGTTCACCCCGGAGCAGAAGCTGGAGCTGGTGCGCCAGGCGGTGGCGCCGCTGCCCAATGTGGAGGCGGAGCTGTGGCCGGGTCTGCTGGTGGACTTCGCCCGGCGCCACGGCGCCACGGCCATCATCCGCGGCATCCGCAATGCCACGGATTTTGACGCCGAACAGCAGATGGCCCTGATCAACCGCAGCCTGGACCCGGAGCTGGAGACGCTGTTTCTGCCCGCCGCTCCCGAGTATCAATACTTCAGCTCCACCATGGCCCGGGAGATGATCCGGTACCATCAGCCGCTGGAGAATTACCTGCCCGTCCAGATCGTGCCTTTGGTGCGCCGGATGATGGAGGAAAAACAGTAAACCTGGTCCCACAGTGGACCTGACAGGAGAGGATGAAACCAATATGGCAAACGATGTCAATCATCTGATCGATATGCTCTACACCATGATCGACGAGGCCAAGAGCGCCGCCTTTGGTCAGGGGAAATGCACCATCAACCGGGACGAGGCCCTGGACCTTTTGGACGAGGTGCGGGCTCAGCTGCCCATCGAGCTCAAGCGGGCCCAGGAGCTGCTGCGGGCCCGGGATGAGTATGTGGAGGCCGCCAAGCGGGACGTGGAGCGCATGATGCGCCAGGCGGAGCTGGATGCCAAGACCAAGGTCTCCGAGAGCGAGGTGCTCAACGCCGCCCGGGAGAAGGGCCACCACATCATCCGCCACGCCGAGGAGCGCTCCCGGGAGATGTATCGGGTCACCAACGAGTACACCGAGGATGCCCTGCGCCGCACCGAGGAGGCCATCACCATGGCCCTGGAGGAGATCCGTCAGTCCCGGGCCAGTTTCCGGGCCGCCTCTGCGGAGAAGATGCAGCAGCAAAAGGAGATGCTCCAGGAGCAGAAAAAGTTGCAGGAGGATGCAGAGAAAAATTGACAAAAATTCTCCTGCTGCCTTGTGGAAAATGACAACGCATTTTCCGCCCCTGGCGTTTCGTGGAACGCAACGGGAAAAAATTGTTATGTAAATTGCACTTGCGCAAGAGCCTCACCACAAGATATTGTGGTGAGGCTTTCCTATTTTCCACAACCGAAAAAATAGAACATACGTTTTATTTCCGAAAAAAGGGATTTTTTGTAGAAAAAAGGGGCTTTTTTCAACTTTGCGCTCGGAAACTTTTCCTTGCAAACTTTTTTGAATTCGCTTATACTTGTGAACAGCGGTGGTGGAAAGTGGGGATGAGTGGTGCCAAGTGCCACGAAAAGCCCATTCGCCGCCCAAAACGGAAGGGAAGTGGCAGGCATGAGCGGTCTCTATGGGTCCTATAACCATACCATCGACGCCAAGGGCCGCCTGTTCATCCCTGCCAAGCTGCGGGAGGACCTGGGGGACACGTTTTATGTCGCCATGGGTGCCGACGGCTGCCTTTCCGTCTATTCTGAGGCAAGCTGGTCCAAATTCACGGAGCAGTTTGAGAGCCTGCCCTATTCCAAGGCCAAGGCCCTGCGCCCTCTGTTTGCCAACGCGGCCAAGTGTGAGCCCGACGCCCAGGGGCGGATTCTGATCCCCGCCAAGCTGCGGGCCTACGCGGGACTGAAAAAGGACGTCACCGTCATCGGTGTGGCCAAGCGGGCGGAGATCTGGAGCAGCGAGCGCTGGAAGGCCATGGAGCAGGAGGAGACCGAGGATATGTTCGCTGCCATGGATGAGATGGGCTTTTGAGCCCCGGGAGAGAGGGACGGACAATGGAACTGAGCCACAAGCCGGTCCTCCTGGAGGAGTGCCTGGAGGCCCTGGCCATCCGGCCGGAGGGCACCTATCTGGATGGCACCCTGGGTCGGGCGGGCCACTCGCTGGAGATCGTCAAGCGGCTGACCACTGGACGGCTCATCGGCATTGACCAGGACGCCGCCGCCATTGAGGCGGCCCGGGTTCGGCTGGCAGATTATATGGACAAGGTCACCCTGGTCCGCAGCAATTTTTCCCATCTGGGAGAGATCCTGCAGGAGCTCCAGGTGGACGGCGTGGACGGGATGCTCTTTGATCTGGGTGTCTCCTCGCCCCAGCTGGATGACCCGGCCCGGGGATTTTCCTATATGCACGACGCGCCTTTGGATATGCGCATGGATGAGCGCGCACCCCTCAGTGCCCGGGACGTGGTCAATGATTGGTCCCAGGAGGAGCTGCGGCGAATCCTGTATGAATACGGCGAGGAGCGCTATGCCCCCGCCATTGCCCGGGCCATCTGCCGGAGGCGGGAGGAGCGGCCCGTCGAGACCACCTTTGAACTGGTGGACATTATCAAAAGCGCCATGCCTGCCGCGGCGCTGCGGGAAAAGCAGCACCCGGCCAAGCGCAGCTTCCAGGCCATCCGCATCGCTGTCAACGGCGAGCTGGATGTACTGCCGCCCATGTTGGAGGCGGCGGCGGACGGCCTGCGGCCCGGCGGCCGCCTGGCAGTGATCTCTTTCCACTCCCTGGAGGACCGCATCGTCAAAAAGACCATGCAGGAGCTCGCCCGGGGCTGTATCTGCCCGCCGGAGTTTCCCGTGTGTGTCTGCGGCAGAAAGCCCAAGGTGAAGCTCATCACCCGAAAGCCCATCGTCTCCCAGGAGGCGGAGCTGGAGGACAACCCCCGGGCTCGCAGCGCCAAGCTGCGGGTGGCGGAGCGGATTTGATTGGAAGAGAAACGAGCCAATGTGTGTGTGACCCGTTTTTCCCGGTGCTGAGGACCGGGAGGGAAATATTTGGTACGGAAGAGAGGATGGAGGCCCATGGCTGCCAGCGCAAGAGCACTCCGCGCCCAGGAGCGCAGAGGAACCACATATGGAGACCTGGCTTATGATCTGGATGCCATGAGCCGGGAATATGCCCTGCGCCATGCCGGGGAGGATGTGCGCAGGGAGGCAGTGCCTGCTCCAAAGGTCCGCAGTGTGACAGCTCCCCGAACCAGACAGCGTCAGCGGTTGTCGGTGGTGTCTGTGCTGGGCTTCCTGGCTGTGACCATCCTGGCGGTGGTGACACTGAGCCAGTACGTGCAGCTGACGGTCATCTCCTCGGAGGTGGTGAAGCTGCAAAGCGAGCTCTCAGACCTTCAAACCCAGAACGTGTCCCTGACCACCAAGTATGAGCAGACCTTTGACCTGTCCACCATCAAGGAGGCAGCGGAGGCGGCCGGCATGAGCAAGCCCAGCAGCAGCCAGATCTATTACATCGATATGTCCGGCTCCGACAATGCGGTGGTCTACCAGCGGCAGGAGGCCGGCGTCCTCAGCCGTGTCTTTACCTCCCTGAGCCATGGCATTTACGCTGTGGTGGAATATTTCGATTGACCGCGGCCATATAGATGACAACGAGGAGTAAGAAGGGAGACTTCTTACTCCTTGCTTGCCTTGTGCACCTGCTTGCCCGGCCCCCGGGGGCGGGGGATTTTCCGGCGTAATTGGAGGAACTACAGTGAAAGAGCATCCCAAACGCAAAAGTGAAGAGGCCCGCCGGGCCAACCGCACCATCCGTGTCCGCACCATGCTGGTGATGGGCCTTTTGGGCGTGGCGGCCTTCGCGGTGCTGTTCGGACGGCTGTACTATCTGCAGATCATCCGCCACAAGGACCTGCAGGAGCAGGCTGTCACCCAGCAGACCCGCAGTACGGTCATCACTGCCTCCCGGGGCAGCATCACCGACCGGGACGGCAATGTGCTGGCCATCTCCGCCACGGCGGAGACGGTGTTCATCTCTCCGGCGGAGATCAAGGAACACGAGGAGGACCAGGACGCCGACTACATCGCCCGGGGCCTGAGCCGCATCCTGGAAATCCCGGAGGAGACCATTGTGGAGCACATGGAAAAGACCTCCTCCCAGTATGAGATTTTGAAAAAGAAAGTGGATCAGGACATCGCCGATGAGATCCGCCGCTTCATCAACGGCGAGATCGACGACGAGGGCGAGGAGATCCAGCCCGACAAGGACGGGGACTATCAGCGCCTGTACGGCATCTACATGGAGAGCGACTCCAAGCGGCACTACCCCTATGGCTCCCTGGCCTCCCAGGTCATCGGCTTCGTCAACGCCGACAACGTGGGCGCCTACGGCCTGGAGGCCATCTTCAACGATGAGCTCACCGGCTCCTCCGGATTGGTGGTCACTGCCAAGAACGCTGCCGGCACCGATATGCTCTACCAGTATGAGCAGTATTACGATGCGGAAAACGGCAACAACCTGGTGACCACCATCGACAGCACCGTTCAGTACTATCTGGAGAGCGGCCTGAAGGAGATGGTGGAGAAGTACGACGCCAAAAACGGCGCCAGCGGTATCATCCTGAACGTCAACACGGGAGCGGTCCTGGCCATGGCCTCTTTGCCGGACTATGACCTGAACGACCCCTGGGCCATCCAGGACGAGAAGCTGCTGGAGAGCCTGGAGGGCCTGGAGGGGGATGCCCTGACCGAGGCCAAGGGCGCCGCCCAGCTCAAGCAGTGGCGGAATAAAAACGTCAACGACACCTATGAGCCCGGCTCCACCTTCAAGATCCTGACCCTCTCCGCCGCCCTGGAGGAGGGCGTGGTAAACATGAACACCCAGTTCACCTGCACCGGCTCCATCAGCGTGCCCGGCTGGAGCCAGCCCATCAACTGCTCCAAGCGGGCGGGCCACGGACTCCAGACCCTGAAGGTGGCCACCGGAAACTCCTGCAACCCGGCCTTTATCACCATGGGCCTGAAGCTGGGTACCACCACCTATTATCAGTATATGAAGGACTTCGGCCTCATGGAGGCCACCGGCATCGAGCTCAACGGCGAGCAGACCGGCATTTTCGCCAGTGAGGAGGACTTCGGCAAGAACGTGGTCTCCCTGGCGGCCTACGCCTTCGGCCAGACCTGCAACGTTACCCCCATTGCCCTTATCACCGCTCAGGCGGCCTGCGTCAATGGCGGCTACCTGCGTACCCCCTATCTGGTGGAGCAGATTCTGGACGATGACGGCAACATCGTCTTCCAGCATGACAGCTCCACCCCCGTCCGCCAGGTCATCAGCGAGGACACCTCCGCCACCGTCCGGGAGTGCCTGGAATACGTGGTGTCCTCCGGTACCGGCAAAAACGGCCAGGTGGCCGGTTACCGCATCGGCGGCAAGACCGGCACCGCCGATAAGACCGGCTCCAAGACCGCCAGCAATCCCCGGGGCGACGTGGTGGTCTCCTTTGTGTGCTTTGCCCCGGCAGATGATCCCGAGATCATCATGCTGCTGACCATGGACACCCCCAGCCGAAACACCGGCACCTACGTCTCCGGCGGCAACATGGTGGCACCTACCGCCAGCAAGATCATGGCCGAGGTGCTGCCGGAGCTGGGCATCCAGCCGGACTATGCCAGCAACGATCTGGTCAACGCCGACACCACCGTGCCCAACGTGGTGGGCATGACCCTGGAGGAGGCCAAGGAGCGCCTGAGCAAGAGCGGCTTTGCCTATAAGACCGTGGGCTCCGGTGCCACTGTCACCGACCAGACCCCGGTGGGCGGCGCCATCGTTCCCGGCACTGCCACCATCATCCTCTACATGGGCGCGGAGAAGCCGGACGATCTGTGCACCGTACCCAATGTGGTGGGCAAGACAGCGGAGCAGGCCAACGTGGCTCTGACCAACGCGGGCCTCATCCTGAAGGTGGCCGGCACCACCTCCAGCAGCTCCGGCAACGTCCTGGCCATCTCCCAGTCTGAGACAGCGGGCAGCCAGGTGGCGGCCGGTACTGTGGTCACCGTCCAGTTCGGCGACAGCTCCATGCTGGACTAAGAAAAGACACTTTTTGCAATGAAAGAGGCATAATATTCCATATATTCGGGAAAAGCGTATTGTATAATAGGGCCTGTTTGATGAGGCGCCCTGGGGGCGCCTCCCCCACAGACGCCGGAGGGAATTTCCCCTCCGAAGATACGCGCCGCCCGGGCGGCGGAAGAGGAGGAACGCCCATGCGTTTACAGGACTTGCTGCAGGGAATCGAGATCGAGGAGACCACCGCCGACCTCACTATGGAGATCCGGGGTGTCAGCTATGACTCCCGGCACACGGTACCCGGAGATCTATTCGTCGCCATGACCGGCTTTGCCACCGACGGCCACACCTTCGTGGGCAAGGCGGAGGAGGCAGGAGCCGCGTGTGTGCTCTGTCAGCGCCCGGTGGAGACGGCGCTGCCCTTTGTGCGGGTGAAGGATTCCCGCCGGGCCCTGGCGGTGCTCTCCGCCAACTGGTTTGGCCACCCGGCGGAGCAGATGCAGATCATCGCCGTCACCGGCACCAACGGAAAGACCACCACCACCTATCTGCTCAAGGACATCCTGGAGCAGGAGGCTGGGGCCACCGTGGGCCTCATCGGCACCAACCAAAATATGATCGGCGCCCAGGTGATCCCCACCGAGCGCACCACCCCCGAGTCCTTTGAGGTCCAGCGCCTGTTCCGCCAGATGGCCGACGGCGGCTGCACCCATGTGGTCATGGAGGTCTCCTCCCATGCCCTGTACCTGGACCGGGTCTACGGCGTGCCCTTCTCTGTGGGCATCTTCACCAATCTGACCCAGGACCACCTGGACTTCCACAAGACCATGGAGGCCTACTGCGACGCCAAGGCCATTTTGTTCCGCAACTGCGCCGTGGGTGTGTGCAACCGGGATGACCCCTGGATGGAGCGTCTGACGGCCCAGGCCACCTGTCGCCTGTTCACCTATGGGGAGCACCCTGAGGCGGACCTGCGGGCGGAGAACATCGAGCTGGCCGCGGACCATATCGCCTTTGACGCCGTGACCGATTCCCGGCGTGCCCGAGTCCGGGTGGGCATTCCCGGCGGCTTTATGGTATATAATACTCTGGGTGTGCTGGGAGCGGCTCTGGCCCTGGGCATCCCTCTGGAAAAGAGCGCCGACGCCCTGGGCCGCAGCGCCCATGTGAAGGGCCGGGTGGAGGTAGTCCCCACCCCCGGCAAGGACTACACCGTCCTTATCGACTATGCCCACAGCCCTGACGCTCTGGAGAACGTGCTCACCGCCGTCCGGGGCTTTGCCAAGGGTCGGGTGGTGGCGGTGTTCGGCTGCGGCGGAGACCGGGACCGGACCAAGCGGCCCAAGATGGGCGCCGTGGCGGCCCGCCTGGCGGACTTCTCTGTGGTCACCTCCGACAACCCCCGCACCGAGGACCCGGCGGCCATCATCGCTGAGATCCTGCCGGGCATGGCGGGAGCCGAGGACCGCTATACGGTGGTGGAGAACCGGGTGGAGGCCATCGGCTGGGCCATGGACCACGCCCGCAAGGACGACGTCATCGTGTTGTGCGGCAAGGGACATGAGACCTATCAGGAGATCAACCATATCAAGCACCACTTGGACGAACGGGAAGTGGTGGCGGCACACCTGGCCGCTGAACAATAAAAGACGGCTTTCCGGGAAGGAGAGTCGTGATTACAAAAGCGCGGCCGCCGGAGAGGCGGCTGTGTGGAGAGGAAGGAAATCATGGAAATGATACTGGCCTGTGTGCTCAGCTTTGTGGTGACAGCCATTGTGGGGCACTTCCTGGTCCCCTTTCTGCGCCGGCTGAAGGCGGGGCAGAGCATCCGGGAGGACGGTCCCACCTGGCACATGTCCAAACAGGGGACGCCTACCATGGGCGGACTGATGTTCATCGCCGGTACAGGCGTGGCCACGTTGGCGCTGGGATGGAACTTCATGCTCTCGGGCAGCTTTTCCCATCTCTATGTCTATCTCTTTGCCCTGGTGTTCGGCGCCATCGGCTACGTGGACGACTACCGGAAGGTGCGGATGCACCAGAACCTGGGCCTCACCGCCCGGCAAAAGTTTTTGCTGCAGCTGGTGGCTGCCGTAGCCTTTTTGTGCCTGATGCGCTATGAGGGCCTGCTGACCCCCCGGCTGTACATCCCCTTCTTCAACGTCCACTGGGAACTGCCCTGGCTGGTGTACCTGGTCTTTGCGGCCTTTGTCATTGTGGGCGCCGTTAACGCCGTCAACCTCACCGACGGCATCGACGGCCTGGCCGCCTCCGTCACCGTGCCGGTGGCGCTGTTCTTTACCATTGCCGCCGCCTGGTGGGGCTATATGGAGCTGGGCATCTTCTCCGGGGCCCTTATGGGGGGCCTGCTGGGCTTTTTGATCTACAACTTCCATCCCGCCAAGGTCTTTATGGGCGACACGGGCTCCCTCTTCCTGGGCGGCGCCGTGGCAGCCATGGGCTTTGCCTATGATATGCCCCTGATTCTCGTCCCCGTGGGCATCATCTATATCGCCGAGACCCTGTCGGATATTCTGCAGGTAAGCTATTTTAAGCTCACCCACGGCAAGCGCATCTTTAAGATGGCGCCGCTGCACCACCATTTGGAGCTGTGCGGCTGGAGCGAGGTGAAGCTGGTGGGCGTGTTCACCAGCATCACCGTGGTGTGCTGCGCCCTGGCCCTGTGGGGCATCTCCGGGCGTTTCCCCGGATAAGAGCGCTCTCCTGAAGGAGAGTCAAAAAACTGTGCCGCACCGCGGCAGAAAGGAGGGAGAGCTATGACAAGAGAGCAGTGGCAGCGCCAGCAGCGCCGAGAGCGGGAGCGGCAGCGCCGGGAGCAGGAAAAGGCCCACCGGGAGCACATCCGCCAGCTGCGCAAGGAGAGCTACGAAGCTGCCAGGGGGCCCTTGGACCTGCCCTTTCTGGTGCTGGTGCTGGTGCTGACGGCCATCGGCCTCGTTATGCTCTTTTCCGCCAGCTTCCCCTCCGCCTACTATATCAACAACGACCCTACCCACTACTTTGTCCGCCAGGGCATCTTTGCCGTGGGCGGACTGGTGGCCATGGCGGTCATCGGAAAGATCAACTACCAGCGCTTCCGGGGCCTGGCCAAGCTGGCCCTGTATGGCTCCATCGTACTGCTGGTGCTGGTCATCATCCCTGGCAATCCCCTCAGCATCACCCGCAACAACGCTACCCGCTGGCTGGGCGTAGGCGACCTGTTCACCTTCCAGCCCTCGGAGCTGGCAAAGCTGGGTGTGGTCCTCTATTTCTCCGACGACATTTCCCGGAAAAAGGATAAGATGCAGACCTTCCGCCAGGGCATCCTGCCCTATGTGGTGATCCTGGGCGTCATTGCGCTGCTGATGATGCTGGAGCCCCATCTGTCGGGCACCGTGCTGATTCTGGGTGTGGGTGCCGTCCTTATGCTGGTGGGCGGCATCCCCTGGAAATGGGTGGGCGGCGTGCTGGCCCTGGCGGCCATCGGCGCCTATCTGGTGCTGGGCGTCATGGGCTACGGCCACTCCCGCCTTTCTATGTGGATGGACCCCTGGCAGGATGCCCGCAACGAGGGCTACCAGATGGTCCAGAGCTATCTGGCCATTGGCTCCGGCGGACTGCTGGGCGTAGGTCTGGGCAAGAGCCGTCAAAAGTACCTCTATCTGCCCGAGGAGCACAACGACTTCATCTTCGCCGTGGTGTGTGAGGAGCTGGGCCTTGTGGGTGCCACCCTCATCATGGTGCTCTTTGCCGCCCTGATTCTGCGGGGCTATTGGATTGCCCTCAACGCCCGGGACCGCTTTGGCAGCCTCCTGGTGGTGGGCATCACCACGTTGATCGCAATGCAGACCATTTTGAACATCGCCGTGGTCACCGGCACGGTGCCTGCCACCGGTATCTCCCTTCCCTTTTTCAGTTACGGCGGCACGGCGCTGATGATCCAGCTGGCGGAGATGGGCGTGGTCCTATCCGTCTCGCGGCAGATGAAGGCGCCCCCTTCCTAGGCGGGCAATCCATTGCATGAACCCGCCGGGCACGGTCCCGGATGTGGAAAATTTCCTTCCATCCCAATACAAAGGGGATAAAAGGAGCTGAATGATACTATGCGTATTCTATTTACCTGCGGCGGCACCGCCGGACACATCAATCCCGCCCTGGCTTTGGCGGGCCGGTTCCGGGAGATGGACCCGGAGTGCCGGGTGCTGTTCGTAGGGGCGGAGCGTGGCCTGGAGAAGGACCTGGTGCCCAAGGCCGGCTACGACTTCCGCACGGTCCATATCTCCAGCTTTCACCGCTCCGTCCGCCCGGCGGAGCTGCGGCACAACTTTGTGTCGGTGTATAACCTGATGCGGGCGCCGGGGGAGGCCAACGCCATTTTGAAGGAGTTCCGGCCAGACTTCGTGGTGGGCACCGGCGGCTATGCCAGCTTTCCCATGGTGAAGGCGGCGGCCAAGGCCGGCATCCCCACTGCCGTCCACGAGTCCAACATGGTGCCGGGCCTGACCACCCAGATGCTGGAGCCCTTCGCCGACCGGATCATGGTGGGCTTTGAGGACTGCCGCCGCCACTATAAGCATCCGGAGAAGGTGGTGGTCACCGGCACGCCGGTGCGGGGTGACTTCTTCCAGTGCACCCGTCAGGAGGCCCGGGATAAGTTGGGCCTGACGGATAATCGACCTCTGGTGGTCTCCTTCTGGGGCTCTCTGGGTGCCAGTGAGATGAACCGCCAGATGGCGGAGATGTTCCAGCTGGAGGCGGCCCGGGAGCCCTTCCATCACATCCACGGCGCAGGCAAGAGCGGCTTTCCCAACCTGCTGGCAGATCTGGAGCGGCGGGGCGTGGACCTGAAGGCCCACCCGGCGCTGCATCTGCGGGAGTACATCTACGACATGGCCGTGGTCATGCGGGCGGCGGACCTGGTGCTGTGCCGGGCGGGCGCCTCCACCATCAGCGAGCTGACGGCCCTGGGGGTCCCGGCGGTGATGGTGCCCTCTCCCAATGTCACCAACAACCACCAGGAGAAGAACGCCCGAGTCCTGGAGGACCACGGCGCCGCCTGTGTGATCCTGGAAAAGGACAGCAGTGGCAAGGTCCTCTTTGAAAAGACCGCCGCCATTCTCCACGACCCGGAGAGGCAGAGCGCCATGTCCCGGGCCATGGCCGACCTGGGCATCCCCGACGCTACGGAGCGCATCTGCTCCACCATCCTCTCCATCGGCAGGTAACCCTTTCTTTTCCCTCCGGCATACTATGGGGCAGAAAACCAGTATGCGGAGGGGAAAGTATGACGACTCAGCTATGGATTGAGGGAGGAAACCGGCTCTCAGGCCAGGTGGACGTGCAGGGGGCCAAAAACGGCGTGCTGCCCATTCTGGCCGCCACGGTGCTGACCCGTGACGTATGTATCATTGAAAACTGTCCGCACCTCAGAGACGTGGAGGCGTCCATGCGCATTCTGCGCCATTTGGGCTGCACCGCCCGCTGGGAGGACGGAGCGCTGGTGGCGGACACCACGCACATGGACCGCTTTGACATCCCCGACGATTTGATGCGGGAGATGCGCTCCTCGGTCATCTTCCTGGGGGCCATTCTGGCCCGCCTGGGGGCGGCGGAGCTGAGCTATCCCGGGGGCTGCGAGCTGGGCCCCCGGCCCATCGATCTGCACCTGCGGGCTCTGCGGGAGCTGGGGGCGGAGATCCAGGACCAGGGCGGCTGTCTGCGCTGCCGGGCCGTGGGATTGCAGGGCACGGAGCTGACGCTGGCGCTGCCCAGCGTGGGGGCCACGGAGAACGCCATTTTGGCGGCTGTGGGCGCCCGGGGCACTACCATCATCTGCAACGCCGCTCGGGAGCCGGAGATCGTGGACCTCCAGCGGTTCCTCAACGCCTGCGGCGCCTGGGTCCGGGGCGCGGGCAGCTCCACCGTGATGGTGGAGGGCGGCGCGCCGCTCCACGGCTGCGCCCACCGCTGCATGGGGGACCGGATTGTGGCGGCTACCTATCTGTGTGCCGCCGCGGCGGCAGGCGGAGAGGCCCGCCTCACCGGCGTGGACTACCGCCAGCTCTCCACGGTCACCGCCGCGCTGACGGAGGCGGGGTGCCGCATCCGCAGCGAGCCCCGGGGCATCGCCATCGAGCGGGCCGGGCGGCTGAGAGCCATTCGGCCGGTGCGGACGGCCCCCTATCCCGGCTTTCCTACCGACGCCCAGGCGGTGCTGATGGCCGCGCTGCTGCGCAGCCAGGGGGCCACGGTGTTTGTGGAGAACATATTTGAAAACCGCTACCGCCATGTGGACGAGATGGTCCGCATGGGTGCCGACATCCGGGTGGAGGGCAAGGTGGCGGTGGTGTGCGGCGTGGAGAGCCTGCGAGGCGCCGCGCTGCGGGCCACGGATCTCCGGGGTGGTGCTGCCCTGGCCGTGGCGGCCCTCAGCGCCGAAGGGGAGAGCACCATCTCCTGCACGGAGCACATCGACCGGGGCTATGAGGACCTGGCCCGGGACCTGACGGCCCTGGGTGCGAAAATACGCCGAATCCAGGCGTAAGGCGGCTGTGTCCGCCCAAGACGAAAGAGACCAATCCCCGTGGGAGCAGGCCTCCCGCGGGGAAGAGGCGAGGTGAGGACAGACATGGCAAGAAAGCGATACGGCAGCAGACGGCGCAGAAGAGGGCGGTTTACCTTCCTCTATAAGCTCTTGTCCGTGCTGATTATCTGCGCTGCCATCGTGGCTGCCCTGACGCTGTTTTTTAAGGTGGAGACCATTGAGGTCATGGGCGAGTCCCGCTATTCCGAGGCCACCATTCTGGAGGCCGCCGGCGTTTCCGTGGGCGACAACCTGTACCTCTTAAATAAATATACGGTATCATCGAATATCTATCAGAAGTGCCCCTATGTGCAGGACGTGCGCATCAACCGTCAGCCGCCGGACACCTTGGTGATCGAGGTGACGGAGTGCAGTGCCGTGGCGGCCATTGCCCAGAATGGTTCCTACTGGCTCATCAGTTCCCAGGGCAAGATCGTGGAGAAGAAGACCTCCAGCGATCTGCCCAAGGTGGACGGTTGCGTGCTGGTGGACCCGGCGGTGGGCAGCTGGGTGCAGATGGAGGAGGAGAGCGACCAGACGGAGCTGTGCGCGCTGCTGGCGGCCCTGGAGGACGCCGGTGTGATGGACCAGATGGAGGGCATCCACCTGGATGACGCGGGCACGGTGGTCATGGATTACGCCGGCCGCTTCACCGTGGAGCTGCCCCGGGGAGCGGATTACGCCAAGAAGCTCTATCAGCTCAGCAGTGCCATCTCCCAGCTGGAGACCAACGAGACGGGCACCTTCAACATGAACGACGAGGAAAAGACATTTTTCATCCCCGGGAAGTGACACAGCCTCCTCCGGCCGGAAGAAAAAAGCGGCAAAATCCCCGGCAAGACTTGACCTGGGGGGAAAAGCGTAATACAATAAGTTATACTTTATCTTGCGGAATTATGCGGAGGGATGCCCTCCGATACACCAATGATAGTAGGAGGAACCAGCATGGCATTTGGGTTGGAGACCGGTCCCGATACCGTAGTCAATATTAAGGTCATCGGCGTCGGCGGCGGCGGAAACAACGTGGTGAACCGAATGGTAAAATCCGGCGCCAAGGGCGTGGATTTTGTGGCCATCAATACGGACAAGCAGGCGCTGAATGTGTCCAGCGCCAACTATAAGATCCAGATCGGCGAGAAGCTGACCCATGGCCAGGGTGCCGGCTCCGACCCCGAGGTGGGCCGTAAGAGCGCCGAGGAGAGCCGCAACCAGATCGCCAAGGCGCTGGAGAATACCGATATGGTGTTCATCACCGCCGGTATGGGCGGCGGCACCGGCACCGGCGGCGCGCCCATCGTGGCGGAGATCGCCAAGGAGCTGGATATCCTGACGGTGGCCGTAGTCACCAAGCCCTTCGGCTTTGAAGGCGCCCGCCGGATGCGGGCTGCTGAGGCAGGCATCGAGGAGCTCAAGGACCGGGTGGATTCCCTGGTCATCATCCCCAATGATCGACTCAAGCACGCCACCGATCAGAAGATCACCTTTGCCAACGCCTTTGAGATCGCCGACGATGTGCTGCGCCAGGCGGTGCAGTCCATCTCCGACCTGATCCGGGACACCGGCTTCATCAACCTGGACTTTGCCGACGTGACCGCGGTGATGAAGAACGCGGGCATGGCCCACATGGGCGTGGGCCGGGCCGCCGGCAAGGGCAAGGCGGAAGAGGCCGCCAAGATGGCTATTTCCAGCCCCCTGCTGGAGACCTCCATCGCCGGCGCCCGGGGCGTCCTCATCAACATCACCGGTTCCATGGACATCGGCCTGGAAGAGGTGGAGCAGGCCGCCTCTCTGGTCCAGCAGGCCGTCCATCCCGATGCCCTCACCATCTTCGGTGCCACCTTCGACGAGACCCTGGACGACGAGATCCGGGTCACCGTCATTGCCACCGGCTTTGAGGATGAAAAGGACGAGAAGGTGAAGGTGCAGGAGAGCGGTAAGGAGAAGGAGAAGAGCGGAAATGATGCTGCCTCCAATTCTCCTGCGGCGCCCAAGCCCCTGGACCTGGACGAGGAGAAGATCGAGGAGCCGGAGGACGACGATCCCTTTGCCGATATCTTCAAGATCTTCAACCGCAAGGACTGAGGAAAATCTGCGCCTCTTTGCCGCATCGGCGGCAGGAGAGCGCTCCCCTGAGAAACAAAACAGAAAGGCCGGGGCACATCGCCCCGGCCTTTTTTCAAAAGTCTGCCTGGAGGTGTCAGTATGGGAGAGACCTTTCCCCTGCATATCATTGCCCGTATTCACAGTGAGTTTCCCGAAAAATTCGGCATCCCCCGCCAGAGCGGTCTGGTGGAGGAGCTGAGGGCCCGGGTGGTGTTTGAGCCGGAGTTCCGCAATAGCGACGCCCTGCGGGGCCTGGAGGGCTTTTCCCATGTCTGGCTGCTGTGGCAGTTTTCCCGGGCGGTGGGGAAGGCCTGGTCCCCCACGGTGCGCCCGCCCCGACTGGGGGGCAACACCCGTATGGGCGTCTTTGCCACCCGGTCCCCCTTCCGGCCCAACCCCATCGGGCTGTCCTCTGTGCGGCTGCTGGAGGTGGAGCGGGAGGGCCCTCAGGGGCCATCCCTGGTGGTGGCGGGAGCCGATTTGATGGACGGCACGCCCATCTTTGACATCAAGCCCTATCTGCCCTATACCGACAGCCATCCGGAGGCTTTGGCGGGCTTTACGGCGCCCCTGGAGGAGGTACCTCTGGAGGTGGTGTTTCCCCAGACGCTGCTGGAACGGGTGCCTGAGGGCCACCGGGAGGCTTTGCAGGCCGTTTTGGCCCGGGATCCCCGCCCCTCCTACCAGGACGACCCGGAGCGGGTCTACGGCATGGCCTTTGCCGGCTGCAATGTGCGCTTCACCGTGGGCGAAGGCCGCCTGACGGTGGTGGATGTGGAGCAGACCCAGCGGAGCTGAATATACAACAAGCCCTCTGCTTTCCCCAACCTAAGGGTTGGGGAAAGCAGAGGGCTTTTGCGCTGTGCATCAGAGATCAGCACGGAACCTCTTTCAACGCGGAGATGCGGGAGAGCAGCGGCAGGCGGTTATAGAAGATCACAAACCGGCCCACCAGCAGGGCGGAGACCACCGTGCCCAGACCAAGCCCCTGGAGCCGGTGGAAGAACAGGAAGGACAGCGTCAGGGCAATGGTCACCAATGTCACATCAAAGCAGATTTTGACGATGCCGAAGCGCTTTCCGCTGACCTGAGCCAGAGCGCTCACAGCGCCCTCACCGGGCACCATCAGCACACCGGGTGCCACCTCGATGCTGATGCCCAGGGCCAGCACGGCGCAGCCCAGCAGCAGAGACAGCAGCTCCCCTACCAGAGAGGTGGGCTGGAACCAGGCAAGCAGTGCCATACCCCAGTCGATGCAGGCACTGAAGATGATGTTCACCACCAGCTGCAAAAGCTGAATGGGCGGGAAGTTCCGCCGCAGCAGCAGAATCTGCAGCAGGATGAACAGCAGGTTCATCACAAAGGTGAACTGCCCCAGGCTCAGAGGAAATCGGAAGCTGAGCACATAGGGGAGACTGGAGATGGGCGAGGTACCCAGGGCGGCCTTGGTGATGAGGGCGATGCCCAGGGAGTTGATGCAGATGCCCACCAATGCCCACAGATACCGGATGACAAGACGACGTTTCATGGCTTTTTTACCTCCTCCAGATTCTGGAGGACGCGTTTCAGAACGGCCATCGTTTGCTGCCGGTCCTGCTCAGAAATGCCCCGCCAGGCCTGCTCGTCTGTCTGGGCGCAGACCTGCCGTACCCGCTGGGCCTGCCTGCGGCCCTCCTCGGTCAAAAACACCCGGGAGATCCGCCGGTCTGTGTCCTGGGTGTCCCGGCGGATGAGCTGCTGCTCCTCCATCCGGGCCAAAAGACCGGTGACGGTGGATTTGTCCAGGGCACAGCCCTGTCCGATCTCCCGCTGGGTGCAGCCCTCCCGGTCCCAGAGAAAATCCAGGATCTTGGGCTGCCCTGGCAGAAGGGCAAAGCGGCTGGTTTCCGTGACAATGGCCCGGTTGGACCGGTGGAACGCCAGCAGAAGCAGACGGTGCAATTCCAGCTCCGGCAAGGATTCATCCTCCTAAAAATAGTTTTGAAACAAACTATTTGATAGGATACTCCATCTGCCGATTTTTGTCAAGAGAGGGAGAAAATGGGGAAAGAAAAAAGCCGCTTTTTTCCAACTACTCCAGTTTTTGGCTGGTGGAGCAGCCGATTTTTTGCATATTTCGGCCAAAGGAAAGGTCGGCCATGGAAGTTTGCCGCATTTTAGAAGGGGGATTTCGCCGGATTTTGCAGACAGTAGATTTGCCGGCGGGATTCGACGCCGGCTTGCGTTTGAGAAAGGGGTGATTCAATGGATGAATCGTCAAAAAACGCAAAACCATGGCTGCGGGGCGGGGCAGCGCTGGTATTGGCCCTGGCCCTGCTTTTGAGCGTGTCATCACTGACCGTCGGCGCGAAGGCTGCCACCCTTGGTGAGGACACCGCCCCTCAATATCTGGTGCCTGTGGGCCATACAGTGGGCATCAAGCTGTTTTCCAGAGGCCTTTTGGTGGTGCAGCTGTCCGATGGACAGACCCCTGCCAAGGACTGCGGATTGAAAACCGGTGACCAGATCCTGCAGTGCAACGGAGGCGCCGTGGACTCCACGGAGGACTTCCAGTCCATGCTGCAGGAATCTGGCGGCGACCCGGTGACGCTGCACGTCCAGCGGGCAGGCAAGACCATGGACCTGACGGCGGAGCCTGAGGCCGGCGAGGACGGCACCTACCGCCTGGGTGCCTGGGTGCGGGACAGCATGGCGGGCATCGGCACCGTCACCTTCTATGACCCCCAAAGCGGCACCTTCGGCGCCCTGGGCCACGGCATCACCGATGTGGATACGGCACAGCTGATGCCGCTTTCCCAGGGAGCCGTCATGGCATCCCGGGTGAAGGCCGTGAAAAAGGGCGAAACCGGCGCAGCCGGTGAGCTGCGAGGCGACTTTGACCTGACGGCGGATCTGGGTACCCTGAATACCAACTGCGACTGCGGTGTGTTCGGCACCGTGCCTGATGGCGCCTTTGGAGAGGAGCTGGGAACGGCTCTGCCCGTGGCGAAGCCGGAGGAGGTCCAGGAGGGCAAGGCCACCATATTGGCCAACGTGGCCGGAGACACGGTGGAGGAGTATGAGGTGGAGATCACCCAGGTGCTCTCTCAGGAGGGCAATCGAAACCTGCTTCTGACCGTCACCGACCCCAAACTGCTGGAGACCACCGGCGGCATCGTCCAGGGCATGTCCGGCAGCCCCATTTTGCAAAACGGAAAGTTTGTGGGAGCCGTGACCCACGTGCTTCTCAATGACCCCACCAGCGGCTATGGTATTTTCCTGGAAAATATGGTAGAGGCCGCCTGGGGCGCGTAAAGAAACGGAAAAGAAAAGTCGGTCAAAAAAGAGAGAACAAGGCTATTTTTTCCCGAAAAGCAGGGAGTTCTTCGTGCAAAACGTCGAAAATATATGGAAAAAAATTACAGTTTCTGTATTGAAAATCCTGTCCGATTATGCTAGTTTATAGGTAACGACACATGAAGCTTCGCAAATCGGTCGCAAAAGCGGGAGAGCGGAATTCTCCCGAGATGACGTAATCTGTGGGGCGCCGCCGGTGGATGCGCGCGGTCGGCGGCGCCTACTTTTTTGGAAAAGGAACGGATTGTATGGAGAAGAAAGTCATACTGGCGGACACCGGCGAGGAATTCCGCGGGATGCTGCGGCAGACGGTGGAAAAGACGGGAGAATTTCAGGTGGTGGGAGCCACCGGCGATGGCATGGAGCTGCTGCGTCTGGTGGAGGAGCAAAAGCCCGACCTGGTGGTGATGGATCTGGTGCTGCCGGGACTGGATGGAATGGGCGTGCTGCGGAAGCTGTCGGAGCTGCCGGCGGAGACGAAGCCCAAGGTCATCGTGCTCTCCGCCTTTGCAAGGCCGGAGGTCATTCAGGAGGCCAGCGGCCTGGGGATCTTTTACTTCATGCCCAAGCCCTGCACGGAGGAATCGCTGCTGGAGCGGATGCGTCGGGCCTGCGGGCAGGAGGAATTACCGGTGCTGGACGAGCCGGCGCTGGAGGATATGATCACCGACATCATCCATGAGATCGGCGTGCCCGCCCACATCAAGGGCTACCAGTACCTGCGGGAGGCCATCCTCATCGCGGTGAAGGATATGGATGTCATCAATGCCGTCACCAAGGTCCTCTATCCCGAGGTGGCCAAGCGCTTCGCCACCACACCCTCCCGAGTGGAGCGGGCCATCCGCCATGCCATTGAGGTGGCTTGGGACCGGGGCGACCTGGAGACGCTGCAGAGATTCTTCGGCTATACCGTTTCCAATACCAAGGGAAAACCAACCAACAGCGAGTTCATCGCCATGATCGCCGACCGGCTCCAGCTGCGCCTGCGCAGTGGCCGCCGTGCCTGAGCGCTGGAAGAGAAAGGACTTGCAAGGCGCTTCCTTTTATGGTATTCTGCGTGATGCAGAAATTTTGACAAAAAGGAAGTTGCACCATGGTTTACGATTACACACCTCACGGCGTCTGCTCTCAGCACATCCACCTGGAGGTGGAGGACGGCGTCATCCGCAGCGTAGAGTTCCTGGGCGGCTGCAACGGCAACCTCAAGGGCATCAGCAGCCTGGTCAAGGGCATGCGGCCGGAGGAAGCGGTGGAGCGGCTCAAGGGCATCCACTGCGGCGAAAAGCCCACCTCCTGCCCCGATCAGCTGTCCCGGGCCCTGGAGGAGATGCTCAAGAGCGCAAAGCAGTAAAAGCAGTAAAAGAGAAGAAGGGAGCGGACGATTTCGTCCGCTCCTTTTTTTGCACCCGGACGGGGCGGTGGGCATAGGATGGAACACCCAACAGGAGTGTGTTGACATATGGCTTATTCTGATCGCGAACTCTTGGCGCGTCTGATCGAGTGCGAGGCGGGCGGAGAGGGAGAGGACGGCATGAAGGCGGTGGCAGGAGTGGTGATGAACCGGGTGAATGCCCGGGGCGGAGAGTATGCCAGGGTAGGCCAGGGCAGCATCCGCAACATCATCATGCAGCCGGGCCAGTTCGTCTGTGCCAGCGAAACAGAGGGCGGGGCCTACAACCCGCAGAACATCTACAATATGCGGCCCCAGCAGATCCACTACGACATCGCCGATTGGGCCATCGCAGGCAACCGTTTGCCGGACGTGGCGGAGTCGCTGTGGTTCTACAATCCCTTCAGCCCCAAGTGCCGCTCTTTCTTTCCCTCCGACGTGGGCTATTGGCAAACGCGCATCGGAGACCACTGCTTTTACAATCCTACGGATGCCTATTATAAGACCTGACGAGGTGTAAGTGAGTATGATGAATCGAATTCCCAACAGCGCTCCGGTGACCACGGAGCTGCCGGATACCGGCTGGGCCCAGGAGGTCCGCCGTCTGGAAAATCAGGGCCAGACCGTGGTGCCCTATACCCAGGGGACGGTGATGCCGGGGACGGCCATGCCCCAGACCGGCACCGCCGGAATGCCCCAGAGCATGGGCGGCGGGATGACCATGACGGGGGGCATGGATCTGACCAGCCAGCCCATGATGCCCAACGGGCTCCCCAGTGAGGTCATTGAAAATCCCGTCTCCCGGGAGGAGGTCTACAAGGGCTCCCTGAAGGCTATGCTGAACCGCTATAAGGGCAACTACGTGGTGGCCACCTTCCTGGTGGGTACCCAGAGCATGGTGTCCTGGGAGGGAATCCTCTTTGACGTGGGCAACGACTATGTGACCATCTACCAGCAGCCCCGGGACCGGTATATCGTCAGTGACATCTATTCTTTGAAGTTCATTGAGTTTTACGATACCGCCCGCCGGGACGCCTGCGACGCCATCCTGGGCCAGGCGGGCTGGACCCGGAACAGCTGAGGCAGACGCTTGCGCAGGGAGGGAAAGTGTGGTACAATCCTCTATCATCTTAAAAGTAGTAAGGAAGTGTAACCACCATGGATTTTGAAAAGCTGGCAAAGGAGCGCTACTCCCTGCGCAAGTTCGATGCCCGTCCGGTGGAGCCGGAAAAGCTGGAGCTGGTTCTGGAGGCGGGCCGCAATGCCCCCACCGCCCACAATCTGCAGCCCCAGCGCATCTTTGTGATCCAGAGCCCGGAGGCCCTGGAGAAGGCGGACGGCTGTATGTTCTGCCACTTCCATCCCCCGGTCTTGCTGGTGGTGGCCTATGACCCCAAGGAGGCCTGGAACCGGGAGGGCGACGGCAAGAACCACGGCGAGATCGACGCCGCCATCGCCACCACCCAGATGATGCTCCAGGCGGCGGACCTGGGCCTGGGCACCACCTATGTGGGCATGTTCGACCCGGTGAAGTTCCAGGAGACCTTCCCGGAGATGAAGGATCTGATCCCCATTGCCGTGCTGCCCTTGGGCTATCCGGCGGAGGGTGCCCATCCTGCCAAGCTCCATGCCAGCCGCAAGCCTTTGGAGGAGCTGGTGTGCCGCCTGTAAGAGGGCATTTCCCAGCAAAAAGAAGAGGAGAGGCGTTCGCCTCTCCTTTTTTGACGCCTTGGAAGCGGCGGGCCTCAGCCCGCCTCCTCCGGTTCCGGCGTCCGGGGCGCCGCTGTGCCGTGGGCGCCCCAGGGCAGGCAGAATACTGGGGTCCCCTCCGCCGCCGGGGCCAGGGCGTACATCTGATAGAAAAAGCAAATGCCCTCCGGCGTCAGATAGTAGTTGCCGGTGCACAGCTCCCGCCGCAGCCGCCGCTGCCAGTCCTCCCGATAGGCCGCCACACCGGCGCTTTGCTGTCGGCGGATCTCCTGGGCCGCCAGGTCCGGCAAAAGCCGCCGCACCGGCGTCCTGGCCGGTAAAAAGGCGGACAGGGGGATGGGCGTGCCAGTGCGCAGGTCCCAGGTGTCTCCCCGCCGGATGGTCAGCGGCAGTCCACCTCGCTCTCTGGCGTCGGTATACAGGCTCCACACCCCGCCTTCGTTCCATGTGATGCGGTAGTCCATGGCGGCGGTGAAGTGGGGCAGAGGGGCACCGGCGGCCGCCGCCTGCCGGAATTCCGCCTGGGCCCGGGGAAGGAGAAAACGCCCGCAGTAGCGCAGATAGCTGCGGGCAAACTGCCGGTAGTACCGGTCTATCCGTCGCAGATGGCGATCCATCTCCGGCGCTTTGAGCTTGGGCAGGGACACCCGGGCCGACAGCACCGGGATTCCATCCACTGTCCACTCCCGTTCCAGGAGCTCCTCCACTGTCTCCAGTCGTTCCACACCCATGAAAGCCCGCCTTTCTCCCCGTGTCTGCGTCTCGTCAATCCCAATCTATGCGGCGGGACGGGGAGCGGTGAGAAAAAGGGCGGCGAGGCGGTGAATGGCTATTTACTTTCATAAGGTAGTATGCTATGCTGTAAAGCAGTAAAGCACACCAAGGAAAGGACGTGACAAGGTGGTCAAGATCGGCAAGAAGGAAAAGAACGGCAACCTCTACCGGGCCATTCTGACCCTGAAGGACGAGGAGGAGTGCTATGCCTTCTTCCAGGACCTGTGCACCGTCTCGGAGCTGCGGGCCATGGAGCAGCGCTTTGAGGTGGCCCAGCTGCTGGACGAGGGGCTTATCTATAACGAGATTTTGGAGCGCACCGGCGCCTCCAGTGCCACCATCAGCCGGGTCAACCGCTCTTTGAGCTATGGCGCCGGCGGCTATGAAAAGGTCTTTGAGCACATCAAAAACCAGAAGTCTGGGAAAAAGGAGAAGGGGCAATGAGCAGCTATCAGGCCCTGGCCCGGTCCTATGACGCCCTGACCACCGATGTGGGCTACCGCCGGCGGGCCGCGTATCTGGACCGCCTGTTCAAAAAGAGCCGCCTGCCGGTCCACACGGTGCTGGACCTGGCCTGTGGCACCGGGACACTGACCTGCCTGCTGGCGGAGATGGGCTATGAGATGATCGGTGTGGATGGCTCGGAGGACATGCTGGCCCAGGCCCAGACCAAGGCCATGGATGTGAAGGGCGAGCGTCCGCTGTTTTTGCACCAGACCATGCCCAAGCTGGACCTCTACGGCACCGTAGAGGCCGCTGTGTCCTGCCTGGACAGTATCAACTACCTCACCGAGGTGCGGGATCTGAAGCGGACACTGGAGCGTCTGCGCCTGTTCATCGCCCCAGGCGGGCTGCTGGTGTTTGATGTGAACTCGGTGGAGAAGATGGAGGCCCTGGACGGCCAGGTGTTTCTGGACGAGCAGGAGGACGTATATTGCGTCTGGCGGGCCTCTTACAGCCGCCGCAGCCGCATCCTCACCTATGGCATGGACATCTTCCAGCGCCGGGGCCAGCTGTGGCAGCGCAGCGCTGAGGAGCACCGGGAGCGGGCCTGGTCCGTGGAGGAGCTGACCACCCAGCTCACCGCCGCGGGCTTTACAGACATCCACGTCTGGGGCGATCTGAAGCATACGCCTCCGGCGCCTGGAGAGCAGCGCCTGATCTTCACCGCCATCCGGGGCGCGGAGCCCCAGGCGGAAAAAACTCACAAAAGAAAGCGAGCGTAAAAACGACATGAGCGATCAACTGGTACGGGCCATCACCTCCGACGGTATGGTGAAGGCGGTGGCCGTTTCCACCCGGGACCTGACGGAGCGGGCCCGGAATATCCACAAGACCCTGCCGGTGGCCACGGCGGCCCTGGGCCGCACCCTGGCTGCCGCCTCCATGCTGGGCAATGCCCTGAAGGAGCAGCAGGGCAGCGTCACGCTGCAGATCAAGGGCGGCGGGCCTCTGGGCAGCATCCTGGCGGTGTCGGACTGTGAGGGCAACGTCCGGGGCTATGTGCAGAATCCTCAGGTGGACCTGCCCCTGCGCAGCGACGGGAAGCTGAATGTGGGCGCCGCCGTGGGCGGTGACGGCACGCTGACGGTCATGCGGGACCTGGGACTCAAGGAGCCCTATATCGGCAGTGTGGAGCTTCTCAGCGGCGAGATCGCCGAGGACCTGGCGGCCTACTTCGTGGAGTCGGAGCAGATTCCCACCGCCTGCGCCCTGGGGGTGTTGGTGGACCGGGACCAGAGCGTCCGGGCTGCGGGCGGCTATCTCATCCAGCTGCTGCCCGGCGCGGGGGAGGACGTGATCTCCCGGGTGGAGCAGGGGGTGCTGGCTGCCGGCCAGGTCACCGGACTGCTGGACAAAAACCCCGACCCGGAGACTATGCTCAAGACCGTGCTGTCGGACTTCGATCTGGAGATCCTGGAGACCAGCCCCATCGAGTACCGCTGCTACTGCAGCCGGGAGCGGGTGACCCGGGCCCTGATTTCCCTGGGTGCCGACGAGCTGGAGAAGATCATCCGGGAGCAGGGGGGCGCGGAGCTGACCTGCCAGTTCTGTGACCGGGTCCACCGGTTCACCGCCCAGGAGCTTCAGGCTCTGGTGGACGGCATTCGGAAGCAGTGACAGCCCCGGCGGGAAGAGGGCCGGAGGCGGTCCTTTTCCCGCTTTTTACAAAAAATAAAAAAACCTGAAAAATTTTGCGATTTAAGGTTGACAGATGGGAAACCTTTTAGTATAATAACCCTTGCCGTTCGGGTCACGAACGAATTCCGGGAGCATAGCTCAGCTGGTTAGAGCACCTGCCTTACAAGCAGGGGGTCACTGGTTCGAGTCCAGTTGTTCCCACCATTTTAATCCTGGATTGGATGGTGCCCCGCCCCGGAAGTGCAGTATGGCCAAGTAGTTCAGTTGGTTAGAACGCCAGCCTGTCACGCTGGAGGTCGTGGGTTCGAGCCCCATCTTGGTCGCCATTTGCCTCTGTAGCTCAGTTGGTAGAGCAGAGGACTGAAAATCCTCGTGTCGTTGGTTCGATTCCGACCGGAGGCACCAACTGCGCAATTGAATACCGATTGCGCACATGCGAGCGTAGCTCATCTGGTAGAGCGCCACCTTGCCAAGGTGGAGGTAGCGAGTTCGAGCCTCGTCGCTCGCTCCATTTGAAAATAGTCACACAGTAAAATTTGTGTGACTATTTTCAAATGGGGAGCATACAATACAGCGTGGGGATCGTCTCTGCGCTTTGAAAACGGTGACATAGCCAAGTGGTAAGGCAAGGGTCTGCAAAACCCTCATTCCCCGGTTCAAATCCGGGTGTCACCTCCAAAAAGAAAGACACGCTGTAAAGCGTGTCTTTCTTTTTGGGTTCCGGCGGCCCAAGGCCGCCTCCACCCTCCGGAGACTGCACATGCTCGGGGCAAGTGAATTGCCCCTGCGCCAAGGTTTTGCCTGGGGCAAAACGCTTGTACGGCGCGAACGCGCCGCCCCACCGTGTGGGGCCCCAGCTTTGGCTGGCACCCATACGGTTTACACAGGACCAAAAGCGAGGCACGCTGCAAAGTGCGCCTCGCTTTTTGCATTTTGACGAATTGCCTCTGCAGGATGGCCGCCGCTGAAAGGCAATTTTTGCTTTCGGTCGAAAGACACTTGAAAACACCCCGGAGGCACTTACAAAAATGATGTGAATATGCACAGTATAACCCTGCGAAATGGCGGGTATTTTGTAAAAAAATTCCGAAGTTTTTCTGGGGACTGCAATTGGCTGTTGCGCTTTGGAAAACGGGCGGTTATAATGGCAAAAAACCCGGACCGTGCTTTCACTGAAGCGTGCCGGGGCTGCGTAAAACCATATCTGCTTTGAAGGAGAACTCCATGTTTATGCTGACCGCTCTGCTGAATACTCTGGTATTGCACATTGTTCTGGTTCTGGTACTGGTACTGCTGGTAGGGAAACAGGATAGTGTGTTTGGTCATGCAGTGAACAGGAAGGTATCCGCCGGCTATTGCCGGGTTCAGGCGGCAAAACGCCGCTAAAGGGTGAATTCTTGAAAGTCCGTGATCCGACACAGGGTCACGGGCTTTTTTGTTTCCCCAAATCACTTGGAAAGAAGGTAAGGTTCATGGAAATGACAGGTGCTGAGATTTTGGTGCAGGGACTGCTGCGTGAGAACGTGGACCAGCTGTTCGGCTATGCCGGCGCTACCATCTGCCCTCTGATGGACGCGCTGAAGGCCACGCCCCAGATTCACTACACACTGGTCCGCACAGAGCAGAACGCAGGCCATATGGCCTCCGGCTACGCCCGGGTCACGGGAAAGGTAGGCGTATGCCTAGTGACCTCCGGCCCCGGTGCCACCAATCTCATCACCGGCATTGCCACAGCCTATATGGACTCCATTCCCATGGTGGCCATCACCGGCCAGGTGCCCTCCGGGCTGCTGGGCCGGGATATCTTCCAGGAGGTGGATATCACCACCGCGGTGTCCCCCTTCACCAAGCACAACTATCTGGTCAAGGACGCCGCCCAGCTGCCGCAGATTTTGAAGGAGGCCTTTTATATCGCCTCCACCGGCCGACCCGGCCCGGTGCTTATCGACATCCCCATCGACATCCAGGAGCAGAAGGTGGAGCACGTGATCTTCCCGGAGGAGGTTCAGATCCGCGGGTATCACCCCAGCATCCGGGGCAATGAAAAGCAGATCCGGCGGGTGGCGGAGGTCATCTCCAAGGCCCGCCAGCCCCTGATCTGCGCCGGCGGCGGTGTGTGGCTGGCCCACGCCCGGGACGAACTGCTGGAGCTGGCCGAGCGCTACTCCATCCCCCTGGTCAAGACCATGATGGGCATTTCTCTGATGCCCACAGACCACCCTCTGAATATGGGCATGATCGGCGCCCACGGCAATGCCTGCGCCAACAAGGCACTGGTGAAGGCGGACCTGCTCATCATGGTGGGCTGCCGGGCGGCGGACCGGACCATCCTCTCCCCCAGTGAGATCCAGCGGCGCATGGCCACCATCCACATCGATGTGGACCCGGCGGAGATCGGCAAGAATATGGACGCCGCCATCCCCCTGGTGGGCGATGTGAAGGTCATTTTGCGCCAGCTGCTGGAGCTGGACGCCCCGGCGCCGGATTCCGAGGACTGGCGTAGACAGCTCAAGGAGTACCGCCAGGCGGAGCTGACTCGCACCTTCCCCCGGCGGGAGGGCTCCGTGTTCCCCGGCACGGTGCTCCGAGAGCTGGGCCGTCAGCTGGGAGACGACGCGGCGGTGTGCGTGGACGTGGGCCAGAATCAGATCTTTACCTGCAAGTATCTGCCCCAGAAGAAGGGGCGGCTGCTGACCAGCGGAGGCCTTGGCACCATGGGCTACGCCGTTCCGGCGGCCATCGGCGTCAAGATCGCCCAGCCGGAGCGACAGGTGGTGGCCATCTGCGGCGACGGCTCCTTCCAGATGTCCATGAATGAGCTGGCGGCGGTCCGCTGCACCGGAATGGATCTGAAGATCCTGGTGTTCCAGAACCACACCCTGGGCCTGGTCCATCAGATCCAAAAGACCCCGCCCTATCACGGGCCGGTGGGCGTGGACCTGGAGGGGTCTCCGGACTTCACCGTAATCGCCTCCGCCTACGACATCCCCAGCTTAGTGCTGGATGACGAGGACCGGATCACCGAGACCCTGGAGCGTTTCCTGGGCACAAAGGGCAGCTGCATTTTGATCTGTGAGGTTCACCCGGATGTGGGGACCAATGACTAAAGAGGAGGAGAGGATATGAAACAGACTATTTCCGTGCTGGTGGAGAACCGGGCGGGGGTTTTGAACCGCATCACCAGCCTCTTTTCCCGCCGGGCCTTCAATATCGACTCCCTGGCGGTGGGCGTCACCGACGACCCCTCTCTCTCCCGCATCACCATCATCGTAGACAACGGAAACAGCGTAGTGGAGCAGGTGGAAAAGCAGCTCAACAAGCTCATCGAGGTCATCAAGGTCCGCACCCTGGACGAGAGCACCCTCATCGGCCGGGAGCTGATGCTCATCAAGGTCAGCGCCAACAAGGGCACCCGGGAGCAGATCATGACCATCTGCGGCATCTGCGGCGCCAAGGTGGCGGACATCTCTCCCACCTCCATGACCATGGAGCTTTCTGACACCTCCGAGCGGGTGAACACCTTCGAGGATATGATGCGGCCCTTCGGCATCCTGGAGGTGGCCCGCACCGGCATGCTGGCCCTGCAAAAGGGTCCGGGAAAGATCTGAGCCCTGATACCGGAAATAAAAGACCGGGAGACACACTTTGGTGTGTCTCCCGGTTTTTTACTGCGGAGAGGAAGCCTGTCAGACCGCGGTGTGGAAGGTCCGGCGGACCACTTCCTCCTGCTGCTCCCGGCTCAGGCGGTTGAAGTTCACCGCATAGCCGGAGACCCGGATGGTCAGGCTGGGGTACTTCTCCGGGTGGTCCATGGCGTCCAGCAGGGTCTCCCGGTGCAGCACGTTCACATTGAGATGGTGGGCGCCCTGGGAGAAATAGCCGTCCAGGATGGACACCAGGTTGGCTACCCGCTGGCTGTCATCCTTGCCCAGGGCCTCGGGAACGATGGTGAAGGTGTTGGACACGCCGTCCTGGCAGACGTTGCGGTAGGGGATCTTGGCCACGGAGTTGAGGCTGGCCAGAGCACCATTCACGTCCCGGCCGTGCATGGGATTGGCGCCGGGGGCGAAGGGCTCCCCGGCCTTGCGGCCGTCGGGGGTGGTGCCGGTCTTTTTGCCGTACATCACGTTGGAAGTGATGGTCAGGGCGGAGAGGGTGTGGATAGCGTTCCGGTACAGAGGGTGCTTTTTCAGTTCGGCGGAGAAGTAGGACACCAGCTCCACGGCGATGTCGTCCACCCGGTCGTCGTCATTGCCGTACTTGGGGAAGTCCCCCTCGATGGCAAAGTCCACGGCGATGCCCGCCGCGTTGCGGATGGGACGGACCTTGGCGAACTTGATGGCGGAGAGGGAGTCGGCGGCGATGGAGAGGCCCGCCACACCGAAGGCCGCCAGCCGCTCTACCAGGGTGTCGTGAAGGGCCATCTGGCTGCTCTCATAGGCGTACTTGTCGTGCATATAGTGGATGATGTTGATGGTGTCCACATAGAGCTCCGCCACATAGGCCAATACCTTTTTATAGTTGCCCAGCACCTTGGGGTAGTCCAGTACCTCGTCCAAGTCGTGCTCGATGCCGGGGACCACCTCCATGCCCTTCTTCTCGTCCATGCCGCCGTTGATGGCGTAGAGCAGGCTCTTGGCCAGGTTGGCCCGGGCGCCGAAGAACTGCATCTGCTTGCCAACGGCCATGGCGGACACGCAGCAGGCGATGCAGTAATCGTCGCCGTACAGAGGCCGCATGAGCTCGTCGCTCTCATACTGGATGGAGTCGGTCTGGATGCTCATTTTGGAGCAGTAGTCCTTGAAGGCCTGGGGCAGGTTTTTGCTCCACAGCACGGTCAGGTTGGGCTCCGGGGCGGTGCCCAGATTGGTCAAGGTGTGGAGATAGCGGAAGGAGTTCTTGGTCACCAGGGTCCGGCCGTCCACGCCCATGCCGCCGATGGATTCGGTGACCCAGGTGGGGTCGCCGCCGAAGAGCTCGTTGTACTCCGGGGTGCGCAGGTGGCGCACCAGGCGCAGCTTGATGACGAACTGGTCGATGAGCTCCTGGGCCCCCTCCTCGTCCAGCACGCCGTTGTCCAGGTCCCGCTGGATGTAGATGTCCAGGAAGGTGGCCGTGCGGCCCAGGGAGGTGGCGGCGCCGTTGTTCTCCTTGATGCCGGCAAGATAAGCCATGTACAGGTTCTGTACCGCCTCATGGGCATTTTCCGCCGGGCGGGTGATGTCGCAGCCGTACTTGGCGGCCATGGAGGCCATCTCCTCCAGAGCCCGGATCTGCATCTGGACCTCCTCCCGCAGGCGGATGCGCTCGTCGGTCATGGGGCCGTCCAGCATATCCAGGTCCTTGCGCTTTTCCTCGATGAGGAAGTCTGTGCCGTACAGAGGCACCCGGCGGTAGTCGCCTACGATGCGGCCCCGGCCGTAGGCGTCGGGCAGGCCGGTGAGCAGGCCCGCGGACCGGGCTAGGCGGGTGCGCTTGGGATAGGCGTCAAAGACGCCGTCGTTGTGGGTCTTGCGGTAGAGGCGGAAGTGCTTTTCCACCTCCGGGTCCAGGTGATAGCCGTACTGCTCCAGAGCGGAGGTGGCCATGCGCATGCCGCCGTAGAGGTTGACAATGCGCTTGAGGGGGGCATCGGTCTGCAGTCCCACGATGACCTCGTTGTCCCGGTCAATGTAGCCGGGGGCGAAGTTGTCGATGCCGGAGACCACGTGGGTCTCCACGTCGATGATACCCTTCTGGATCTCCTCCAGGATCAGCGCCTCCGCCTTCTCCCAGACCTTGGCGGTCTTGGGGGAGATGGGGGCCAGGAAACTGTCGTCTCCCTCGTAGGGGGTGTAGTTCTTCTGAATAAAGTTGCGCACATTCACCAGGTGGCGCCATTCGCCGGTGCGAAATCCCTTCCAAGCGGTGCAGTTGACATCAATGCTCATAGCTCCCATTCCTTTCCTGTTTTGTGCCCCGGCGGCAGATTTCATTGAGCCGCCGGTTCCATTTCTCCAATTTTGTTCCGTCCATAGGGAGAACGCCCTCCAGGGCGTAGGGGATGCCCAGCTTGCGGTACTTCTCCACTCCCATGGTGTGGTAGGGCAGTAGCTCCACCCGCTCCACCCCTGGAAGGGTGGCGATGTATTCGCCCAGGGCGGTGAGATGGTCCTCTCCATCCGTCAGGCCCGGCACCACCACATGGCGCACCCACATGGGCACGTTGGCCGCCTGCACCGCCTCCACAAAGGCCAGGGTGGCGTCCATGTCCCGGCCGGTGATGGTCCGGTAGCCCTGGGGGTCGAAGTGTTTGACGTCGTAGAGCACCAGGTCCGTGTGGGCTAAAATTTCCCCGTAATCTCCCAGCCCCACGCCCGAGGTGTCCAGACAGGTGTGGATTCCCTCTGCCTTGAGAAGCTTGAGGCACTCCAGCAAAAATTCCGGCTGTCCCAGAGGCTCGCCGCCGGAAAAGGTCACGCCGCCGGAGTCTCCGAAATAGGGGCGGAAGCGCACCAGTCGCCGGCACAGCTCCTGGGCGGAGATCTCCTGCCCGCCGCCCCGCTGGGTGTCCGGATTGTGGCAGTAGAGGCACCGCAGGGGGCAACCCTGAAGAAACACCACGGACCGGACGCCGGGCCCGTCCACCAGTCCCATGGACTCGATGGAGTGGATGCGTCCTGTCATATTACCCTCCCTTCCGCCTGGAAAAGGGTATAAAAATACCGCCCAGGCACCTGAAAAAGTGTGCCCAGACGGTCGGCAATTCCGGTCTCATACTCCATGTGGTCCATCCACTTCCGTCAGTCATATGAGCCATTCTTACCATACAACACCCTGCGGACAACTGTCAATGACGGCGTGATACGCTGCAAAAAATTCTCGCTTTTTAACGGAAAATTTACGGACAAAATGAGTTGTTTTAGCAAATCAAACGAAAAAACCGACACCGAGACGGGGAAAGGGGCCTTCGAGGCATTGCTTTTTCCAGTGAAGGAGGGTATAGTTTGAGGTGGAAAATCCTGCCTGCTGCGGGAACTGCTTTGGAAAGAAATAAGAAAAAGAGGGAGCGTTTTTGATGGAACCGAAAGTACAGAAAGAGCGGATCCGGGGCGTGCCCCGGCGCGGTGTGCTGCTGACGGTATCCGCTGTGCTGCTGATGGCGGGACCGGTGGTGAGCTGGATCTTGGGCAGAGTGGTGGAGAACTACTATTCCTCCATCCCGCTTTTCTACTGCCTGCTGGTCGTGGCCGGCGGCGTACTGCTGCTGACGTCCCGGGGCAGGCGGGTCAACGATGCCGTCGGCGGCGCTCTGGCGCTGTTCGGTGCCGCCGTATTGGCCAATGGCGTGCTGATCCTGCTGGCCATGGCCGCTTGGGCAGTCTCTGCTCTGGGCACCTCCTGGAACAAGGTGCCTGGCTTTTTGCCGGAGAAGCTCCGGATGCCGGTGCTGAATCTGGTGGCTGCGGTGGTGCTTTTGCTGACCATCCTGCTGGATCTGCGGTATCGTATATCCCCTTTGTACCTGCTGCCCCGGGCGCTTTCCTTTGTGGGCGCGCTTTTACTGTGCGTTAATGTGGAGCCCCGGACCTATCTGCCCCAGAGCGCCCAGACCTGGGTGCCGGGGGAGAAGGGTGTGCGCTATCGCTCTGTCCCCAAAGCGGGCGCCCTGACCATTTTGGGCGCGCTGTTCCTGGTGGGCGACGGGGTGGATCAGCTGATGCAGCTGTTCCGGAGTGACTCTTTTGCGGCGCCCCCCCTGGGACTGCTCTGGCCGCTGCTGGTGGCGGCGGCAGGCGTCATGCTGCTGCTGCGGACCAACCGGGAGCGGTGGACCCTGGTGGCCGCGGCGCTGCTGCTCGTCTGCCAGTTCCGGACCCTTATCATACTGCGGCAGGTGGGTCTCTATTCCGACTCCGGAGCAGTCATGGAGCAGATCCAGGCGGCGGCCCTGCTCTTCCTTGGGGTGCTGCTGATGCTGCTGGGAGCCGTGGGCTTTACCTGGAACCGGCCTGTGGGCAAGAGGCGGCAAGTGCCTTTGCTCAATGTCATCGCCGCGGTTTTGGCGGCCGTCAACGGGATCTGGGTCCTGGCCAGCCGGGTCCAATCCATGTTCGGGCTTGTGACCAGCCTGAACCTCAACATGATCCTGAACCTACTTCTGTATGCCCTGCTGCCCCTTGGGCTGGTGCTGGTGAACCTGGCCATGGAGGGCCGTCAGGCCCCGCCCAAGGCCTGGAAGGTGGACGGCGACAAGTACAGCCGGGGCTTCAAGGGCTTTGTGGGCAGCTTCTATACCAATGTGGGCGGCAAGCTGCAGCTGCTGGCCAAGATCAGCGGTGTGGTGTGCCTGATCCTGGGACTCCTGGGCGTTGTGATGATGCTTTTGAGCGTGCTGCTGTTGCTGCTGCAGCTCTTTGGCCTGCTCTCGCCCTACTTTGAGCCCCTGTCCCTGACCCTGAGCGGCCTCATCGCCGTGGTCAGTGCGCTGCTCTTGGCAGTCAGCACCTGGCCTCTGTACGCTTTCGGCCAGATCGTGGCCGATCTCCACGCCATCCGCCAGGACGGCGTCCGTGCCTCCGGCACCGCAGGTGAGGCGGAGGGCACCGGCTCTGCCGCGCCCAAGGCCTCCGCTGCCCAGGAAAACCCAGACGAGCTGCCGGAGCTGTAAGGGGAGGCTGCCATGAGTGATCGCTATATCCGGCGCTTTGCCCTGCCGGAGCGGCTGTATACGGCTTCCGCTCCGGTGGTGCTGGCGGCCGGCGTGCTGCTGGAGGACACCAGGACTCCCCGTCTGGTGGCCCAGCTGAAGTGGAAGAGCATCGCCCCCGGGACTCTGATCGCCCTGACCGTGGCGGTCAAGTGCCCGGAGGACACCGGGGAGACGGTGTTCACCTATTCCGATCTGCATATTGACCGGGGGCAGACCTTCGGCGTCTATACCGCTGTGGTCCTGCCCTGGGGCCCGCAGCGGACCATGGAGGTCCGTGCCCTGTCCGCCCTCTTTTCCGACGGCTCCGGCTGGACGGCGCCGGAGGATGCCCAGTGGGCGTCGCTGCCTGCTTTCGCGCCCCTTGCCCAGGCGGTGGCCCAGCCGGAGCTGCTGGCTCTGAGCGCCCTGCTGCCCCGGAACCGGTATGCCTTCCGCAGGGACCGGGGGCTGTGGTACTGCCCCTGCGGCGGCGTGAACCAGGAGGCGGAGGCGGTCTGCCACCGCTGTGGCTGCGCCCGGGAGGAGGCGGAGCGCCTGGCCACCGCCGAGGGGCTCCGGCAGGTGCTCCGGGAGCGGGAAGAGGAGCGGACTCGCCTGGCTCAGGAGGAGGCCCAGCGCCGGGAGGAGGCCCGGGCCCAGGCCGAGGCCCACAAGGAGGCCGCCCGGCAGAAGCTCTCCGGCATCAAGGCCCGGTTCCGCCTGGGCTCTGCTCCGGGAGAGCCGACCCAGGAAACCCCGGAGCCTCTGGCTCCCCAGGAGACCGGAGAGACCGTTCCGGAGCCCCTGGAGGCGCCCGTTTCAGAGCCCCGGGAAGCATCTGCCCCGGTGGAGGGAGCGGACGCCGGTGCGCTGACGCCTGTGCCGGAGGAGGCGCTGGAGCCCCGGGAGGAAACTGCTCCCGTCCCGGCGGCCAAGCCCCGCCGGAAGAAGAAAAAGGCGTTGGGGATCGCCGCGGTGGTAGTGCTGCTGGCAGTGGCAGGGTTCTTGCTCCTGCCCCGGCTGCTGGGCGGTACGGATGCTGGCTTTGGCATCAGCCCCGCCCGGGAGCTCCATGTCACCGCCCCCGGCGACGGGGAGACCGTAATCCTCACCGTGGAGGAGGACCAGGAGGGCGTGTGCACCGTCTCGCCGGAGCTGGTCCGCCAGCAGATCCCGGGAGTGGAGTATATGAATCTGGACGGCGTGCCCGACATGGGGGACGACATCGACCCTTATCTCATCAACAGCTTCCAGATGGCCATACTGGTGACCAGCCGGGGCCAGTACGGCTCTGAGGGGGAGTGGGGCTCCTTTGACGCCAACCGTGACCCCAATAGTCCCCTGTGCCTGCTGCTCTATGACAGCAACTTCCACCTGATGGGCCACGCCGTAGGCGCGCCGGAAGCGGCGGGAGACGGACAGTGGCAGCTGGAGGTGACGCTGTGTGACTATGACTTCACGGCCCTCTATGAGGAGCAGCTCTCCGAATTTGAAGCCCAGCGGGCGGAGACCTTTGCCAACTACATCGCCCCGGAGGACATCCAGGACTCCGGCGCCAAGTATTTCCTCACCGGCTACAACACCGGCCGGGGGCCCACATTGCTGCCCGGGGATGCCCAGACCTATCACCTCTGGGCCCAGTACACCTCGCCCTATGTGGAAAAGCACTGCCGGGAGATGGACCGGCTCCAGGACCGGCTGCCCCGGGATGACCGGTGGCGGTGCTTCTTGTTCCTGGATGAGGACTATCAGCTGCTGGGCTACACCATGCTGGACTCCACAGGCGGCGGCGGTCAGGCCGCCAACACGGAGCTTACGCCCCTTGGCACCGTGGAGCTGATCGTGGAGGAGAACAGCGACGGAAACTGCGAGTTTACGGAGGAGAAGCTGCGGCAGATCGTGCCGGAGATGGAATTTTTCAACTTCGAGGGCTTCGTGCCGGATCTGAGCGGCGATGTGAAGGCCTATGTGACCGACAGCCTCCACATGGCCTGGCTGGTGACCTCCCAGGGCCGGGAGCGGGGCGGACACTCCTCCGCCACCTGGAACCTCTCGGAGGATCACCTCTTCACGCTGCTGCTTTACAGCGACTTCACCACCTTGTGCGGCTACTTCGTGGGCGCCCCGGAGGACCTGGGGGGAGGCCGGTGGCGCATGGAGATCACCCTGTGTGACTATGACTTCACCGCCCTCTACGAAGAGCAGGCTGCAGGCTACACCGCCGCCCCCCAGTTGCCGGAGATCGCCCAGGAGGATATCGCTTCCTGCGGCGCGGCTTATTACATCGAGCCGGTGAGCCAGCTCTCCGGCAGCGATGACTTCACCAACCGGGTGCGGCTCCAGAGCCTGTGGAGCCGGGCCACATCTCCCTATATCAGCCGGTTCCGCCGTTCTATCACCGATTTGCCCAACGCGGTCCGGTGGGCCACGGCGGAGCGGCCCTGCGACTATCTTTTACTGAACAGCTCCGGGCAGTACATGGGCTATGTGACCGTCACCGACGGGGAGCGGGTAGCCGGGATGCACTTCACCTTCCCCTCGAGGCTTTCCGCTTACGACGGCACGGTCTCACTGGACCTGACGGCGGAGGGGGAGTACTGCCCCCTGACACTGGAGCAGGTGAAAAAGGTGGTGCCCCAGACCCGGTCCATGGAGTTCCGGGGGATGCCCAATTTGGGCGGCGTGGGGGAGTATCTGAAGGTCAGCGACCAGATGGCCTGGCTGGTGGCCTCCGGTGGCACCCGTACCATGAACCAGACCTCCGGGCGGTTCTCTGTCCAGGACGGAAAAGCCCCGTTCCGGGCCCTGCTTTTGTACAGCAGCCCCACCACCCTCTGCGGCTATTACATCGGGACGCCCAGCCATGTGGGCGGGAATACCTGGCGCATGGACATCGTGCTGTGCGACTATGACTTCTCCAGCCTCTATGAAGGGCAGAAAAAGGCATTTGACCAAACTGCCCTGCCCAAGTACATTGCCCTGGACCAGGTGCCCAGGAGCGGCGCGGTCTGGTGCATCGATGCCTTCTCCCTCAACAACAACGACGATTTCTGCCAAGGTGTGCAGCAGTACGGCTTGTGGAGCCGGGAGCAGTCTGTGGGAAAGGAACGCTTTTGCAAGTCTGTGGATGACCTGGATCAGCTCATGCCCCAAAGCAGCAAGGACATCTGGGCCTATGTGCTGCTGCTGGACAAAAACTATCGCCCCGTGGGCTACACCATTTTGACCTCCTGAGAGAAGAACCAAAAGAGCCCGGAGCCTTTGCGGCTCCGGGCTCTTTACTGCACAGAGGTCTCAGTTCTCCGGCGGGGTGACGGCCACCTTGATGACGCCGTCCCGGCGGTGCTCAAAGAGGTCATAGGATGCTTCGATCTCGTTCAGGGGGAAGGTGTGGGTGATGAGGGGCGTGGTGTCCAGCTTGCCGGCGGCGATCAGGTCCAGGGTCTCGGCGCAGCGGCAGCCGTCCACGCCGCCGGTCTTGAAGGTCAGGTTCTTGCCGTACATCTCCGGCAGGGGCAGGATCTGGGGAGCGTCGTAGAGGGCCACCACTGTCACCACTGCATTGGGCCGGGCGCACTGCCAGGCCAGGCGGAAGGTGTCCGGGCTGCCCGCCACCTCCAGCACCGCGTCGGCGCCGCCGTGGTCGCTGTGGGAGCGGACGAAGTCCAAAAGCCCCTCCGGCGGGGCCGTCAGCACCTGAGGGAAGTGCTGCGCCACAAAGGCACGGCGCAGGGGGGCCTGTTCACAGACGATGACCCGTTTGGGACCTTTCAGCAGTACGCACTGGAGGGTGCACAGGCCCGTGGGCCCGGCGCCCAGGAGCAGCACCGTGTCCTCCGAGGTGATCTCCGCAATGTCTGCCGCCCAGTAGCCGGTGGCCAGGATGTCCCCCACAAAGAGGGCCTGGCGGTCCGTCACCGAGTCGGGGATCTTCGTCAGCCCCTGGTCGGCGTAGGGCACCCGGACGTACTCGGCCTGGCCGCCGTCGATGCGGCAGCCCAGAGCCCAGCCGCCGTTGGGGTCGGTGCAGTTGTTGACCCACCCGTGGCGGCAGAAAAAGCACTGACCGCAGAAGGTCTCCACATTCACCGTCACCCGGTCCCCGGGGCGGACCGTGGAGACGGCACTGCCCACCGTTTCCACAACGCCCACCATCTCGTGGCCCACGGTGATGCCCGGTACCGCCCGGGGCACGGAGCCGTGCTTGATGTGCAGATCACTGGTGCAGATGCTGGAAAGGGTCACCCGGACCACTGCGTCCCGGGGGTCCTGGATCACAGGCTTGGGCTTGTCCAGCAGACGGAACTGCCCCTCTTTGATATAGGTATAAGCCAGCATGGCCATGCCTCCTTTGCTTGTTTGCCCCACCGGTGGATGGCGGGCATTCTTTGCCACCAGTATACCCCCTGTCCGCTTTCGGCGCAAGAGACCCACCAGCCAGTGGGAGAGGCGGAAAGCACGGCGATAAGCTGCAAAAAAGAGGGGATTTTCCCACAAAAGGCTGCAAAACCCCGGTTTGTAATCCTTTTGTTGTTGACCCTGTGGTCGGATACGGTACAATAGCCCCAGAGCGCAGAAGGCGGCGCCTTCTGCCCTGAAAGCCGCCGGAGAGAAAGAGACGGCGGGGAAGGGAGATGGGGAGATGCGGGTGTACAGCGGAGGTGGCCGGCGAGTGGCCGCCGGCGCCGGCCAAAGGCGCCCTGCACGGGGCGGCAAGCGGCTCCAGTCTGCAAAAAAGCGCCGGAGAGCGCCCAAGATCCTTTTGACTGCCGCCGGTGTGACATTGGTGGCCTGCCTGGTTCTGGTGCGGGGCGCCGGATTGCCGGAGAAGGTTTTCGGAGAAGAGCCCAAGGAGCAGGAGCTGATCCCCTTGACCGAGGCCCGGCCCGCGGAGTCTGAGCCCATCGGAGCCCAGCGGGAGGAGGGCCATTTCCTCTTGAGCTTTGCCGGGGACTGCACCCTGGGTACCGAGCACGGCAGCTGGGGCAAGAGCGGCACCTTCCCGGAGGTGGTGGGGGAGGACTATGCCTATCCCTTTGCCGGCGTCCAAAGTCTCTTCGCTCAGGATGACTTCACCTTCGTCAATCTGGAGGGAGCTTTGACCTCCCACACAGTGCCGGCGGAGAAGCAGTATCGGTTCCGGGGACCTACCGCCTACGGGACCATTTTGACAGAGGGCAGCGTGGAGGCGGTGACCCTGGCCAACAACCACACCCTGGACTACGGCAAGACCGGGTTGCAGGAGACCCGGCAGGTGCTGAAGGACCTGGGCGTGGCCGCCGGAGGCGACGGGGAGACCTTTCTCTATACTACCTCCCAGGGCCTGAAGATCGGCGTTTACACCGCCTATCACTTCGGAAAGCCCCAGATCCGCCAGAGCATCGAAACGCTGCAAAGTCAAGGGGCGGAGGTCATCGTCGCTGCCTTTCACTCTGGCGCCGAAGGGTCCTATACTCCTACTGCTCGCCAGAAGGACATGTTCCGCTACGCCGCCGACTGCGGGGCCCACATCGTCTACAACAGCCATCCCCATGTGCTCCAGCCCATGGAGCGCTACGGGGACAGCGTGATACTTTACAGTCTGGGCAACTTCTCCTTCGGCGGCAACCGCAATCCCTCGGACAAGGACACCGTGGTCATCCAGGTGGAGGTGGAGCGGCAGGCGGACGGCTCCATGGCGCTTTCCCAGGTCTTGGCCCATCCCTGCTCCGTCAGCAGCCGCGTCGACCGCAACGACTACCAGCCCACCCTCTGCCGGGCGGACAGTACCCAGGCCCGGCGGGTGGAGCAGAAGCTGGCGGGCACCTATCGGCCGCCGGCCCCTGCCTCTGTGCCGGAGGAAAAGGCGCCCCAGACCGCTGCTCCGGAGGAGACGCCGGAGGCGGAACCGGGCCCGACGCTGCCGGCGGAGAGCGTATAGTTTCCTGCTGCCCGGGGCAGAACCCGTCTTGCTGTCCCGGCGATTTTGGGGTATGCTATGAGAAAAGACCAAAGGAGAGACCCATGACCCAACTGGACCTTGCCATATTGGATTGGATGCAGCTTCATGTCCGCTGCGAATTTCTGGACCGGGTGATGCCCGTCCTCACCGCCCTGGGCAACGCAGGGATCTTCTGGATTCTGCTGACGGTGGTGCTGCTGTGTACCAAGCGCTATCGCCGTCTGGGGATTTTGTGCGCCTGCTCCCTGGTGCTGGACCTGCTGGTGTGCAATCTGACCATCAAGCCGCTGGTGGACCGGGTGCGGCCCTTTGTGCTCAGCCCCTCGGCGCCGGAGCTGCTGGTGGCGCCGCCTGGGGACGCTTCGTTTCCCTCGGGCCACACCGCCGCCTCCTTCGCCGCCACCTCGGCCCTCTATGCCGGCGGGAGCCGGCTGTGGATTCCGGCGGCAGTGCTGTCGCTGCTGATTGCCTTTTCCCGGCTGTATCTGTATGTCCACTATCCCAGCGACGTGCTGGCCGGGATGGTGCTGGGCACCGTGCTGGGTTTCGTGGCCCGGTGGCTGTGTCTCCACGCCGAAACCTGGTGGAAGGCGCGCCCCATCCGGGAGGAGAGGAAACACTGAGGAGGGAAGACCCATGGAAGAGGAGAGGAAACTGGCCCAGGAGCTGGAGCAGACGCTGCGTCAGGCAGGGGCTGCCCTGGTGGGATTTGGGGATCTGAGCGGCATCTGCCCGCCGCCGCTGACCACCGGCGTGTCTGTGGCGGTGCCCCTGCCGCCGGATGTGCTGGAGGGCATCGCGGAGGGGCCTACACTGGCCTACCTGGAGGCCTACCACGCCCTCAACGCCCAGCTCAACGCCATCGTCACCGCAGGAGCCGCCTTCCTGGAGGCCCGGGGTTGGCAGGCTAGAGCCCAGACCACCGACGCGGTGACCCAGGACGAGACCTGGCGCACGCCGCTGCCTCACAAGACGGTGGCCACCCGGGCGGGCTTGGGCTGGATCGGCAGGAACTGCCTGCTGGTGACGCCGGAGTACGGCGGTGCGATGCGGCTGTCCTCCCTGGTCACCGATGCGCCCTTGCCCACGGCGGAGCCCATCACCACCTCCCGCTGCGGCGGCTGCCGGCGGTGCGTGGAGGCCTGCCCTGCCGGTGCTCTCACCGGCGCCCTGTGGCAGGCCGGAATGGACCGGGAGGAGCTCTTCTGCCGGGAGACCTGCTGGGAAAAGCAGCGGGAGCTGATGCGGGAGCGGACCGGCATCGACACAGACCTGTGCGGTCAGTGCTTTGTGGTTTGCCCCTACACGGCCCGGTATCTGCAAAGGACCAAGGAATAGAAAAGAAAAATGCCCTCGGCGCAGCGCGCCGGGGGCATTTTTTGCGTTTTAAGGGGAAAACTTTTCAGGCCAGCGTCTCCGCCAGACCCACCACCAGGGGCATGGTGATGACCGAGAGCACCGTCTGGAAGGAGACCAGCTCTGCCGCCAGACTGGCGCCCTTGTTACACTTCTCCGCCATCATGGCCACCAGAGTGCCGGCAGGGCAGGCGGCGGCCACGGTGGTGGCGATGAGCACGCTGCCCCGGACGCCCAGCAGATACATGACGATCAGGGCACCCAGAGGCAGCAGCACCAGCCGCAGCAGGGCGCACAGCCAGCTCATCTTGTCCGACACCACATGGCGCAGATTGGCCTGGGAGAGCTGATAGCCGATGAGCAGCATGGGCAGCGGCACGTTCATGGCGGAGATGTCGTCCACCACGGTCATCAGCACAGGGGGCAGGTCGATGCCGCTGAAGAAGAAAAAGAGGCCCAGAACGATGCCGGCCACACCGGGATTGCAGAATGCCTTGCGCATGGAAAAGGACTTGGTGTCTCCCGTGAGATAGGCCACGCCGCCGGTCCAGAACAGCAGCGGGCACACTGTAGCATAGGCGGAGCCGTAGAAGATGCCCGTGGGACCGATGAGGGCGGTCTGGAGGGGGAAGGCCATGAAGTTGCAGTTGGTCAGGGCCATGGCCAGACAGAAGATGCGCTTGCGGATGGGGTCCTTCTCAGGGAGCAGGAAAAAGGGAATAAAGAAGCAGGCCAGGACGATGACAAAGGCCAGCAGCATGGACAAAAGAAAGTCATGGAGTGTCTCGGCCGTCAGATCCAGCTGGAAGGCGGAGATCAGGGAGCAGGGCACCACCAGATACAAGACCAGGTTGGTGATGCCGGTCACGGCCTCCGGCGCCAGGAGTTTGGATTTGCCGAAGCAGTATCCGATCCCCATTAAAATAAAAAGAATGAGGGCCTGCTGGCCCACCATTAAGAAATTTTCAAGCAATGTAGTTCCCTCTTTCCTATGTGATTTTGCGACGGGTTCCAGTTTACTCCGCAGGCAGTATTTCTGTCAAGAGAGGAAAAAGTGGGTAAATTTTAAAAAGAAAACAGAGGTTTTGCGTTGAATTTGCTCAAAAAGAGGGGGATTTTACTTTCCCGGCAGCAGATTTTACAAAAGGGAATGTATTTTACATACATTTAACTTTTCGGTGGTAGTGGATTTAATTTGCCTCACATTATACTAAAACCGTTCCAACGAGGAAAACTAGAAAACAAGAAAATCAAAAAAGGAGCAAACATTGAGATGAAAAAGTTTTTGGGCATTGTCCTTACATTGACCATGGCCACCGGCCTGCTGGCCGGCTGCGGCAGCACTGAGACCACCGGTTCCAGCAACACCGGCAGCGCTGGCAGCACCGGCGAGACCCAGCTCAGCGGCTCTGTCTCCACCGACGGTTCCACCTCCATGGAGGAGGTCATCGGCGCCCTGGGTGAGCAGTTCCTGGCTGACACCGGTGTGACCGTCACCTACAACCCCACCGGTTCCAGCGCCGGCATTGAGGCCGTTACCAACGGCACTTGCGACATCGGCCTGGCTTCCCGCGCTCTGAAGGATGAGGAGAAGGCCGGCGGTCTGACCGAGACCACCGTGGCTCTGGATGGCATCGCCATCATCGTCAATTCTGAGAACCCCGTTACCGATCTGACCATCGACCAGATCGCCGACATCTACACCGGCGCTATCAATGACTGGGCCGACGTGGGCGGCACTGCCGGCACCATCGCGCGGGTCATCCGTGAGTCCGGTTCCGGCACCCGTGAAGGCTTTGAGTCCATCACCGGCACCAAGGATGCCTGCCTGAGCGATCAGGAGCTGAGCTCCACCGGCGCTGTCATCGAGGCTGTCCGCTCCAACCCCGGCGCCATCGGCTATGCTTCCCTGTCCGCCGTGGAGGGCCAGGAGGGCATCACCGTGCTGAAGGTCGATGGTGTGGCTCCCTCTGAGGAGACCGTCCTGGACGGCACCTACACCATCCAGCGTCCCTTCGTGTTCGTCACCCGCACCGATGAGACTCTGAGCGATGCTGCACAGGCCTTCTTTGACTTCGCCACCTCCACCGATGCCAACGACCTGATCGCCGCTGCCGGTGCCGTGCCCGTTGCCAAATAAGTAAGAACCAGAAACGAATGTGTAACGTGTTCAGCCGCCGTACCCACTGCAAGGGGCGGCGGCTGTTCCACTGAATGCTGCAAAGGAGAAACGAAGTAATGGAGAAACAAGTGCCGCTGTCTCAGGCCGGCAGCACCTCGGCTCAGCCCAAGAAGGCAGAGAAGAAGCCAGGCCTGCATCTGCCCAGCTTCCGGGTCAACAATCCCCGGGAGGCGCTGGAGCTGGTGATGAATCTGATTTTCTTTGTCTGTGGTATCATTGCCGTGGCCTTCGTATTGGTCATCAGCGTCTATCTGGTGATCTCGGGTCTGCCTGCCATCGCGGAGATCGGACCCATCAACTTCCTCTTCGGAAAGAAATGGTACGCCTCCACAGGGGATTTCGGCATCTTTGCCATCATCCTGACCTCCTTTGCCGGCACCGGCGGAGCCATTCTGGTGGGTGTGCCCATCGGACTGATGACCGCCATCTTCCTGGCCAAGGTGGCACCGCCCCGGATCGCCAGGATCATCCACACCGCTGTGGAGCTGCTGGCCGGCATCCCCTCCGTGGTATATGGCCTGGTGGGCATGATCTTACTGGTGCCTGCCATCCGGGATGCCTTTGATCTGGCTTCCGGTGCCACTCTTCTGGCCGCCATCATCGTACTGGCGGTGATGATCCTGCCCTCTATCATCTCCGTGTCGGAGACCGCCCTTCGGGCGGTGCCCCAGGAGTATGAGGAGGCCTCCCTGGCCCTGGGCGCCACCCACATCGAGACCGTGTTCCGGGTCAGCGTCCCCGCTGCCCGCAGTGGTATCGCCACCGCTATCGTTCTGGGCATCGGCCGCGCCATCGGTGAGGCCATGGCCATCATCATGGTGGCGGGCAACGTGGCCAATATGCCAGGCCTGCTGACGCCGGTGCGGTTTTTGACCACCGCCATCGTTTCGGAGATGGCCTACGCCGGCGTGGGTTCTCTCCACCGCAATGCCCTGTTCTCCATCGGACTGGTGCTGTTTTTGTTCATCATGCTCATCAATGTGTTCCTCAATGTTTTCATCAAGAATAAAAAGGAGGGCTGAGTGCCGTGGAAACCCATCCCCTTTCTCCCCGGCGCCGGCTGTATGACCGGGGCCTGCGGATTCTGCTGTATCTGTGCAGCTTTATCACCTGCGCGCTGCTGGTGCTCATCATCGGCTATATCTTCTTCCGGGGCATCCCCAATATCACCTGGGAGCTTTTGAGTACCCAGACCAGCTATATCAAGGATACCATCGGCATCCTGCCCAACATTCTCAATACCCTCTATCTGGTGGTGCTGTCCATGGTCATTGTCCTGCCTTTGGGCGTAGGCGCGGCCATCTATCTGACGGAGTATGCCACCAACCACAAGCTGGTAGCCATCATCGAGTTCGCCACCGAGACCCTTACCGGCATCCCCTCCATCATCTTCGGCCTGGTGGGCATGCTGTTTTTCACCCAGCTGATGGGACTCAAGACCGGCGTGCTGGCCGGCAGCCTGACGCTGGTGGTGATGATCCTGCCCACCATCGTCCGCACCACCCAGGAGAGCCTGAAGACCGTGCCCCAGTCCTATCGGGAGGGCGCCCTGGCCCTGGGCGCCGGCAAGTGGCGCATGGTCCGCACCGTGGTGCTGCCCAATGCCGTGGACGGCATCGTCACCGGCTGCATTTTGTCGGTGGGCCGTATCGTAGGCGAGAGCGCGGCACTGCTGTACACCGCCGGTTTCGGTGTGGTGCTCAACGACTTCTTCACGTCCCTGCAGGCGGCCTCCGGCTCTTTAACGGTGGCGCTTTATATGTACAGCGAGCGGGGCGAGACCAAGGTGGCCTTTGCCATCGCCACGATCTTGATGCTGCTGACGCTGCTGATCAACCTGGCCGCCACTCTGGTGGGCCGGAGACTGAAGAAATAAATGGGAGAGAGTTCAATGTCAACCATCATTGAAGTGAAGGATTTGAATCTGTGGTACGGTGCCCATCAGGCGCTGCACCATGTCAGTGTGGAGATGCCTGCCAACCAGATCACCGCCCTCATCGGCCCCTCTGGCTGCGGCAAGTCCACGTTTCTCAAGACGCTCAACCGCATGAACGACCTGGTGCCCGGCATCCGCATCGAGGGCGAGGTCAACTATGACGGACAAAATATCTATTCCCCCAGCGTGGACACCACCTGGCTGCGCAAGCAGATCGGCATGGTGTTCCAAAAGCCCAATCCCTTCCCCATGAGCATCTATGACAACATCGCCTACGGTCCCCGGACCCACGGCATTCGCAACCGTCTGGAGCTGGACGAGATCGTGGAGCGCTCTTTGCGGGGCGCCGCCATCTGGGACGAGGTCAAGGACCGGCTGAAGAAAAACGCCCTGGGTCTCTCCGGCGGTCAGCAGCAGCGGCTGTGCATCGCCCGGGCCCTGGCGGTGGAGCCGGAGATCTTGCTGATGGATGAATCCACCAGTGCTCTGGACCCCATCTCCACCTCCAAGATCGAGGACCTTGCGATGGAGCTGAAAAACAAGTATACTGTTATCATGGTGACTCACAATATGCAGCAGGCCGCTCGAATTTCCGACAAGACCGCCTTCTTCCTGCTGGGCGAGCTGGTGGAGTTTGGTGACACGGAGCAAATTTTCTCCATGCCCAAGGACAAGCGGACAGAGGACTATATCACGGGCCGGTTCGGTTAAAAGAGGAGGCTTGCAACTATGAGAACGAAATTTGATGGCCAGCTCAGCCAGCTCAATGTGGAGCTCATCCGCATGGGCGCACTGTGTGAGGAGGCCATTTCCGACGCCTGCAAGGCACTGCTGGAGGGCAATGTACAGCTGGCGGACAGCGCCAAGGAGCTGGAGCGGGAGATCGACCAGAAGGAGCGCAACATCGAGTCTTTGTGCATGCGCCTTCTGCTGCAGCAGCAGCCGGTGGCCCGGGACCTGCGGACCATCTCCTCGGCATTGAAGATGATCTCCGACATGGAGCGTATCGGCGACCAGGCGGAGGACATTGCGGAGCTGACCCGGTTCACCCGGGAGGCCGGTCCGGTGGACATGGTCCACATTGGCGACATGGCCCGGGCAGTGGTGGTCATGGTCACCGACAGTGTGGACGCCTTTGTGAAAAAGGACCTGGACCTGGCTCGGAAGGTCATGGCTGCTGACGACCAGGTGGATGCCCTGTTCGACCAGGTGAAGCGGGAGCTCATCCAGCTGATCTCCACCGATGCCAACCAGGGCGAGCTGAGCCTGGATCTTTTGATGGTGGCCAAGTATCTGGAGCGCATCGGCGACCACGCCACCAACATCGCCGAGTGGGTGGAATACTCCCTGACCGGTGCCCATCCCAACCTGTAAGGCGATTTCCAAACAATTTGTATGGAAGAAAGGAGCGAGAGCTGTGCTGAGTTATGAAGAGCTCCGGCAGGACGCGGAGATTCGAACCTATATTGAAAGAGCGGATGAGTCCCTGGCGGCGTTGGGCTATACGGAGCACAGCTTCGCCCATGTGACACGGGTGTCTGAGACTGCCGGGTATATCCTCAGGACTCTGGGGTATCCCGACCGGGAGGTGGAGCTGGCCCGGATCGCCGGCTATCTCCACGACATCGGCAACTTGGTCAACCGGGTGGACCACTCCCAGTCGGGGGCCGTTATGGCCTTTCGGCTGTTGGACCACCGCAACTGCGCCCCGGAGGACATCGCCACCATCGTCACCGCAATCGGCAACCATGACGAAGGCACCGGCGTGCCGGTGAACGCGGTGGCCGCGGCGCTGATCCTGGCGGACAAGTCCGATGTGCGCAGCAGCCGGGTCCGGAACCCGGATCCGCAGCACTTCGACATCCATGACCGGGTGAACTACTCGGTGAAAAAGTCGGTGCTGAAGATCAATGAGGAGCATACCCTTATCAAGCTCAAGCTGTCGGTGGACACCCATGTCAGTTCAGTGATGGACTATTTTGAGATCTTTCTCCAGCGGATGATCCTGTGCCGCAAGGCGGCGGATAAGCTGGGGCTGCAGTTCCGGCTGCTGATCAACGAGCAGCAGCTGATGTGACAGGACCGGGCCGGGCCGGAAGGCTGGGCGTCGGGCTCTGATTTTTCTTTGAGGAGGATGGCCTGTGATCTATCTTGTGGAGGATGACGACTCCATCCGTGATTTTGTCATCTATACGCTCAACAGCCAGGGCCTGCCGGCGGCGGGCTTCGGCTTGCCCTCCGAGTTTTGGGCCGCCATGGACCGGGAGCTGCCGGACCTGGTGATCCTGGACCTGATGCTGCCGGAGGAGGACGGCCTGCACATTCTCAAGCGCTTGCGGGAGTCCTCCCGGACGGAGAAGCTGCCCATTTTGCTGCTGACCGCCAAGAGCAGCGAGTATGACAAGGTGCTGGGTCTGGACTCCGGTGCGGATGACTATGTGGCCAAGCCCTTCGGCATGCTGGAGCTGCTCTCCCGCATCCGGGCGCTGCTGCGCCGCACGGAGCACAAGGCGGAGGAGTTCCACATCGGAGAGCTGTATCTGTGTCCCGCCAAGCACATCGTCCGCTGCGGCGGCGAGGATGTGGTGCTGACGCAAAAGGAGTTCCAGATGCTGTGCCTGCTGGCGGAGAACCGGGGCACCGTCTTTTCCCGGGAACAGCTGATTTCCAAGGTTTGGGGCTATGACTTCGACGGCGAGACTCGCACGGTGGACGTACATATCCGTACCCTGCGCCAGAAGCTGGGAAAATGCGGGGAGTATATCTGCACCGTCCGGGGCTTTGGCTATAAGATAAGCGAGGACGTGTGAGAACATGAGGAGACGAATTTTTGGCTCCATGGTCCTCAACGCGGTGGTCATTTTGCTGGCCAGCGCGGTGCTGATCATGGGGGTGCTGTACAGCTACTTTGAAAAGCGGCTGGAGACCGAACTGCAAAATACCACGAATTACATTGCCCAGGGCGTGCTGCTGGATGGAACCGACTATCTGGAAAGTCTGGATTCCGGCGCCAGCCGCATTACCTGGATCGACAGCGACGGCACGGTGCTCTATGACAGCGATGAGGACGCTTCCCAGATGGAAAACCATGCCCAGCGGGAGGAGATCCGGGAGGCCTTTTTGACCGGGCGCGGCAGCTCCATCCGCTATTCTGAGACCTTGTCCCAGAAGCAGGTCTACTACGCCCAGCGCCTTTCCGACGGCACGGTGCTGCGGGTGTCCAACCTGCAATATACTGTCTGGGTGCTGGTGCTCCAGATCCTGCAGCCGGTGGCACTGGTGCTGTTTGTGGCGCTGATTTTGGCGCTGTTTCTGGCGGGCCGGCTGTCCCGGCAGATCATCGAGCCCATCAATGCGCTGGACCTGCAACACCCGGAGACGGCCAAGACCTATGATGAGCTCTCTCCGCTGCTGAGCAAGATCCACAGCCAGAACCGGCAGATCCAGGACCAGATCGAGGAGCTGCGCCGGAAGCAGGAGGAGTTCACCGCCATCACCGAGAATATGAACGAGGGCCTGGTGGCAGTGGACGAGCAGACCCGGGTCCTGTCCTGCAACTCCGCGGCGCTGCGTCTGCTGGACGCCTCGCTGCCGGAGGGGGACGAGGAGGTCAGCGTCTACGCCCTGGACCGCAGCGGCGAGTTCCAGGCAGTGGTGGACGAGGCCCTGAAGGGCCAGCGCTGCGAGAAGATCATGGAGAAGGGCGACCGCTGCATCCAGGTCCTGGCCAGCCCCGTGGAGGAGAAGGGCGCGCCTGCCGGCGCGGTCCTGATTTTCTGGGACGCCACCGAGCGGGAGCAGCGGGAGAGCCTGCGGAGGGAGTTCACTGCCAACGTCTCTCACGAGCTCAAGACCCCTCTGACCTCTATCCTCGGCACGGCGGAGATTCTGGAAAACGGCATGGTGAAGCCGGAGGACATCGGCCACTTTGCCGGCAACATCCGCCGGGAGGCCCAGCGCCTCATCGATTTGGTGTCGGATATCATCAAGCTCTCCCGTCTGGATGAGGAGAACGTGGAGCTGGAGCGCAAGCCGGTGGATCTGTATGTGCTCTGCCGGGGCGTTCGGGAGCAGCTGCGCACTGCGGCGGAGAAAAAGAACATCACCGTGGACCTGGAGGGTGGACCTGTGGCGGTCCGGGGTGTGCCCCAGGTGCTGGAGGAGATGATCTACAACCTCTGTGACAACGCCATCGCTTATAACCGAAACGGCGGCCATGTGAAGCTCACCGCGGAGCGAGTGGGCCGGGGTGCCAGAGTGGTGGTGGAGGACAACGGCGTGGGCATCGCCCGGGACCAGCAGGAGCGGGTGTTCGAGCGCTTCTACCGGGTGGATAAGAGCCACAGCGGCCGGGGCACCGGCCTGGGGCTGTCCATCGTCAAGCACGGCGCCGCCTTCCACGGCGCCCAGGTGTCCCTCCAGAGCCATGAGGGCGAGGGAACCACAGTGACCCTCACCTTCCCCGAGGCGGAATGATCTTGTAATAAAAGCAAAAAAACGTTGAAGGTCCGTTGTTTGGAGACGGGTCCCCCAAAGGCCCCGCCCGCTTGAAAAGCGGGCGGGGCCTTTTCCCTCTCAAATTCTGGGAAAAGACGGTTGCAATTCCATACGGTATCAGTTAGAATTGAAACCGAAGTGGCAGAATATGGCAGGGAACCCCTTTTGCAGGCTTGGACAGCGAAAATGGAAGTTGTGTGTTTGCTTTGATTGGTGAACTGTCAAGCGGTGTTGCGTGCTGTGCTCAACACCGATTTTATCTTTTGCAGAGGCGTGCTCGTCTGCCCTGGAGTGGTCTGCTGAAATACACAAAAGAAGAGAAAAGAGGAACCCATATGAGGAAAAGACTCACTGCGCTGGCGCTGGCTCTCGTGCTGTGTCTGGGATTGGCAATTCCGGCCTGGGCGGCGGGGACATCTGCCCTGACTCCGGCGGAGGCGTCGGCCTATCTGAAGGTGATCGGCAAGCCCCAATACAGCGGGCTGGAGGATCTCAACGGCGACGGCAAGCCGGAGCTGATCATAGCCAAGGTCACGGAGGACGACAACTCCATGGCCGCAAGCCTTGACGTGAAGGTCTTTACCATCCGCAGCAGCGCGGCGGTGTGTACTATGACCCAAAGCATTCCCGCATACACCGGCAGCGCCATGAACGCCGTGGGAATTGCCCGCCAGTCCGGAAAGAACAGACTCTTTGTCAGCGAAAGCAATCCTCTCATGAACAGCGAATCCTACAGCTTCTACGATAGCAACGGGAAAGCGGAGACCTACGAGGGGAAGATGGATCTCATCGGCACCAAGGAGGTGGACTCCCTCTCTGAGGAGCTGGATCAGGTCTGGGATATGGAGATCCTTTTTTCCGGTGAGGGCGGCTCCTGGTATGCAGAAAGCGGGAACGGCGGCAGCTTTGATGTAAGCGCCGCTCTCAGCGCCCGGGCGAAGCAGACAGGAAGCACCTCCGGCACGGTCAGCAGCTATACCGTCAGCGGATATGAGGGGGAGGGTTCCCGGTTCACCATCACGTTCCAGGTGACCGCAGTGGAAAAGAAGACATTGATGGTAAGCGATGACAGCGCGGTCACAGTGGAAAGTGCGCCTGTCCGGGCCACGCTGGTCTCCGTCCGTCCCGGCAGTACCATTGCGGTGACCGGCGGGACCACAAGCGCGGAGGACTGGAACGGCAGCACCGAACTGGGCGTGTGGGCGCTGGGCGGCTGGATCGACGGCACCAACTGCGCTCTGACCGGGCAGATCGCTGCCAATATCCGCAACGGCTCTGCCAGCAAGACCTTTCCCAAAGGAAATGAGGTCTATCGCCTGGATGCCACCGACCAGGATGGCGATCCCATTTTTGTCTGCCTGGGGAAAGCGGATTCCACTGTGGGCGGCTTCAGCGATGTGAAAACCGGCTCCTACTGCGCCGACGCCGTGGCGTGGGCCGTGGAAAAGGGCATCACCAACGGCACCACTGCCACCACCTTCAGCCCCAACGCCACCTGCACCACCGCCCAGATTCTGACCTTCCTGTGGCGAGCCAACGGCTCCCCCGAGATGTCCGGCACCAATCCCTTCTCCGACGTGGCACCCGGCAGCTTCTGCTATCAGGCAGCTCTATGGGCTGCCAAGAAGGGGCTGGTCTCCGGCTCTACGTTCAACGGCAACGCCCCTTGCACCCGTGCCGCCACGGTGACCTACCTGTGGAAGCTGGCGGGCAAGCCCGCCGCCGGAAGCGCCAGCTTCTCCGATGTGCCTGCTGGCGCCAGCTATGCCCAGGCGGTGGCCTGGGCCGTCCGGGAGGGCATCACTACCGGTACCACCGCCACCACTTTCAGCCCCAACAGCACCTGCACCCGCGGGCAGATCGTGACGTTCCTGTATCGGGATATGGCCTGATAAGCAAGAGAAAAGCCCCCGCCCTGCGGCGGGGGCTTTTATGATAAAGCGAGGGAAATCTCAAAGATTTCTGCCTGCATGCCGCCATCCGCAAAGGCTTTCTTTTTCCCTGGCCCGGCCCTCCCTTGAAGAATGGTAGGAAATATGCTATACTCAAGAAAAAACATGCCCATTTTGCCCTGCCTTTCCTGGAAAAAGCCGACTGTTTCCTGAAATGTGTGTACTTTCCAGAGAAACTGCGGGGCATGGTATCGGGGCGAAAAGAGAATCGAGGCTTTCCTTTTATGTTGCATTGCTTTCATCAGACCCTTACCGATGACGCCTTCAGTCAGGAGATGGAGGTGACCTTTCCCGGCTGTGACTCCACCCGTCACGCCAAGCTCTCCACCCTCCTGGGCTTTGCCGTGGCCGCAGCCAGCGGCGACTACGAGGCCCGGGACCTGGGCTATGAAAAGCTCCGGGCCATGGGTCAGGTGTTTTTGCTCTCCCGCCTGCTCCTGACGATCCACCGGACCCCTCAGCTGGGGGAGATCCTGACCGTGGCCACCTGGGAGGACGGCGTCCGGGGCGTGCAGATGCGCCGGGGCTGCTCCATGACCACCGCCTCCGGAGAGGTGCTGGTCAGCGCCAGGAGCCAGTGGATCCTGGTGGACCCGGAGAGCCGGAAGATCCTCCGGCCCTCCTGCTTCACCGCCCGGCAGTTCCATCAGCCGGACTTTCCCCTGGACTGCCCGGAGTGCGACAAGGTGCTGCCGCCCCGGCAGCAGCTGGAGGAGCTGGGGGAGCATCGGGTGGTCTGGAGCGACCTGGACGGCAACGGCCACATTTACAGCGGCAACTACGGCGCCATCTTCTGGGACAACCTGCCCGCCGATCTGCAGACCAAGGCCTGCCGGGAGTTCTCCGTCAACTACCACAAGGAGGCCACCCTGGGCGAGGAGGTGACCCTCACCGGCTGCCGGGAGGAGAACGGCTACCGTATGGCCGGCACGGGCAACGGGGAGCTGTGCTTCACCGCCCGGTGCCGCTTCGCCTGATACGAGGAAGAAGGGAGCAAGACCATGGCAATCTATCTCATCGACTATGAAAATGTGAATATGGACGGGCTCAAGGGCATCCAGGATCTCACAGAGGCGGACCAGGTGTATATCTTTTACAGCGACAACGCCAACAAACTCACCTTCGGCATCCACCAGCAGATCGTGGAGTCCCCGGCCTGGATTCGGTATGTGAACGCGGAGACCGGGGCCAAGAACGCCCTGGACTTCCAGCTGGCCACCTATCTGGGCTATCTGGTGTCCCAGAGCAGCGCTGAGCGTTTCTGCCTGGTGTCCAAGGACAGCGGCTTTCAGGCGGTGGTGAAGTTCTGGCAGAAAAAGAAGGTGGACATCCAGCTGGCCTCGGACCTGACAGGCACCGACAGCGCCGAGGAGAAGGAAAAGCTCCTGGTGGGCATCCGGGCGGTGCTCTCCGACAAGGAGGAGGCTCCGGCGGTGCTGGAGTTCATCCGCAAGTACAAGACCAAGCAAGGCATCAACAATGCCCTGGTGAAAAAGTACGGCAGCAAGGGCGGCGGCGAGATCTACAAGTCCATCAAGCCTCTGTTGGCCGCCAAAAAGTAAAAAAGACCGGACGGAGCTTTTACTCCGTCCGGCTTTTTTCAGTTCATGGCCCCGGCATTTTTCTCCAGCAGGGCCTGCACCCGCTGGCGGATGGCCGGGTGAGCAGCAAGGTCCGGGTCCTGCTCCAGCAGAGCTCCGGCGGCGGTCCGGGCCTCCTCCAAGAGCTTTACATCGCAGCTCAGGTCTGCCAGATGCAGGGCCGGCAGACCGTGCTGGCGCTGGCCCAGGAAGTCGCCGGGCCCACGGAGCCGCAGGTCCTCCTCGGCAATCTGGAAGCCGTCGTTGGTCCGGGTCATCACCCGCAGCCGCTGCCGGGTCTCCTCGGTCTTGGGGTCGGAGACCAAAATACAGTAGGACTTGTGGCGGCCCCGGCCCACCCGGCCCCGGAGCTGGTGGAGCTGGCTCAGGCCGAAGCGCTCGGCGTTTTCCACCACCATCACTGTGGCGTTGGGCACGTCCACACCTACCTCGATGACGGTGGTGGAGACCAGAATGTCGCTCTCCCGGGCGGCAAAGGCGGCCATCACCGCCTCCTTCTCCTTGGGTTTCATGCGGCCGTGGAGGAAGCTGACGCGCAGGTCGGGAAACACCTCCCGCTGGAGCTTTTCGGCGTACTCCCGCACGGCCTTGCGCTCGTCGGGGCCCTCCTCGCCCTCCTCCACCAGGGGGCAGACGATGTAGGCCTGCCGCCCCTCCTGGATTTGACGGCGGAGGAAGTCATAGAGCCTGGGGTGGTAGCTGCTGCCCACGGCGAAGGTGTCGATCTTCTGCCGCCCGGGGGGCAGCTGGTCGATGACGGAGATGTCCAGGTCTCCGTAGAGGATCAGCGCCAGGGTCCGGGGAATCGGGGTGGCGGACATGACCAGGATGTGGGTGCCCTGGCCCTTTTTGGAGAGGGCCGAGCGCTGCTGGACGCCGAAGCGGTGCTGCTCATCGGTGATGACCAGCCCCAGGTCCCGGTAGGCCACATCCTGGGAGATCAGGGCGTGGGTGCCGATGATGAGGTCGATGTCCCCGGTGGAGAGGGCCTCCAGGAGCTCCTTGCGCCGCTTGCCCTTTACGGAACCGGTCAGCAGGGCGCACCGAAGGCCCAGGGGCTCCAGCAGGGGAGAGAGGCCCTGGAAGTGCTGCTCGGCCAGGATCTCGGTGGGGGCCATCAGGGCTGCCTGGCGGCCGTTTTTGACCATGAAGTAGGCGCAGGCGGCGGCCACCATGGTCTTGCCGGAGCCCACATCGCCCTGACACAGGCGGTTCATGGGCCGGCCGGAGCGCAGATCCCCCAATGCCTCGTCCACGCAGCGGCGCTGGGCTGCCGTCAGAGAAAAGGGCAGGGCCTCCAAAAAGGGCGTCAGGTCCACGTCCCGGCAGGGAGGGACCCGGTCCCCGGTCCGCCGGGTCCGCAGACGACCCAGGGCCAGGGAGAGCAAAAACAGCTCCTCGAACACCAGTCGCCGCCGGGCGATGGTCAGGGCCTGCTCGTCGGCGGGGAAGTGGATGTTCTGGTAGGCGTACTCTACTCGGCACAGCCCCTGGGCCAGGCGCAGCTCGTCCGGCAGCAGGTCCGGCAGCAGCTCGCTGCAGGCGGCAAGCCCCTGGGTCACCGCCCGGCGCAGCAGGGTCTGGGACACGCCGGCAGTGAGGGGATACACAGGCACGATGCGCCCGGTGACCTCCCCCTTGCCCTCCGGCTCCGCCGCCGGGTTGTTCATCTGCCGGCGCAGGAGATTGCCCTCCGCCCGGCCGAAAAAGACGTAGGTCTGGCCCTCGTGGAACTCGTTTTTCCGGTAGGCTTGGTTGAAATAGGTGATGTCCAGGGCGCCGGTCTCGTCCACTGCCCGGAACTTCACCAGCTCCAGCCCCTTGCGGATGCGGCTGAGGGTGGGCGGCGCGGCCACCATGGCCCGGACGCAGGCGCTCTGGCCCGGCTGGAGCTGGGCGATGGTGCACACCTCCCGGCGGTCCTCATAGCTGCGGGGGAAGTAGGACACCAAGTCCTCCAGGGTGGTCACGCCCACTTTCTGCAGGGCCTTGGCCCGCTGGGGGCCGATGCCTTTGATATACTGTATGTCGGTGGAAAGCTCCGCCATGGGGCCGCCTCCTTTCCTATAAGGGTACGTTTGTTCTATTATAAAGGATAGGGAGGGAAAAAACAATGCGCCTTTTGTGAAAGAATGTAACGAATGGATACCCGGCGCGTCTTATGAAAGTAAGGAGGTGAGGGAATGCCGGAATTTGAGGAGATCTACCAGGCGTATTTTGCCGATGTGTACCGCTATGTCTTAGCCCTGAGCCGGGACGCGCAGGTGGCGGAGGAGGTGACCCAGGAGACCTTTTTCCGGGCCCTCACCGCCATTGACAGCTTCCGGGGCCAGTGCCAGCTGCGGGTGTGGCTGTGCCAGATTGCCCGGAACCAGTATCTGTCCCTGTGCCGGGAGCGAAAGCGGTTTGGGGAGCCGTCAAAAGAGCAGGGGGATGGAGGCATGGAGGAGGCCCTTGCGGACCGGGACACCGCCCGGCAGCTCCACCGTCTGCTCCACGATTTGCCGGAGCCCTACAAGGAGGTCTTTTCCCTGCGGACCTTCGGGGAGCTGCCCTTTGCCCAGATCGGAGAGCTGTTCGGCAAGACGGAGAGCTGGGCCCGGGTCACCTATTTCCGGGCTCGGCAAAAGCTGAAGGAGGCGTTAAAGACATGAACTGCGGCATCATTCAGGATCTGCTGCCCCTGTACCACGACGGCGTGTGCTCGCCGGAGAGCCGGGCGGCGGTGGAGGCGCATCTGCGGGAGTGTCCGGCCTGCCGAGAGGCCCTGGAGGCCATGGACGCGCCGCTGCCTCCGGCGGAGGCGGCTGTCCCCGACGACGCGGCGGCAGTGCGGCGGCTGTCCCGGGAGTGGCGGAAGGGCAGAAGGCGGTCTTTGTGGAAGGGGGCACTCCTGGCTCTGGCGCTGTGCGCGGCGGTAGTGGGCGGCCTCTGGGCATTGAACACCTGGACGGTGCTTCCTGTGGACAGCGGTGCATATGAGGTGCGGGCCTACCAGCTGGAGGACGGAAGAGTGGGGATCCGCTGGAGCATGGACGAGAGCGGCTGGTATCTGCTGGACTGGCAGGAGGAGGCCGACGGCGTCCACTGGTACCTGAAGCGCCCTTTGCTGCACATCGCGGCACTGGACTTTGACCACAGGTATGGCCACGGCGGCGATGCGTTGTTCTCCCAGGAGGACGCCATGGGAACCCAGGCGCTGTACTTCGGCTTGGGGGAGGACGCCCTTTTGCTGTGGCAGGAGGGGGAACAGGTAGACCTGCCTGCCGCTACCCAGGCGGAAGCCTCATTGTGGGCACCGCTTCAGGAGGTTCCTGCCGGAGAAGAGGATTGTTTTTCGTAAGGCCCATTTCCTACGCCGAAAAGGAAAGCGTCCGCCGAAGAAATTCGGCGGACGCTGTTTTTGCTCAATATATTAGAGACTTTCGTTACTATATTCCACAAAACGGAAGGTGAGACCGTTTTCAGTGATGGGCTCAGACTCCGAGACCAGCTTCCAGTCCGGGGATTTGTCCAGGTTGGGGAAGAAGGTGTCGGCGTCCCCCACCGCTGCGTCCACCCGGGTGACATAGGCCCGGTGGCACTGTGGCAGGAGGGCGGTGTAGACGCTGCCGCCGCCGATGACCCACACCTTCTCCTGGGGCAGCTGGGAGATGAGGGCGCGGCAGTCCTCTGGGTCGGAGACCACCTCCACCCCGTCCCGCTGGAAATCGGGATTGCGGGTGATGACGATGTTGCGGCGATTGGGCAGGGGCTTTCCGCCGGGGAAGGAATCCAGCGTCCGGCGGCCCATCAGAAGTGTGCCTCCCGTAGTTAGGGTGCGGAAATACTTCATATCCGTGGGCAGGGAGAACAGCAGTCCGTTGTCTTTTCCGATGGCCCAGTTGCGGTCCACAATGACGATGGCATTCATACAAAAACCCTCCATGCGCCGCTTGGCGCTCAAATCAAGGATAGGGCCTCCGTCGGGGCGGAGGCGCCTGGAGCCGTCTGCCGGAGGCCGGCGGCGGATGTTATATGGCAATGGGGATGGTGTCGGTAAAGGGGGCGGGGGTATAGCCCTCCAAGGAGAAGCTTTCCCGGGTAAAGGCATAAAAATCCCTCACCTGGGGATCTATGGTAAACTTGGGCGCCGGAGAGGGCGTCTGGGTCAGCATCTTCTCGATGATGGGGACGTGCCGGTCGTAGATGTGGGCGTCGGCGATGACGTGGACCAGCTCTCCGGGGACCAGGCCGCTGACCTGGGCAAACATATGCACTAAAATGGCGTACTGCACCACATTCCAGTTGTTGGCGGCCAGCATATCCTGGCTGCGCTGGTTCAAAATGGCGTTGAGGACGTTGCCGGAGACGTTGAAGGTCATGGAGTAGGCGCAGGGGTACAGGTTCATCTCGTGCAGATCCTGGAAGTTGTAAAGGTTGGTCATGATGCGGCGGGAGGCAGGGTTATGTTTGAGGTCATAGAGTACCCGGTCCACCTGGTCCATATCCCCCTCGGGGTAGTGGTGCTTCACGCCCAGCTGATAGCCGTAGGCCTTGCCGATGGAGCCGTCCTCGTCGGCCCACTGGTCCCAGATATGGGCGTTGAGATCGTGGATGTTGTTGGACTTCTTCTGCCAGATCCACAGCAGTTCATCCACCGCGGTCTTCCAGTAGGTCCGCCGCAGGGTGAGGATGGGAAACTCCGCTTGCAGGTCATAGCGGTTGACGATTCCGAATTTCTTGATGGTGTGGGCAGGGGTGCCGTCCTCCCATCTGGGGCGGACCGGCAGATCGGTGTCCCACACGCCGTGGTCCAGAATATCCCGGCAGTTGCGGATAAAGAGCGCATCGGCGTGGCTCATGGCGGCCTCTCCTTTTCGACATTTTATTGGCGATTGCTTCACATTTTAGCACGAATGCCCACCCCACGCAAGACCAAACAGGCCTTAACAGCTCCGGCCGATTTCACAAAAACAGCCAAGAAACCAGAGAGATTTTAGAGCTTTATTGCCTTGTTATCCATTTGGAATTGCGATATGATTAACTCTACGTAAAGAATCCGCAAAGGAGGACAGACCGATGTTGGACCGCAGCGAGGTGGGAAGACGGGGTTACCTCCATGAAAATTTTCGCCTGTTCCATCTGAAGGACTCCCGGGCGGAGAAAATGGAGTACCACTATCACGAGTTTGACAAGATCATCCTGCTGCTGAGCGGCCGGGTGACCTATGTGGTGGAGGGCGTGAGCTACTTCCTCCGGCCTTGGGACATTCTGCTGGTGCAGCACAACATGATCCATGTGCCCCGCATCGACCCCTCGGAGCCCTATGAGCGGATCGTTTTGTGGCTCAACGCCGACTATCTGGAGCGCAGCAGCACCCCGGGGCAGAGCCTGAGTACCTGCTTTGATGTGGCCCGGCAGCGGGGGTTCCACCTGCTGCGCCAGCCCACGGAGCGGCGGCTGGAGTATATGCGCTTGATCCGCCAGCTGGAGGAGGCTCTGCGGGATGAACAGTTCGGCCATGAGCTGCTGGCCAACACCACCTTTTTGCAGTTACTCATCGCCATCAACCGGGACATCCTGCAAGACCGCACCGCCGAGGACACGGCCACCTACCGCTGTGACCCCAAGATGGAGGAGATTTTGCGCTACATTGCCGCTCATCTGGAGGAGGAGCTGTCAGTGGAGGCTTTGGCCGGCCGGTTTTACCTCAGCCGGTACTATCTCATGCACCGCTTCAAGGCTATTACCGGTTATACGGTCCACCAGTATATCAGCCAAAAGCGCCTTTTGCGGGCGGGGGAGCTGATTCGGGCGGGCACACCGGTGATGAAGGCGGCGGAGGCCGTGGGCTTCCGGGAGTACTCCACCTTCCTGCGGGCCTTTCAAAATACGTTCCATGTGAGCCCTCGGGAGTTTCACAAGTAAATGGGCAGGGCAGCGCCCAATCTGCAGCGGGGCACCAGATGGTGCTCCGCTTTGCTGCCAATCCAAAATGAAGCAAGGAGACGGAGGAAATGGAAGAGCGGTTATCGGTCAATTTCTCGCGCAAGGACCTGCGCAAGCTGCTGATCCCCCTGGTGATCGAGCAGCTTCTGGCCATCACCGTGGGCCTGGCGGATTCGCTGATGGTGGCTCAGGTGGGCGAGGCGGCGGTGTCCGCCGTGTCGCTGGTGGACTCGGTGAACATTCTGCTCATCAACGTCTTTGCCGCCCTGGGCACCGGCGGTGCCGTGGTGGCGGGTCAGTTCATCGGCCGGCGGGAGATGGAGAAGGCCAACCGCTCGGCCATGCAGCTGCTGTTGTTCATGCTGGAGGTATCCGTGGGCATCACGATTCTGGTCTACCTCCTCAAGGGCTTCATCCTCAACGTGGTATTCGGAGACATTGAGCCGGATGTGGCCGCCTACTGCAATACCTATTTTATGATCGTGGAGGGCTCCACGCCCTTCCTGGCCATTTACAGTGCCGGCGCGGCGCTGTTCCGGGTCATGGGCAACGCCAGCATCTCCATGAAGGTCTCCCTGGTGATGAACACCGTCAACGTGGTGGGCAACGGCATTCTGGTCTTTGGCCTCCACCGGGGCGTGGAAGGCGTGGCTATCCCCACCTTTGTCTCCCGTGTGGTGGCGGCGGTGCTGATGGTGGTGCTGCTGCGCAACCCCAAGCTGCCGCTGCATCTGGAGCACTTCCAGTTCCACCATGAAAAGGTGATGATTAAGAACATCCTCCTCTTCGGTGTGCCCAACGGAGTGGAGAACAGCATGTTCCAGCTGGGAAAGATCCTGCTTTTGTCGGTGGTCTCCGCCCTGGGCACCGCCTCCGTTGCGGCCAACGCCATCTGCAACACCATCTGCAACTTCCAGATCCTGCCCGGCCAGGCCATCGGCCTGGGTATGGTGACGGTGGTGGCCCGGTGCGTGGGCGCCGGGGACTATGACCGAGCCCGGTACTACACCAGAAAGCTCATGCGCTATACCTATATTTTTATGTTTTTGAGCTGCCTGCTGGTCTTGTTCCTGATGCCCTTCATTCTGGACCTGTACAACGCCTCCGATGAGGCCTCGGGTTACGCCATGCGCATCATTCAGACCCACACGGTGACGGCCATCCTGATCTGGCCTCTGGCCTTTACGCTGCCCAACGCCCTGCGGGCCGCAGGCGATACCCGCTTCACCATGCTCACCTCCTCGGTGTCCATGTGGCTGTTCCGGGTGATGCTGGGCGTGGCCATGGTCCGGTGGATGGACCTGGGCGTGGTGGGCATCTGGTATGCCATGTTCGTGGACTGGGCGGTCCGCATGGTCATCTTCGTGATCCGCTATCGGGGCCACCGGTGGGAGATCTCCCGGCTCCAGGACGAATGAGGGAATCGTTTACCTGCCCTTAACCAATCTCAAAAGCCGCTCCGCTTGCCAGCGGGGCGGCTTTATGCTATCCTGTTACCGCGCGAATGATACAAAAGGAGGGGCCCTATGAACCTGCGGGAGAAAAAACTTTTTTTACTGGATATGGATGGGACACTGTATTTGGATGAGACGCTGTTTCCCAGCGTGCCGGAGTTCCTCAGCCACATCCGCGATGCAGGCGGGCGGTATCTCTTTTTGACCAACAACTCCTCCAGAGGCGCGGCGGATTATGTGGAAAAGCTGCGGCGGCTGGGAATCGCAGCGGGGGAGGAGGACTTCCTCACCTCTGTGGATGCCCTGCTCTATGCCCTGAGGCGGGAGAGATTGATGGAGAAGCGGCTGTATGTCTTCGGCACCGCCTCCCTCCGGGCCCATCTTGCCCAGGCTGGGTGCCGCCTGGCCTCTGGCCGGGAGGACGCCCAGGTGCTGGTGTGCGGCTTTGACACGGAGCTGACCTTTCAAAAGCTGGAGGACGCCTGTATATTGCTGGGTCAGGGCGTGCCCTATCTTGCCACCAACCCCGACTGGGTCTGCCCCACCTGGTACGGCTATGTGCCTGACTGTGGCAGCGTATGCGAGATGCTCTGGCGGGCCACAGGCCGGCGGCCGCTGGTGGCGGGCAAGCCACAGCCGGAGATGGTGCTGCTGGCCATGGAGCGCACGGGCTTTTCCCCCGACGAAACCCTGGTGGTGGGGGACCGGCTGTATACCGACATCGCCTGCGGCGTGAATGCCGGGGTGGATACGGCCCTGGTCCTCTCCGGAGAGAGCACCCGGGAGACCCTGGCCGCCTCCGATGTGCAGCCCACCTGGGTGCTCCGGGACGTGGCGGAGCTGCTGGAGCAGATGCAAAGAGAGGAGTAAGTGTGATGAAACTCAACTACCGGCGCACGGTCCTGGTGGGCCTGGCCTTTTTCTCCATCTGCGCCTTCTGGCAGATGTACAACAACGTCATCCCCCTGATCTTGACCAACACCTTCCATGTCAGCGAGGCCGTCTCCGGCGTCATCATGGCGGCGGACAATGTGCTGGCGCTGTTTTTGCTGCCCCTGTTCGGCGCCGTTTCAGATCGCAGCCACTGCCGTATGGGCCGCCGGATGCCCTTCATTCTGGCGGGCACCGTGGGAGCAGTGGTGCTGATGCAGCTGCTGCCCCTTTTGGATGACAGCTATGCCGCCGCGCCCGCGTCCTGGAAAACGGGGGCCTTTGTGGCGGTGCTGGGGGCGCTGCTGGTGGTGATGGGCACCTACCGCAGCCCGGCGGTGGCCCTGATGCCGGACGTGACGGTGAAGCCCCTCAGGTCCCGGGGCAACGCGGTCATCAACCTGATGGGCGCCCTGGGCGGCATCTTGTATCTGCTGGTGGCCTCGGTGCTTTACAGCGCCAAAGCTACCGATGGCCTGGAACACGTCAGCTATGTCCGCCTCTTCACCGTGGTAGGCGTGCTCATGGCGGCAGCGGTGGCGGTGCTGGCCCTGACCATCCGGGAGCCGGCCCTGGCGGCCCAGGCGGCGGCGTGGGAGAAGGCCCATCCCAGCCAGGAGGAGACCGCAACCACTTCCGGCACTGTGCTGACGCCGCCGGTGCGCCGGAGCCTGGGCTTTTTGCTCTCCTCCATCGCATTGTGGTACATCGGCTACAACGCCGTGGAGACCTGGTTCACCACCTATGCCAGCCGGGTCTGGGACATGAGCCTGGGGGACGCGTCGCTGTGCCTTACCGTGGCCACCGGCGGAGCCATCGTGTCCTATCTGCCGGTGGGGGCCCTGGCCTCCCGCATCGGCCGGAAAAAGACCATCCTGGCAGGCGTGGCCCTGCTGACGGCCTGCTTCTTCACCGGCTTTTTGTTCACGCTGACCTTTGACCGCTTCTCTCCGGTGCTCTATGGGCTCTTTGCCCTGGTGGGCCTGGCCTGGGCGGCCATCAACGTCAACTCCCTGCCCATGGTGGTGGAGCTTTGCTCCGGGGCCGACGTGGGCAAATTCACCGGCTACTACTATACCTTTTCCATGGCAGCCCAGACCATCACGCCTATTCTGGCGGGCTGGCTGCTGAAGTATGTCAGCTATACCACCCTCTTCCCCTATGCCGCCCTCTTTGCGGGCCTGAGCTTCTTCACCATGCTCCAGGTTCGCCACGGAGACAGCCGGGCCAGCCGTCGGCGGGGCCTGGAGGCCTTTGAGGAGATGGAGATGTAAGATAAAGGAGAACGCATGGAGACGATTTTGCAGAATCTGGAAGCTCTGGGTATCCATGGGAGAGCACAGGGGGTCTTGGCTGCCTTGGTTTTGGGCCTGGGCGCCGCGGCAGCGCTGGCGTGCATCCTGGCCCTGGGGCTGGGACTGTGGTGTCTGCTGCTCTATGGCCACAAGGACCGGGGCCGGTGGAACACCATGCGCAATTGCCGCTATGCCCACCGGGGCCTTCACGACGACAAACGCCCGGAGAACTCCCTGGCCGCCTTTCAGGCGGCGGCAGAGCGGGGCCTGGGGGCGGAGCTGGATGTCCATCTGACCAGGGATGGCAAACTGGTGGTGTTCCACGACAGCACGCTGGACCGGGTGTGCGGCCGGAGCGGAAAGGTGGAGAAGATGACCGCGGCGGAGCTCACGAACTGCCGCCTGGCGGGCACGGAGGAGACCATCCCGCTGCTGGAGGAGGTGCTCCCTCTGTTCGTGGGTCGAGGGCCGCTGCTGGTGGAGCTCAAGCCCGTGGGCCTCAACCACGCCCGTCTGGCCCGGGAGACCTGCGATCTTCTGGACCGTTTCGGGGTAAACTACTGTATGGAGAGCTTCGACCCCCGGGCGCTGGTGTGGCTGCGCCGGAACCGGCCGGAGGTGGTCCGGGGCCAGCTGGTCCAGGACTTTTTCCGCACCCCCTCGGGCCTTGTCTGGCCGCTGCGGCTGGTGCTGACGGCACTTTTGGAGAACTTCCTGACCTGTCCGGACTTCATCGCCTGCCGGTTCCGGGACCGTCGGGAGCTGCCCTTCCGGCTGTGCCGGCGGGTGTGGAGGGTGCCGGAATTTTGCTGGACCCTGAGAAGTCCTGAAGAACTCAAGGCTGCGGAGCAGGCGGGGGCCTGCGGTATTTTTGAGGGCTTTATCCCGGAAAAGACCCAGAGAGGAGAGACGATTTGAACAGACGGCAAAGCAAACGCAAGCAGTTCAAGGCGGCCGTGCGCATGGAGCTGCGGGAGCACAAGAGCTCCTTTTTGATCTTTTGGACCCTCCGCACCCTGGTGCTGGTGATCCTGGTGCGCCAGGCCTTCCTGGGCAACTATGAGAGCGTGTTCTTCTGCGCCCTGACCCTGGCGCTGCTGTACCTGCCCAGCCTGATCCAGGTGAAGCTGCGCATCGAGCTGCCGCCGGTGCTGGAGAGCATCATTTTGTGCTTTATCTTCGCGGCGGAGATCCTGGGCGAGCTGGGAGCCTTCTACGTTCGGGTGCCCCATTGGGACACCATGCTTCACACCGCCAACGGCTTCCTGGCGGCAGCCATCGGCTTTTCCCTGGCGGTGCTGCTCAACCGCAACGAGCGCATCGTCTTTGACCTCTCGCCCCTCTTTTTGGCCATTGTGGCCTTTTGCTTTTCCATGACCATCGGGGTGCTCTGGGAGTTTTTCGAGTGCTTCATGGATCTGGTGTTCCACACGGACACCCAAAAGGATACCATCGTCCACGCCATCTACTCCGTGGCCCTGGACCCCACCCGCAGCAACACGGTGGTGGGCGTCACCGGCATCACCGACGCGGCGGTCAACGGCCAGTCCCTGGGGCTGGGCGGCTACCTGGATATCGGACTGCTGGACACCATGAAGGACCTGTTCGTCAATTTCATCGGCGCGGTGGTCTTTTCCGTCATCGGCTTTGTCTTTCTCAAGCGCCAGGGCAAGGGCGGCGTGGCTGGACAGTTCATCCCTAGGCGCAAGACGGAGGACCGCGACTATCTCAAGGCCGCCCAGCAGGAAGCGCGGAGAAAAGGGGGCAGCCAGCCGCCAAAGGGGTAAAAAGCGGCGCCTCTCCCTGTACTTTCCTGGAATAGCTCCCCCGTTCCCTTCAAAGAGTAGAAGGGGGAGGGATCCACATGAAGCGAGAAGAAACACCCCGAAATATGCGGAAAAACTGGCTGGGCAAGACCCCGGAGGGGCTGTGCCTGGACCCGGAAAGCCGCATCTGTCCTGCCTTTGACACGGTGGCAGCGCCACTGTTTCTGGGGGAGGAAACAAGCGGTGCGCCGGCGCCGCTGCTGGACGGCTTTTGCGAAGAGCACATCCAGTAAGGAACCAGGATCCGGTGCAGCGCAGGGCGCGGGGACGGACTTTCTCCGTCCCCGCGCCGGCTTTTGCAGGGAAGGGACTGGCATTTTGGGAAAAAGCATGGTAAAATATATCGTTATTGTATACAGGAGGTAGACCATATGGCAGAGAAAAAAGTCCGGCGGGGCGACCGGCGGGACGGAGTATGGCTGCGGGATCTGGATCCCCTCCATGTGTTCACGCCCTACCTGATGCCCAACCGGGCGGATAACGAGGCATTCATTGAAGAGACCATCGATCTGACGGCCATCAATGCCTATTTGGAGAAAAAGAACCTGGAGGATCCGGAGTTCAAATATACCTTTTTCCACATAATCCTGGCGGCTCTTGTTAAGACCGTCACGTTGCGGCCCCGGATGAACCGCTTTATCGCCGGCAACCGGATGTATCAGCGCAATGTGCTCACCGGCGCCTTCGTGATGAAAAAGCAGTTCTCCGACACCGCCAAGGAGTCGCTGCTGTTTATCCAGTTTGAGGATACGGACACGGTGGACGACGTACATAACCGTATCAAAAAGGAGGTCCTGGCCTACCGCAACGAGGTGGCTGTGGACAACTCCACCGCCTATATGGACATTTTGGGCAAGCTGCCCCGGCCCATTCTGCGCTTTGTGATCCGCATTCTTTTCTGGCTGGATTACCACGGACGGGTGCCGCTGTTTCTGGTGAAGGACGATCCCAACTACGCCTCTATTTTTGTCTCCAACCTGGGCTCCATCAAGCTCAATGCTGCCTATCACCATCTCAACAACTGGGGCACCAACTCGTTCTTTGTTACCATCGGGGAAAAGCATCTCCACCCCTATTATGACGAGAAGGGAAATGTGGAGATGCGGGAGGTGCTGAATCTGGGCTTCACCCTGGATGAGCGCATTGCCGACGGGTATTACTATTCCCGCACCATCCGTCTGTTCAAATATCTTCTCCAGCATCCCCAGCTGCTGGAGAAGCCGGCCAAAGAGGAGGTAGACTATGAGTAAGACACCGCAGATCATGCCCCAGGAGCCCCTGCCTGAGGTCAAGGCGCCCTGGCTCAAGAGCTATGACGAGGAGGTCCCGGCCCACCTGAACTACTCCACCAAAACCATGGAGGAGGCCCTGGAGGATACGGCCCGGCACCATGGCGACCTGATCGCCTACGACTATATGGGCAGCCACTGCACCTATCGGGAGCTGGTGGAGAAGGTCCATCAGTGCGCCCGAGCCCTGAAGGCCATGGGCATCCGGGAGGGGGACCGGGTGACCATCTGCATGCCCAACTGTCCCCAGACCCTCATCATGTTCTACGCGGTGAATCTGGTAGGCGCGGTGTCCAATATGGTCCATCCCCTCTCCGCTGAGAGTGAGATCGCCTTTTATCTGCGGGATTCTGCCTCTGTGGCTGCCATCACACTGGACCAGTTCTATCCCAAATTCGCCAGGATCCGCCGGGTGGTGGACCTGCCCAACCTGATCGTTACCTCTGCTGCCGATGAGCTCTCCGCCCCGGTCCGGGCCGGCTATTATATTAAGGAGGGCCACAAGATCAAGCCCATCCCCAAGCGGGCCAACGTGCTCCAGTGGAAGGATTTCCTCCGCCGGGGAGACTACATCGACATCTATAAGGTCAACCGCCACGCCGACGACCCGGCGGTGATCCTCTATTCCGGCGGTACCACCGGCACCACCAAGGGTATTTTGCTCACCAATCTGAACTTCAATGCCCTGGGTGCCCAGATTATCGCCACCAATCCTTTCTTCCGTCCCGGGGACAAGATGCTGGCCATCATGCCCATGTTCCACGGCTTCGGCCTGGGCGTGTCCATCCACTCCATGATGTGGAGCGGCGGCCGTTGCATCCTGATCCCCCGCTTCACGCCGGAGTCCTATGCGGATCTGCTGCGCAAGTACCGGCCCAATCTGATCGCCGGTGTGCCGTCCCTGTTCGAGGCGTTGCTGCGGGTGAAGAAGATGGACGGGGTGGACCTGAGCTGCCTCAAGGGTGTGTTCTCCGGCGGCGACTCGCTGTCTGTGGAGCTGAAAAAGCGGCTGGACGCCTTCCTGGAGGCCCACGGCGCCTCCGTCCAGGTGCGAGAGGGCTACGGCACCACCGAGTGCGTCACCGCCAGCTGCCTCACCCCCATGCACCAGGCACGGGAGGGCTCCATCGGCCTGCCCTTCCCGGATATGTACTATAAGATCGTCAAGGTGGGCACCGAAGAGGAGGTCCCCTACGGCCAGGAGGGCGAGATCTGCATCTCCGGCCCCACGGTCATGCGGGAGTACGTCAACCATCCCGAGGAGACCGCCGACACCCTCCGTGTCCACGCCGACGGCCGGACCTGGGTCCACACCGGTGATCTGGGGTTGATGGACTCCGACGGCTTCGTCTACTTCCGCCAGCGTATCAAGCGGATGATCGTCACCAATGGCTACAATGTCTATCCCTCCCAGCTGGAAAACGTGCTGGACGGCCACGAGTATGTGCAGATCAGCTGTGTCATCGGCGTGCCGGACCCCATCAAGATCCAGAGGGTGAAGGCCTTCGTGGTGCTCAAACCCGGCTATCAGCCCACCGAGGCCTGCCGCCAGGCTCTGCTGGCCCACTGCCGCAAGCACATCGCCAAGTATGCCATCCCCAGCGAGATCGAGTTCCGGGAGGAACTGCCCAAGACGTTGGTGGGCAAGGTGGCCTACCGGAAGCTGGAGGAAGAGGAGGCCGCCCGCCGGGAGGCCGAGGCAAAGGACGAACCCCAGGAGGAGACCACCTGAAAACGCTCTGTAAGAGCGGAAAAATAGAGCCCAAAGGGCCCGGAAAGCTTTTGCTTTCCGGGCCCTTTTCTATTTCTGCCAGCAAAAGCGGCACAAAAAAATCCCGCCGCGAAGGCGGCGGGAAGGGGGGAATCAGGTGTTGTCCCGGCTGATGGGGACCCGGGTCAGCAGCCGGCGCAGGGCTGAGGGGTTGAAGGGGATCAGGGGATAGAGGTAGCCCTTTCCGGCGATGGGCTTGGTGGTGGCCAGGAGGAGAATGGACAAAACCAGCCCGATCACGAAGCCCCACCACTCCAGCACCGCGATGAAGATCAAAAGCAGCATCCGCTGGAGTTTGAAGGCGTAGCCCAGTTCAAAGCTGGGCTGGGCGAAGGTGGCAATAGAGACAAAGGCCATATAGACCAGCACCTCCGGTACCAGCCATCTGGCCTGGACTGCGAAGTCGCCCAGGATTAGGGCCCCCAGCATGGAAAAGGAGTTGGACAAGGAATCTGGGGTGTTCAGGGAGGCCAGCTTCAGCAGGTCCACCAAAAACTCCACGATGAGAAGCTGCAATAAAAGAGGCACGCCGCTCTCCTCCTTGACCAAGAGGAATTCCAGCCAGGGCGGGATGGTACCCGGATAGCTGGCCAGAAGATACCACAAAGGCGTGATGATGAGAGAGAGGAAGAACACCAGCATCCGCACCATGCGCAGATAGGAGCCGATGAGGGGCGGGAAGTAGTAGTCGTTGGCCTCCTGCATGAAGTCGAAAAAGGTGGTGGGCAGGAGCATCACCGCCGGAGAGTTGTCCACCAACAGCAAAAGGTTTCCCTCCATGACGCTGGCGGTGGCCACGTCCGGCCGCTCGGTGTAGCGGACCTTGGGGAAGGGATTGAACCACTGGCGGCTCATCATGGCCTCGGCCACGCTCTCGTGGCTCATGGACACGGAGTTCACGTCCAGGTGCGTTACCTTCTGCCGCACCTGCTCCAGCAGCTTCTTGTCCACCCGGTCGTCCAGATAGCACAGCACGATATCGGTCTTGGACCGGCCGCCCACCTTGTGGCTCTCCATGGTCAGATGGGGGTCCCGGATGCGGCGGCGGATGAGGGCGGTGTTGTGGAGCAGCGTCTCCACAAAGCCGTCGTGAGAGCCCCGGAGGACCTTGCCGTCTGCCGGCTCCTCTACGCCCCGGGCGGGGTACTGCTTGGCGTCTATGAGGGCCGCCTCCGGGATGTTCTCCACCAAAAGCAGCGTCTTGCCCATGAGCACGCTGGTGACGATGTCCTCTGGGTCACTGCTGGTGTTCACCTCGGAGAAGGTGACAAAGCGGTCAATAAAGGTCTGCATGTCCGTGATGTCCTGAACCTGCTGGGGCTGCAGGGACAGCCAAAAGGCGTTCATCCGCTCCAGAACGGAGTCGTCTCCGTAGCCGTCCAGCACCCATATCCGGGCCTTGCGCCCGCCGATGCACAGGTCCCGGGAGATGAGGTCATAGTTCCGTCCCACGCCCAGCACCTGGTTAAAGTGCTTGCAGTCCTGGTCAAACTGGTGGGAGAGCTGTTCCATAGCGTTCCTCCTTGTTCCAAAGGATGTTTCATCAGGGCTATTATGGACCAAAGGTGGAAAACTATGCAGCAAAAAAGGCGGCGGTCCCTTGGGACCGCCGCCGAAAAGCGTCTTTAGACCAGCTTTTGGAAATAGTAGAAGGTGTCATCCTCGCCGTTGGGGCGCATGCAGGAGGAGAGCATCTTTCGGGAGGCCTCGTTCTCCTTGTAGCATTTGGCCACCACCCTTGTCAGGTGGACCTTGTACAGCGCCCAGTCCGCCACTGCGGCAAAGGCCTCGGTGCCGTAGCCGTTTCCGGCATACTCCGGGGCGATGCGGCAGCCCAGCTCGGCGCCGCCCTTGTAGTCAAAGCGGTAGAGCACCGCCTCGCCGATGCACTTGCCGTCCAGCCGGACGGCGAAGTTGATGGCCAGGCGTTTGGCAAAATCCTCCCGGGTGATACGCAAAAAGGTCTCCCGGCAGGGATTGGGGCCGGCGCCGGCGATGTCGTCATAGCCCCACCAGCGGTTGCGCTCCCGGTCGGTGCACAGGGCGTAGTAGGCGTCGGCATCGGCGTCGGTGAGGGCGTCCAGGGTCAGGCGCTCAGTGGTCAGGGTGGGGATCTGAGGCACATGGGCGCCCAGTTCGTTCTGGGCCCGGAAGCGGAACTTGGGGGCGATGCGGGCAGGCAGATACTGGAGCTTGGAGGTCCGCAGGCCCTTGTCCGCCGCGTCGTCCTCCCGGTTGATCCACAAGACGTCGGTGGCAAAGGCCTGGGCCGCGGCCTGGACCGTGGCGGGGTAGACACCGGGATAGCCATAGAGGGCCTTTTCGATGTGGATAATCAGGGTGTCGCCGCACTTTTCCGTCAGGGTCAGGGAGACAAGCTTTCCCTGGTGCATCATGCCGCCCACCCGGAACCAGGGCCGGCCCACCTGATTCAGCAGCTTCTTGGCAAAGGACAGCTCCCGCCGGGCCATGGCGCTGGTCTTGGTAAAGACCTGATCGTATTCGTCCCAGAAGGCCTGGATCAGGGGCTTGTCCTCCGCACCCAGCACCCGGAAGGAGGCGTCGGGGCAGGCGGCGCGGAACTTGTTGATGTGGTTGCGCTGGCCGGAATAGCGCCGGCCGGCAAAGGTACGCATATCTTCGGCGGCATACACATAGTCTCTCCAGGTGCGCACGGAGCTGACCTGAGCGTACATATAGCGGCTGAGCAGGTGGGAGGCCTGGGACTCAGGCACCACGGACAGCACCGGGGGAATGCCCTCCTGGATGCACCAGTCGTCAATGGCGTCCAGGGCCGCATCCACGTCGCCCTGCGGGCCGGGAACCGGGTAGTCGAACACTGTCTCCTCGCCAAAGACGTTGCGGACGATGAGGCAGCCGGCTGCCTCTGCCCAGGCCGGATGCAGCGTGCGGTTCCACATGAGCTTGGTGCCGGCGGAGTATTCACAAAGGCCGTAATTGCAGTCGCGATAATAGCGGCGCAGCTTGGCGCCGTCCCGTATGGTGACGGGCTTGAATTCCAGTGTACTCACTTTTATATCTCTCCGTAATTTTTATTTGGAAGGCTCCGTGTTTTGAAAGCCCTGAATTGTGTCAACAGCGTAGCGGATAAATTTGCGCAGGGTGGAGCTGTACTCCCGGGAGGTCAAAGTCAGGATGCCCAGTTCACGGCTGGCTGCCGGTGCCACCGGAAGCGTCAGCACATTTTCGCTGGTCCCCTCCAGCACCAGCTCCGTCAGCATGGATACCCCCAGCCCATGGGCCACCAGGGTGATGACCGTCAGGTCGTCCATGGCGGAGGGGCGGATGTCCGGGCGAATGCCCCGCTCCTCCATGACCTCCAGAATGGCCGGGTCAAAACCCTGGGCGGAGATCAGAAATTCCTTGTTGGTAAATTCCCACAGAGGGAGGACCGTCCGCCCATTGAGGGGATAGTCGGGGGGCAGAACGGCCAGCAGCGGGTCATCCTTGAGGTGCAGCCAGTTGAACTGGGGGGAGGAGAGGTTTTTGGGGCGTCCTCCGATGCCCAGGTCCACCTGGTCCCCCAGCAGCATGGACCGCAGCTCCTGGGCCCCGTTGGCCAGATGGATGTCCACCTGTACGCCGGGATGATCGCTGCGGAACTGCTGCACGATGGGCGGCAGCCAGTGGACAGCCACGCTGGCATAGGCTCCAATGCGGATGGTCTCCGCCTTGGCCTCCCGGACCACGGCGATCTCCCGCTCCAGCCGGGCGGCTGCCTGGGTGAATTTGCGGACGGCCGGAAGCAGTTTTTCCGCCTCAGGCGTCAGCTTTACTCCATAGTGTCCCCGGGTCAGCAACGCAATACCGGACTCCTTTTCCAGGCTATTCATCATGTGGGTCAGCCCTGACTGGGTATAGCCCAGCGTGTCCGCAGCATGGGTAAAACTACCAGCTTCCACGGCCGTGAGCAGTGCACTCCACTTCTTACTGTCCACGCGATCACCTCCCAATTAACTATGAGGTTTCCTAATAGTTCCATTATAATCCGTCGCTTGACTATTCACAAGGTGGGGATTATATTTTTTATACAGAGTAGCAAAAAGAAGAGAGAAAATTTATGCAAAAAGGAGAGGAGAGCATGGAGCAGAATCATAGAGGTGCATGGGCCAGCAACATTGGTTTTCTGATGGCGGCCATTGGCTCCGCCGTCGGCCTGGGAAACATCTGGGGCTTCCCCTATAAAATGGGCAAGTCCGGAGGATTTACCTTCCTGATCGCGTACCTGGCTCTGGCCATTTTCGTTGGCTTCATCGTCATGGTCAGCGAGCTTGCCATGGGCCGCAAGGTGGGCAAAGGTGTCATCGGCTGCTATCACACTCTGTCGAAAAAGTTCAAATGGGTGGGATGGCTGGCGGTGTTCGCGCCCTTTATCATTATGAGCTTTTATTCCGTTCTGGGCGGCTACTGCATTGAGTACATGGCCCTGAACATGGGCAACCTGGCCTTTGCCGGCGCGGAGATCAAAACCGGCACAGACCTCTTCAGTGCCATGCTGACCAACCAGTTTGGCTGCGTGGTCTTCACACTGCTGTTCATCGTGATCTGCTACCTCATCAACCGGGGCGGCATCTCCGGTGGTATTGAGAAGTTCAATAAGGTCGGTATGCCGGCGCTGTTTGTCATGCTGGTGATCATCATTGCCCGTTCCCTGACTCTGGACGGCGCGGTGGAAGGCCTCAAGTTCATGTTCGTCCCCGGCTATGCCGTCAAGGCGGGCTTCATCCCTGAGGCACCCAACTTCCTCACGGTCCTGGCCACTGCCGGCGGCCAGATGTTCTTCTCGCTGTCCCTGGCCATGGGCGTCATGTTTACTTACGGTTCCTATCTGGATAAGAAGGAGAATCTGGTGCGCAATTCCACCGTCATCGTGGTGGCGGATACCATCGTGGCTCTGATGGCCGGCCTAGCCGTGATCCCTGCCGCCGTGGCCAACGGCCTCACCAGCATCAACGCCGGCGCCACCGTCATCGACGCTGCCACTGGTGTGGAGCGGGCCATGACCCTGGGCGACATCAAGCTCAACGGCCCCAGCCTGCTGTTCGTCACGCTGCAGGATGTGTTCAATGCCATGGGCAGCATCGGTCCCCTCTTCGGTGTCATCTTCTACCTGCTGGTGTTGATTGCCGCTATCTCCTCCGCCATCTCCCTGGTGGAGGTTATCGCCACCTTCTTCCTGGATCGCGCCGCTGAGAAGGGCAAGAAGGGTAACCGCCAGAAGATCGTCCTCATTGTCTGCCTGGCCATCCTGGTGGAGGCCACGCTGGTGGCGGTGGACGGCCTGGGCAACAACGGCCTGTGGGTCCCCGGCCAGGCCACCTTCGGCGTCCATGGCTGGAACGACTGCTGGCTGGACTTCATGGATATGATGTCCGAGGGCATCGCCATGCCCCTTGGCGCACTGCTCATGAGCCTGATGGTGGGCTATGAGATCAAGCCCAGCGTGGTGCTGGATGAGGTCCACTTGAGCAGCAGGGCCAGGATCGACGGGTTCTATAAACTCTGCGTCAAGGTCATCACGCCCATCGGCATGGTCCTGGTGCTCCTGGGCCAGCTCAACGATTTCGGCTTCATCAGCATCTTCGGCTGATCTCTGAAAAAGCAATCAAAAAGAGATCATATATAGAAACGGGACCGCCCTACCAGGGCGGTCCCGTTTTTGGGGAGAAGCCCGGTGGAGACGGAAATTTTCTGGAAGATGCCTCCTATCATACCTGCCGGCGTCCAAAAAAGCAAGCGCAATTTCCACGAAAACAGTCGGAAAAAGGAGAAAAAAGGCCGGAGGGGAGTGCTCCCCTCCGGTTTTGATTTACTCCAGGTCCACCTTGATGTGGTCTGTTCCGTTCTCGTCAAATTCGTCCAGGTACTGGTCGATTCGGTCCATCAGGTCGTCGTAATTCTCCCGGGTCAGGGGCTCTCCGTCCATATCCCGCAGGGCCAGCTCCTCCGCCAGGATCTCAAAGAAGGCCACATCCTCGTAGGCGGCAATGGCCTCGTGGATGCCGCCCTCGGCGAAGGCCCGGGAGGGAATGATCTCTCCGTCCAGGATCTCGATGAGCTTGCTCATCTTCCGGTCCCTGGCGCAGTGGGAGAAGATCAGGCTCTCCACCCCGTCGTATTCCTTGATGCGGTCCGACTCCCGGGTGGAGTTGATGACCCAGTTGCCTATGTACACCAGGTCCAGCAGATAGCGATATTGCTTGTCGGTCAGTTTGATTTCCATACCGGCACCTCCTGTCTGATCCAATATGCAATATGGAAATGAGACGGCCGCAGGCGGGGGCCGTTTAACAGGACCTATTATAGCAAAGCTCCCTGCAAAATGCCACATAAAAAAGTGGGGAAAAAGCCTAAAATCTGACTTGCCTGGAAGGAAGGGACATAGTATAATAAATAAATTAGAGTGAAATCCTTCCAAAAGGGGGGATAGGGAGGAAAAAGCGGTAGAATTCGCCGCCTTTTGCTCTCCGCACTCCGCCCCGCGGCCCGGGAGGGAAGCTCCCACCGACGGAGGGGTGATTTGACTTACGCGCCGGAAAGGCGCAGGGAGGATTCCTATGGATAACCGACCCATTGGCGTATTTGACTCGGGCCTGGGCGGACTGACGGCGGTGCGGGCACTGCGCCGCCTGCTGCCGTCGGAGGACCTGATCTACTTTGGTGACACGTCCCGGGTGCCCTACGGCGGGCGCTCCCGGGAGACCATTCTGAAATATGCCCGCCAGGATATGCGCTTTCTGCGCTCCTTCGACCTCAAGGCCATTCTGATCGCCTGCGGCACTGTGTCCACCACCTCGCTGCCCACGCTGCAGCGGGAAAACGATCTGCCTATGGTGGGCGTGGTGGAGCCCACCTGCCGCCGGGCGGTGGACATGACGGCCAATAAGAAGGTGGGCCTCATCGCCACGCTGGCCTCGGTGCGCAGCGGCGTCTATGAAAAGACCATCGCCGCTTTGGACCCGGAGATCCAGGTCTATGCCAAGGCCTGCCCTCTGTTCGTGCCCCTGGTGGAAAACGGCCGCTTCCAGCCCGGAGACCCGGTCATCGAGATCGTGGCCCGGGAGTATCTGGAGGAGATGCGCAGCACGGACATGGACACGTTGATTCTGGGCTGCACCCACTATCCGCTGCTGACGGACATCATCGGCCGGATCATGGGGCCCGGGGTGACGCTGATCTCCGCGGGAGAGGAGTCAGCCTATGAGCTCAAGCGGACGCTGAAAGCTCAGGATTTGCTGGCGGACCCCAGCCGCAGCGGAGACGCTACCTATTATGTCAGCGACCGGGTGGAGGATTTTGAGAAGATCGCCGCCTGGTTCCTCCAGGAGGATCTGCATCATGAAGCCAATCAAATCGATATCGACCGCTACTGAGGGGCGCCGGGTGCTGATCTCCGTCCGGGGTGAGCAGTACTTTGACGGTGTGGACCCGGACGCCACGGAGCTGGTCACCGAGGGCCTTTTGCAGGAGACGGAGGAGGGACTGTTGCTGTCCTATGAGGAGAGTGCCCTCACCGGCATGGAGGGGACTACCACCACGTTCTGTGTCCGTGGCAGCCAGGTGATCCTGACCCGCTCCGGGGCCGTGAACTCCCAGATGATCTTTGAGGAGGGGTGGCAGCACACCTCCCTCTACGAGACCCCCTTCGGGGACATGAGCGTGGACATTGGCACCAGCCGTCTACGCCAGGAGTTGACTCCTGCCGGCGGGGAGATGGAGATCCATTACAGCATCGCCGTGCAGAACACCGTCACCGGACGCAACTGCTTCCGCATCTCGGTGCGGGAGAAATGAATCCGTTTTTCCCCGTGATAAAACCATATATTATATAATGAGGTATGTACCATGAAAAATCTGATTCAGAGCGCTAAGGACCAGGCAGCGGAGCTGACCATGGCCGCCTATCGCAAGGCGGTGGCCGATGGGACGCTGCCGGAGGCGGAGGTCAAGACCGCGCCGGTGGAGATCCCCAAGGACACCGCCAACGGCGACTATACCACCACCTTTGCCCTGGCTGCCTCCAAGGCCCTGCACCAGGCGCCCCGGAACATCGCCCAGGCTCTGCTGGACCACATGGACCTCCAGGGCAGCTATTTCGCCTCCGCTTCCATCGCCGGCCCCGGCTTTTTGAACTTCCGCCTCAACGGCAGCTGGTATGAGGCAGTGCTCTCTGCTGTGGAGAGTGAGGGCGCAGCCTACGGCACCTCCGACGCCCTGAAGGGCCAGAAGATCATGGTGGAGTTCGTCTCCGCCAACCCCACCGGCCCCATGCACATGGGCAACGCCCGGGGCGGCGTGCTGGGCGACACCCTGGCCTCCGTGCTGACCGCCCAGGGCGCCGACGTGACCCGGGAATTTTATGTCAACGACGCCGGCCATCAGATCGACAAGTTCGCCCAGTCTCTGGAGGCCCGCTATCTGCAGATCATCCAGGGAGAGGAGAACGTGCCCTTCCCGGAGGACGGCTATCAGGGTGGGGATATCCGGGACCTGGCACAGGCCTACTATGACCTCCACGGGGAGGAGCTGCTCCATGTGGATGTGCAGGTCCGGCGGGACACCCTGGCCCGCTTTGGCCTGGACACCAACCTGCCCAAGATGAAGTCCGACCTGGAGCGGTACAAGATTTTCTATGACAACTGGTTCTTTGAGTCCACTCTCCACGAGAGCGGCTACGTGGCCGACACGGTGGACAAGCTCAAGGAGGCGGGCTGGACCTATGAGAAGGACGGCGCGCTGTGGCTGCGCACCGCCGATATCCTGCGGGAAAACCTGCGCAAGGCAGGAAAGAAGGAAAAGGACATTGAAAAGCTGGAGCTGAAGGACGACGTGCTCCGCCGGGCCAACGGCTTTTACACCTACTTTGCTGCTGACATCGCCTATCACCGCAACAAGTTTGCCATCCGTGGCTTTGATCGGGTCATCAACGTCTGGGGTGCCGATCACCACGGCCATGTGGCCCGGCTGAAAGGCGCTCTGGATGCCCTGGGCCTGGACGGTTCCGGCCGACTGGACATCGTGCTGATGCAGCTGGTGAAGCTGCTGCGGGACGGCGAGGTGGTGCGCATGAGCAAGCGCACCGGCAAGGCCATCTCCCTGAGCGATCTGCTGGACGAGGTGCCTGTGGACGCCGCACGCTGGTTCTTCAACGCCAAGCCCGACACCCAGATGGACTTCGATCTGGGCCTGGCGGTGCGGGAGGACTCGGAGAACCCCATCTACTATGTGGAGTACGCCCACGCCCGGATCTGCTCTCTGTTGCGGAACCTGGCAGAGGAGGGCGAGACGGTGCCCGCCCTGGCGGATATGGACCCGGCGCTGCTGACGGCGGAGGCCGAGCAGGCTCTGCTCAAGCAGATTTCCGCCTGGCCCGATACCATCCGTCTGGCTGCCCGGGACTACGATCCGTCTTATGTCAACCGCTATCTGGTGGAGCTGGCGGGCTGCTTCCACCGGTTCTATACCGCCTGCCACATCCGGGGCGAGGAGCACAAGCTGGCCCAGGCCCGGCTGAAGCTGGCGGACACCACCCGTCTGGTGCTGAAAAACGGCCTGAAGCTCATCGGTGTGGACGCACCGGAGCGCATGTAAATGGGCGGCATATTTGCTTGAATAAATAGGAGGGACGCCTTCTGTGGGGGAGGCGCCTGAGAAGGGAGCGGCTGCGGCCGCTGTGACCGGCGGAGCCGGAGGCTTCGCTGCTGGAAAAGGAGAGATTGCGCATGGAAAAGGCAAAGGTTTATTTCGCGGATTTCCGCTGCCCCAGCTGGCGGGAGAATCTGCCTCAGAAGCTGGCGCGGCTGATGATGACCGCCGGCTTTGGTAACATCGATATGGAGGATAAGTTTGTTGCCATCAAGATGCACTTCGGTGAGCCGGGCAACATGGCCTATCTGCGGCCCAACTGGGCCAAGGTGGTGGTGGACCTGGTGAAGGACCAGGGCGGAAAGCCCTTCCTGACGGACTGCAACACGCTGTATGTGGGCGGCCGGAAGAACGCCCTGGATCACCTGGAGTCTGCCTATGTCAATGGCTTCACCCCCTACTCCACCGGCTGCCACATCCTCATCGCCGATGGCCTCAAGGGCAACGATGAGGTGGAGGTCCCCGTGGAGGGCGGCGAGTATGTCAAATCCGCCAAGATCGGCCGAGCCATCATGGACGCGGATGTGTTCATCTCTTTGACCCACTTCAAGGGCCATGAGCAGGCCGGCATGGGCGGTGCCCTGAAGAATATCGGCATGGGCTGCGGCTCCCGGGCCGGCAAGATGGAGCAGCACAACTCCGGCAAGCCCTATGTCAAGCAGGAAAACTGCATCGGCTGCCGGGCCTGCGCCAAGATCTGCGCCCACGATGCACCGCAGTTCGGCCCCGACGGCAAGGCCACCATTGACATCAACAAGTGTGTGGGCTGTGCCCGGTGCCTGGCCATCTGCCCCAAGGATGCCATTGAAACCATGTTTGATGAAGCCCCGGCCATCCTCAACAAGAAGATCGCTGAGTACACCAAAGCGGTGGTAGACGGCCGCCCCTGCTTCCATGTGTCTTTGGTACTGGATGTGTCTCCCAACTGCGACTGCCACGCGGAGAACGACGTGCCCATCGCGCCCAATGTGGGTATGTTTGCCTCCTTCGATCCGGTGGCTCTGGACCAGGCCTGCGCCGACGCCGTGATGGCTCAGCCCGCCATGCCCGGCTCTGTCCTCTTTGACGAGGGCTATGACTGCAACTGCGCCGACCACATGACTGCCGCCCATCCCGACACCGACTGGCGGGCCTGCCTGGAGCACGCGGAGAAGCTGGGCCTGGGCGTCCGGGACTATGAGCTGATCCGCATCTGATGGTAACGGTATTGTGCGGCCCTGTGGCCGCTGGAAAGACCTTCCTGGCCCAGCGCCTGGGCCGGGAGGGCGCACTGGTGCTCTCCTGCGATGAGATGATGCTGACCCTTTTTGACCGCTGCCTGGGCCCGGAGCACCACGACGAGATGGCCCTGCGTTGCCTGCGGTATCTCTTCTCCGTGGCGGTGCAGGAGGCCCGTCTGGGCCGGGACGTGGTGGTGGACTATGGCATGTGGCTCCGCCAGGAGCGCGACGCGGCCCGTCAGGCTTTTCGCAACGCCGGGGTGCCCTATCGGATCCTGCTGGTGGAGGTGGATGAGGCCACCCGCCTGCGCCGCCTGGAGCGGCGAAATGAGGGGCTGCGGCATGCGGACCACCGGGTCTACCTCATCGAAGGGGAGCTCCTGGAGCGCATGGACGCCAAATGGCAGCCTCTGGGTCCGGAGGAAACCGATGTGGAGCTTTTCCGCAACGACGCCGAGCTGGCTTGAGAGCGAAAAGAAAAATGAAAAAACGCCGCCTGAGTCCCTGCGCAGGGACCCAGGCGGCGTTTTCCTTTGGTCTGTTGACAAGGCGGCCGGCGAGGGCGTAACATAAGAGAAACGATGGAAGGGAGGCGTAGGAATGGGAGAAAAGACCCATCCGGTGGGCGCGGCCTTTCGGGCCGCCTTCCCGGTGACGCTGCCGGTGCTGACCGGCTTTTTGGTGCTGGGCCTTGCCTACGGTGTGCTGATGGCGACCAAGGGCTACGGCCCTTTGTGGGCGGGACTTTTCAGTGCCGTGGCCTTCTGCGGCAGCATGCAGTTCGTGGCCATCACGCTGCTGACCACCGTCTTTGACCCCTTTCAGGCCTTTTTGCTGAGCCTGATGGTCAATGCCCGACACATCTTCTATGGACTGTCCCTTTTGGAAAAGTACAAGGGCCTGGGCTGGAAGCGCTGGTTCTGTATCTACACCCTGTGCGACGAGAACTTCTCCCTGACCTCTACGGTGGAGCCGCCGGAGGGCGTGGACCGGGGGACCTTTTTCTTTGCCATCTCCCTTCTGGACTGGCTGTACTGGGTCGTCAGCAGTATCTTGGGCGGCGTGCTGGGCAATTTCCTGACCTTTAACACCACGGGGCTGGACTTTGCCCTGACGGCCCTCTTTGTGGTGCTGCTGCTGGAGCAGGTGAGCAAGCGGGAAAACCGGCCGGCCGCCGCCATCGGCATCGGGGCTACGGTGGTGAGCCTGCTGCTCTTTGGGGCGGACAACCTGGTAATTCCGGCCATGGTGCTGATCCTGGTGGTGCTGCTGGCGGGAAGGAGGAAGCTATGCGCCTGACAATGGTTCAAACGCTGGTGATTTTGCTGGCGGTGGCCGCGGGCACCCAGATCACCCGCTGGCTGCCCTTTGTGCTCTTTCCGGAGAACCGGGAGCCGCCCAAGGTGGTGGCCTATCTGGGACGGGTGCTGCCGCCGGCCATGATGGGCCTGCTGGTGGTTTACTGCCTGCGCAGCGTGGACCTGCTCTCCGGCAGCCACGGTCTGCCGGAGACCATCGCCGTGGCGGTCATCGCGGTGCTGCATCTGTGGAAGCGCAACGTGCTGCTGTCCATTGCCGGCGGCACGGCGGTATACATGCTGCTGGTCCAGGTGGTTTTTGCATGATAGAAGGAGCCCCCGCTTTTTAGCGGGGGCTTTTTTGCCTAGGCGCCGAAGAACAGGCGCACTGTCAGCGCGGCAGCGGCAAAGCCCGTCAGGTCTGCCGCCAGAGCGGCGGGGATGGCATAGCGGGTCTTGATGATCCCGGCGGAGCCGAAGTAGACAGCGATGGTGTAAAAGGTGGTCTCCGTGCTGCCCAGCATCACAGCGGCCACCCGGCCAATGTAGGAGTCAGGGCCGTACTGCTGCATCAGCTCCGTGCCCACGGCCAGAGCGCCGCTGCCGCTGACAGGGCGGATGAGCAAAAGCGGTGCCGTCTCCGGTGGAATGCCCAACAGCTCCAGCACCGGGGCGAAGGCCTGGCCAAAGAGCTCCATGGCCCCGGAAGCCCGGAACATATAGACCGCTGTCAAAAGCCCCACCAGGGCGGGGATGATCCGCAGCATCACCGTCAGTCCCGTCTCCGCTCCATGGGTCAGGGCGGAGTAGACGTCCACCTTCCGCCCCATGGCGAAGAGGGCCGTTCCCGCCAGCATGACCGGGACCAAAAGGGAGGAGAGAGCCTCCATCAGCGCCTCCAGACCCGGCTGAGGACCTTGGCAGTCAGAAGGCCCACGGTTACCGACAGTATCGAGGACAGCCACACCGCCGGAAGGATGTCAAAGGGGGCGGCGGAGCCGCAGGCCGCCCGGACGCCGGCCACGGTGGCGGGGATCAGCTGGATGGAGGCGGTGTTGAGTACCACCAGCAGGCACAGCTCATCGCTGGCCACGCCGTCGGTGCCTTTGGCCATTCGGCAGGCGGCCTGGATGCCCAAGGGCGTGGCGGCGCTGCCCAGACCCAGCAGATTGGCCGACACATTGGCGGAGACCGCGGCCAGAGTCTCCGTGTCCCGGCTGGCCTGAGGCAAAAGCCGCCGGAGCAGGGGACGGAAGGCCCGGGCCAGGGCACCGGAGAGTCCGCACTGGTTCATCAGCTCCATGACTCCGCTCCAAAGACACATCACCCCTGCCATGGAAAGACACAGTTCGATGGCAGCCGAGGCCCCCTCCAGGGCTGCGCTGCCCAGGGCGTCCAGCTCTCCTGTGACTGCGCCGCAGACCAGAGAGAGCACTACCATCCCCGTCCATACCACCGTCATCGCCATAGCGCCGACCTCCTTTTTTGCCGCCTTTCCGGCAGGCGACATGCCCAGGGTCCCTGAGGGGCGGACAGCCCAGTACAGGTCCTTTTATATATAGGACGCAAGTAGGAAAAATATGCCTCTGGCGGGATTCGACAAGAAAACAGCCGGTTTGTGAACGAATTGGAAATTCTGGGAAGGTTCGGTTGACAGAATGCGACGTTTTGTGCTATTGTGCTCATTACAGAGTGATTTGTTTGTGGAAAATAGATAGGAATGGTCGTACGTTGACGAGAAAGGTGATCATATGAAGTCGACAGGTATCGTGAGGAAAGTGGATGAATTAGGACGTATCGTGCTGCCCATCGAGATGCGGCGCACACTGGATATTGCGGAAAAGGACGCCCTGGAAATCTATGTAGAGGGTTCCTCCGTGATTCTCAAGAAGTATCGACCCAGCTGCATCTTCTGCGATAGCACAAAGGATATCACCACCTTTAAGGGAAAGAACATCTGCCCCAAGTGCCTCAAGGAAATCAAGGGTTTATAAGAAAAGCGGAAAAAAGGACCGGGCCAATTTGGCCCGGTCCTTTTTGTCCTTTCATCGCTTCATGGCAGCGGCATAGAGCTCGTTGCGGCTCAGGCCCGTGGCCTGGGCCACCTGACGGACGGCGTCCTTGGTGCCCGTGCCCTCCTCCCGGAGCCGCAGCACCTCCTCCACCGCCTCCTCCAGGGAGATCGCCGGTGCCTCCTCCGGCTCTGCGCCGGCCACCACCAGCACATATTCGCCCTTGGGGGCGTTTTCGGCGTAGTAAGCCACCGCCTCCTCCAACGTGGTGCGCATGGTCTCCTCGTGGAGCTTGGTCAGCTCCCGGCACAGGGCGATCTGCCGCTGGGGGCCGAAGGTATCCTTCAGGTCCTGCAAGGTGGCGCGCAGCTTGTGGGGCGCCTCGTGGAAGAGCATGGTCCGCTGCTCGCCCCGCAGGCTCTCCAGGTGGGCCCGGCGCTCCTTCTTGTTGACGCTCAAAAAACCCTCGAAGGTGAACCGCCGGGTGGGCAGACCGCTGACCGCCAGGGCGTTCACCGCCGCGCAGCAGCCGGGGATGCTCAGCACCTCCACCCCCGCCTGGGCGCACAGCCGCACCAGACCCTCTCCGGGGTCGCTGACGGCGGGGGTGCCGGCGTCGGTGACCAGGGCGCAGCTCTCGCCTCCCAGCAGGCGGTTCAAAATGGCCTGCCCAGCGGAGGCCTGGTTGTGCTCATGGTAGCTGACCATGGGCTTTTTGATCTCGAAATGGTTCAGCAGCTTCACCGAAACCCGGGTGTCCTCAGCGGCGATGAAGTCAACCGCCTCCAAAGTCTCTATCGCCCGGGGAGAAAAGTCGCCCAGATTCCCGATGGGAGTGGCGACCAGATACAGCGTACCGCTCATGGCTTGTCCTCCGTATGTCTGAAATAGGCGGCGTCGTAGTCCGCCGTGGGCCGTCCATCGGCTCCGGTGAGTATCAGCGGCGCCTCCAGCCGCAGCCCCGGCCTGCCGCCCCGGCGGGCCTCCGCCAGCACCAGGGAGGGGACCCGGCCTGCTCTGGCCTCCACCAGCCGCAGCCGCTTGGGCTCCAGACCCTGCTGACGCAGGGTGCACAGCAGGTCCGTCAGCCGGTCGGGCCGGAAGCATAGCGCAAACCGCCCGCCCCAGCGCAGTAGCCGCGCCGCCGCGGCACACACCTGTTCCAGCGTGGCCGTCTCCTCACTGCGGGCGCTGCGCCGGGCGTCGCCAGAGGCCGGCGCACCGCTGCCCACAGGGAAGTAGGGCGGATTGGCCACGCACAGGTCAAAGCTGCCGGCAGGGGGCAGCTGGCTGGCATCCCGCAGGTCGGCCCGGAGGCAGACAAGGCGGTCCTCCAGACCATTGGCTGCCGCCGTCTTTTCCGCCAGGGCCGCCGCCTCCGGCTGCAGCTCCACGCCAGTGATGTGGAGAGATGCCTCTCGGGCCAGCAGCAGCAGACCCAGCAGCCCACAGCCGCACCCCAGGTCACACACCCGCTCTCCCGGACGCAGGGACGGGAAGGCTCCCAGCAAAAAGGTGTCCGTCCCCGGGGGAAAGTGGCTGTCGTCGTAGTAAAAGCGGGGGCCGCCGGGAAAGAGCTGATCCTGATGTTCCATGGCATGTCCCCCTTCTCCCTCCAAATGGAGGGTTTTCTCCATCATAGTATAAAATCGTGCCCGGCGCAAGGGAGGGCCCACCGCCCGGGGACAAAAAACAACACCACAGGCAGAATTTCTGTCTGTGGTGTTGCTCTTATGGACCTTGGCTGAATTATTCAGCGGGAACGATAGCGCCGTTGGGGCAGGTATCGCTGCAAGAACCGCAGTCCAGGCAAGCGCCGGCATCGATCACATAGGAATCGTCGCCCTGGCTGATAGCACCGGCGGGGCAGGCATCAGCGCAAGCGCCGCAGCTGACGCAAGCGGAAGTAATCTTGTAGGCCATTGGTACGCACCTCCATAAAAATTGTATTTTTAATTGTAACATGAAAATCGGAAATTGCAAGGGGCTTTCGAGAATTTGTCAGAAAAAACACAAATTCGTCCTCTGACGGCGGGGCCAAAATTTCCCTTGTTCACAAATCGTTTACATAAAGGTCAAAGAAAGTCAAACTTTACCCCTTGACATTTGCCTGAGGTGTGGTATACTAACAATCGAACAGAAGGTCAAAGAAAGTCAAGGTCAAATTTGAACGTCAGACCGAAAGAAAGGTGAAATTCATGGGAATGTCTGATTTGATAGCCGAGTTCATTCAGGAAGGGCTGAAGGAGAGCGACGGCGTGTTAGAGCTCCAGCGCAGCGATTTGGCCCAGCGGTTCAACTGCGTTCCCAGTCAGATCAACTACGTCATGTCCACCCGCTTTTCTCCTGAGCACGGCTACATTGTGGAGAGCCGGCGGGGCGGCAATGGATATATCCGCATCACCCGAGTTCGGGTGGAGCGGCCCACGCTGCTGATGCAGGTCATCAACTCCGTGGGAGATCGGTTGGATCTGCCCAGCGCACGAGCCATCCTCAGCAATCTGGTGTCCTCCGGGGCACTGGAGAAGCCGGTGGGGCAGGCGCTGCTGGCGGCCATTGGAGACAATGCCCTGCGGCCGGTGGCCCGGGAGGACCGGGACCGTCTGCGAGCATCCATCTTCAAGCAGGTACTGATCCAGCAGGTCTAGCAGCCCCCTGTCCGGGGTGCCTCGCCTGAGGGCGAAGGCAAAGTAAAACAGTGATAAATATCTTTCGAATATGGAGGAATTGATTATGAAATGCGAAAATTGCGGCAAGAATGAAGTGTCCTTTGTTTATAGAAGCAACATCAACGGCAAAGTGGAAGAGAAGCATCTGTGCCAGGAGTGCGCCCAGAAGTTGGGTTACACCCAGAAGATCCAGGACAGCTACACTGGTTTCCAGAATCTGTTCCGCAGCAGCTTTTCGAACATCTTCGCTCCCATGCATGCGCTGGCCGGCAGAAACGGTGCCTCCTTCTTTGGAGACAACTTCTTCGGCGGCAGTCTCCTGGGAGACAACCTCTTTGATGACTTCTTCGCCATGCCCGCGCTGGGCTGCGGCACCGCTGAGGCGGCCGCACCGGCACAGCAGGAGAACCTGGTCTCCGATGAGGAGCAGAAGAAGATCAGCCATGAGCGGGAGCTCAATGCCCTGCGGGCTGAGATGAAGCAGGCGGTGGAGAGCGAGAACTTCGAGCGCGCCGCCCAGCTGCGCGACCAGATCCACGCAAAAGAAAAGGAAAACTGAGCCGGAGGGGGACTTTCCCCCTTCCGGAATCCCCAAAATGAGGAGTGAACGATATGAGTGAAAACAAATTTTCTCCCAGAGCCGAGGAGGTTTTGCGGCTGGCCCAGGAGGCCGCCGGTGAGTTGGGCCACGGCTATGTGGGCAGCGAGCATCTGCTGCTGGGTCTGATCCGGGAAAAGGACGGCCTGGCCCACCAGGTGCTGACAGAAAACGGTCTGACCGCCGATATGATCCGCAACATCATCGTCCGCAGCGTGGGCAGCGGACTGCCCGGCAGCGATCCTGCTCAGGGTCTGACGCCCCGTGCCAAGCGGGTCATCGAGATCGCCGTGGAGGAATCCATGCGGGGCGGTTTCGGCTATGTGGGCACAGAGCACCTGCTGCTGGGCATTCTGCGGGAGGGCAGCAACATGGCGGTCCGCATCCTGCGCACCGCCGGCGTAGACGCCCGGAAGCTCTACGCCACGGTGATCCAGAAGCTCAGCGAGGCGCCCAGAGCGACCCAGCAGAGCGAATCCCGCCCCTCCAATGACAACAAGGAGGGCAAGACTCTGAGGGAGTTCACCCGGGATCTGACCGCGGCTGCCCGGGAGGGCAAGCTGGACCCGGTCATCGGCCGGGATGAGGAGATCCAGCGGGTCATCCAGATCCTGTCCCGCCGGACCAAGAACAACCCCGTGCTCATCGGCGAGCCCGGCGTGGGCAAGACCGCCATTGCCGAAGGACTGGCCCAGAAGATCGTCATGGCCGATGTGCCTGAGGAGCTGCTGGACAAGAGACTGCTGTCTCTGGACCTGAGCGGCATGGTGGCCGGCACCAAGTACCGGGGCGAATTCGAAGAGCGGATCAAGAATACCCTCAACGAGATCAAAAAGGCCGGCGACGTGATTTTGTTCATCGATGAGCTGCACACCATTGTGGGTGCCGGCTCCGCCGAAGGCGCCGTGGACGCCGCCAACATCCTCAAGCCGGCTCTGAGCCGGGGCGAGATCCGGGTCATCGGTGCCACGACCCTCAACGAGTACCGCAACAACATTGAAAAGGATGCCGCTTTGGAGCGTCGTTTCCAGCCCGTCCAAGTGGGCGAGCCCAGCCAGGAAGCTACGCTGGAGATCCTCAAGGGTCTGCGGGATAAGTATGAGGCCCATCATAAGCTCCAGATCACCGACGAGGCTCTGGAGGCTGCCGTCAAACTCTCCGCCCGGTATATCAACGACCGTTTCCTGCCCGATAAGGCTATCGACCTGATGGACGAGGCCGCCAGCCGGGTGCGGATGGAGGAGGGCGGCGTCTCTCCTGACCTGAAGGCCATCGAGGAGAAGATCTCCGCACTGCGCCGGGAGAAGGAGGAGGCCATTACGGCTCAGGACTTCGAAAAGGCAGCCCAGCTGCGGGATATCGAGAAGAACTATCAGGAGCAGATGGAGATCGAGCGGGATAAGTGGAAGAAGAGCAATCAGAGCCATCGTCCCGTCACCGAAGAGGACATCGCCGCCGTGGTGGCAGGCTGGACAGGCATCCCCGTCACTCGTCTGACGGAGGACGAAGGCCAGCGCCTGCTGCACATGGAAGATACTCTCCACAAGCGTGTGGTGGGCCAGGATGAGGCCGTGGAGGCCGTGGCCCGTGCCATCCGCCGTGGCCGTGTGGGCCTGAAAGACCCCAAGCGTCCTATTGGTTCGTTCCTGTTCCTGGGTCCCACTGGCGTGGGCAAGACAGAGCTGTGCAAGTCTCTGGCTGAGGCCATGTTCGGCGATGAGAACGCCATGATCCGGATCGATATGTCCGAGTACATGGAGCGGCACACCGTCTCTCGTCTGATCGGTTCTCCCCCGGGCTATGTGGGCCACGAGGAGGGCGGCCAGCTGACGGAGAAGGTCCGCCGCAAGCCCTATTCCGTGGTGCTGTTCGATGAGATCGAAAAGGCCCACGAGGACGTGTGGAACGTGCTGCTGCAGATTCTGGACGACGGCCGGATCACTGACTCCCAGGGCCGCACCGTGGACTTCAAGAACACGGTTATTGTCATGACCTCCAATATCGGCGCCAAGAGCATCACCGCCGCCGGCAGCAAGCTGGGTTTCTCTGCTGAGGAGCAGGGCACCAACGAGGATGAGGAAAAGCGCTTTGCCAAGGTGCGGGAGACCGTTTTGGCGGAGCTGCGTCAGGTCTTCCGGCCTGAGTTCCTCAACCGGATTGACGATACCATCGTCTTCCGTCCCCTCAGCCAGGCGGATATCGCGGAGATCGCCCGCCGGATGCTCCGCACCGTGTCGGAGCGGATGGAGAGCCTGGGCATCCATCTGGATGCCAGCGACGAGGCAGTGCAGGAGCTGGCCAAGGAGGGCTTCGATCCCGTCTATGGCGCAAGACCTCTGCGCCGTGCCATCCAGAACAAGGTGGAGGACACCGTGGCCGAGCAGATGCTCAGCGGCGACCTGAAGGAGGGCGACACCGCCCACATCACCGTGCAGGACAACAAGCTGTGCATCGGCAAGTAAAAAGTGGTTCCTTTGCACTTGTGCAAGGTAAAAAAGGCCTCCCGCGCTTTCTGGCGCGGGAGGCCTTTTGCTGTCTAAAGCCGCTCACCTGCGGTAGTAGATCAGCATGCTCAGCTCCGTATCCTCTGTGCCGGGATTGTAGTAGGCGTGGGCCACATCCGCGTGGAAGCGGATGGAGTCCCCCATGGACAATTCGTAGTCCTGTCCGTCCACGGTGATCCGCAGCTGCCCGGCAAAGACGGTGATATATTCCTCAGAACCCTCCAGGTGGGGCTGGGCGGAGAGCTGCCCGCCGGGCTTGATGTGGATGCGGTAGGTCTCAAATAGGTGCTCGTCGTCAAACGGGAAGAGGGGATAGTTTACATACCGCCCTTCGTCCTCTGCCAGAGGCTGTGCCTCTGCCTGACGCAGCACAGCCACCTCCTGCTGTCCGTCCTCCACTAAGGAGGTAAAGGAGACCTTGTATCCGTTGGCAATCTTCCAGAGAACGGAGATGGTGGGATTGACCTCTCCCTTTTCGATCTGGGCCAGCATGCTCCGGGAGACGCCGGTCAGAGCTGCCGCCGCATCCAGAGTCAGCCGCTTTTTGGTCCGTATGGCTTTGACGTTTTCCGCCACCACTGCGGTCACATCCATTTTTTCACGCTCCTGTTGACATTATATCGGAAATATAGTATATTATACAAGAAATCTGGTATCGTGGAAATTCTTCTGGTATGATACCACGCTCAGAAGGGGATGTCAAAGATGTTCAACTGGTTTTCCTTTTTGACCTACGCGGTGGTCACGGCGATCACGCCAGGGCCCAACACCATTTCCTCCATGACCAACGGCAGCCGGCTGGGATTCAGAAGGGCGCTGCCTTACAATTTTGGCATCTGGGTGGGCTTCTCCATTGTCATGGTGCTGTGTACCGTGTGCTGCAGTCTGCTCTCCGCCCTGATTCCCAAGATCAAGACGCCTATGCTGGTGGTGGGGGCGGCCTATATCCTGTATCTGGCTTGGGGCACCTTTCGGAGTGATGGCATCCAGGAGAAGTCCCAACGGGACGGCTTTCTGGCTGGGCTTTTGCTGCAGTTCGTCAACCCCAAGATCTACATCTACGGCATCGTGTCCATGGAGGCCTACATCCTGCCCTATTTCAGCGGTCAGGTGCTTCCGTTGCTGGGCTTTGCGTTGCTGCTGGCGTTCATCGGCTTTTTCTTCACGCTGTGCTGGTCGGCCTTCGGCTCCGTGTTCCACTGGCTGTTTTCCAAGCATGCCAAGGTGGTCAACACCGTCATGGCGCTGCTGCTGGTCTACTGCGCGGTGTCCCTGTTTTTTGCATAACGAAAAATGGTTCCAGGCGGGAGCGTCCTTTGGAGGATGCTCCCGCCCGCTTTTCCTCGTTCAAAGGTACAGATGCCCCCTTTCCATAAAGTAAAAATTCCCATAAAAAATATGGGAATTGACAAGCGGGGCGATGACAGGTATACTCGGTTTTACTTCATGATACATTAAAATTGAAATGCAACAGATGGGAACGATTATGAGACGAAACATGCGATTTTTCTTATCCGTACTTTTATGTGCGGGTCTTTTATTTTCAGCAGCGGCCACGGCCCAGGCAGAGGACGGGATCGCCGTAGATGAAAACCACTTTCCCGACCCGGTGTTCCGCCAGTGGATTTTGGACGAAAAGAATTTGAACGGAGCGGGCGCTGACGGTGTGCTGACGTCGGAGGAGGTCCAGGGGATCACGGAGATCCAGGTGTCCAATCAGGGAATTGCCTCCCTGGAGGGGATTGGGACCTTTGTTAACCTGGAGAAGCTCTATTGCAGCAATAACTTGCTGACGGCTTTGGATGTGAGCGGAAATCCTAAGCTAAAGACGCTGCTGTGTGATATCAACCGCCTGACAGAGCTGGATTTGTCTCACAACCCGGCCCTGATCAACCTCAACTGCGAGCTCAATTATCTGACCAGTCTGAATCTGACCGGCTGCACAGAGCTGGACTGGCTCTACTGCCGGCACAATCTGCTCTCTCAGCTGGACCTGTCCACCAATACGAAACTGACTTTCATAGAGACCTTTGACAACCGCCTGACCAGCATCGATGTGAGTATGCTCACCCAGCTGGGGTTTCTGCATATCGACCACAACAAGCTCACAGAGCTGGACCTGAGCCACAATACCGCCCTGGTCAACGACGGCAGCGGCTTTGTGGTACGCAATAATTATATCCGTAAGCTGATCCTGCCGGATCATGAGAATCTGACGGTGAAGCCGGACGTCTACGCGGAGCAAAATGACCAGGACGGCTATGCTGAGACGGAGTGGTACTTGGACCAGGGCTTTACCCAGCCTGTCGAGGGGGACATCCAGGCCAAGGGCCAGACCCTCTATGCCAAGTGGATTCCCAATCCCTATACCATTTCTTTTCACGCCAACGGGGGCACCGGGACCATCGCGCCAATTTCCACGGTGTACGATGCCCAGGTGCAGCTGCCCTCCCAGGGGATGAGTCGCAAGGGCTATACATTCACGGGCTGGATGGGCTATGTGGATGGCAAGGACCGTCTCTATGCCCCTGGGGAGACCGTGAGCAACCTGACCGGCAAGAAGTCCTATCAAAACGCCATCACGCTCTATGCCCAGTGGGAGCCCTACCAGGCCAAGCTGGACGCCAACGGAGGCCGCTTTTCCGATGGGCAGGAGACTGTGGTGCTCCCGGTGACGGGAGAGAGCGCTCCGCTGTCCTTGCCTGGTGACCAGGTGGTGCAATGGGAGGGCAAGGAGCTGCTGGCCTGGGCCCAGACGGCAGCGCCGGACTTCTCTCAGGATACCCCCTTCTACCTGCCGGATACAGAGGTGACGGTCCCTCAGGGCAGTGACTTTTACGCCCAGTGGCGCCAGGGTCAGGCCTTTGTGGTCTACCATGGAGGGGACGACAGCACCGTGCGGCTGCAAAAGCGGACGGGCGAGACCCTTTCCCTCTACGGTGGCGATACCTTTTTGCGGGACGGGAAGCCCCTCCTGGCCTGGAATACCCGCCCGGACGGCACCGGTACCAGTTACCTCCCCGGCGCCTCTGTGGCCAGCAGCGCCCTGAAGGGGGACATCACCCACCTCTATGCCCTGTGGGTCTATCCCACCCAAACGGAGCTGACCCTAAATAGGGACAGCTATGTCTATACGGGCCGGAGCGTGGCCCTGGAGGCCCAGGCCGCGGTGCAATGTGCCGGCACCCCGGTGGAGGGAACTCAGGTGGAGTATGTGTACTACCTGGCCTCCCACCCGGACACGCCCCTTCCCGCTGCCCCTACAGAGGCAGGCAGCTATCTGGTCCGGGCGGTGTTCTATGGGGACGACGGTCGGGCTCTCATGGAGAGCAGCAGTGAGGCAAAGGCTTTCACCATCACCCAGGGCACGGCGGCTTTGGCCTTTGAAGGCCCCCAGACCTTCCTGTGGACGGGTAAGGCGCCGAACATGCAGGCCCCAACCCTGACCCTGAACGGGGCGCCCTGGCAGGCGGAGCTGACCTACCGTTACCGCGCTCAGGGGACGGAGGAGTGGACCTCCGGCCTGCCCACGGCGGCGGGCAGCTATCAGCTTCAGGCCGCTCTGGGGGAGACGGCAAGCCACACCGCCGCGGTGGCGGAGACCACGGTACAGATCTTCTGCTTCCAGGAGCAAGAGGGCCTGGTGACCGGTTCTGTTCCGGTGGAATTGCCCGGCGGTTCGGGGAGCTGCCAGGTGGTAGTGGCCCTCTATGACCAGGGAAGCGGCCAGCTGCTGGATCGGACGGTCCGCACCTGCGCCCTGGGACAGGACGCGGTGACCTTGACGGACCTGCGCCTGGACTCCCGGGGTAGGGAAAACCTGACTGTGAAGGTCTTTCTGCTGGGCGGGAGCTTGAGCCCTCTGGGCCCAGCCTCCACCTATGCCGTCTGGCGGACTTAACGCACAGAGAAAAAAGACAGGCGGGCGCACCCAAAAGGTGTGCCCGCCTGTTGCGTTATCTTGTCTGGCTGCGGCAACGCCAGAGCAGGACACCTATGCCCACTCCGACCAACAGACCGGTGCAGAACAGGGCGGCAAAGAGGAGGTCGAAAACCGCTGCCTCGGGGTTATACGTCCCCAGAAGGCTCCGGCGCAGCTGAGCCGCGGCAGAGGGAAACTGGCCCAGCAGTACCAGCCCCGCCGTGACGATGGCCAGCCCCAAGGCTGCCGGCAAAAGGCTCTGACTTCGCCGACGCAGGGAAAAGGCCATCGCTCCGCCGCAGAGTGCGGGGAGGAGCAACAGCGCCAGCAGGGGCGGCAGGATGTTTGGAGTCAGAGCAGCGATGAGCTGAATTGCCAGGCGGGGCAAAAGCGCGGCAGCGGCCACAGCCAGCACGGCCGTCAGCCCCTCCCGAAGGGTCCAGCACTTTCTCATGGGACAGCACTCCTTTCTGCTAAAGGTGAACTTGGGAGGCCGTATCTCCCTGGGACTCTGCGGGCGGAGCGCCGTGGGCCTGGAGGTATTCCGCCAGCTGGTCCGCCAGGGCGCGGTCGGTGGGGTGGAACCGCAAAAATCCTGCCTCGGTGGCCAGAGAGAGGACCGCCAGTCGGTCCGTGTGGAAAAAGAGGGTAGCAAAGCCCTCTTCTTGGTTGTCCCAGACCAGGGAAACTGTGACAGAGCGGGTGCTGTCATCGGTGACCACGCTCTCCTGAGGCCAGGGAAGAAGATTGCGCAGGTCCGGACGGTATCGGGAGGACTGGAGCAGGGACAAGATGGCCTCGAATTCCTCCTCGCCTGGGTATACGGCGTTCACTGTGTAGGTGTCAAAGGCTAGGGAATGCAGTTCATCGATGCCGCTGATGGTGCAGGAGGCGCTGAGGCTGGTGACAGCGGTGTGGCCTTCCGGGAAGAGGGAGACAAAAGACCGGGGCCACAGCCGCCATGCCGCCAGTGCCAGCAACAAGAGCACCAACGCCCCTGCCAGCACTTTCTTCCAGAACCTGCGTTTCATGACGCTTCCTCCTTTTCAGGATTTGCAACTCACTCCCGCTGCCGCAGGTCGCAGAGCCGGGAGACGGTCCCGCAGTGGGGGCAGGTGATGGGGTCTGTGCCCGCATAGCCCACTCCGGGCAGCCACCGGCCCGCAGGACGCAGCGTCTGCCCGCAGACGGGGCAGAGATAGGGATGCTGGGCATAGTTCCGGCTTCCGCCTGCCAGGGCGATCACAAAGAGCACCGCGCCCAGGACCAGCAGCGGCTGTCCCCAGCCGGTCTCCCTCCCCCAAAAGCCTGCCAGAAGCAAAAGAATGGCAATCAGAGTAAGTCGGTTCCACATCCTCCGGCCCATAAGGATCCTCCTTTTGAGTGTCCACGTATTCAAAACATTTGTCTTTATCATCAGTATACACTAGGGCGGGAAAAAGCGCAAGATGGAGACGTGGGCTGGGGAGACTGGCCGGCGGGAAAGGGCTATGGTATACTTTTTCCAAATGGGATGAGAAAACAAAAAATTTTTGTAACGAATTCGCTTTTCAAAGAACCAACAGACAGAAAGACCGAGAGGGGGGAAGGACATGGCCTTTGGCGGCGAGGATCTGTATGAGCAGCACGCAAAGAGCATCTATCGCTATCTCTTCTCCCTGTGCGGTGAGGCAGACACGGCGGAGGAGCTGACCCAGGAGACCTTCTGCCAGGCGCTCAAGGGCCTGAACACCTTCCGGGGTGAGTGTACGCCCCAAGTCTGGCTGTGTGCCATTGCCAAGCGGCTGTGGTACAAGGAGCTGGAGCGCCGGCGGCGCACGGCTCCTTTGGAGGAGGAGACCCTCTCCCGATTGCCGGCAGACGACGACCCGGCGGGGGAGTACGAGCGCCGCAGCGACCGCATGGCCCTCTACCGAGCCATGCAGCAGCTGCCCCCGGACACCCGGGAGGTGCTCTATCTGCGCCTGGCGGGTGAGTTCTCCTTCCGGGAGATCGGAGACATTTTGGGGCGCAGCGAGGTGTGGGCCCGGGTGCGGTTTTACCGAGGAAAAGAGGAACTGTCACGAAGGATGGGAGGTAAGGAACATGGGGGGAACTGAAAAGAAATTGGACTGCTGCGTGATCCGGGACCTGCTGCCCTCTTACATCGAGGAGCTGACAGAGGAGGAGACCACAGCTTTGGTCCGAGCCCATCTGGAGGGGTGCCCCGGCTGCCGGGAGGTGGAGCAGGCCATGCGTGCCGCCGTTCCCGTAGAGAGAGCGCCCAAGCGGGCCCTGAGATTCCTCCGGCGGGTCAAGCGTACCCGGCTGCTGGCAGCGGTGCTGTCCGTTCTGGCGGCACTGTGGTGCATGTGGTGGCTCTATGACCAGGCTTTCCACTATGCCAATACCGAGACCGGCCGGCTGGCGGCGGTGGAGGACTATATTCCCTCCCCGGACACCTCCCTGGGGCTCACCGGCGTGGAGGAGGGGACGCCTCTGGAGGTGGTGGGCTGGCAGACCAGGGAGGATCACCTTTTTATCTTCTATATGGCAGACAATGCGGAGCAGGTCCACGGCATCCTCCATCTGGTCCGGGGCCTCAACGGGAAGTACCAGACCGTGGAGGCAGATATGTCCCCCTCCGCCTATACCGCCGGGCTCTACGGCGGCAACCTGAGCCCCGGGGACACGGACTGGCGGCTCTTTTATCTGGCGGGCTATGACTGCCGGGACATCTACGCTGCGGAGGCGGAGTTCTGGTACCATGAGTACGACGGTACGGGATATGACACCGCCACCATCCGCTGTGACCTCAACGGGGAGGACTTCCTCCGGATAATGGACGTGGAGGAGCTGATGGAGGAACTGGGGCTTCCGGAAAAGGAGAACGCCCGCCTGACGCTGGAGAGCGTGCGCCTCTTCGATAAGGACGGGACGGACGTGACGGAGAAGTACCGGAACGACGATACAGACCTCTCCTGGAGCAGCGGCAAGAGCACGGCGGAGCGGTTTTTACTCTACGTCTACCTGGGCATCGTGGCCCTGATTGGAGTGTACCTGACCCGCTATTTCCTGCGCCGGGACTGAAAAAACATCAAACGGGAGGCCGCGGCATACGCCGCGGCCTCGCTTATTTTTCCGGCTGGGAGGATTTTTGGGAGGTCAATTTGACGATGGTACCGTTGGGACGACAGTCGGCCTTGTAGACGGTTCCGTCCACTTTGCGGAAACGGATGTGATAGAGGCCGTTTTTCTTGGGGGAAAGATCGGTGATCTGCAGCTCATAGGGCTGACAGCCAAGAACCTTTGCCGCCCGGCGGTAAAAGCCGCCACAGTGGAACAGCACCCGGCGGGACTCTGCTTCTGTGACGCTCTTTTTCACCAGACCCAGAAGGGCGTCCAAGCCCTTGCCCACCACATATCCCACCAGAGTCATGATCCATGGGTCAGAAGCGCAGGAGAGGATCAGCTCACTCAAACCGCTGGCGCCCTGTTCAAAGCGGGTCTTTTTGTAGATAGCCAGACCCTTGCGGGAGAGCGGCTCCTCGTTGCTCTGCCTGCGCCGCAGGCAGATATACCGGGCAAAGCGGTGCTCCGGCGTCTGGGGAAGGGAGGGGAGGGCCTCCATAACGGCCCGGGCCGTCTCCAGGCTGTGGGCGTTGAAGGCGAAGAAGTCCAGAAAACTCAGATGCTCCCCCTCTAGCAGCTCCAGGAAAAAACCATCACCTGTGTCCAGCTGTGCTTCCAGCTGCTCCAGGGGTACATCAGTGACCACAAGGCGCCGCAGCGAAGGCGCCGCTTTCCCCACCTCCGGATCCCCCAGTGGGTCGCTTTCGTAGAGGGAAAGCAGGAGTGTTCGGTACATGAAAAGCCTCCTTTCCGGACAGACCCTTGGGGCGCTGTTTCATCTATGCTGTTTTCCCGGCAGACGTCGCAGAGCATAGAAGAGGCATGTGGAGACGGCCACGCCGATGCCGTTTAGGACCACGTCGTTGAGATCAAAGCTGCGGTCCATGAAAGGCTGGATGTTTTCAATGAGTAGGGAGGTCACCACACCCGTGAGAAGCGTCCGTTTCCAGGTGCTGCCCCGGCGGAACAGGGGATAGAGAACGCCAAAGGGCAGGAACAGCAGAATGTTGCCCAGATTCTCAGCGCTGAAGTCCCGGAAAAAGGTGAGGCGAAAATCGTAGACAAAGGTGAACCACCGGTATCCGCCCTCTCCCACGGGATAGGGGGACTGGTGATAGAAGAGAATATAGTAGGCGTCCGAGATCATGGCGGCAAACAGCGTCAGCCCCAGGAGGGCCGCCAGATAGGCCGGAAACAGGGCGGACAGCACCAGATGGGGGCCCGAGAGCCCTGGGGCGGTTTTTCTCTTATAAACGAGGTAGAGGACAAAGGTGAGAAGGGCGATGGGAATCATCTGCAGGAAATCTCCGATGTATGTGGAGAAAAAGAGGTACTGGAAGTTCATATCGTCGGGAAAGTACATAGAGGGCACACAGCTCCTTTCCACCAGCCAGGCAGGTGAGCCGCCGGTTCAACGGTGATACTTTCTCTTGATCCTGTAAAAATTCCATATCAGAACAGGGATGCCCGGGAAAACTGCCAGGAGGACAAGGGCAATCCCCAGATAGGGAGACCAGAAATAGAGAAGCCCCGCCAGGTAGAAAAGCAGGGAGTACAGGCACCACATGACCCCGTTGGCCCTGTTGTAGGCCGGAATGTCCTTGATTTCATGCGAAGAAACGGTGGAACCGCTCCAGAACCACATGGGCTCTTTCCGCCTGGCGGCGTAAATTCCAATGCCGGTAAACGTGAGCCCCAGCATGAAATTGATGATCAGATTGACAAGGAATTCAGTCATTCCGGCGGCCCACCTTTCTGCGCAAAACATCACGAGCGGCCTACTTTGATAAAAATGATACAGGATTCCTGAGAAAAAGGCAAGGGCTGGAGATTACCTCCAGCCCTTGCCCTATTAAAGTGCATTTTTAATAGATTCAACAGAAAAAATCGGAGTGTCATGAAAGGATCTGTGGAAATCCAGTAATATCAATAATCTCTGAGTAGTTGGCAAGCGGTTTTATCACAGAGTGCGGTCGGTTACTTCCGCCTTCGTAATAATGTCACGCAGTCGGTTATCGTCAATGATATATTCCAGCATATCATCCGCATTTTTATAGACGGTATCCTGCTGGGTATCCAAGGGAGTAATACAATATTGCACTTCTCCGTTTGGCCAAACGGGGCAAATATGATATTCTCGTCCGTTCCATTCAAAATTTATTTCCGCACCACGATTTACACTGTTCTTGAATTCATTGATGGTTTTAAAACGCCAGGCTTCAGGACTATAAGTAAAGTAACGTACCTCCATATTAGTGATCCCTCTCTGAAAATGTTTAAACTCTGGTACACCGTCGGGGTACTCAGCAAGCCAATGAAAATCAGGGGCTCCGGTGTGAGGATCATATGCAATCTCTTTATCATGAGGGTTGCTGTGCTTGCTGCTGTTTCCATGATCAGTAAAATGCCGCGTTTTGATTGCCCATCCTTCAGCATTATATTTCACCAGAGCCCAGTATCCCTCTTTTTTGGTGTGGATAAATACTTTCTGAATGGTATTGGGCGGACCTTGTAGGATTACTTCATTTGGCTTATCGGGGTTTGGCTTCCATTTCCCGCCATAGGCACTTCCATCGCCTTTTCCAATTAGGTACGGCTCTATTGTATCACGATGATTACTGGATGTGCCGCCAATTTTAAAGGCATCCAAATCTTCACGGCGGAAACTTCGTTCATAGTTCATATGCCGCCAGGAACTACGTTCGTAATCCACATAGATAATGTTGCCCTGCATTTCGGGAAACGGTGCATTGTGGCAGATGATTTTTTCAGGCTCAATGCGCCGCAGCATCTCATTGTAACCTGCCATGAACCATTCTTTCTGGTCACAGCGGTTGTCATGCTCTGCGGCCATATAAGTGGAGACAGCAATAATACTTCCTTTTTCAATTCCCTCAAAGCAGAAATCAAACGTGGATTCATTGCCCCAGTTGACGGTAGGAATCACCCGAATCCCTTTGGATGCCCAGTAAGCACCGCACCAGCGATTACGAAATACATTGTAAAGCTGCATGACAGGTGCCATCTCCAGGTACATACTGAAATCCGGCGACAGCACCGCACGGTAGCGGGAGAGTTTTTCAATGTCGTTGTCTGCATTCTTCCAGACCCGCTCAAAGCGATAGTCATATAGGAAGAAGTGTACCATGCGGTCAAGATGATTCTGGTCCTCCAGATGGTTTTTGTCAAAACCAATCAACAAAAGATCATCAAAGTCTCCAGGTTTTTCTTGGAACTTGGGAATGATGGGGATTTTCAACTTTCCTTTGCCGGGAAACTGGTTACGAAGCAGTGTCTGGCTGGTTCGGTAGTTGTAGTTTTCTTCGGTCATAGATAGCCCTTCTGTATGTAGTAGGGAACAAGTCCTGCTGCATACAGGTTCCCGAGCAACGAAAGTTACACAGTAACCGTAAAATCTTTCGGCGTATAAAAAGGCCGCCATCTCAGCGCACAGGCAA
>CABSMJ010000010.1 GCA_902478785.1 uncultured Oscillospiraceae bacterium
GGTGAAGCCGGAGCAGATCGCGCCATTCTTTCTCATTCCCCACCACCCCTATGCGCTCTCCCTTCTGCTGAAGATCAGTGACGGATTCCGGACAGAGGAATTCCGACGGCTGGGACTGATCGGCAGCAGCGAGGATTGGGAGCGGCTTGTCCGGGGCGTGATCCAGGAGTTCGAGGAAAACAACAGCGGCGTGGATCTGTTTCACTTCGACTCCGACGAAGATGTGTTCTGCGTGTACTCCCAATACATCGACGATTTGATGATGTTGGCCAAAATGATCCGAGCAGCCTGCGCCGATGAAAAAGCGATGCGGACTTATCTTGGCAAGATCGAGTACATCAAGCTCTTTTGGGAGGGCGCGCCGGAGGGAGAACCGTCGGTGATCCTCTATGAAGTGGATACAAAAAATGAGCGGCTGGCTCTCCGCTCCATTGACATCTTTATGGACGGTCACACCCGCAACATACCTGACCTTTATGAAGACGCTATCGAGATCACGCCGATCCCCACCGTAGATGAACTGAACGCCCATGTCTGGGGCGAGGAATTCCACGCCTGCGTTATAGAGAAAGCGGAATTTGAGGCCATCTGGGAAAGCCGATTTTATAGCGGAGCGTTTTGAAAAGCGAGGAATGACAATGGTTGAGATCAATCGCGTCTGGCTCAATGTGGATACAGACACCAACAAAATCACACTATTCGGCCGCCCCCGTGTATCCATCCATGTGGATGAGTACATTTGGAGTTTGATTGAAGAACATATCGTGAAGCCCCATAAGCTCATGCGCAGCGAAAAGCATAGGTATCTGCTGAAAATTGCCTTTGGCCGATTTGATCCGGTGCGGCACCGATATTATCCGCTTTCCCCGTACAACGGGCAGCTTCGGGAAGGCGTCAAGCCGGACAGCGCAAACGGATGGTATCCCCGTGAGGACTTTGCAGACGCTGCGGAACGCGCCACCTGGTTCTCTCCCGATAAAATCTGGACAAACTGCGGCAACAAGGTTCTGGATGTCAATATTGATGCCGCCAATGTGAGCGAGAGCATCACCCCCAGAGAATACGCAGACTTGCTGTTCGATGGGATTGGGGCAGCATTGGTGTTTAACTTCAAAAGGCTCAAGCGCGAGGAGCTTGATGGGCTGAAACCCAAGATCGACTGGAGCATGGTAGAGAGTTTTCCCTTTCCCGCACCCTTTGAGGAGCAACGGTACATTGGGGACGAGGGCAAAATTCATGTGTATTCCTGGGATGGCCGGCAGGAAACGAACCTTGTAGGCCCTTATTCTGTGCGGGATTTATATCTGGACCATTTCGGAAAATTGTGAGGTGAGCACATGGCAAAGGGCATTCGTGAACGCCTTCTGGAGCAGGCAATAAAGTTCCATCAATGGCAGGAAGCCGCTTATCCCGGCAAAACCAGCGAGGAACTTGGCGGTGAGTGGGAAGTCGATTATCCATACTGGAATGATACTTACAGTGCCTTTTGCCATGCGTTGACCCAAATGGATGCAGAAACGGCAGACAGCGTCCTACTGGATGAGATGGTCTATCTGATCGCCAGGGACAACGAAGCGGAGGGGTTTATACAGGAGACCACTTAGGTTTCTTTACAAAGGCATAATCATAAATCACTACAAAAACCGAGCCAACCTACACTAAAACGTCGCTGTTTCTTTGTGAAAAGCGACGTTTTTTTATGGCCTGGTTTTGGAAAGGAGTGATGCTGATTTCAAATTGAAAATGAAAGGGGGAGTTATTTTTGCTGGTCAGGCCGGGAGGTCTGGCCTTTTTTCATTCCATCAAAAAGGAGGTTAGCAAATGGCCGATGAAAAAGTGAACATGGGCCCGGAGGAAAATAAGCCCCCGGAAACCCAATCCCCGCCCGGCCAGGGTGATCTGCCACCGCTGGAGGAAAATAATGCTCCTGCTGTTTCTGGTGAAGATAAAGCGGCCCCCGATCATGTGGAGCCCGATCCGCCGTCTGCCGACAAGCACACACAGCAGACTGTTCTTCCCGGCATGGGCGAAGATACACCCGCCCCGTCCGGCAAGGTGATCAACCTCTCGGACATCCAGGCCGCTGATAAGGGCGGCAAGGAGGCTTCTACTACCGCCCCGGAAAAGAAAGCGCCGGAGGCGGATCAGCCGAAAAAGCGCCGGGGCCGTCCCCCGAAAGAGCAGGCTGCGGTGTCTGCGGGGAAAAAGGAGAAAGCGGCGGAGCCCCGCACAGGCCGCCCGTCTAAGGTTGACAAGGCGGCCCGTGAGGAGGCCCCGCCCGCTGTTCGGGACAAAGTGTCCAGAGGTAAGAAAGCTGACAAGGGCAAGGAAACGGGCTCCGGCGGTGCGCCTGTGTCTAAAACCGCTAAGGCGGTAAAGCCGGGCAAGGCCGCTCCCGTCAAGGAGGCGGCAGTCCCGCCGCCGGAGATCAATCTGCCGCCCACGCCTGACGTGCCGCCCCGCCCGGTGGAAGAGGGAAAAATCGTCTATCTGAAAATGGCGGAGCTTCATCCGTTCCATACGTTCCGGGAGCACCCCTACAAGGTGCAGGACGATAAGGCGATGGACGATCTGGTGGGGACGATCAAGGAACACGGCATTATGACCCCCGCCACCGTCCGCCCGGAAAAAGACGGCAAGGGCTATGAGATTACCAGACGGAAAATATCTATGCCCCGTTTACCCAGCGGGGCGCTGTGAGAAAGGAGGATGCGATTGCAAAAAGCAAACAGCCCAAAGCGCGGCCCCGGAAAGGCCGCTAACCGGAAAGCTGCGTTGTCTGCCCAGCAGACGATCCCTTACCTGGTGATGCACCCGGACGGGGTGTGCCAGCTCCCCGGTGGGCTCTACACGAAAACCGTGGAATATGAGGACATCAATTATTCCGTGGCTTCTACCGAGGATCAGACGGCGATTTTCAGCGGGTGGAGCTCGTTTCTCAATTACTTTGACAGCTCCCTGCCGTTTCAGCTCTCCTTTATCAACCGCCGCTCCCGTTCCCGGAGCAAGTACAAGGTCAATATCCCCCCGGCACAGGATGACTTTGACAGCATCCGGGCCGAGTTCACAAGTATGCTGAAAAATCAGATTGCCAAAAGCAACAACGGCATCGAGCGGTCAAAGTATATCACGTTTGGCCTGCCCGCCGAGGGGATCGCGGAGGCCCGGCCCCGCCTGGAACGGGTGGAGGCCGATGTGACAGGCAATCTGAAACGGCTGGGCGTTCCCTCTGCTCCGATGGACGGGCAGGAACGACTGGCGCTGCTTCACAGTCAGATGCACCCCGGCAGCCGGGAGCCGTTCCGCTTCTCCTGGCAGGACATTCCCCGGACGGGCATGGGGACAAAGGACTTTATTGCCCCGGACAGTTTCGACTTCCGGCAATCCCGGACGTTCCGGGTGGGCCAGTATTGGGGCGCTGCGTCCTATTTGCAGATTTTGGCGTCCGAGCTCTCTGACAAGCTCCTGGCGGAAATTCTGGAGCTGGATGCGGAAATGACCGTTACCATGCACATTCAGACGGTGGATCAGCTCAAAGCCATTAAGCCCATCAAGGGAAAGCTCTCCGACATTGGCAAAATGAAAGTGGAGGAACAGCGCAAGGCGGTGCGGGCCGGGTACGATCCCGACATTCTGCCCCCTGACCTGATTACGTTTTCCAAAGACGCAGCGGAGCTCCTGGCCGATCTCCAGTCCCGCAACGAGCGGATGTTCCTGCTCACGTTCACGGTCATCAATATCGCCCCCACCCGGCAGCGGCTGGAAAACGATGTGTTTACCGTGGGCGGCATCGCGCAGAAATACAACTGCGCCTTGAAGCGGCTGGACTGGCAGCAGGAGCAGGCGTTTGTGTCCTCGCTGGCCCTGGGCTATAACGAGGTGGAAATCCAGCGGGGCATGACAACCAGTTCCACGGCCATCTTCATTCCCTTTATGACCAGGGAGCTCCGTATGGCCGGGCCGTCCCTCTACTACGGCATGAACGCCCTTTCCCATAACGTCATCATGGCTGACCGCAAAAAACTGAAATCGGCCAACGGGCTCTATCTCGGCTCCACGGGCTCCGGCAAATCCTTTGCCGCAAAGCGTGAGATCATCAATGTGTTTCTCACTATCCCAAAGGATCGCATTATCATTGTCGATCCGATGGGCGAATATGCTCCGCTGGTGCGGCGGCTGGGCGGCCAGGTGGTGGAGATCGCTCCCGGCTCTCCCAGCCATATTAACCCTATGGATATTCAACTTGACCTGGACGATGACGAAAGCCCGCTTTCCATGAAAGCGGATTTTTTGTTGTCCCTGTGTGAGCTGGTGGTGGGCGGCAAGGACGGCTTGCAGCCCATCGAAAAAACCGTGATTGACCGCTGTGTGCGGCTCATTTACCGGGATATGGCCCTGGGGATCGGGGACGGCAAGCCGCCCTTGCTCCAGGACTTGTACGAGGAGCTTTTGAAGCAGCCGGAGCCGGAGGCCCGCCGTGTGGCAACCGCCCTGGAGCTCTACTGCACCGGCTCCCTTAACCTGTTCAACCACCAGACCAACGTAAAGCTCACGTCCCATATCGTGTGCATCGTTCTCAAAGGGCTGGGAGAAAACCTCCGCAAGATCGCCATGCACGTTACCAACGACTTTGTAACTTCGGCGGTCAATGTGAATTTTCACAGCGGTGTTTCTACCTGGTGCTATTTTGACGAGTTCCATATCCTGCTCCGGGACGCGCTTACCGCCAGCTACTTTGTGGCCGTGTGGAAGATGCTGAGAAAGAAAGGCTGTGTCCCCTCGGCCCTGACGCAGAACGTCAAAGACCTTTTGGCCAGCCGGGAGATTGAGGCCATTCTGGACAACACGGATTTTATGATCCTGCTGTCCCAGGCCCAAAGTGACCGGGCTAGCTTTCTCCAAAGTGTCACCGGAATGAGGGTACAGGGCGACTCCAGCTCACCATAAGTTTTGCGCACCAGTTTCACACTCTGATAGATATAGGGACACCGGGCGCTATAATAGATGATTAGCTCCTGATTTTCAATCTCCAGACTTCCGGCCTTTTCAGCCGCTCGCTGAGCCAGGCCCGCTTGGCCGTCACGCCGGAGTGTGGCTTCTTGCTTCGTATGATGCAGCACAGGTGCTCCTGAGCCAGGTCCCCTTCTATCAAATTGTGAAAAGAGTACTCCTACCTGTACCTCCCGGCAGATTTGTCTCCATGATACCACGCCCCGCCGCTTCACAGAACAAAAGATTGCTTTTCAAAGGAAAACACGACAGACAGTTGTCGTGTTCCTATGTTATAATAGCCGTACAATAGATATTATACTTTGATTTTCAGCCGTTTTTCTCGCCCCTGACGGGCTATCATACAGGCAAAAACAGAAAAGGCGGTGCATCCCATGAAAATGGAGCGGCTCATCGGTATTCTGTCTATCCTGCTCCAGCGGGAGAAGGTCACTGCCCCGGAGCTGGCGGAGCAGTTCGAGGTGTCCCGCCGGACCATCCAGCGGGACATCGAGTCCCTGTGCCGGGCGGGCATCCCCATCGCCACCACCCAGGGCGCGGGAGGTGGCATCTCCATCATGGAGGGCTACCGGGTGGACCGCACCGTGCTCACCGCTCCGGAGATGCAGGCTATCCTGGCGGGCCTGAGGAGCCTGGACAGCGTCAGCGGCACTCGACGCTATGCGCAGCTGATGGAAAAGCTGTCCGCCGGGACAGGCGGACTGGTGCCCGGCGGCACCCACATGCTCATCGACCTCTCCTCCTGGTACAAGACCAGCCTGCCACCGAAAATTGAACTGATCCAAGGGGCCATTGAGCAGCACCGCACCATTTCTTTTACCTACTTCTCTCCCAAAGGGGAATCGGTGCGCACTGTGGAGCCCTGCTACCTGGTGTTCCACTGGTCCACCTGGTATGTATGGGGTTGGTGCCGGATGCGTGAGAATTTCCGCATGTTCAAATTGAACCGCATGACGGACCTGGCCGCCGGGGCACCCTTTGAGCCCAGGTTCGCGCCCCTGCCCGATCTGGAACCGGAGCGCATCTTTCCGGCCAAGTATCAGGTCACCATTCTCTTTAACCCGCCCTGCCGCTGGCGGCTGGTAGAGGAGTACGGGGCGGACCGCTTTACCGTGGAGCCGGACGGCAGACTGCGCTTCACCGGCGGCTTTCCCGATGCCGACAGTGTACTCAGCTGGGTACTTACCTTTGGGGACAAAGCGGAGCTGCTGGAGCCAGAAGAACTGCGGGAGCAGTTGGGGACATTGACCGAAACACTGGCCCGTCGTTACAGGAGGAATTGATATGGCCTCTCACCAGGACTTTGTGGACTATGTGACCGAGCAGCTGCGGGAGGCCGGAGCCATCCGCAGCCGGAAGATGTTCGGCGAATACGGCCTTTACTGCGATGAGGTGTTCTTCGCCGTCATCTGTGACGACCAGCTTTTTGTGAAGGTCACTCCGGCGGGCGAAGCAGCGTTTCCAAACCTGCCCAAGGCCCCACCCTACGAGGGATCTAAGGACTATATCTGGGTGGAGGATGTAGACGACCGGGACACCATGACCGCTCTCACCCGCCTCACCTGTCTGGCCCTTCAGGCACAGCCCAAGAAAAGGAGGAAATAGCCATGGCCTTTGACTACAAGAAAGCGTACAAGGAATTCTATCTGCCGCCCAAAACGCCGGGCATCGTCACCGTGCCCGCCATGAATTTCCTGGCCGTGCGAGGCCAAGGTGACCCTAACGAGGAGGGCGGTGCTTATAAGCAGGCCCTGGAACTACTCTATGCGGTGGCCTTCACCATTAAAATGAGCAAGATGGGTAAGCACCAGCTTGAGGGCTACTTCGACTATGTGGTGCCGCCTCTGGAGGGCCTGTGGTGGCAGGAAAGTACCCCCGGGGTGGATTATTCCCGCAAAGCGGATTTCCGTTGGATCTCCCTCATCCGCCTGCCGGAGTTCGTGACGAAAGAGGTCTTTGACTGGGCCATTCGGGAGGCCACGGAAAAGAAGCAGCGAGACTTCTCCCCGGTGGAGTTCTTCCCCTGGGAGGAGGGGCTGTGTGTCCAGTGCATGCACATGGGCCCCTATGACGATGAGCCCACCACCGTGGCCGCTATGGAGGCATACGCCAGGCAGAAGGGCTACAAGAAAGACTTCGGGGAGGGCCGGTTTCACCACGAGATCTATTTGAGCGACGCCCGGCGGTGCCGGCCGGAAAAACTGAAAACCGTCATTCGGCAGCCTATCATACGGGCAGAGTGAGGAAAAAGATGAACACGATCATTCGCAAAATACGTCCGGAAGAACACGTCCTTCTGCGGGAATTTCTCTATCAGGCCATCTATCTCCTGGAAGATGTGGAGCCGCCGCCCCGGTCAGTAGTGGACCTGCCGGAACTGCAGGTCTATATTGAGGACTTCGGCACACGTCCTGGCGACCATTGCCTGGTAGTCGAGGTTGAGGAAAAAGTGGTGGGTGCAGCGTGGAGCCGCATTATGGCCGACTACGGACACATTGACAACGATATCCCCTCTCTGGCCATCTCGTTGCTGCCGGAGTATCGCGGGCTGGGGATCGGTACACAGCTGCTGAACGGCCTTCTGCTTTTGCAGCGGGAGAATGGGTATCTCCGGACATCCCTCTCCGTCCAGAAAGAGAACCTGGCCCTGCGCTTCTACCAGCGGGCGGGATTCCGCATCGTGGCGGAGAAAGGTACAGAATATTTGATGCTTTGGGACGGCACCCAAGGGGGACAATAGGAGAATATGAATATGGAAGCAGAGAAACAGCGCGAAAATAAGATCCAGCAGTGGTTCTCCATGTGGCTGGACAAGCAGGACACGGGCATTGACAGCCTCTTTGCGTCAGACGCCGTCTACATCGAGAGCTGGGGGCCGGAATATCACGGCAGCAGAAAGATCAAGCTGTGGTTTGACGAATGGAACACCCGGGGAACGGTACAGCGCTGGGACATCCGGCAGTATTTCCACAAGGAGGACCAGACCGTGGTGGAGTGGTCCTTCCGGTGCGCCATGACGGATGGTGTGATTCAGAGCTTTGACGGCCTCTCCCTCATCCGCTGGAATGAGGCGGGACAGATCTGTTTTTTGCAGGAATTTGGCTGCAACGAAAACCGTTATGACCCTTATGCCCAGGGGGAAAACCCGGTATTCCGGGAAGAGCAGGTGCTGTGGTTTTAAGGGGGGAAACGGACATGAAAGGCTTTACCCGTACAGAAACCCGCTTCTCCCTGTGCGGCCTGAGCTGCGCGTTGTGCTCCATGCACGTGGGCGGCTACTGTCCCGGCTGCGGCGGCGGGGCGGGCAACCAGAGCTGCGCCATAGCCAAATGTTCTCTAGAACACGGCGGCGTCCAGTTCTGCTGGGAGTGCCCGGAATATCCCTGTCCCCGCTATGAGGGCTTCGACGATGGGGATTCCTTTGTCCCCCACCGGAACCGGCAGCAGGATATCGCCCAGACCCGGGCGCTGGGGCTGGACGTTTGCCTTGCCCAGTTGGAGGAAAAGCGGGCGATTTTGGAGAAACTTCTGGCCCATTACAACGATGGACGCCGCAAGACATTTTTTAACACGGCGGTGTATCTCCTGCCCATGGAAGATTTACAGTCCGTAATGGCTGTTCTGGGCGGCAGGCCGGAATTGGAAGGCCAACCAATCAAGGAGCGTGCTCTCGCCGCCGTGGGGCTCCTTCAGGAGGCGGCGGACCGCCGGGGCATCAGCCTAAAGCTCAACAAGAAAGCAAAGAAGGTGTGAGCGCATGGCGACTTCCAAGGTGACCGTCTATTTCCCCTGCCCAGTGGAGCAGGTGTGGCAGGCGGTGACTGACCTTTCTCACACTGCCTGGCGCAGTGATTTAGCCCGGGTAGAAGTCCTGGACGAGAACCACTTCGTGGAGCACACCAAAGGCGGCTATGCCACGGAATTTACCGTCACAGCCTGTGAACCACCCCGTTACTGGGCCTTTACCATGGCCAACGGCAATATGTCCGGCTCCTGGGAGGGCATCTTCGAAGCAGCGGAAGAGGGCGCCCGGCTGACCTGCACCGAGACCATCACCGCCAAGCACTGGTGGATGTGCCCCTTTGTCCCCGGCTATCTGAAGCGACAGCAGCAGCGGTATCTGGACGATCTGCGGAAGGAACTGCTGAAATAGGCCATGTTACTCTGCGTTGCTTGCAGCAACGGGCTATTCTCCCTACAATGTGAACGAAAGGAGTGAGCCCATATGCTAAACGAAAATATCAAGGCAATCCGGAAATCAAAGGGGCTTTCCCAACAGGAGCTTGCTGTAAAGTTAAATGTGGTGCGGCAGACCATCTCAAAATGGGAGCAGGGCTTGTCCGTCCCGGATTCTGACATGCTGATCTCCCTGTCAGAAGCGCTTGAGACACCCGTGAGCACGTTGCTTGGAGAGACTGTGACGGAATCAGAGGTGGATGCGGTCAAAGCGCTCTCCGAAAAGCTGGAGATCATCAATTTGCAGTTTGCACGGAGAAAGGCACTCAGAAGAAAAGTTCTTCATTGGTCGCTGATCGCATTATGCGCGGTGATTGTAGCAGTTTCCGCAGTCTTAGTGGTCGTCAATAGTCCGTACCTGGGTTGGGATTTCAGTGACCCGGAAATTGCCGTTGCAGGCACAGTTTTTCACGCATTTGAATGGCTGTTTGTCAGGTCGGCTCCCATTGTCCTGATCGCAGCAATCGTTGGAGCTTATTTGACGCGGAAAAAAGCATAAAACGTTTTCCAAAAGTGCAGTCCCACCCATTACGGATCTCTCCCATTGAAATCAGCACAAAGGGTCAAAGATGTCGTTCTCTTTTGGCCTTGCATCCTCTATGATCATCTCAGCAGCTGCAGAGAAGCAATCAATCGATCATAAAGAGGAGACTATCACTATGAACACAGATAAAATTTTTGCGGAAGCCATCGCCAACGAATACGCCCCCAAGGACACCTCTAAGGTCGTCGCTTTGAGAAAGTTGGATTGGAAAGCAAAGCGCTCCGCGACCCTCTTCGCCTATGGCTTCGGTATCGGGATGGCCCTGGTTCTCGGCTTAGGGATGTGCCTTTCCATACAGGTGATCGGAGGAGGCGGCGTCCTGATGACGGGTGCCGGGATCCTCCTGGGAATTCTGGGCATCATCGGTATAGGCCTGAACTATCCCGTCTACAAGAAGCTCCTGCGGTCTGGCAAGGAAAAGTATGCCTTTGAGATCATGCAGCTGGCCAAGGAGATCAGCGAATCGGCAGAATAAACACGTGAGGAGGGCGGCAAATGAACAAGTCCGAAAGCAAATACTTCAATACCGCCCTTCGAATGGACGAGGCGCTCCTGGCCCTGCTGGAGGAGAAAGAGCTGGAATATATTACGGTGAAAGAGATCTGTCACCAGGCCGGTGTGAACCGGTCCACCTTCTACCTGCACTACGAGACCATCGCCGACCTGGTGAATGAGACCTTGGAGATGGTCAACCAGCGCTTTCTCTCCTATTTCCCCCAACAGGAAGAAGAGGTCCTGGGAAATATGGGCAACCGGGAGCGGGAAGAGCTGGTTTTGGTCACCCGGGAGTATCTTCTCCCCTATCTCCGCTTCATCCGGGACAATAAAAAGGTCTATCGGGCTGCCTTCCGGAATCCCGGCAGTATGCAGGCCTATGCCCGGTATGGGGAACTGAAGCAGCACATCCTCGGCCCCATTCTGGAGCGGTTTGAGATTCCGCCCTCCCACCGGCCCTACTACATCGCCTACTATGTAGAGGGTATCATCGCAATCGTCAAGGAGTGGCTGCGGCAGGACTGCGCAGATGAGGTGGAGATGATTGCCGACATCATCGAGTCCTGCGTGCGGCCCAGGGACAAAAGTCATGAGAAATAACGGCAGGGCGAATAGCTCTTCTGAGCGTGCTGAAATGATTACTTTATGGTGAGCAGGATCATTGCCGTACGCAGGCAAACATTCCTGTCTACTGTAAAAATAAATCCTCCTATGCTGTGTGGCTCTCTCAACAAAGCACAGCATAAGAGGATTTTGTTTTTTACTGGCCACTCGTTGGATTAAGAGCGACTGGGCTGCACAGACCATTCCAGCTTTGTGTCACTGAGTGATACAAAGCTTCCAAGATAGCCCGATGTACGTCATGTGCAAATATGAAGTAATAGCGATTTGTATAACGGGGATATTCCAAAAGCAAGGTGCTGTCAGCTTTTAAAAAGGAGTTCTGAAAATCGAGGACACCTTGGATACAGGTTTCTTTTTTCGTCATCTGCGGACGATGCTGATATAAGATCACGCTCTGTCCCCGATCATAGTAGTCCTTCACTTCCTGCCATTTGGCGTGCTTATCCTTTATGTATCCACGCTGGCGCATCTTTGCGGTTTCCAAACCGTTGTCCGGATCAAGAAAAACAATATCCGCACCGGCAGTTGCAGCAAGTGCGTTTTCGTGCCACTGGTGCCGGGGCGTGCCGGTCAGGACTTCTTCAAAGAACTGTGCTTTGAGAATACCGCTGTTTTCCACGCTTGTGATAGAGCGTGTATTCTTTACAATGTAGGCCAAACAGTCAAATAGTTCCGGGTCATAATGCCGATATGCTTCCGGTTTTTCCAAATAAGAAGTGAACTTTCCGTCCTCCTGTTTACTGGGGCGCCGTGGCACTGCGCAATACCAGTTGACAGCCAGCAGAAGGCCGGACGCTGTCACAGCACGCAGCAGGCCATACTTTCCGTAGTCTCCAATATCTCCTACGTAGTTGTCCTGCATATCGTTTTCCTTTCCCGGGCTCAATTATCCGGTAGACTTTCGCTGTTGGTGCTGATATATACCGCAGTTGGTAGCCTCATCATAACATGAGTACTCACATCTGACAATCCGAAAGAACTGCATAAAGGCAGAAGATCCCGTTTTTCTTCCTGTGGGAGATCCGGTCGCGGAGTGAGGACAGGCCTCCGGCGAAAAGCCGGGGGCCTGTCTCATCTTTATTTTGCCCAATAAACGACAGCATCTCGCAGGAAGCGGGCGCAGCCGGGCAGGTGTTTATCGTAGTAGGCGGTAAACCGCTCATCCATCACATACAGCTCCGCGATTCCCCGGTGCTTGGCCGGGTCGTAGGGAGTTCCGGTGATGGTGAGCCACCGGCGGTGGAGGGCAGTAATCTCCTTTCCCTCCTCGCTCTCCGGGGACAGGCCCGCCTGGACGGCGGCCTCCAGCCGCTTTTGAATCTCCTGGCCCAGGTCTGTCCACTCCTGGTACTGCGCCTGGGTCAAATTTCTCACTGCAGCGTTGGCCTCGTCCACCTCGTTGTCGCCGTACTTGGAGCGGATCTCCGCTCCGTAAACTTCCTCGTTATGGGCTATCGTGCGCTGCTTGAACGCCTCAAATTTCTGCTCATCGCTCATGATCTCGTTCCTTTCTTCCGCTCCGATGGTGTCTTTCACCGACCGGATGAGCTGTTCCAGCCGCTCCCGCTCCGTCTCCAAAGCGGCCAGGTGACGTTTCAGGGCGGCCAGACGGTCAAAGGAGGGATCGTCCAGACATTCCTTAATGCGGGCCAGCTCCACCCCCAGGGCCCGATAATAGAGAATGTCCTGCAGCCGGTCTACCTCCGCCCTGCCGTAATAGCGGTAGCCGCTCTCCGCCACCCGGCTGGGCTTCAGCAGGCCGATCTGATCGTACCAGCGCAGGGTGCGGGTGGTCACCCCGGACAGGCGCGACAGCTCTTGAATGGAATACTCCATAAACATCCCTCCCTGAGGATAGGATATCAGTTGACGGAGCGTCAGAGTCAAGGGGAAATCTTAAATTTGACGGATCTCCTGCTGCATCCGCTCCAAAAATTCCGCGGCAGGAATTCCGTCCATTTGGGTGTGGTGGAACTGGAAGGACACAGGCAGGATGGTGCGCAGCCACTTTTTCCGGTACTTGCCCCAGATGAGGAAGGGGTTGTTGTAACATCCGGCGTAGATATTCACCGCGCCATCGATCTCATACCCCGCCAGGGCGGAGGTTCCGATCACCATGTACTCCTCTCCTGCTTCATAGCTTTCGCCAGTCTCCCAGACCCGCCGGGTCAGGGTCAGGTAATCCCGGTTAAATTGCTCCAAATCCGTGGAAACAGGAATATCACAGGTGGCGATACCGCCGCCCTTAGTGGTCACCACCGTATTGACCGCCAAGCGGTCGTACTGCATCAGCTTGCCCCCCACCGGAAGAAGGTAGAAGTCCTCCATCCCCGCCGCCGCTTTTCCGATGCACCAGCAGAGAAGCATATTGAATTTATAATTCCGCTTTCGGCTCAGGCGCACCAGGGCCGTCACATCCAGGGTCTTCATCAGGGTCACCATGGGCATGGGGGCCTTCATCCAGAGTGCAAAGGCCAGCGCCCGGGAGGTGTTTTGGGGATCTACTTCTTTCATATGGTTCTCCATTCTGTTCGTCAAATCCAGTCCGGTTGGCCGCGATGAGTAACCCCTATCATAACGCCTACTGAATAAACCGCCGAGCGGTTTATTCCCGTGACAAGGGCGGCGTAATTTCATAAAAGAAGCTCATTTTAGCTGTTTTACGAAATCCCCACATTGTGACAATGCGTATTCCCCCCGGAATGCCCCAGCATTTCAGGGGAAAGTGCAAGGGGCCTGGGCAGTATTGTCTGAAACCCCTACATTGAAACAAAGCCAATCGGGTTTGTTCTGTACGCCTTATCATAGCATAGCTCATCATGGCCGGCAACTGATCTGAATAGGAGCAACAGACGATGGTGACTGAACATGAAACACATTTTTCTTTTGGAGGACGATGAGGCCCTGGAACGGGGAGTTGCCATAGCTCTGACAAGGCCAGAAGTCGCCGGATCGGAGGCCGGGCCAGGATGAATGCCCCACTCTGCCAAGGCGCTCCCAAAGTCTCCTCTCCTCTACCCGTAGGCCCCTTGGCCTTTGACTTGGAACAGATGGACTTTCGCCGGGACGGCTGGAGCTCTCCAAAACTGGGCAGAAGCTATTATAGGTACTGGCCGTGGTTGCCGTTGACCGCCAGCAGACCTCCCGTACCATCCGGGCGCAGGCCCCATAGTCGAAAGCCCTCCCGGGCTATACCCGGGAGGGCTTTCAGCATGGAATAAATGGGACGCCGGGCCGGTACTCCAACAAGTTTAGGGCGCAGGAATGCGGTAGAGACGGCAAGGCCGTCCGCCAGTGTCATAGTTGACAGTGGAGCTGGCCTCTCCCCGTTCAACCAGATAGTTGACATAGCGCCGCACTGTCACCACTGACAGGCCGGTCTGCCGGGAGATGGCCTCGCTGGGCATGCCTTGGGTAAGGGCGGAGCGCAGGCAGGTCCGCACTTTTTCCAGCGTACTCTCCTGGAGCCCCTTGGGAAGCTGCCATTCGCCGGAACCGGCGGGAGTGAAGAGCTTATCCAGCGCACTTTGTTCCACCAATCCCCCGGCCAGCGCCTCCCGGTGACGGCAGAAGGTGTCCAGCGCCTGCTGAAACCGCTCCGCGGTAAAGGGCTTCATCAGATAGTCTACCACGCCCATTTTCAGCAGGGCGTCCACTGTGGGGCCATCGTTGGCCGCGGTGACCATGATGGCGTCCACATCGATTCGCCGGTGGCGGAGGGCTCGCAGCAGTTCCTCTCCGGTAAACAAAGGCATATACACATCCAGGACCACCAGATCCACCGGGTTCTGCTCCAGCCAGTTCAGAGCCGTTTGGCCATCCTGGAAAGTCTGTACCACCTGAAAACGGGAGTCCCTCTCCACATAGGTGCGGTTGATCAGGGAGACCATGGGGTCGTCCTCTACAATGACCACGCGATACATTCAACTCTCCTCCTTGTTCTCCGGGCCAATCTGGGGCTCCTGACGGAAACTGACAAAAAAGGATGTGCCCACGCCAGTCTCCGACTCCACTCGGATCTCTCCCTGATAGGCGTCCACCACTTCCCGAACCAGGGACAGACCAGTCCCCCGGCCTTGTTCCTTGGTGGTGCTCCCCTGCTGGAACAGGGTGCGCCGCAGAGCGGCAGGAATGCCCGGACCGGTATCCTCCACACACAGCAGCAGGCCATTTCCCTCCTCCCGGATGCTGACCGACACCTCTTTTATCCCCTGCCGGGACTGATTCAGGCTTTCAATAGCATTCTCAATGAGATTGCCCAGCACGGTAATACAGGCTTCCGGGGGCAGGCAAGAGCTCTCGGCGCTGAGGATGCTCTCCCGGTCCAGGGTGAGGCGGATGCCTAGCTCGTTGGCTCTGCTGGTCTTGCCCACTAGCAGGGCGGCCACCGACGGCTCCTTGATCTGGTGCATGATGCGGCTTACCGCCTCCCGCTGGATGCGGGTGGTGTCCATAATATACTGCTGCGCCCGCTCAGGCTGGCCGATCTGCAGCAGGCCCAGGATCACGTGGAGCTTGTTCATGAATTCATGGGTGTAAGCCCGCATGGCGTCTACCATATGCCGCACCCCGGTGAGGTCGTCGGCCAACCGGGTCACCTCGGTGCGGTTGCGGAAGATCCCTACCGCACCGGCCAGCTGGCCGTTCTCATAGATGGGCAGCCGGTCGGACAGCACCCGCACATTGGGCAGAGATTTCATGCTCACATTATATTCCGGCTTTCCAGTGTGCAGGATGCGCCCCAGAGTGGAGACCGGATAGACGGCCCGAAGTGGTTTGCCCACAGCATCAGAGGTCAGAGACAGCAGCCGGGCGGCGGCGGTGTTGAAAAAGATGATCTTTTCATCCTTGTCGATGGCCAGGACCCCCTCCTCCAGAGCATCCAGAATGTCCTCCCGCTGGTGAAAGCGGCGGGCGAAGGCCTCTGGTTCATAGCCTTGCAGAGCGTTTTTGATGCGCCGGGACAGGCGTTGGGCCAGCAGCACCGCCACCACCATCGCCAGCAGGCTCAGCAGCACCACCTGAAGGACAGTGACCAGCGTTACATGGGCCAGGCTGCGCAGGTAGAGTCCCACCACCACGAAGCCGATGACCTCTCCCGCGCCGTTGCGGATAGGGGCATAGGCTGAGTGCTCGGAACCCAGGGGGCCGGTTTCGTTGGAGGTGTAGGGTCCCTCACCGGCCAGGGCTGGGTCCTGGGCGTCCCCAGAGTAGGAGGTCCCCCTCAGGGCGGGGTCTGGGGCATAAAAAAGAGTGTTTTCCAGATCTCCTACCAGGATCAGGTCGATGTCGGAAGTGTTAGCAGTAGCGGCATCCAGAAACGCTGCCAGCTCTGCCGGAGAGGCCTCACCCTCAAGAGCCTGCCGCACCAGCGGGGACTGGGAGAGGATGGACGCGGAGTTGAGCAGGTTCTCATCCAGGGAACGCTGCTCGCCGCTCAGGGTGACATAGAGGGCGCACGCCAGGGACAGCACCGAGGAGATGGCCACGATCAACAGGCTCAGCTGCAGCAGCTGGGCATGAATGGAACGTTTGTGGTGGGCGGACATGGACAGGCCTCCTTACTGTGATCTCTTCCCTAGTATAGCGCGCGGAGTCCCCATTCACAAGCGTCTTGGAAGAGGGGCCGGTTCCGTCTCAGTTTTCAATAGTTTTTTTACTTTCAAAAGGCTTCCCAAAACTGTCACGGCGGTCGTAAAATAGCCCTCGCGAAAACGAGGTGATGTGTTTGCTTGAAGAATTTAAGGAATCGTTGGTCAGTGAGCTGGGAAACAAGACCGCCTTTACCATCCCGGTGTTGGGCGGTATCCCGGTGGCCGACTCAGTGGTGGTCACATGGATCATCATGGCCTTACTGGTGGTGCTCTCCCTGCTGCTGACCCGGAAGCTCAGTGTGCGCAGCCCTGGCAAGGTGCAGATCGCCCTGGAGTGGGCGGTGCAGTTTCTCAACAACTTCATCAAGACTAACATCGGCACCCACTGGCGGCCCTTCGCCCCCTGGCTGGGTACGGTAGCCCTGTACATCGGCATTTCCAATCTGATCGGCATTCTTGGTCTGACGCCGCCCACAAAGGATATCAGCGTGACCACGGCACTGGCCATTATGAGCATGCTGCTCATCTACGGCTCCCAGTTCCGCTACAATGGGCTGTTGGGTGGACTGAAGAAGTTCGCCGCACCTATGCCGCTGCTGCTGCCCATCAACCTGATGGAGGTGGTCATACGGCCCCTGGCACTGTGTATGCGTCTGTTCGGCAATATTTTGGGTGCATACATCATTATGGAGATGCTCAAGTTCGTGGTGCCGGTGGTACTGCCTGCCATTTTCAGCATCTACTTTGACCTGTTCGACGGTCTGATCCAGACCGTGGTCTTTGTGTTCCTCACCACGCTATTCACCGGCGAGGGCATCAAGGACGAGGAGTAAACCGACTAAAGAAATCTGAGGAGGAAATCACTATGTCTATTGCTATTATCGCCGCAGCTGTCGCTGTCTTCACCGGTATCGGCGCCGGTATCGGCATCGGTTATGCCACCGGCAAGGCCAGTGAGGCCATTGCCCGCCAGCCCGAGGCTTCCGGCAAGATCAACAGCGCTCTGCTGCTGGGCTGCGCCCTGGCAGAAGGTACCGCCATCTTCGGCTTCATTACCGCTCTGCTGATCATCTTCGTTGGTTAAAGGGGGCGTCCCCAATGCTGGAGTTCCATCTTTCCACCATTATCTTCACCATTGTCAACTTGCTGGTGCTCTTCTTTATTCTAAAGAAGCTGCTGTTTGGCCGGATCAATGCTGTGCTGGAGCAGCGAGCCGCCCTGGTGAAGAGCGAGATCGCCTCTGCTGAGGACAGCAACCGCCAGGCTGAGAAGCTGAAGGTCCAGTATGAGAGTAAGCTGACCGACGCCCGGCATGAGGCGGCCAAAATTGTGGCCGACGCCCAAAACCGTGCTCAGCGGGTTTATGAGGGCAAGATGACCGAGGCCGACGCCGACGCCAAGCGGCTGCGCAGCGAGGCTGAGGCGCAGATCGCCTCTGCGCGGGAGACCATGTTGCAGGGCGCCCGCAACGAGGTGGCATCCCTGGCTCTGCTGGCCGCTGCCAAGGTGGCCCAGCGCTCCATGGACGATGCGGCCGACAGGGCCCTGGTTGATACGTTCCTGTCAGAAGTGGGGGAAAAGGCATGAATGAGTTGGCCCGCCGTTATGCAGAGGCCCTCTATGACCTCTCCCCCGATGAGGAAGCCCTGCGCACCACCGCCCAAGCCATGATGGCGGACGCCGCTCTGTGGGAATCCCTCCGCTCCCCCGCTGTCCAGGCCTGGGAGAAGGAGCGCATTTTGGCCCGGCTGCCCGTTTTGAGCGGCCGCGGTGTACTGCTGCGTTTCTACCAACTGCTGGCCAGCAAGGGACGCATGGCTCTGCTGCCCGATATTCTGGAGGCCTTTCACGATAAGGCCCTGGCCCAGCGGGGAGCGGCCCGTTGCCGCCTGACCTGCGTCCGTGTGCCCGGGAAAGAGGAGCAGGAAAAGCTCCGTCAGGCCCTGTGCCGCCTGCATCACAAGCAGGATGTGGTATTTGATGTGCGCATCGATCCATCCCTGCTGGGCGGCTTCACGCTGGAGATCCAGGGCGTGACATATGATAAAAGCGTCCGCGGGGCGCTGGCCGGCCTAACCCGGCAACTAGAAGAGAGGCGAATGGCATGAAAAGCAACCCTGAAGAGATCGTCTCCATCCTGCGGGAGGAGATTCAAGAATATGATACCCGCGTGCGGCGGGATGAGACCGGCACCGTTCTGGAGGTAGGCGATGGCATTGCCACCGTCTACGGACTGGACAAGGCGGTATACGGTGAGCTGGTAGAGCTGGACACCGGCGTCAAGGGCATGGTCATGAACCTGGCCCGGGACAGTGTGGGCGTCGTGCTGCTGGGCAGCGAGGCTGGCGTCCGTGAGGGCACCGTTGTCAAGCGCACCGGCCGTGCTGCTGACGTGCCTGTTGGCGACGGCCTGGTGGGCCGCGTAGTGGATGTGCTGGGCCAGCCCATTGACGGCCTGGGTCCCATCCAGGCCACTGAGACCCGTCCCATCGAACATGAGGCCAGCGGTGTAGTCAGCCGCGAGCCGGTCAACGTGCCCCTTCAAACCGGTATTCTGGCCATCGACTCCATGGTACCCATCGGCCGGGGTCAGCGCGAGCTGATCATCGGCGATCGCCAGACCGGTAAAACCGCCATCGCGGTTGACACCATTCTGAACCAGAAAGGTCAGGACGTGATCTGCATCTACGTGGCCATCGGACAGAAGGCATCCACCGTGGCCCGCATCCAGGACACCCTGAAGAAGCACGGCGCCATGGACTACTCCATCATCGTGTCCGCCACTGCCAGCGAGTCCGCACCTTTGCAGTACATCGCCCCCTACTCCGGCGCTGCCATGGGCGAGTATTTTATGAGCAAGGGCAAGGATGTGCTCATCATCTACGATGATCTGTCTAAACACGCTGTGGCCTACCGGACTCTGTCCTTGCTGCTCAAGCGGTCCCCCGGCCGTGAGGCTTACCCCGGTGACGTGTTCTATCTGCACTCCCGCCTGCTGGAGCGGGCCTGCCGTCTGACCAAGGAATACGGCGGCGGCTCCATGACTGCCCTGCCCATTATTGAGACCCAGGCCGGCGATGTGTCGGCCTACATCCCCACCAACGTCATTTCCATCACCGACGGTCAGATCTATCTGGAAAACGATCTGTTCTTTGCCGGCCAGCGCCCCGCTGTCAATGTGGGCCTGTCGGTGTCCCGTGTGGGTGGTTCCGCCCAGACTCGGGCCATCAAGAAGACCGCCGGCACCCTGCGTATCGATCTGGCCCGGTTCCGCGAACTGGAGGTCTTCACCCAGTTTGCCTCCGACCTGGACCCTGCTACGCAGCAGGCCCTGGACCACGGCCACCGGCTGCTGGAGCTGCTCAAGCAGCCCCTCTATCACCCTATGTCGGTGAGTCGTCAGGCCATCATCCTCTATGTCGCCACCAACGGTCTGGTGGACGACGTGCCTCTGGACAAGGTCCGCTCCTTCGTGCTGGATTTCGCTCAGGAGATGGAGCAGGAGCACGCCGACGTGGTCGATGAGATTGAATCCACCGGAAACCTCAGCGGTCCCGCCATCGAGACCATTCGCTCGGTGCTGGACAACGCCAAAAAGCGGGTGAGTACCACATGGCAAGCATAAAGGAAATCCGTACCCACATCAAAAGCGTGGAGCAGACCCTGAAGATCACCAATGCTATGTATCTCATCTCCTCCTCCAACCTGCGGAAGGCCCGCAAGCAGCTCACCGATGTGGAGCCCTACTTTCAGAAGATTGAGGCCACCATCTCCGATATTCTGCACCACTCTCCGGAGATCAACCACATCTTCTTCGATAAGCGCCCCGGTATCCTGCCTCAGGACCGGAAGGTCGGCTACATCGTGGTCACCGGCGACAAGGGGCTGGCCGGCGCCTACAACCACAACATTTTGAAGCTGGCCGAGCAAAAAATGAGTCAAAACCCTCACACCAGCCTCTTTGTGGTGGGCCAGGTGGGTCGCTCCTACTTCCAGGAGCACGGCGTGCCCATCGACGTGGAGTTCCTCTACACCGCTCAGAACCCCACCGTGGCCCGGGCCCGGGACATCGCTGAGCTGATGATGGATCTCTATCTGAAGGGCCAGCTGGACGAGGTCTACATGATCTTCACCAAGATGGTCAACTCCTTCCAGATGGAGCCCACCATCCACAAGCTGCTGCCGCTGGACCCGGATGTGTTCCCAGAATATGAGAAAAATCGGGATACCTATAACCGGGACGTGGTGTATGTTCCCTCTGTCAAAGCGGTCATGGACCGCCTGGCTCCCGGGTACGTCAAGGGCGACATCTTCGGCGCTCTGGTGGAGTCTTACTGCTCTGAGCAAAACGCCCGTATGACGGCCATGAAGTCCTCCAGCGACAACGCCAGGACTATGCTGCAAAATCTGAACTTGTCCTATAACCGGGCCCGTCAGGCCGCTATCACCCAGGAGATCACCGAAGTGGTGGGCGGCGCCCAGGCCGCTCTGTAAGCACCATTTCAACATAAGTGTGTATGAACGCCCGAAAGGGGATTGCAATATGAACGAAAACAAAGGAAACATTGTACAGGTCATGGGACCTGTGGTAGATGTGGCCTTCACCAACGGCACCCTGCCTGAGATCAAGGAAGCCCTTGAGGTCCAGCTGGACGGCAAGCGCCAGGTGATGGAGGTCGCGCAGCATGTGGGCGGCGACACGGTCCGCTGCATCATGCTCTCCCCCAGTGAAGGTCTGGGCCGCGGCATGGAGGTGACCGCCACCGGCGCCCCCATCTCCGTACCTGTGGGCGAGGGTGTGCTGGGCCGTATGTTCAACGTCCTGGGCGACGCCATCGACGAGAAGGGCCCGGTGAAGTCCAAGGAGAAGTGGTCCATTCACCGTCAGCCCCCCGCCTTTGAGAATCAGCGCCCTGTGGTGGACATCTTTGAGACCGGCATCAAGGTCATCGACCTGCTGGCCCCCTACGCCAAGGGCGGCAAGATTGGCCTGTTCGGCGGCGCCGGCGTGGGCAAAACCGTGCTGATTCAGGAGCTGATCCACAACATCGCTACCGAGCATGGCGGCTACTCCATCTTCACCGGCGTCGGCGAGCGTACCCGCGAAGGCAACGACCTGTGGCGTGAGATGACCGAGTCCGGCGTCATTGAGAAAACCGCCCTAGTCTTTGGTCAGATGAACGAGCCCCCAGGAGCCCGTATGCGCGTGGCCCTCACCGGTCTGACCATGGCCGAGTATTTCCGGGACCAGGAGAAGCAGAACGTGCTGCTCTTTATCGACAACATCTTCCGTTACGTCCAAGCCGGCTCCGAGGTCTCTGCCCTGATGGGCCGCATGCCCTCCGCCGTGGGCTATCAGCCCACCCTGGCCAACGAGATGGGCGCCCTGCAAGAGCGCATTACTTCCACCAAGGATGGCTCCATCACCTCCGTGCAGGCTGTCTATGTCCCCGCCGACGACCTGACCGACCCCGCCCCTGCCACCACCTTTGCCCATCTGGACGCCACCACCGTCCTCTCCCGTAAGATCGTGGAGCAGGGCATCTATCCCGCCGTGGACCCTCTGGAGTCCACCTCCCGGATTTTGGAGCCTGACGTGGTGGGCGAGCGCCACTATAAGATCGCCCGTGGCACCCAGGAGCTGCTTCAGCGCTACCGGGAGCTGCAGGACATCATCGCCATCCTGGGCATGGAGGAATTAAGCGAGGAGGACCGCCGCACCGTGGAGCGAGCCCGCCGCGTTCAGCAATTCTTCTCCCAGCCCTTCTCCGTGGCCGAGCAGTTCACCGGCCTGGAAGGCCGCTATGTGAAGCTGGAGGACACCCTCCGCTCCTTCGAGACCATCCTGGGCGGCGAACTGGACAAGTACCCCGAGGCCGCCTTCAGCAATGTGGGCAATGTGGACGAAGTCATCGCCAAAGCCAAGAAGATGGGGGCGGTATAAATGGCCGAATCCAGTACCTTCTATCTGGAAATCATCACTCCAGAGCGCCAATTCTATATCGGCACCGCTGAGGCCCTGGTGCTTCCTGCGGTGGATGGTGAAATGGGGATCTATCCCGGTCACGAACCGGTAGTCACCGCCATTGAGCCCGGTGAGCTGCGCTATAAAACGAATGGCAAGTGGGAGCCTGCCGCCGTGGGCGCCGGCTTTGCCGAGGTCAAGCCGGACTATGTGATCTTGTTGGTGGGCTTTGCCGAGCATCCCGAGGAGATTGACCGCAAGCGGGCTGAGGCTGCCAAGAAGCGGGCTGAGGAGCGTCTGCGTCAGAAGCAGAGCATCCACGAGTACTACCACTCCAAGGCTGCCCTGGCCAGAGCCATGGCCAGACTGAAAACTCGCCGCTGAGCACCTCTCCCCGCCAGGGAAGATGGTCCGCAGCTTACTAAAGTGGGGGCGTTGCAGAATGAAATCTGCAGCGCCCCCGCTTTTTATGCCATAAAAGACGAAAGAACGCAGCATCAGTTCCTTCACCTTGGCCAAGTGTTTCTCTATGCTCTTCCGATTCCCATGTCCCAAATCCAGAACTTATGGTATAATAGCCGCAACGTGGCTATTATACTTCTTTCATTTTATGCCGGATTTCTCCCTCCTTGCCGGGCAACCGAACCCCATGGCTATATACCATCCGGCGCCGCCGTCATGGCATCATAAAAAATCACACCCCCCTTCCATCCCGGATGGAAGCAACAAACGATGAGGACCAAACATGAAACACATTTTTCTTTTGGAGGACGATGAGACCCTGGGCCGGGGAATCGCCATGGCTCTGACAGGGCCGGAGGTATCCGTCATCTGCCGTCCCAGCTTAGCCAAGGCCCGGGAAGCGCTGGTGGAAAATCGGTTCGACCTACTGATCCTGGATGTGAATCTCCCCGACGGTAGCGGCCTTACTCTGCTGCACCAGGTACGGGCGGAGGGCGACGCCACTCCGGTGATCCTGCTCACCGCCAACGATCTGGAGCTGGACGAGGTCACCGGGCTAGAAGCCGGAGCGGACGACTATATCACCAAGCCCTTCTCTCTGGCGGTGCTGCGGGCCCGTGTGAACGCCCAGCTTCGCCGGGGCGCTCCCAAGGTCTCCCCTTCCCTGTCCGTGGGCCCCTTTGCCTTTGACTTTGCCCAGATGGACTTTCGCCGGGACGGAAGGCCGGTGGAGCTCTCCAAAACCGAGCAGAAGCTATTGCGGGTGCTTTTGGAGAATCGGGGGCATGCCGTGACTCGTGCCACATTGGTGGACCGGGTATGGGCGGACGGCGCGGAATTTGTGGAGGAAAACGCCCTGTCCGTCACGGTCAAGCGGCTGCGGAGCAAGCTGGAGGCCGACCCCTCCAAGCCGGAATATTTGAAAACGGTGTACGGTATCGGCTACACCTGGGCGGTGAAATCATGACCGGGTATCTTGTTGCGGGTGCCGTAGTGCTGCTTGCGCTGGCCGTGGTTGCCGTTGACCGCTGGCGGACCTCTCGTACCATCCGGCGGCTGGACGACATGCTCACCGCCGCCATGAACGATAGCTTTTCCGAAAAGGCCTTTGACGAGAGCCGCCTTTCCTCGCTGGAAAGCCGGCTGTGGCGGTATCTGGCAGCCAGCGCGTTGTCTGCGCGGAACGTGCGGGAGCAGAAGGACCAGATCAGCGCCCTGATCTCCGACATCTCCCACCAGACCAAGACCCCGGTGGCCAATCTCCAGCTCTACGCCCAGCTGCTTTCAGAGCAGCCCCTCACCCCTCAGGGGAAGGACTGCGCCGCCGCCATCTCCACCCAGGCGGAAAAGCTCCAGACGCTTATTGAAGCCCTGGTCAAAACCTCCCGGCTGGAAACAGGAATTCTGGCTCTCCATCCCCAGAGCGGTGAAATCGCTCCGGTGGTGGAGCGGGCTGTTGCCCAGTATGCTCCCAAGGCAGCGGAAAAGGACATTACCCTGACCGTCGGACAAAGGTCAGGCTCCGCCGTCTTTGATGCAAAATGGACGGAGGAGGCGGTGTGCAACCTGCTGGACAACGCCATTAAATACACCCCCTCCGACGGGACTGTGACGGTGGAAGTGAAAAACTACGAGCTGTTCTCCGCCATCCGGGTGGCCGACACCGGTCCGGGCATTTCCGAGGAGGAGCAGGCCCAAATTTTCGGGCGGTTTTACCGCGCCAGCGGCGCCTGGCAGGCGGAGGGCGTGGGCATCGGCCTCTACCTCACCCGGCAGATTGCGGAAAAACAGGGCGGCTATGTGAAGGTGGAGAGCACCCCTGGAAAGGGAAGCGTATTCTCCCTCTTCCTTCCCCGTCCGTAAGGGACTTCTTTCAAAACTGTCACATTCTCGAAAGCACCAGGACAGATTTCCATGCTAAAGTCTGTATTGTCAAAAGACGGTACAGACTTTTTCTTTGGAGGCAAGCAGCATGACGATTCTTGAGACCCATGATCTAAAAAAATACTACGGCTCCGGGGACACCCAGGTAAAGGCCCTGGACGGCGTGGATCTTGACATCCAGCAGGGCGAGTTTGTGGCCATTGTGGGCACCTCCGGCTCCGGCAAGTCCACCCTGCTCCACATGCTGGGCGGGCTGGACCGGCCCACCTCGGGCACTGTCACCGTGGATGGCAAGGACATCTTCGCCCTGAAAGACGAGGCCCTGACCATCTTCCGCCGGCGGAAAATCGGCTTCGTGTTCCAGTCCTACAACCTGGTTCCGGTCCTCAGTGTGTGGGAGAACATCGTCCTGCCGGTGGAGCTGGACGGGAGAAAAGTGGATGAGGCCTATGTGCAGGAGGTCATCGCCACTCTGGGGCTGGAGAAAAAGCTTCAAAACCTGCCAAGTCAGCTCTCCGGCGGCCAGCAGCAGCGGGTGGCCATAGCCCGTGCTCTGGCCACCAAGCCCGCCATCCTTCTGGCCGACGAACCCACCGGCAACCTGGACAGTAAAACCAGCCAGGACGTACTGGGCCTCATGAAGGTGACCGGACAGAAGTTTGCCCAGACCATGGTGATGATCACCCACAACGAGGAGATCGCCCAGATGGCCGACCGCATCGTCCGCATCGAGGACGGCCGGATCGTGACGCGGTAAGGGGGCGGGATCATGAAGGTAGCAAACCGCAAATGCGTGCGACATCTTTCCTTCCGGAGTCTGCGGGCCAACCGGACGCGGAACCTTGTGGCGGTGCTGGCCATCGCCCTGACAGCGGTGCTCTTTACCTCACTCTTTACCATAGCCCTCTCCATCAACGAGGGGATCCAGCAGAACAACTTCCGCCAGGCCGGGGGCTGGTCCCACGGCACCTTCAAGTACCTGACAGAGGAACAATTTGAGGAATTGAAGGACGATCCTCTCATCGAGTCCTGGGGCCTGCGCCGCTTTTTGGGCATGCCTACGGACATTCCCTTTAACAAGTCCCACGTGGAGGTAGGCTATTCCGATGCCAATAACGCCCACTGGATGTACTGCGATCCCATTGAGGGCCGCCTGCCTCAGGAGGGCACCGACGAGGCGGCCACCGACACCCATGTGCTGGAGCTGCTGGGGGTGGAGCCGGAGCTGGGCGCCAAGTTCACTGTCACCTTTTCAGTGGACGGCCACGAGACCACCCAGACCTTTACCTTGTGCGGCTGGTGGGAGTACGACAAGGCCATCGTGGCCAACCACATTCTGATCCCCGAGAGCCGGGTGGATGCGGTGCTGCAGGAGGTGGGCGTCACCCCGCCGGGCAGCGACGGCATGACCGGCGATTGGAACCTGGATGTGATGCTGAAAAACGGGGATCGCAGCATTGAAAAGGACCTCAATGAGATCTTGGCAAACCACGGTTATCAGAGTGAAACCGCTGGAGCAGACTACATTGCCCTGGGGATCAACTGGGGTTACACCGGAGCCCAGCTGTCGCAAAATATGGACCCGACTACCCTGTCGGTAATCGCGGTGATGCTGGTGCTGATCATCTTTACCGGGTACCTCATCATCTACAACGTCTTTCAGATCTCCGTGGCCGGGGATATCCAGTTCTACGGCCTGCTGAAAACCATCGGCACCACCCCCCGGCAGCTGCGACGGATCATCCGCATCCAGGCGCTGCTGCTCTCCCTCGTCGGCATCCCCATCGGTCTGCTGCTGGGCTGGCTGCTGGGCAGCGTGCTCACCCCGGTCATTGTCGCACGTCTGGATGGGGTGACCAGTTTGGTCTCAGTGAACCCCCTTCTCTTTGCGGGCGCGGCCCTTTTTGCCCTGGTGACGGTGCTCATCTCCTGCCGCCGTCCCGGCCGTCTGGCGAGCAAGGTCTCTCCGGTGGAAGCGGTGCACTACACCGAGGGCAAAGTGCTGAAGCAGAAAGGAACGCGACATGGCAAGGGCGTGTCCCTGCTGTCCATGGCCTGGGCCAACCTGGGCCGCAGCCGGGGAAAGACCTTCGTGACCATTCTCTCCCTTTCCCTGGCGGTGGTGCTGCTGACCATGACGGTAACACTGGTGGGCAGCTTTGACATGGACAAATACACCGCTAACTTCACCGCCAGCGACTTCATCCTGGCCGATGCAGGCCAGTTTCAGACCGGCGGGGATGCTTTCAACGATGAGATGGCGGTCCCTCGGGAGGTCATCGATGCCGTGAATGACCAGGGAGGCATCACCGAGGGCGGCCGCATCTACGGTAAGACCGCCCCGGCTCTGGAGTTTGTCACCGAGGAATACTACCGCTCCATCTGGAGCCAGTGGAACACCCCGGAGCAGCTGGATGAGGCCATCCGCTACATGGATCACACGCCGGAGGGCCTGCTGGCGGACCGGGTGCAGCTCTACGGCATGGACCCCTTTGCCCTCAGCCACCTGACAGTGCTGGAAGGGGACCTCTCCAAGCTCAGCGACCCGGACGGCAATTATATCGCTGCTGTGTACAGCACCGATGACTATGACAGGCCGGATATGAACAGCCACTGGGCCCGGCTGGGGGACACAGTGACCATCCGGTATGTGGAGGAGTATGAATACTATGACGTGGATACCGGCGAAGTTTACGATCCCCTGGAAAACGTACCCGAAGGAGCCGCTTACGCCGAGCGTGCGGTGAAGTACCGGGATGTGGACTACACCGTGGCCGCCCTGGTGACGGTGCCCTACGCTTTCTCCTACCGCTACTATGGTGCCGATGAGTTTGTCCTGAGTAGTGAGACCTTTATCCGAGACACCGGCACGGATTGCGTCATGTACTACGCCTTCGACACCACGGATGAGGCCAACGCCGCCATGGAAGAATTCCTGGCAGATTACACCGGAACCCAGAACCCCCAGTTTGACTACGAGAGCAAGGCCGCTTACGCCGGAGAGTTTGAAAGTTTCCGGAGCATGTTCCTCCTTCTGGGCGGTGCCCTGAGCTTTATCGTGGGTCTGGTAGGCGTGCTGAACTTTTTCAACGCCATTCTCACCGGCATCACCGCCCGCCGCCGGGAGCTGGCGGTGCTCCAGTCCATCGGCATGACGGGGCGGCAGCTGCGGACCATGCTGGCCCTGGAGGGACTGCTCTATACCGCGGGGGCGGCGCTCCTAGCCCTGGTGCTGATCGTGGTTACGGCGCCTTTCGTAGGTCCTGCCCTCAACGGGTTGATTTGGTTTTTCTCCTACCGCTTTACCATCTGGCCCATCGCTGTGGTGCTGCCTCTGTTCGGGGCGCTGGGCATTCTCATTCCGGTTCTGAGCTGCCGCGCCGCCCAGCGCTATTCCGTTGTGGAGCGCCTGCGTCAGGAATAAGGCACAAAGCTAAAAATAAAAGCCATCTGCAAGCAGCATTTGCTTGCGGATGGCTTGTTTCTATTGGCCCAGCATGCTAAACAGGGAAACGCTTTTTTCTCCCCCAAAACTATACGCCAGCATGGGGCTCTGTCTATTGCGCGTTAACGTGTTAAAAACTGATACACTTGCTCGGAAAAGGAATTGCCTTTCCCTCCGTAACACCGTATAATGGCCACGAGAATACAGAAGGGTGAGGTCACGGTCATGGCGAGAGTATCCACAAAAGAGAATAAGAACATCTATCATAAGACGCGGGAGGCCCTGCATCTGACACGGGAAGCGGCCGGAGAGCTGCTGGAATCCATTGCCCCCGAGCGTATTGAGAAGATTGAAAACGAGCGCTGTCTGCCCCATCCGGACGAAGTTCTGATTATGGCAGAAAAATACAAGCAGCCCAGCCTTTGCAACTATTACTGCGCCAACCAGTGTCCTATTGGGCAGCAGTATGTGCCGGAAGTCAAAATCAAGGACCTGTCCCAGATCGTTTTGGAAATGCTGGCCTCGCTCAACTCCATGAATAAGCGCAAGGAGCGCTTGATCGAGATCACGGCAGATGGCCAAATCAGTGACGACGAATTGTCGGATTTTATCTTCATTCAAGAGGAACTGGAGCGCATTTCCATCACCGTGGAGACCCTGCAGCTCTGGGCGGAGCAGATGCTGGCCACCGGCGCCATTGATGCGGAGCAATACCGCATATGTAAGGAACAACTGGATGCCAAAGAGAATTAACCGGGAATATTTTCTGCGGCAGCAGAAATACACGGCTTTAATTTGCTGAATCTGTGATGGTGCTCGATTTGACGGGATGGTAGAATATCCCTGTAAGCAGAGGGAAAACACTCTGTGACCACTCACAGTGAGGTGATGCCGATGGACGCAAGGGCAAGGATTCTGGCAATTCATCTGATGGAAACGATCCAAAAAGATCCTGACTATGCGCAGGCATTGGGTATTGAAGCGGGTATGAAAAAACAGCTCGCATGTTCCATAAACGCATATCTCCATGCTGAGGGGCTCACAGACTCGTGAACCCCTTTTTGCAAACTTGGAGGTTCACTCCCCATGAGATTGTGTGGATTTGGGAAAGGAGCAGAAAAACATGAGTCGTTATGACGATCAACTTCGTCAGCTGCAGGCCCAGTGCGCCAGGAAAAAGAGGCTGGAGGCCACGGCAGCGGAACTGCGGACCCAACAGAGCACCTACACCGCCCGGGCGCAGGAGCTGGAGCAGAGTTTCCGGGAGGAGCAGGCGGATGTGGACCGCCTGGAAAGTCGGAGCCTTTCCGCCTTCTTCTACAACGTCATTGGGAAAATGGATGAAAAGCTGACCCAGGAAAAACAGGAGGCCTACGCCGCTCGGGTCAAGTACGACGCAGTCGCCAGAGAATTGGCAGGAATCGAGGAGGATTTGCGCCGATGTGAGGCGGAACTGGATACGCTTCGGGACTGTGAGAGACGCTATGCCGCTGTGTTGCAGGAAAAAACGCAGGCGGTAAAAGCTGCCGGCGGCGCCGCGGCGGCACACATCCTGCGCTTGGAAGAGCGCGCCGCCTATCTGGAGAGTCAGAGGCGGGAGCTGGAGGAAGCCTATGCCGCCGGCCAGGATGCGCTGTCTACCATAGAGCAGATCGAGGACAGCCTGTCCAGTGCCGAAGGCTGGGGAACCTGGGATCTGGTGGGCGGCGGCCTGATCGCCGATCTGGCAAAGCACAGCCATCTGGATGAAGCCCAGGCTTCCGTGGAATTTCTACAGTCCCAGCTGCGCCGTTTCAAGACGGAACTGGCCGATGTGACCATCGATTCCGATTTTCAAATCAGTATTGATGGCTTCCTTCGGGTTGCCGACTATCTCTTTGATGGCATCTTTGCCGACTGGGCCGTGCTGGATCGCATCCATCAGTCCCAGGGCCAGGTACAGAATACCAAAACGCAGATTTACAGGGTACTGAACTATTTGCAGACCCTGATGGAACAGACCGCCACGGAAAGGGCAGGTCTTCAGCGTGAGATCGAGGGGTTGGTGGGCAGCGTGCCCATGTGAGCAGCCGCCTCCGCCCCTGAGGAGAACATAGAAAGAAGGAGCAAAAAACAATGGATGACGGTATAGGCACGCAAGCGCTGCAATCCCTCTGGATTCACCAGATGGACCGCATTGTGTCCTTCCATGCGGAAGATGGATATGAGCGATTGGATTTTTCCTCAAATGAGGAAAAGATGAAATATGCCTTTGAGAAAACTTCCAACGGTTTCCGCATCCAGTGAATCACCTGTTGATTGGAACATATCACAAATGAGGAGAAACCCATGAAATTTGTCATCGAGCATCTCTCAAAGCGTTTTGAGGAAAAAGAGGTTTTGAGAGACATCACATTTACATTTGAGGACGGAAAGATCTACGGTCTGTTGGGTCGAAACGGCGCCGGAAAGACCACCCTCTTTAACTGCCTGAACCGGGACATAAAGACAGACAGCGGCAGCTTCTTCCTGGAGGAGGACGGTGTGCGCCATGAAGTGGCGGCGGAGGACATGGGCTATGTGCTCTCCACCCCTACTGTGCCCGAATTTCTCACCGGGCGGGAGTTCTTAAAGTTCTTCCTGGACATCAATGGTTCGTCTATTCAAAGCCCCAAATCTTTGGATGAATACTTTGACATGATGAGCATTGCAGCTGAAGATCGGGACAAACTGCTCAAGGACTACTCCCACGGCATGAAGAACAAGATGCAGATGCTCATCAACATCATCGCCCAGCCTAAAGTCCTGCTGCTGGACGAGCCGCTCACCTCCCTGGATGTGGTGGTTGCCGAGGAGATGAAGCAGCTGCTCCGCTCCTTGAAGGGCGGCAGAATCACCATCTTTTCCACCCACATCATGGATCTGGCCCTGGATCTGTGCGATGAGATCGTGCTGCTCAGCCACGGAGAGCTGGAAGTGGTGGAGAAGTCCAACCTGGACGACCAGGAATTCAAGGAAAAAATCATTGCAGCGCTGAAAGAGGAAGCCTATGCTTAACACACTGCGCATTTCATTTTCTCTGAAGAATACCTACCGGGTCAATGGGATTCTCTACTCCCTCAAGCAGATTCCCCTGCTGAGGCGCATCCTGCCCGCGACCCTCTACCGCATCAGAGGCTTCAAGATCCTGGCCAATGTGCTGTCGGTGCTCTGGGAACTGATATCCATCTTTCTTTTTAAGTTCCTCTACTTCCTGACTATGGTCTGCGGCGTGGGGATTCTCTATCAAAAGGCGCCCACTGACCTGACATTTCTGCACATTCTGCTCTTTTTGACCCTAGTGGGCTCTTACATGAACACCAATCTCTTTGACCCCTCCCGGGACAAGTATTACGCCATGATCCTCCTGCGGATGAACGCCCGGTCCTACACGCTGGTCAATTACGGCTATGCACTGCTCAAGACCGTGGTGGGGTTTCTGCCTTTCACCCTTCTGTTTGGGCTGGACCGAGGCGTCCCCCTCTGGCTTTGCCTGCTGATCCCCTTCTGCGTGGCGGGGGCAAAATCAACGGCGGACGCCTTTTCCCTGCGGAAGTATGAGAAAACCGGCTCTGTACGCAATGACAGTAAGCTGCAAAAATCTGCCTGGCTGCTGACGGGTCTGCTGCTGGTCCTGGCCTACCTTCCCCCTGCCGTCGGGTTTGTACTCCCGTTTGGGGCTTCCGCGGTTTTATGGCTGATCTGGCTCCCGGCAGGTCTTGTGAGCCTGCGGCAGGTGATGACCTTCCGGTACTATCGGGAAATCAACCAGGAACTGCTCTCCCAGGTGAACATCCAGATGGACACCGTGAAGCAGGCAACCAAAACCGCCAACGAGAAGGCCATCTCCGCGGATACCTCCATTACCAGCCGGAAAAAGGGATTTGAGTATCTCAACGAGCTATTCATCAAGCGGCACCGGAAGATTTTATGGAGATCCACCATTCGAATCGCCGCCATCTGCGCATTCCTCTGCTGCGGCATTTTGCTGCTTATGATATTGCACCCCGAAACCAAAGCGGACTTCAATGAGCTGGTCATGACCTGGCTGCCTTACTTTGCATTTATCATGTATCTCATCAACCGAGGCACCGGCTTTACCCAGGCCCTGTTTATGAACTGCGACCACAGTTTGCTGACCTACTCCTTCTATAAGCAGCCAGGATTTATCCTGAAGCTGTTCCAGATCCGCCTGCGGGAGATCATGAAGATCAACGCTGTGCCCGCCCTGGTTATCGGTGTGGGCCTCTCGCTTATCCTCTATGTCTCCGGCGGGACGAATAACCCACTCAACTATGTGGTGCTGGTCGTATCCATCCTGGCCATGAGTCTGTTCTTCTCCATCCACTATTTGACCGTCTACTATCTGCTGCAGCCCTATACGGCGGGAACAGAGATGAAAAGCGGCACCTACCGCATCGTGATGCTTCTGACCTATGTGGTGTGCTACGCCATGATGAATCTCCGGCTGCCGATCCTGGTCTTCGGCGCGGCGTGCATCGCCTTTTGTGCGCTGTACTCCATTGTCGCTTGTATTCTGGTCTACAAATTTGCACCGCAAACCTTCCGGCTGCGTACATAGGAAAATTGGCATGTTGATTCATGGCAGCGGAGTGCTCTGGGACAAGCGCGCATTTTGTCAGAGCACGGTCATGTGATCCTGCCCGCCTTAGACGGGCTATCAAACGCCCCTGTTAAAAAACAGTGCGGAGTACCCGATGGGTGCTCCGCATGGTTTTTATCTCTTTTTGCAGATTAAACCATATCCGCCATCCCAGCCCATGCCTGGGCAGGGTTCCCCCCTATCCGCCTTGGTTTTGTCCGGTCATCATGGCGTTTCCCTTCTTCGTGTGCTATAATGCCTGTAACAAGTTGGAAAAGGAGGTGTTTGCCATGGCTATTGAAAACGGTGCGTGGATCATGCGGGGCTTGGATTGGGATGACCCCTGTCGAATCCGCAGCTGGCAGGACCTGGTCCGCTGGATTGACCAGGTGGGATTCCTTCCCCTTTTCAAGAATGAGATCATCGGCTTTTCCGCTGAGGAGCACACCTCCGCCCTCTATTGGTGGAGCGGCGACCCGGAGCAGGACCCCTGGGAGTGGCGGCAGCTGATCGCCCACAGCGGCCAGGTAGCCTACGGCAAGTTCTTCGGGAAGAAAGCGGGGTTCATCTCCAAGGCCTGGTTCCCCCACTTCGCCAACTGGCGGCGGGACGGCTACGACTTCGACAGTCGCTGGGATGAGGAGCTGGCCAACATACGCCAAAAGCGCATTATGGATCAGTTCACCGTTAAGGATGAGCTGTACTCTTTCGAGCTCAAACGTCTGTCTGGGTTTGGCAAGGAGGGCGAAAAGAACTTCGAGGGAACAGTCACCGACCTCCAGATGGGCGGGTATCTGCTGATCCGGGATTTCCGGCAGCGCCTGAACAAAAAGGGGCAGCCCTACGGATGGCCCATCTCTGTCTATACCACCCCGGAAGCCCTGTGGGGCTATGCGTACATCTCCTCCGCCTATTCCACAGAGCCTGCACAGTCCAAGGGACTGATTTATCAGCGGGTGCGGAAAAACTTCCCGGCAGCCACAGAGGCCACCCTCCAGGCGGTGCTGGGGTGGAACAGATAAAGGGGACATGATTATGCGCATTCTCATGCTGGGCAACAGCTTTACATCCACCAATCACATGCCCCAAACGCTGTCTGAGTTGACCGGCGCCCAAGTGGTCCACCACACCCGGGGTGGGGCCCGACTGTCGGAGCACCTGAACCCCAATACCAAACTGGGCTCCCGAACCCAGGCAGCGCTGCGCCAGGAGCACTGGGACTATGTGGTGCTCCAGGAGATGAGCCATGGACCTATCACATCCCCCAAAAGTTTCTTTTCCAGTGTAGAACGGCTCTGCGGACAAATCCGAGAAAACGGAGCCCTCCCTATCCTCTACGCCACCTGGGCCTATCAAAAAGGCGGGAACAATCTGACAGCCAAGGGATGGGAGTATGAGGAGATGGCCCGCAGGCTGTCCGAGGCCTATCACAAGGCCGCTCAGGAGAACCACGCTCTCATAGCCGACGTGGGCCGGCAGTTCTATGAACTGTCTGATGCCGAAGAACTCTATGCCCATGATGGCGTTCATCCCAATGAAAAGGGCTCGGGCATTGCCGCAAAGACCATTGCGGCAGTCATTCAAAAGCATAAGGAGAAGCAACCATGATTCGAGACATCTGCAAAGACGAAACGTTTCTGGCTCAGAGGGCGGAGATTGCCACACCGGATGACATCCAAATTGCCGCCGACCTGCTGGAGACACTGGAGCACCACAAGGACGGCTGCGTGGGCATGGCAGCCAACATGATCGGTATCAACAAGCGCATCATCGCCTTCGACAATGAGGGCACCTACATGGTCATGTTCAACCCAGAGATCGTCAAAAAGTCCGGGCCCTACGATGCGGAGGAGGGCTGTCTCTCCCTCACGGGAATCCGCCCGGCCAAACGGTGGAAGTCCATCAAGGTCCGCTGGCAGAATGAGAAGTTCCAGGAGCGCCTCAAAACCTTCACCGGCTGGACGGCCCAGATCATCCAGCACGAGATCGACCACTGCGAGGGGATCCTCATCTGAAGAGAACCACCTGCCCCTTTCTCTGCCGCTGTCGGCGGAAACCGGCTGCTGCAACCGCCGGTTGACAGATTTCACACCCGACTTGGTGGTGTGCAACCGGGATTTCTGGTACCGTTATGGCAGGCGGAGATCCAAATAGCCATGAAACGGGGTTGTGTTATGATTCTTGCAGAAAAGATCATCAAGCTGCGCAAGGAGCAGGGCTGGTCTCAGGAGGAGCTGGCCATGCGGCTGGATGTGACCAGGCAGTCTGTGTCCAAATGGGAGTCCACAGCCTCCCTGCCCGACCTGGACAAGATCCTCCGGATGAGCGAGCTGTTCGGCGTCAGCACGGACTATCTGCTGAAGGACGAGGCACCGCCCGAGACGGGCTGCATCAACGGGGAATCCGACGTTGAAGGCAGCGTGCGCACCATCCCGCTGGAGGAGGCCAATCGGTATCTCTCCACGGTGCAGCAGACCTCGGGCAGGATCGCAAACGGGGTCAGTCTCTGCATTCTGTCTCCCGCACCCCTGATCCTGCTGACAGCCGCCGCAGAGCAGAAAGCGCTCCCGCTGTCCGCCTCTCTTGCCGCCTCCGTGGGGATCTGTGCGCTGCTCATCCTAGTGGCGGCAGCGGTGGCCCTGTTCGTGTCAAACGGGCTGCGGCTGAGCCGCTATGAGTATCTGGAAAAGGAGCCCATCACCACGGAGTACGGGGTGGCTGGCATCGTTGAGAGCAGGCAGAGAGAGTATGAACCCGTCCACAAAAAGATGCTGGTGCTGGGGATCACCCTATGCATCGTCAGCGTCCTCCCGCTGCTGGCCGTAGCAACTACCGGGGACGAGTTCCTGGTGTGCGCCGCAACGGCCTGCATTTTCCCTCTGGTGGCCGTGGGCGTCAATCTCATCGTGCGGACGGCCTCCGTCTGGGGCAGCTATCAGAAGCTGCTGGAGGCAGGGGACTTCACCCGGGAGAAGAAGGCGGAGAACAAGCGGGACGAGCCCTTCGTCGTCTTCTACTGGTGCCTGGTCCTGGCAGTCTATCTGGGTCTCAGCTTCGTGACCCGGCGGTGGGATACCACCTGGATCGTCTGGCCGGTGATGGCCGTACTGTTCGGCGCGGCGCTGGCCCTGAAGAGCATGTTGCAGAAAAAGCCCTGAGGAGCCGCGCCCCATATCACAAGGAGGAAAAGGATCATCATATGAAAAAATGCAGAATCACCGTCATGCGCATTACCCAATATGAGGACCTGATGGCCCAATATGAGAACCCCATCTCCCACGCCTGCGACATAGAGGAGGGGCAGGTCTTTCTTGCCAACGGATGGGAGAAACCCGAGGGCTTCTGTCAGAGTGCCTGGGACACCCTCTCCCCTTTCATTCTGGCTCTGAGCCACGGAGCAGAGAACTTCTACGACGGCTGGATGAAGGACCCCAAATCCGCCATGCTCTCCTGCAACGATGGCTTCCGTCCGGTGAGCTTTCTGGTGGAAGCCTTAGACGAGGACGCAGACTGAGGAGGCAAAACCATGTTTGAAAACAAAGTTGCTGTGGTCACCGGCGGTGCCAAGGGCATTGGCAAGGTCATCACCGAGGAATTCCGCAAAGCTGGCGCCACAGTGTGTGTCATCGACCTGCTGCCGGGCGGCTACTTCGTGGGCGATCTGGCCGACCAGACGGTCCTGGAGGACTTTGCCCGCAAGGTCATCGCCGATCACGGCCACGTGGACTATCTCATCAACAACGCTCTGCCCTTGATGAAGGGCATTGACCAATGCTCCTACGAGGAGTTCAACTACGCCCTGCGGGTGGGCGTCACCGCTCCATTCTACCTCACCAAGCTGTTTGCCCCTTACTTCGCCCCCGGAGCGGCCATTGTGAACATCTCCTCCTCCCGGGACCGGATGAGCCAGCCTCAGACGGAGAGCTACACAGCGGCCAAGGGCGGCATCGCCGCCCTGACCCACGCCCTGGCAGTGAGCCTCAGCGGTAAGGTGCGGGTGAACTCCATCTCCCCTGGCTGGATCGACACCGACTACACCGTCTACCAGGGCCCCGACGCCTGCCAGCAGCCCGCCGGCCGGGTGGGCAATCCCATGGACATCGCCAACATGGTGTTGTACCTCTGCTCCGACAAAGCCGGTTTTATCACCGGGGAGAACATCTGCATCGACGGCGGCATGACCCGCCAGATGATCTATCACAACGATTTCGGCTGGACGCTTCAGGGAGGCAAGAAGGAATGAAAACCGCTATCTGCTACTATTCCCGCCACCATGGGAACACCCTGAAAATTCTGGAGGCCATGGCCGAAGCAGGGGAAGTGGATCTCATCGATGTGACCACCCGCCAGGCCGTTGGGCTGGAGGCGTATGACTGCGTCGGCTTTGCCTCCGGGGTCTATTTCGGGAAGTTCCACGAGGGCGTCCTGGCCTTCGCCCGACAGTACCTGCCCCAGGGAAAGCCTGTATTTTTCGTTTACACCTACGGCGGGGCCAAGGGCGCCGGCACAAAGGCCCTCGCAGAAATCGCCAAAGAGAAGGGCTGCCCGGTGCTGGGGGAGTTCGGCTGCAAGGGCTACGACACCTTTGGCCCCTTCAAGCTGGTGGGCGGCATCGCCAAAGGGCACCCGAATGCCCGGGACCTGGAGCGCGCCCGCAAATTTTTCCAAAGCCTCAAAGAAACCTACGACAGAGGTGCGCAGAAATGAAGATCGCCATTCTCTCCGACACCCACGGTCTGCTGCGGCCGGAGGTGGTGGAGCATCTGAAAACCGCCGACGCCATTCTTCACGGCGGCGACATCAACAAACAGGCCATCGTGGATGAGCTGCGGCAATACGCCCCCCTCTACGTGGTCCGGGGCAACAATGACAAGGAGTGGGCGGAGGCCATCCCCCATGACCTCACTGTCACCCTGGGCGGTGTGACCTTCTACCTGGTCCACAACAGGAAAGAAATCCCGGCGGATCTCACTGGTGTGGATGTGGTGGTGTTCGGCCACTCCCACAAATATGTGCAGGAGGAAAAGGATGGCCGCCTCTGGCTCAACCCCGGCTCCTGCGGTCCCCGGCGGTTCCACCAGGAGATCACCATGATGATAGCGGAGGTGGAAAACGGGAAGCTCCAGGTGGAGAAGATCGTCATTCCCCACCAGGTGAAGTGATGGAGCTGGGCCTGACCTTTCCCCTTCAGCGCTTTTTGAAAGGGAAAACGCCGGACTACGGCACTGAGCCGGACCGGCGTTTGTGCTGGGACCTTCATGTAATCGATCTGCGGGGCTGCAAGTGCTTGCTGGCGGTCCACTGTCACAGCCGATACACCTTCATCCGCTACGACGTGTCTCCCCTCCAGTGGGCGGACATTCCCGGACTGTTCCGGGAAGGGCTCCTTGAAAGCCTCACCGCTGCCGCCTTTTCCCAGAAGCAGGTGGAGGGGTACCTGCGACATACGGAGACTTTGGAAATCACCCGCACCCACGGCCGCCGGGAGGTGGCCTTTCTCAACCGGGCCTGGGAAGATGTGCTGGCGATGGATCTGTGCCTGGACACCGATCATCAGGCCCAGCCTCTGCTGGACCACGCCGTCAACACTCGTCTCAGCCGGTGTGTGGGGTTTGAGGGGCTGGGCACGGGATTGGAGCGAATCGCCGCATCCCTGTGAGCACAGAAAAAACGCCGGCTTGCAGCGCCGGCGTTTTCTCGGCAGAGGCCATCAATCCCAGTGGCCGGTGCCATATCCACCCTGGCTACTTTCCAGGCCGGTCACTCTGCCAAAGGCGTTGACCTCCACCTCGTACCAGGTGTCACCATTCGTAATGTCAAAGCTGTACTCGTTCCAAAGCCCTTCCTGGTCGATCTCCTGACCAATGACTTCCCCGCCGCCCGCAGCGACCAGTGCGGTTTCACGGGCTTCTGCCACGTCAACCCGCAGCGCCAGAGAACCGATCAACGCAGCCACCAGCACCACCACAACCACAATCCCGGTGATGACCAGGGCACGAACTTTCCCACTCAATTTTTTCAACATTGTAAGCTTCCTCCGTTTTGATTTGTTCTGCATTCTTCTTGTCTGAATAATGCACCAATCGGTCCGTTTATTGCAGGAGCGGAGAAAAAATTCTCAGTCATGTGGAAGGCTCGAGTTTCCGCCTGCCCCCACGCAAGCAACACATGACTTTTGACAGGCTGGAGACAAGGCCGGAGCGGAGCACTGGGATATGAAAAATGAAAGGAAAAAACATGAAAACCCAACGATTTCAAATCGGCACAATCCCCGCGGTTTTATACGGGGAGCCTGCAAAACAGGGCTATGTATTTCTCCATGGTCAGATGGGCCGCAAGGAGGAGGCGGAGGCCTTCGCCCAGGTGGTCTGCCCCAAGGGGCTTCAGGTCCTGTCCATGGATCTGCCCTGTCATGGAGAGCGCCAAGGCCGGAGCGAGGATCTGCTCCCCTGGACGGCGGTGCCGGACATCCAGGCAGCATGGGACTGGGCCAAGCGCCACTGGGAAGCGGTCTCCCTCCGGGCCAACAGCATCGGGGCTTACTTTGCCATGCTGGCTTTTGACACACCCAGCCGTGCCCTGCTGGTCTCTCCCATTTTGGACATGGAGTGCCTGATTCTGACCATGATGGGCTGGGCCGGAGTGACGGAAGATCAGCTGCAAGCGCAAGGTGAGATCGCCACCGCTTTCGGCCAGACGCTGTCCTGGAAGTACCTGTGCTGGGTACGGGAGCATTCGGTCCACAGCTGGACCTGCCCCATCCGCATCCTCTACGGCAGCCAGGACAACATGACTTCCCTCCAGACGATTGACGGATTTGTCCGGCAGCACAATGCCAAGCTTACCGTAATGGAGGACGGAGAGCACTGGTTCCACACGCCTGAACAATTGGCTGTCCTGCGGAAATGGGAGGAGACCGAGGCTTTACCCTGCGGGGTAGAAATCAGCGCATAGTAACTCCCGACTATGGCCCCGGAGTCCACACCCTTGGCCGTAACACCCCAAGACCTGAGCTGATAAAGAGACCGCCCGGAACTCCGGGCGGTCTCTTTGTTATCCCTTCTTCCGGTTTCGGAAGTCCTCCTCGATGGCGTCCTTCCAGTGCTCATCCAGCGGGGGCTGTACCGGACGGCGGCCACGGCATGGCCCACCACTTCGTAGTTGAGGCGAGTTCCCTGACTGTCGCAGCGGTAATTCACCGCCCGGTCCGGGGAGATGCCCAGATGGCCCGCCGTCTCCACTGCGTCGATGTTGGCGCCCAGAAAGAGGAACTCCCAGCCGTATGTTTCCTTCTGACGCCGGATCATCTCCTTGACCCGCTGGGCCGAGTAGCGGCGGCTGGCATTTTCCATGCCATCGGTGGTGATGACACAAAGGGTATGCTCCGACACATTCTCAGGCCAGGCATACTTGTAGATGTTTCCGATGTGGTGGATGGCTCCGCCGATGGCATCCAGCAGCGCGGTGCAGCCCCGGACATAGTATTCCTGAGCGGTGATCGGTTTGACCTCGCTTGCCTTTACCCGATCATGGAGCGCCTCGGTCCAGTCGTCGAAGAGAATGGTAGAGACAAAGGCCTCACCGGGTTCCCTCTTCTGCTTTTCCAGCATGGCATTGAAGCCACCGATGGTGTTGCTCTCCAGTCCCTGCATAGAGCCGCTACGGTCCAGGATGAATACCAGTTCAGTCAGATTCTTTTTCATAACAAACTCCCCCTATTCTGTGTTGTTTGGCTTGCAAGCACAGCATAGAGGGCGTTTTCGTTTCATTGGTCGCCCGTCAGGCGACCAGTTTGCTCAGCCGGATTGCACATCTATATCGTCTATCGGATGCGGAGCAGCGTTCGGACAATTACAAACAATCCGAGAACCACGATGATAATGGTCCAAAGGTATTGCTTGCTTTTTATTCCGTTATGGATCTCCCATAGCCAACTGATGAACTGCAATATGACACTTGCAAAAACAAAAGCAAGGCCCAGAGGCGCACCGATGCGAAAAAGCATATCGGGATACGCCGCCCCTGACAAAAGAACGACGAAAATGATAATTAAGCCAATCGCGGCTGAAATGAGCGCGCATTTATGTATAATGTTCTTTTTCAAAAAGCGTTTCCTACTTTCGCAAAATCTGTTCTATGGATTTTCCCCTGGCCAACTCGTCCACCAGCTTGTCCAGATATCGGATCTCCCGCATCAGCGGGTCTTCGATCTCCTCCACCCGGACACCACAGATTCTGCCGGTAATCAGAGTACGGTTAGGGTGCATAGCAGGGGCATTTCGGAAGAAATCCCCATAACTGATACTGGACTGCTCCAGCCGAGCGATATCCTCGGCGCTGTATCCGGTAAGCCAAGTGGTAACCTGATCCACCTCCTGCCGGGTACGTCCCTTTTTCTCCGCCTTATTCACCAGGAGCGGATAGAGTTTGGCAAAAGGCATCTGCATCACATCGGTATGGGGCATGACATCAACCTCCCAGCAGGCTCTGGTCAAAAGCGAACAGGGCCTCGTTCAGACTTCCGGGCGCCGCCCCGCAGGGTGCAGGAGCCCGCAGTTCCTCCTCCATGGGAACCGCAGGCACGGCTTGGAAGCTCATAGCCCGGCGGCGCTGCTTCTCCTGGGGAGCTGTGTGTACATCCACATAGTGATCGTCGATGTAAGCTGCAATGGCGTTCACCTTCATAGCAGTAATATCATTTCGCACAATGCGAAGGGGCATGGGAACGCCTCCAGCAATTTAATGGGTTCATAATACCATACCCTCTCTCAGCTGACAACCGTGGGCTTGTCCCCTCGAAGGGCATGAAAAAAACGGCACCGCAACATGCAATGCCGTTTTGATGCTTTGGGAAGCTCAGAAGGTCACAGTGCGGCTGGGCTCGGTGAAGGAGGAAAAAGTGGCGGTGGCCTCCGTCAGAGCAAAAACTGCGGTGTTGCCGTCGCCGGGAGTGTAGGCGCCCCGGAGATTGGGATACTCATTGAGCATATGCTCCTGGGCGGCAATTTCGGGAACCTCGACCGCCTTGGCCGTCACCCGCAGCCAATGACTGCCGTCAAAGGCGCAGATCTCCACCTTGGGATTTGTCAGCATCTGCTGCGCCACATCTTTCTTCTTGCCGGTCTGAATGGTAAGCTGCCCATTATACATGTCGATGGTGCCGAAGGGGCGCACCCGGGGCTGGTCTCCATCCATGGTAGCCAAGTAATAGGTGCCGCAGGTTTTCAAGAATTTGTAGACTTCTTCCATGGGATATCCCTCCTTGTTTTTCTTCATTTTATACCTCATGTCCCGCAGCGTCAAGGTTCTCCAAAGGCGCGGAAAAAGGAGCAGGCTCCCGCAAAAACGCGTGGAAACTGCTCCTTTCATAGGAAAGAGTACGCTTTTCAACAGGTGCGGGCCGTTACACCACGATCTCCACCCGGCTGCCGCCGGTTTTTTCTTTGGTGACCACGATCTGCTTGTCGATCTTCTCCTTCAGCTCCGCCACATGGGAGATGATACCCACCAAGCGGCTGCCCTCCGTCAGGCCGGTGAGCGCCCGCAGGGCCTGCGCAAGCGACTCCTCGTCCAAAGAGCCGAAGCCCTCGTCCACAAACATGGTGTCCAGCCGAATCCCGCCGGCAGCAGACTGGACCTCATCGGAGAGGCCCAGGGCCAGCGACAGCGACGCCTTGAAAGATTCACCGCCGGAAAGGGTCTTGACGCTGCGCTCCGAGCCGTTGTAATGGTCGATGACATCCAGCTCCAAACCGCTTTGGCTGCGGTTGTTCTCTGCCTCCCGGCGGCGCTTGAGCTCATACTGCCCGCCGGACATGACCAGCAGCCGGAGATTGGCCCGCTTCAGGATGCAGTCAAAGAAGGTCATCTGGATGTAGGTCTCCAGGGCGATCTTCTCCTTGCCGGTGAGGTTGCCGTTGACCGTATTGGACAAAGTCCGCATCCATCTATACCGTTCCTCCAGCTTCTCCAGATCCGCTGCCCGCTCCTGCATATTCCCCAGGGCGGTCTCGTTGGTGACAAGGCGGGCATGGACCGCCTTTTGGGCCTCACTTGCCTCTGCGCGCTGTCGGGTCAGCTCCTGACTGCGCAACTGCTGGGCCTCTACATCCACCTCCTGGGTCTGCTCCAGCAGCACCTGGAGCTCCCCCATGGCGGCATCGACGGCAGTCAGCTCCCCCTGACGGGCGGCAGCGGTCTCCCGGGCCTCCAGCAGCGCCCGGGCAAGCCCCTGCTGCTCTGCCCGCAGGGCATCTATTTTCTGCCGGGCAGCATCCAGATCCGGGAAGGAGAGCCGATCCCGCAGGGTCTGGATCTGCCCTGCCATCTCCTCCTTGCGGCTCTGGGTGCCTGCCAGCTCCTCCCGCAGCTTGACAGCCGATTCCACCAACGCCCGCAGGGCCTGCTCCTCCAGAGGGATTTGCCGGTCCAACTCCTGCTTCCGCTGCACTTTCCCCTGGAGGACCTGCTCCTGCTGGGCCAGCTGGGCGAGCTCATCCCGGGTCTTTGCCAGCGTCTGGGCGATAGCGGCAGGAGCTTCTTCCAACGCACAGGAGTCCAAATGGGCCCCCATGTCCCGGCGCAGCGTCTCCTCCAACTGCTCCCGCTGGCCGCCCAGGGCGCTCTGTGCCACCTCTGCCTGGGTCATGTCCTCCTGCATCTGTTCCTGCCGCCGGGTCAACTCGGCCAATATCTCCTCCTGTTTCCCGATCTCCTGCTCCAGCTTTGCCCGGTGGGTCAGCTGGGCCTCCAGGTCCAATAGGGCCCCGTGGAGCTGCGCCAGCTCCTTTTCCACCTCCCACTGGCAAGCGGTAAGCTGCTGTCGGGCCGTATCCAGGGCGGGGGCCTCCACATACTCCGCCATGTTCCGGAGCAGCTGGCGCTGCCGCTCCTCCAGGGCAGCCCGCTGCTTCCCCGCGGTCAGGCTCTTCTCCTGGGCCGCCTGCTGGGCCGTCTCCCAGGCCTCCTTGGCCGCTTCCAGCTCCGCCTCCGTGGGCGCGTTCCCGGACAACTGGGCAGGAGCCGGGTGATGGAGCGCACCGCACACAGGACAGGGCTGCCCCTCCGTCAGAGATTGGGCCAGCAGCCCCGCCTGTTCGTCCAAAAAGGCCCTGTTTTTCCGGCGGTAATCGTCCTCCATCTGCTCCGACTGCCCTCTGGCCTGCTCATAGGCCTCCTGCATGGCTTTCAAGGATGCCTGCTCCCTGGCGCAGTCATCCAGCGCCGACACAAGTCCCGTCAGGGCAAGTTCCTTCTCCCGAGCCCTCTCCTGGCGGTGCAGGAGTTCCTGCTTCTCCTCCGGCAGAGACTGGGTCGCCTGAAACGTCTCCCGGTCAGCCTGCAAACGCGCCTGCTTTTTAAGCAGCTCCGCCCCGAGAGCCGCCTTCTGCTCGTCCAGGGCCTGCCGCCGGCTCTGTCCCGCCTGGATCTTCTTTAGACACTCCTGCCACTGTTCCACCTGGGCCTCCAGGGATTCCAGGGCGGTCCTGCGGCCCTCCGCCTGGCTCTTTTCCCGCTCCAGCCGTTCCCGCTCCGCCTCCACAGGCGCCAACGCACCCAGCTCCTGCTTCCAGGCGTCCAATGCCTGGGCCTTGGCCTGCTGCTCCTCTGCCTGCTGCTGCTTTTTCTCCTCCAGCTCCGTGATGTGCTCTGCCAGAGCAGCGAGGGAAGCCTCACTTTCCTTGAGCTCCTGATACCGGGGCAGCTCCGCCTCCAGGGCGCCCAACTCTCTGTTCAGCTGTTCCTGCCGAGGCGCTTTTTCCTGTTCCGCCTCCAGGGTCCTCCGGGCGGCCTCCACCCGAGGCAGCAGCTCCTCCCGCTCCTCGCCGGCCAGTGCCAGCTTTTCCCGGGTCTTTTGAGCCTCCTCTGCCTTGCCCAGCAGCGCAGAGGTCTCTTTGAGCTCCTCCGTCAGGCGGTCCAGCGTCTTTTGCTGCTCCGCCTCCTCCGCCCGGTCCCGGGCGATCAGCTGCTCCACCAGCTCCACGGTCTCCTGGAAGGGCAGCTCCCCCGCCTGGGCCTTCTCCAGCCGGGGCTTTAAGGGGTCATCCTCCTGACAGAGGACGCCGCCGATGTACTGCTGCACACTGGCCCGGGCGGCCTCACAGTCCCTCTGGAGCTTGCCGGACTCGCTCTTCATCTTCTCCTGGAACACCATGTAGTACCGGGTCTTGAAGATCTCCCGGAAGATCTCCTGGCGGCTCTTGGTGTCCGCCAGCAGCAGCTTGAGGAAATCCCCCTGGGCGATCATGGCGATCTGGGAAAACTGGCTGCGGTTGAGGCCGATGATCCCGATGATCTCCCGGTTCACCTCCCGGGCCTTGGTCACCAGGCGGCCGTCGGGGAGGGTCAGCTCTGCGTCCGCCTTCTGGATGGTGGTGCCGCCGCCCTTTTTGGCCGGCCGTTCATATTCCGGGTTTCGGCGGACCGTATAGGTCTTTCCGCCGTAGGAAAAGACCAGCTCCACCTCCGTGGGGGTCTCCGGCCGGGCGTACTTGGAGCGGAACATGGACGGGTCCCGGTTGTCGCCGCTGGGTTCCCCGTAGAGGGCGTAGGTGATGGCGTCAAAGATGGTGGTCTTGCCGGCGCCGGTGTCTCCGGTGATGAGGTAGAGCCCCTGCTGCCCCAGCTGCTCCAAATCCATGACCACCCTGCCCGCATAGGGGCCGAAGGCGGATACCGTCAGTTTCAGCGGTCTCATGCCTCATCCTCCTCCCAGATCCGTTCCATCCACGCCCGGGCAAAGCTCCGCTGCTCCTGGCCCATGGGCTGACCGTTTTGCTTTTCGTAAAATTCCTCCAGCAGCTCCAGAGGGGATCTGCGCTGTGCATCCTCCGCACCTTCCAGCACAATGCCTGCCCGGGTGCGCTTGTTGTCATAGTCCAGCTTCATCAAATTGGGGTAGATGATCCGCAGCTTGCTCACCGCGTCGGGGATGTCCTCCTCGTCGGTAAGGGTGATGTGGACATAGTCCCTCTGGTAGCTCGTCCCCTCGTAAAAGCCCCGGAAGGTCAGCTCCTGGTAGGTGCCCCGCAGCTCCGCCAGGTCCCGCAGGGGGGTGAGCGGCACCATGCGGACGGCCACGCTCCCCTTCTCCCCCAGCTCCACCACAGTGACCGACTTTTGCTGTCCCGCCTCGGAGAAGGAGTATTTCAGCGGAGTGCCGCAGTAGCGCACCGTCTCCCGGCCCACCTGCTGGGGACCGTGGATGTGGCCCAGGGCCACATAGTCAAAGGGAGCAAAGACGGCGGCGTCCACATTGTCCGTCCCCCCTACGGAGATCTCCTCTGAATCGCACCGGGCGGCGCCGGTGACGAACTGGTGGGTCACCAGGACATTCCGCTCCGCCTCGTCCACCTCCATGGCCTCGATGGCCACAGACAGCGCGTCCGTATAGCTGGCGATCTCCCGGTCTGGAAAGCACCGTCGGACATGAGAGGGCTTCACAAAGGGCAGCAGGTAGACCTTCACCAGTCCGTATTCATCGGAGAGCGCAAAAGGCCTCACCTTGCCATCATACACAGGGGCCAGGTGCACGCCGCTGCGCTCCATGAGCCGCCCGCCGAAGGCCATGCGCTCCGGTGAGTCGTGGTTGCCGCTGATGACAAAGACCTGGAGCTCCCGCCGGGACAGATCTACCAGGAACTCGTCCAGCAGCCCCACCGCCTCGGCGGAGGGCACCGACTTATCGTAGACATCCCCGGCGATGAGCACGGCGTCCGGGGCCTCCCGGTCGATGATCTGAAGAATTTCGGTGAGGATATACTGCTGGTCCTCCAGCATGGAAAATTCGTTGACCCGCTTGCCCAGATGCAGGTCGGAGAGGTGAATCAATTTCATAGCGATGCTCCCTCTAAAAAGCGGTGTATCAGTACTCCTATTATAGCCGGGATGCAAGGTCAGAGCAATACGACAGCCCGGATCAAATCAGCTTCTTTGTCTGTCAAAGGCCAATTAGGCAGACACCCAGCGCACCGTACACCGGAGCTTCGATTTTCTGAAACGATACATGCAGCAAGGCCGCACTGGCAGCGAGCGGCGAATCCGGTCGAAAGACGAAGAAAGCATAGCCATGACAAAGCTGCGCTTGTGTGCTATGATAGGATACGCTGTGGCTGTGCCACGGAGTTCAATGTAGAGCGAGGTAATCCCATGAATCAAAAGGAAGTCAGTGAGCTGCGGCGGCGATTCCGACTGGAGCGCAGCGCAATTTCCAAGATCTATGGCTGCTATGTCAACGGCAGCAGCCGCGAGATTGTATCCTATATTGACGAGTCTCTGGGCCTGCTCCCTCAGGAGGACGCAGAGAAGTATTTGGCCCTGTTGAAAAAGGCCCTGTCCGGCAAATTGGGCAAGAACCTGGTAGATGTGGTCTTTTCAACAGAGCAGGTGATGCATAGCGAGGAACATAAGCTTTTGATGGATCTGCGCGCAAGCGCGCTGAAGGACCGGGAGCTGCGGCAGACATTCTATCAAAAGATCATCGAATCCCTGGACATGGAGGAGAGCAACTATCTGATTCTTCTGGCCTATGATGCCTATGACGTTCCCCATCGGAACAAAGACGACGAGGTGGACGCAGATGCCTCTGACGAAGTGTTCTCCTACTTTGTCTGTTCCATCTGTCCGGTCAAGACGCAAAAGCCGGAGCTGGGATTCTTCCCTGGGGACAATGAGTTCCACAGCTTTTCTGGGCAGGTGGTTGCAGCGCCGGAGTTGGGATTCCTGTTCCCGGCGTTCGATGACCGGGCGGCGAATATCTACAACACGCTGTTTTACACCAGAAAGGCCGATGCTCTTCATCAGGAGGTCATCGACGGTCTATTCCACACCACACCTCCCATGTGCGCCGCAGAGCAAAAGGAGGCGTTCCAATCCGCTCTGACGGAATCTCTGAGCGACGCATGTAGCCTGGAATTGGTGCAGACGATTTACGACCGATTCCGTGAAAAGATCGACGCCCATAAGGAGAGCCGGGACCCGGAGCCGCTGTCCGTGACAGCCAACGATGTGGCCGCCATTTTGCAGGACAGCGGCATTGAAGAGGACAAGACCTCTGCATTCTTGCAGCAGTGCTCGGACCGGTTCGGAGAACACTCCGTACTTATGCCTTCCAACCTAATTGAGCACAGTCATTTCGAGGTAAAGACCTCTGACGCCACCATCGCGGTGGCTCCTGAGCGCAGCTACATGCTGGAGGTTCGCGTCATCGACGGCAAAAGATATCTCATGATTCCAGCCGATGAGGATGTGGAGATCAACGGCTTCCCTGTCCACGTTCAGTCCAAGGCGTAACGCTCTCCCCCGCTTCCATAAGGGACAAAGGGAGATGGACAGGCCCTTATTCGCAAACCGTCGCACCTTCGCCCGCAATGGGGGAAGGTGCGATTTTTCATCGTCCTCTTTTCCTGCCGCAAAAGTCCACGCGGGAAAGCCCGCGGCATGGCTTTGGACTCCATCGATTGAAAATAGGATGAAATATGTTACAATGAGAAACATGACACCTTAGATACGGAAATGGAATACAAGGGGTGCAAGATGGAAGTTACGGCAGCGGTATTTGTAAAGGGAAATCAGGTCCTTTTGATGCGGAGAGCTCCAGGGCATAGCTCTGCCGGCGGCTGGGAGTATCCCGGTGGGAAGATCGAGCCCGGCGAAACAGGAGAGCAGTGTCTACATTGGGAGTTATCTGAGGAGCTCTGCATCGACGCGGAAATTGGCCCCAAGTTGGCGGAGAGCACATTTGCAGCCGATACAAAGATCATCCATCTCTACGCCTATCAAGTGAATCGGTATCAAGGGCAGATTCAGCTCACAGTTCACGATCAAATGGAGTGGGTGCCCCTATCCAACCTACTGGCCCACGAACAGCTCCCTGCGGATTACCTCATTTCTAAGCGGCTACTGGAGGTGCTGCAATAAGTTTTCAGTCACTCTTTACAGCCGGCGCCGTTTTGCGATTTGGCGGGAAGGCAAGACTTAGAGCGCCATCCTATAACTGCGAAAAGCGGCCCAAATGTTGTAATGAGGGAGGGGAGGCTCGTGTTGCTCCAATCACAGCGTTGTAGTTTTTGCTGCTTCACTGGACACTTTTAAGCTGGTTGGCACAAATGAAGGCCAGTGAGAGCGCACACAAGCGCGTGCTCCACGAGGCCCAGGTGGTTGCATGGAGGGATTGCTATGAGGTCCTCACTCACAGCCTTCCGGCAGTTCAAAGGGCACATCTTGAGCTGGCCATTCTATTCGAGTACGAGCTGCCCTATGAGGCCGGCCGACGTCCAGATGTGATTCTTCTGAGCCAGGAGTATGTGGTGATCTTAGAGTTCAAAAGGAAGCGAACCATCCTGCGGGCGGATGTAAACCAGGCAGCAGCCTATGCCCGCGACATTCGGGAGTACCACTTGGCATCGAGAGAGCGCAAAGTACTCCCCTTTCTGGTGGTCACGCAGATGCACCGTACCACCCAGCGATGCGGAAACGTTATCGCCTGCTCCGGAGATTGTTTGGAAGAGGCTTTGCTCTCTGCCCTTGCGCATGAGACGCCCCGTGTGATGTTGCTGCCTGGATGGGTTCTAAGTATGAGCCTCTCCCCACAATTGTAGATGCCGCGCGGATGATTATGCGCCATGAAGCCCTGCCAACAATTCGCACCGCGGACAGCGCCGGAATACCGGAGGCGTTGCAGTGCTTAAACGGGATTGCAGCCTATGCCCGAGAAAACGGCAAGCACATGCTGGCCCTCGTCACCGGAGTTCCGGGAGCAGGAAAGACCTACTTGGGCCTGCAATATGTATACGCAGCCTGTGAATCGGCTCAAGAGGTCCACTCGGTCTACCTATCTGGAAATGGTCCTCTGGTGAAGGTCCTCTCCTCTGCATTGGGAAGCAGTGTTTTTATCAAAGATCTTCACAAGCAGATCGACGAATTCGTTCGTTATCAAGCGCAAGATTTCCACCAGAATATCATAGTTTTTGACGAAGGACAGCGGGCCTGGAATCAGGAACAAATGGCGGGAGCCGCTGTTCAAAAGCAGAATTGATGATCCATCTTACAGCGGAGCGCCTGGCCTGGTGCGTCCTTTTAGTGCTGGTGGGCGAGGGACAGGAAATTTATAAGGGGGAGTCTGCCGGTATGGACCAGTGGGTGTCCGCCCTAGCCCGTGCCCACCCCGGCTGGGAGGTGGTTGCCCTCTCCAAGCTGGCGGAGGATTTTTCCCACTGTCCCTCCCTTTGTCGTTTCCACGCCCGGGACCAGTTGGACCTCAATGTCTCTCTGCGGAATCACTTGGCACAGGATGCAAGCACCTTTATGAACCTTCTGATCGCCGGTGAGATTGACCAAGCCAAGGCTCTTTCGCCATCTCTAAAGGCCGCAGGCTATACCATGCTGGTAACACGGGATTTAGATGCAGCGCAGGAGTATTGTAAGACACGCTATGAGGGACAGCTGTCTAAGCGATATGGGATGGTCGTCTCCTCAAAGGCCAATTCCAGTCTTATGCAGCGCTACGGCGTAGACAATCGTTATGCCGCTACAAGCATCCGAAATGTGGATATTGCCGCCTGGTATAATGATCCACCTCAGAGTTCCAAATCCTGTTGCAGCTTTCATCAGGTGGTGATTGAATTTAGCTGCCAAGGGTTGGAGCTGGATCTTCCGATTCTCTGCTGGGGACCTGATATGACCTGGAACGGCCGGGGCTGGAACCGCTATCGCCCCAATCAGCCCGCAGCAAGTGATGACAACCGCCCTGAGGTGGGAATGGAGGCATTGTAACGCCAGTGCAGCCCCCACGGGCAGCCTATTCCAGATACCGTGTGAGAACGATGGGAGGGAATCGATTTGCACAAATACACCTGGGATGAATACTACGAAAAAATCTGCGACTGGTCCACCAGCACGCAGATCAAGCACATCTCTGATCTGACGTCCTACGGTCCCCCCGATGAGATTACAGAGGTGGCGTCGGACTTCTTTGATGAGAAAGCGGCCAGCCGACTCGTCAAAAAGGCGCTGGATGCCGGCGCGCATTTTACCGCGGACAATTTGTCGGATCTGAGTGACAGCATCAACCGGGAGACTCTGTGCCGCGTTGTCAGGTCTGTGACGGGTCCTCTTACTCCTCAGCAGCTCCAGGACCTTGCCTGCTGTCTGGACGAGGAGCCACTTCAAATTCTTCTGCGGAACAACGTCCAGTGCGCATATCCTCCCGACACGGTTATGGCCGTGGCGGATGACGTGGATGAGGAGGCCCTTCGTCAGCTGGTCCTGCACGCGGACGGCTGCTTTTCCGCAGAGCAGCTGGCGACGCTGAGGGATGATGATCTGGACGGCAAGACCCTGGAGGTCCTAGTGAAAAAGGCACTGGCCCAGGGCATCCGATTTCCGGCCGGAGAGATGGAGGCGTGGTCCTATGCAGAGCTGTCGAAGCAGACCTTGGAAAAAATGGCGCTGTCCGCCTCAGGAACCTACACCGAGGATCAGATTGCGTCTCTCTATCCCCAGCTGCCGGAGAGCGTATGCAAAAAGATCTTCCAGAAGTACCACCCTCCGGCATATGACGGGGCATTCGATGATGATGCAGAGGTCCCGGAAGCGCCTCCCCGCAAGCCGGGCCTTCTGAGCGCCCTGCTCTCGTTTTGGGCGGGAGCGAAACTCTCATCCACCCTGCGGGACAAAAAGGACCACTTTCGGGACTGATTGGGGACCAGACCAACTGTCCGCCCCATTCTGGCGATCGGTACGACAGGGGAAAAAGGGTATCAACCAGGCCGCGGTCAACGACCGGATAAGCGCAGCTAGGGCAGGCTTTCCACGTGGAAAGCCTGCCCTAGCCTTTGTTTTTCAGACAGGATATATATCGGTCTTACACCTTCTGGCTGCCCACGGACCAGACGTGGTCCGCCTTTGCCGCTGCTGCCGTATTCTGGGCCATGACGCCCACCAGGGGATGGGGCGTGTAAAGCTCCTCCACATAAGCACACTCCTCCGCCGTCAGAATGAGGTCCACCGCCTTGGCGGCGCCCTCCATGTGGTGGAGCTTGCTGGTCCCCACCATCTCCCCCCATTTGGCAAAGTCTCGCAGGGCCCGGCCCAGATACTGTCGGCTGGTGCCACGCTGGTAGGCGATGGCGGTGTCAAAGAAATCGCCCCCCAGCTCCAGTCCCCGCTGGATGATCTCCCGGGAGTGGCCTCGTCGATGGTCCAATGCTGACCGTTTCGGGCGTCTCCAAACCCCATGCACCCCGTGCAAATGCGGAAAACCGTGAGATCGGAATTGCCCAGCTGGGTGTTCTACATCACAGCTTCAGCCCTTCTACCCACTTCTTCAGCTCCGCCTCACTGGGCCGGCCATTGAGCATCCGGCCGTCCACAATTTTGGCGCAGGGGGCACTGCCCTGCAGGTCGGATGCCGCCCGGCCCAGTCCACTGCCGCCGGAGGTGGCAAAGAGCACGATGGTCTTGCCGGAGAAGTCATAGGCCTCCAGAAAGCTATTGACGATGGTGGGAGCTGTGTACCACCAGATAGGAAAGCCCAGAAAGACCACATTGTGACCGTCCACTGGAGCGTTGGCGTCAGCCAGCGCCGGGCGGAAACGCTTGTCGTTCATCTCCACGCTGCTGCGGGAGCGCTTATCCATCCAGTTGAGATCTGCGCTGGTATAGGGAACGGCGGGCTTGATCTCATAGAGATCCGCACCGGCGGCCTCTGCCAGTGCCTGTGCCGCCTTTGCAGTGGTGCCAGTGGCGGAAAAATAAGCGACCAATGCGCTCATAAAATAACCTCCTTGTGTTGTGTTTTGCCTTTATTGTAGAGCCACCTTTCAAAAATGTAAAATGCTCATTTTCTATTTGCAAATATTCTTTACAGGCATTTTTATCTTGCGAGACGGATGCGGGCATGGTAGGATGAAGAAAAAGGAGGCAGGCATATGGAACTTCGGGTTCTGCGATATTTCCTGGCGGTGGCCCGGGAGGAGAACATCACCAAGGCTGCGGCCCTGCTGCATCTGACCCAGCCAACCCTCTCCCGACAGCTGATGCAGCTGGAGGAAGAGTTGGGGGTTCAGCTGTTTCATCGCAGCCGCTATCACATCGTCCTGACAGATGAGGGGATGCTCCTGCGCCGCAGGGCCCAGGAATTGGTGGATTTGGCGGATAAAACAGCCCGGGAATTTTCCTCCCGAGAGACGGCGCTTATGGGCGAAATCGCCATCGGCGCGGGAGAGACCCGGAGCATGACCTTCCTCTCTCAGGCCATTGTCACCTTCCGGGAGCGCTATCCAAAGGTGACCTTCCGCATCTTCAGCGCCAACGCAGATGATGTGAAGGAGCGATTGGATATGGGGCTTTTGGACATGGGACTTTTAACGGAGCCTGTGGATGTGGGGAAATATGCCTTTTGCCGGATGAAGGAGAAAGACCGTTGGGGCGTACTGGTGCGGGCGGATGCTCCGTTGGCCGCACTGGATGCAGTCACACCTCAGGATCTGGAGACGGTCCCCCTATTGGTCAGCGGCCGGGAAACCGTTCAGCAGGAGCTGGCCAGCTGGTTTGGGGATCGTTGGGAAACATTGCAGATTGCGGCCACCTTTAACCTGATTTTGAACGCAGCCAACATGGTGCGCTGTGGTGTCGGGATTGCGCTTTGCTTTGACTTAAACATGGCCTTTGACGATCTGCGCTTTCTCCCGCTTTCCCCCAAAATGGAAACAGGGACGGTACTGGTCTGGAAAAAAGATCAGGCACTGACCCCGGCGGTAGAGGCCTTTCATCAGCACATTAAAAATGTTTAATAGGCATTTTTATCAAGAGAAAGCAGGCATTAGACATAGCAGAAGAACTGTTTTAGAATGTGGGTGTCCAGAGACGGGCACCCAAAGCAGCTTCCCGTCCTCTCAGGAAAGCCCATCTGAAAGCGAGAGCCCTGTCTCCTCAGCGGCTGGCGAAGCGCAGACCTTCCCGGGACCTTCGGCGGCATAGATTGAATCGTTTTTCATCGACGCATCGCAATCATAAGGGGGAAGGCGCTAATAGCGCCTTCCCCCTTCTCTATTGCTCCTGGGATGGGTCCTCCGCCAGGCGCCGGTGGAACTCCTTCAGCATGGACGCCAGGGTGATTCCCTCCATGGTCTCCCGGATGGCGTCCTCAATCTGATGATAGGGCCCCGCCAACACCCTTTGGATATTCCGGGCCACGGGACAGGGCCTGTGCGCACAGGGATGGATGCCGATGAGGCAGGTGATCCCCTCCGGCTCCAAAGCACTGTAAATCTGGTACAGGGTGATCTGCTCCGGTGCCCGGCACAGCTCCGCGCCGCCGGTTCCCCGGTGCACAGTGATGAGCCCCGCCTTCTTCAACGCGCTGAGGACGTTCCGAATCACCACCGGGTTGACGCCGGTGCTCTGGGCCAGCAGATTGCTGGTCACCTTGGCCCTTCCCCTGGCCTCATGGATAAATATTAGGCAGTGAACAGCCACGGAGCATTTCATACTCAACTGCATGGATACACTTCCTTTCCATAGGGTATGGCGCAAGGTGTAATTCTTGACATTACAACTAGCTGATGGTAAACTATGTCATATGTAATATGAAAACTTACAACGCCATTGTACAACGCTTTTTCTCCAAAGGCAAGTATCATCAGCAGCTTACAGGTCGAAACAAGTGCGGAAAAGCGATGCTAAAAATTTCGTGAGGAGATATGCCGATATGAAACTCTATGAGATCACCTTCAGCCCCACCGGCGGCACTCAGAAGGCCGCCGACCTGCTGACAGAGACCCTGGGCGGGAAAGCCGTCGCGGTGGATCTGACGGACAGCACCGTCGACCGCTCTGCCCTGGCCCTCACTTCCGAGGACGTGGCGGTCATCGCCGTGCCCTCCTACGGCGGCCGGGTGCCTGCCACAGCCGTGCAGCGCTTGCGCGCCGTGCAGGGCGGCAATGCCCGGGCAGTGCTCCTGTGCGTGTATGGCAACCGGGCCTACGAGGACACCCTGGTGGAATTGGAGGACACCGCCAGGAAGGCGGGCTTCCGGGTGGTGGCTGCCGCTGCGGCCATTGCGGAGCACTCCATCGCCCACCGTTATGCCGCTGGTCGACCCGACGCCGAGGACGCCAAACAGCTCTGGGAATTTGCCGCAAAAATCCGGGAGAAGCTGTCCGCCGGAGAGGATGGCACACCTCAAATCCCTGGAAATCGGCCCTATAAAAAGGCCGGCGGCGCGGGATTGGTGCCCAAGTCCACCAAGGGCTGCACCAGCTGCGGTCTCTGCGCCAAAAAGTGCCCGGTCCAGGCCATTGACCCCAGTGACCCCAGGCGCACCGACAAGAGCAAGTGCATCTTCTGTATGCGGTGCGTGTCCATCTGCCCCCAGTCAGCCCGGAAGGTCAGTCCCCTACTGCTGGCGGCAGTGAATATGGCGCTGAAAAAGAGCTGTTCCGACCGGAAAGAGGGCGAGCTGTACCTCTGAGCAAAGGGAAAGGAGCCGGAGACCTGTGGTCTCCGGCTCCTTTTATGTTCTAAAACGGCGTCAGGCCGTCTCTGCCTTGTGATTTTGGGCGTAATAGAAGAAATACTGCTGCATAATCCCGGCGGTGTCTCCGTACCGGTCAAAGGGATTTTTCCCCTGGTACTCCTGTTGGATGATCTTCTTGATCCAGGTATCCACCGGAGCGCAGGCGGTCCGGCCATAGGCAAACAGGGCCACGCAGTTGGCTACCTTCACCCCCACGCCCTTTATCCCCTCCAGGGCGGCGATCAGCTCGTTGTCGGGGAGGTCTGCGATCCCGGCAAGGTCCAGGCGGCCTGACAGGACCTGCTCCACCGCGTCGCACAGGTAGGGCGCCCGGTATCCGGCCTTGCAGGCGATGTAGTCCTCCAGGCACACATTTTCCATCTGCCGGGCCGTGGGAAAGGTGTGGAGTATTTCGGTGGGCGTTTTGAGCTCGGTGCCGTACCGGGCGCTGAGCAGTTCCACCACGGCGCGGATGGCCGGGATGCTCTTGCGCTGGGAGATGATGAAGGTCACCAGCATCTCCCAGGGGTCCTGGCGCAGAATGCGGATGCCGGCCCCGGCCCGGGCGGCCAGGTCCAGGAAGGTGTCCTCCGTCGGAATGGCTCCGGAGAGGGCCCGGTAGTTCCGGCCCAGATCAAAATAGGGGCTCCAGATGTGCGCCCAAGTGTCCCGGCCGCAGCTCACCTGGTAGGTTTCCTCCCCGGTCTTTCGGATGTACAGCACCTGGTCTCCGGTAATAAAGCGGTAGGTACCTCCCGGCAGCGGAGCGACCCGGAAGCACTGGCCGCTGTCGGTGATCTTCTGCAAATCAAACAGGTCGGGAATATGGACTTCCATGTGCTTCTCCTTTCCGGTATGAACCGCTCACGCCTCGTCCTCCTGGGACGGGGACAGATTTTCCCGGATCCGCTCCAGGAAAAGCTCCATGGCCCTGGAGAAGATCTGAGACTTTTTCCACACCAGATACATCCCCAGCTCCAGTTTCGGTTTCAGGGGACGGAAGCAGAGGTTGCTGCCGGTGGTGTTCACCAGTTTGTCCAGCGTGAAGGCATAGCCCATCCCCTCGTCCACCATCAGCGAGGCGTTGTAGATCAGGTTATAGGTGGCCACGGTGTGGAGCTCCGTGGGCTCCTTTCTGAGCCAGCGGTACAATCCGCCCTTGTTGTCCACCTGCCGGGACAGGATCAGGGGCTTATCCCACAGGTCCTGAGGCGAGATGGCGGTCTTTTCCGCCAGAGGGCTGCTGCGCTGCATCAAAACGCCCCAGGTGTCCTTCATGGGCAGTTCCAGAAAGTTATACTTTGTTTTATCCATGTCGCCCAGGAGCACTCCGAAATCCAGCAGTCCCTTGTCCAGGCGTTCGCACACGTCCACAGCGTCTCCGCTGACGATATGGAAGCGGATGCCCGGATGGCTCTCCTGGAGCTGATGGGCGGTTTTGGCGATTTGGCGCACCCCGTCGGTCTCCCCGGTGCCGATGTAGAGATCCCCGCTGACGGTCTCATTGGACTGGGCGATCTCCTTTTCCGTCCGGCCCACCAGGTCCAAAATCTCCTCCGCCCGCTTCCGCAGCAGCAAGCCGTCCTCGGTAAGCGTGATCTTCCGGTTGCCCCGGATCATCAGCTGCTTGCCCAGCTCCTCCTCCAGCTCCCGCAGCTGCCGGGAGAGAGTGGGCTGGGTCAGATGCAGGGACTGGGCCGCCGCGGAGATATTCTGTTCCCTTGCCACTGCAAGGAAGTATTGCAGCACTCTCAATTCCATCCAAAGCACCTCCTGACCCATTCATTATAGCCCAGGCCAGACATAGTTTTCAAGCATGGATAGACATTCTTTATAGGTATTTGTTATTACATACAGAGGGTGCTAAAATAGGACCGACAAAATAGCAGATTAGGAGTATAAGAATGGATTTAGAAGCATTTTTGGAACACCTAAGCAGCGGAAAGCCTGTGGAGGGCGGCAGTGAGGCCCACCTGTTCATGCATGGCGCCAGCCAGGAGGCATTGAAGATCACAGCGGAGATCAACGGCAGCTACCATGCCCCGGAGGAGCTGCGGGCGCTCTTCTCTCAGCTGATCGGACAGCCGGTGGACGAGAGCTTTGCTCTCTTCCCGCCCTTCCACACCGATTGCGGAAAGAACATCCACATCGGGAAGAACATCTTTATCAACATGGGCTGCAAATTCCAGGATCAGGGCGGCATCTATATTGGGGATGGCACTCTCATCGGCCACAACGTGGTGCTGGCCACACTGAATCACGCCATGTCCCCCAGCCGCCGGGGCACCATGGTCCCCGCCCCCATCCATATCGGGAAAAACGTCTGGATCGGCTCCAATGCCACCATTTTGCCCGGCGTGACCATCGGGGACGGCGCCATTGTGGCCGCCGGCGCCGTGGTGACCCGGGATGTGCCGGAAAACACCATTGTGGGCGGCGTGCCCGCCAGAGTCATTCGACACCTGAGTGAGGAGGAATTACAGTGAGCAAAAAGGTTCTGGTCATCTCCACCAGTCCCCGGAAGGGCGGCAATTCGGACACCTTGGCAGATGCCTTTGTCCAGGGCGCCCAGGAGGCCGGCAACGACGTGGAAAAGGTCACCTTGTACGACAAGACCATCGGCTTTTGCAGAGGGTGCCTCACCTGCCAGAGTACCCAGCGCTGCGTCATCCACGACGACGCCGATACCATCGCCCGGCAGATGCTCACCGCGGACGTCATCGCCTTTGCCACCCCCATCTACTACTACGGGATGTGCGGCCAGATGAAGACCATGCTGGACCGAGCCAATCCCCTCTTCCCCGCCGACTATCAGTTCCGGGACATCTACCTACTGGCAGCCGCAGCAGAGGAGGACGAGCACACAGTGGACGGCGCGATTACCGGGCTGCAGGGCTGGATCGACTGCTTTGAAAATGCCCGCCTGGCGGGTACGGTCTTTGCTGGCGGCGTGACGGCCGTGGGCGAGATCCAGGGTCACAGCGCCCTGCAAAAAGCCTATGAAATGGGCAAAAACATCGGATAACAGACAATAAGGAGGATCTTATCGATGCATTCCAAGTATAACGGATATTCCTTCCCCCTGCGGGACACGGTCAGGCGGGAAAAGGTGCACTTCCACAACCGCTACGGCATCCAGCTCTGCGGCGACCTCTATCTGCCCAAGGATGCCCAGGGGAAGCTCCCTGCCGTGGCCGTGTCCGGCCCCTTCGGCGCCGTGAAGGAGCAGTGCTCCGGCCTGTACGCCGAGGAGCTGGCCGCCCGGGGCTTTGCCGCCCTGGCCTTCGACCCCTCCTTCACCGGGGAGAGTGGCGGCGAGGTCCGGAACGTGGCCTCCCCCGACATCAACACCGAGGACTTCTCCGCCGCGGTGGACTTCCTCTCCACCCGGGACTTCATCGACCCGGAGCGGGTGGGCATCCTGGGCATCTGTGGCTGGGGCGGCATGGCCCTCAACGCCGCCGCCATGGACACCCGCATCAAGGCCACCGTGGCCTCCACCATGTATGACATGACCCGGGTCACGGCCCGGGGCTACTTTGACGCCGACGACAACGCCGACGCCCGGTATCGGACGCGGTGCGCCCTCAACGCCCAGCGGACCGAGGACTATAAAAACGGGACCTATACCCGGGCCGGCGGCGTGGTGGACCCGCTGCCGGAGGACGCCCCCTTCTTTGTGAAGGACTACTACGACTACTATAAGACCGAGCGGGGCTACACCGAGCGGTCCCTGAACTCCAACGAGGGCTGGAACGTGACCTCCTCCCTGTCCTTTCTCAATATGCCCATCCTGCGCTACACCAACGAGATCCGCAGCGCCGTGCTGGTGATCCACGGGGACAAGGCCCACTCCTGCTACTTCAGCAAGGATGCCTTCGCGGACATGGTCAAGGGCAACCCCTGCACCGACAACAAGGAACTGCTCCTGATCCCCGGCGCGGTCCACACCGACCTCTATGACCGCAAGGATATCATCCCCTTCGAGAAGATCCAGCAGTTCTTCCAGACCTATTTGAAATAAGAGGAGAAGATTGCCCATGGTGAGAGTATTCTGCCTGCTTCTTGCAGCCCTCAGCCTGTCCGCCTGTGTCTCGGGTGAGGTTCCGGGCAGTTCCGACACACCTCAAACGGAGATCTCCCAGCCCTCGGCCACCACTCCCTCCCAATCCACGCAAGTCCAGCCCAGTCAGGAGGAATCCGCTTTGAAAATCACCGTGAATGGCCAGGAGCTGCTGGCCACCTTTGCGGACAACAGCTCCGCCCGGGAATTTCAGGAATTGCTTGCCCAGGGGCCGCTGACCGTGGAGATGGCAGACTACGGCGGCTTTGAAAAGGTGGGTGCGCTGGGTACCACGCTGACCCGAAACGACACCCAGATCACCACCCAGCCCGGCGACGTAATCCTCTACCAGGGCAATCAGATCACCATTTACTACGGCACCAATTCCTGGAATTTCACCAGGCTTGCCAGGATCGACGATCCCTCCGGCTTACAGGAAAAGCTGGGGGACGGCACGGTGTCGGTCACCTTTTCTCTTGCATAGGAGGTATATGATATGGCAGTAAAACAGACAGCGGGCCGGGAATCCCTGGGGGAATTTGCCCCCAAATTTGCCCAGCTCAATGACGATGTGTTGTTCGGTGAGGTCTGGAGCCGGGAGGATAAACTCTCCCTCCGGGACCGGTCTTTGGTCACGGTGGTGGCCCTCATGTCCCAGGGCCTGGTGGACAGCTCCTTCCAATACCACCTGGCCACCGCCAAGCAAAACGGCATCACCCAGCAGGAGATCGCGGAGATCCTGACCCACGCTGCCTTCTATGCCGGCTGGCCCAAGGCCTGGGCGGCCTTCCGCATGGCCAAGGAGGTCTGGGCGGACGAAACCGCCGGAGACGACGGCAAAGGGCAGCACCAAAAGGAAATGGTGTTCCCCATCGGCGCCCCCAACGACGCCTTTGCCCAGTACTTTGTGGGACGGAGCTATCTCCAGCCCCTCTCCACCAGCCAGGTGGGCGTGTACAACGTGACCTTTGAGCCAGGCTGCCGCAACAACTGGCACGTCCATCACGCCCACAAGGGCGGCGGGCAGATTCTCATCTGCGTGGCCGGCCGGGGCTGGTATCAGGAGTGGGGTAAGGAGGCCCAGGCGCTGCATCCCGGCGACGTGGTCAACATCCCCACGGGCGTGAAGCACTGGCACGGCGCCGCGGCGGACAGCTGGTTCTCCCATCTGGCCCTGGAGGTGCCCGGCGAGGATACCTCCAACGAGTGGCTGGAGGCTGTCTCTGACGAGGTGTATAGTCAACTGAACTGAGCATCCTTCCATTTCCCCATCGTTCCCCATCACAAAAGCGACTGCCAGCTGAGCCGGCAGTCGCTTTTTTTCAATTTTTCGGAGCCTCCCCCTTGTCCCCTGGTCGCCGACTCCTGTACAATAGCATTATGAAAGGGGGACTAGACATGGCAACGATCCGATGCCCCTCCTGCGGCAGTCCTGTCATGCTTCGGGGAAAGCGCTGGGAGTGCGGCTGGTGCGGTGATTTTGGAGAGCTCTCCTCCCTGAGCCGTTCGGATAAGGCCAAGCTGGCCCGGGCAGTAAACAGCACTATCCCGGTGAAGATCACTGTCACCGTCACCGACGATTCCCATTCCGAGGACAAGAAGGGAAAGGTGTTCGACCGGAAAGCGCTGGAGGACATGGTGAAACGGTGGGACTTCTCTGAAAACGAGTGGGCCTGCCGGGACCTTCTGATCTCCGCCTTTCCGCAGGCCGTGAAGCCCTGGACGCCGGAGGAGCTGTCAGAAATGGACACCATGGACCTTCTGGTGGAGACCGGAGAGCGCGATCCTGACACCGCAGTTCAGATGATCAAGCTGTTGCTGGACACAGCGGAAGAGCACCTTCAAACCCCGGCGGCTGCCCGGCAGCTGCTGGGCTATGAGATGTACGATGTTCTGATGGATGAAAACGTCCTGCCAGCGTTGGTTCAGCAGTTGAAGGAAGATGACCGCCTGGCCTTCCAGCTGTTTTGCAGCGCCTATGCGAGCCGGCCCCAGGAGAAGATCCTCCAGGCCTGCGGGCGGCTGGGCGAACCGGCGCTGCAAAAGGAGCTTCTGGAGCTCCTGGAGATCAATCCCTTTCCCCACGATCCTGTGGAGATACAGTGAGGACACGACGGATTCTCTATAAGCAGCGCATACTATAAATCACTATTTTACGGCGATACAGAAGAAGGGAGTGTTCCGATATGCCGATGCTTGGTGCAATCTTGACCCCGCACCCGCCGGTGCTGCTGCCCGAGGTGGGCAAGGGCCGGGAGCGGGAAATCGCCGCCACCAGCCGCGCCATGGCCCAGGCGGCGGCAGAGGTGGCCCGGTGGGCGCCTGATGTGCTGATCGTGGCGTCGCCCCACACCATTTTGTATGGGGATTATTTCCACATCTCCCCCGGCCGCAGCGCGGCGGGCTCTATGTCCGCCTTCGGCGCGCCCCAGGTGCATATAGAGGCGCGCTACGATGTCCCGCTGCGGGATGAGATCGTGCGCCGGGCCCAGGCCGCCGGTCTGAAGGCCGGCACCCGGGGCCAGCGGGACCCCCAGCTGGACCACGGCGTCCTGATCCCCCTCTATTTTCTGCGCAAGGCTGGAGTGGATTGCCCCATTGTGCGGATGGGCCTGTCCGGCTTTTCGCCGCTGGACCACTACCGGCTGGGCCAATGTGTGGCCGAAGCTGTGGAGGCTCTGGGACGCCGGGCCGTGTTCGTGGCCAGCGGCGACCTCTCTCACAAGCTCAAATCCGACGGTCCCTACGGCTTTGCGCCGGAGGGTCCGGTGTTCGACGAAGCCGTGACGCAGCCCATGGCCTCCGGCGACTTTTTGCAGTTTCTCACCATGGACCCGTCCCTCTGCGAGCGGGCTGCCGAGTGCGGTCTGCGCGCCTTCCAGATGATGGCAGGTGCCCTGGACGGTCTGGCGGTAGATCCCCGTCTTTTGAGCCACGAGGGCACCTTCGGCGTGGGCTATGCGGTGGCGCTGTTCCCGGTCACAGGCCGGGATGAAACCCGCCGCTTTGCCACCGCTTGCCGGCAGGCCCAGCGGGACCGCCTGGCGGAGCGCCGGGCAAAAGAGGACCCCTGGGTGCGTCTGGCCCGGCTGTCGCTGGAGACCTATGTACGCACCGGCCGGCGGCTGAACTCCCTGCCTGATGGTCTGCCGCAGGAACTGACCGGACAGGCGGCGGGGGCCTTTGTTTCGCTGCACATCAGCGGGCGGCTGCGGGGCTGTATTGGGACCATCGCGCCCACCCAGGAAAACGTGGCCTGGGAGATCGTGCAAAACGCGGTGTCGGCCGGGAGTCGGGACCCGCGCTTCCCAACGGTAGGCGCCGACGAACTGGAGGAGCTGGAATACAGCGTGGATGTATTGGGGCAGCCTGAGATGGTGGACTCGCCCGATCAGCTGGACCCCCGGCAGTACGGCGTCATCGTCAGCTGCGGACACCGGCGGGGACTGCTGCTGCCGGACCTGGACGGTGTGGACACGGTGGAGCAGCAGATCGACATTGCCCGTCAAAAGGGCGGCATCCGTGCCGGAGAGCCCTATACGCTCCAGCGGTTCCAGGTGGTGCGTCATCTATGAGCATCCCATGTGAACTGTGCTTCCACCACTGCCAGCTAAAGGAGGGGCAGACAGGCCTGTGCCAGGCCCGGGCCAACCGGGACGGCAGGATCGTGCCCCTCAACTACGGCAAACTGACCGCACTGGCCCTGGACCCCATCGAGAAAAAGCCCCTGCGCCGCTTCCATCCCGGCAGCATGGTGCTGTCGGTGGGCAGCTTTGGGTGTAATCTCCGCTGCCCCTTCTGCCAGAATGCTCAAATCGCCGCGGCAGGGGCGGAGATACCCGCCCGGGACTGTCCGCCTGAAGCGCTGGTGCGTCAGGCCCTTCGCCTGCGCAGTCAGGGCAACATCGGCGTGGCTTACACCTACAACGAGCCCCTGGTGGGCTATGAGTATGTACAGGACTGCGCCGCGCTGGTGCGCCAGGCCGGGATGCACAACGTGCTGGTGACCAACGGCACCATAGAGGAGGGTCCCTGGCAGGCTTTGCTGCCCCTCATAGATGCGGTGAATATCGATCTGAAGGGCTTTACAGAGGATTGGTACCGCACTTTGGGCGGCGATCTGGAGACGGTCAAACGCTCTATCACCCTGGCCGCTGAGCACTGTCATGTGGAGGTCACCACACTGATTGTCCCGGGAGAAAATGACAGCGAGGAGGAGATGCGGGCCCTGTCCGGATGGCTCTCCTCGGTGAGCCCGGAGATCCCGCTCCACGTCTCCCGCTTTTTCCCCCGCCATCACATGACCGACCGTCCGCCCACGCCGGTGGAGACCGTCTATCGCCTGGCCCACGTGGCCCGGGAAAGGCTTCCATACGTGTACACGGGCAACTGCTGAACCAGGTTTCAAAGCATAAAAAAGCCGGATGGACATCCGCACGGTTTCGGGGTGTCCATCCGGTCTTCTTTACGCCTCATCCAGCAGGAGCGTCTGTCGGGGCGCACAGCCCAGCTCCTTGAAATCGGAGAACAGGCAGTCCATACGCGTGGGGTGCACGCAGATCAGATGCATGGGACTGCTGAGCTTTTGCAGAGCGCTCAGCGGAATCTTTTGGAACGCCGCATGGGCGTTATAGCGCTCACTGAAGGGTTCCACCAGCTCCGCCCTGCCCATGACCTGCAGCCCGTGGAGCTTGCCGAAGCCCTCATAGGTGTCGTAGATGGCAAGGCAGACCTGGGGATTTTTTGCCAAGCCGACAAACTTTTTTCCGCCCTCGGAAAACATCCAGAAGCAGCCGTCGTGGTAGCTGTACTCAATGGGAGTGCAGCGCACATAGTCCCCGGTCCCCGTGGCCAGGGCGCAGGTATTGTTGGCCAGAATATACGCCTCGATCCTGGCTTGCAGCTCTGCCTTCTCCAATTTGACGTTGTCTGCGTCCTTTTCCTCCCAATAGCAGGCCGCGGCCCGGAGAACCTGGTCGGTATAATAGGGTGTATCAGACATGGGATTCGCCTCCTTTTGATGATTCTATTGTACGCTTGGAAGCGGAGACGGTCAACATGGGACCGGTATCATTGGCTGCTGCTTATTGCATCGTCCGGCAGAGCCGGAGACTTATTGTGGAAAGGCACACAGCAAACAAGCCCGTGGACCCTGTGGTCCACGGGCTTACTTTTATCCTCTTTCCCGGTCCGGCAGGAAGCGCAGCTCCCCTGCCGCCCTGGTAGCGTTCAGATCAATGAGCCGCTGGTTAGAGCTGCCCCGGAACCGCAGGGAGATGTCCTTGAGCTCCTCCACGAACCGGCCGTCCACCAGCACGTCCAGAAGGGAGAGCATCTCATCCGTCACCTCGCAGCGGGGATGGGTCCCCTCGGTGGTCAGCTCCTCGTAGGTAAAGCCGCTGAAGCTCCAGATGGTCTTATCCGGATAGGCGGCCCGGACCCGGTGCAAAAAGGGCACCAGACACCGCTGGTTCTCCGGCTCAAAGGGCTCGCCCCCCAGCAGTGTCAGACCGTTGATATAGCTGGGAGCGAGCATCTGCAAAAGGTGCTCCTCCGTCTCCTCCGTAAAGGGCTGCCCATAGGAAAAATCCCAGGTCTGGGGCTGGAAGCAGTTCTTACAGTGGTTGGTACACCCGGAGACAAACAGCGTCACACGTACGCCCTCTCCGTTGGCGATATCACAGTTTTTGATCTCTCCGTAATACATAGCAGCCCTCACAAAATTCCGCCGGCGGCGAAATCCAAGTCAAATCTATACCGGGCAGGACACACATATTTTGTCCCACGTTCGGACTTCTTCTCCCACAAAAAGGGTTTTCCCGAGGAGATATGCCTCGGGAAAATCCGTGTCCGGCAGGACATGCGCCTGCCAGACACACCGCTGCCTGCCTGCACTGGCGGGCAGCCGCCCGCTCCGTGAGCGGGCGAGGAGGGTATCGCAAGGTCTATGCCGCTTGAGCGGCGCAGACCTTGCGCATCCAGGGAGGCAATGTCCCCCCTGGAGCATTTTTAGAGGTGCAGCACCCGGTCCCGGATCTCCTGGGTGCGGCCCTGGTTCCAGAACTGGGTCCCGATATAGCCGCAGGTCCGCCGGGCCACATTCATCTTGTCCTGATCCGTGTTGCCGCACTTGGGGCACTTCCAGATCAGCTTGCCGTTTTCCTCCACGATCTGGATCTCGCCATCCCAGCCGCACACCTGGCAATAGTCGCTCTTGGTGTTGAGCTCGGCGTAGATGATGTTGTCGTAGATGAACTTCATCACCTGGAGCACCGCCTCCAGGTTGTTCTGCATATCCGGTACCTCCACGTAGCTGATGGCGCCGCCGGGAGAGAGGTGCTGGAACTGGGCCTCGAACTTGAGCTTGTCAAAGGCGTTGATCTCCTCAGTGACGTGGACGTGGTAGCTGTTGGTGATATAGCCCTTGTCGGTGATGCCGGGAATAATGCCGAAGCGGCGCTGGAGGCACTTGGCGAACTTGTAGGTGGTGGACTCCAGAGGCGTGCCGTAGAGGGAGAAGTCGATGTCGCTCTCCTCCTTCCACTTCTTGCAGGCGTCGTTCATATGCTGCATGATGGAGAGGGCAAAGGGCGTGGCCTCCGGGTCCGTGTGGCTCTTGCCGGTCATATATTTGACGCACTCGTAAAGGCCCGCATAACCCAGAGAGATAGTGGAGTAACCGTGGTAGAGGAGCTTATCAATGGTCTCTCCCTTCTTCAGCCGGGCGCAGGCGCCGTACTGCCACAAAATGGGGGCCACATCGGAGGGCGTGCCCTTGAGCCGCTCATGGCGGCACATCAGCGCCCGATGGCACAGCTCCAGCCGCTCGTCAAAGATGGACCAGAACTTCTCATAATCGCCGCCGGAGGAAAGGGCCACATCGGGCAGGTTGATGGTCACCACGCCCTGATTGAACCGGCCATAGTACTTGTGCTTGCCGGGCTCATAGTTGCCCGCGTTGGCGATATTGCCCACACCGGCATCGGTGAACCGGTCCGGCGTCAGGAAGGAGCGGCAGCCCATGCAGGTGTACACGTCGCCCTTGAGCTCCTGCATTTTCTTGGCGGAGATATAGTCGGGGACCATCCGCCGGGCGGTGCACTTGGCGGCCAGCTTGGTCAGGTAGTAGTAGGGGGAGTCCTCGTGGATGTTGTCCTCCTCCAGCACGTAGATGAGCTTGGGGAAGGCGGGGGTGATCCACACGCCGTCCTCATTCTTCACGCCCTGATAGCGCTGCTCCAGCGTCTCTTCGATGATGAGGGCCAGGTCCTTGCGCTCCTGCTCGCTCTTGGCCTCGCCCAGGTACATAAACACGGTGACAAAGGGGGCTTGTCCATTGGTGGTCAGCAGCGTCAGCACCTGATACTGGATGGTCTGCACGCCCCGGCGCACCTCGTCCCGCAGGCGGTCCTCCACCAGCTGGGAGATCTTCTCCTCGCCGGGATTGATGCCCAGGGTCACCATCTCCTGCTCCACGATCTTGCGGATCTTCTTCCGGCTCACGTCCACGAAGGGGGCCAGGTGGGCCAGGGAGATGGACTGTCCGCCGTACTGGTTGGAGGCCACCTGGGCGATGATCTGGGTGGCGATGTTGCAAGCGGTGGAGAAGCTGTGGGGCCGCTCGATGAGGGTGCCGGTGATGACGGTGCCGTTTTGCAGCATGTCCTCCAGGTTCACCAGATCGCAGTTGTGCATGTGCTGGGCATAGTAGTCGGAGTCGTGGAAGTGGATGATGCCCTCCTTGTGGGCCTCCACGATGTCCGGAGGCAGCAGCAGCCGCTCGCTCAGGTCACGGGAGACCTCGCCGGCCATATAGTCCCGCTGGGTGGAGTTGACCACCGGATTCTTGTTGGAGTTCTCCTGCTTAGCCTCCTCGTTGCAGCACTCGATGAGGCTGAGGATCTTCTCATCGGTGGTGTTGCTGCGGCGGACCAGAGAGCGGGTATAGCGGTAGGTAACATAGTTTTTCGCCACCTCGTAGGCACCATGGGCCATGATCTGGTACTCCACCAGGTCCTGGATCTCCTCCACGGAGGGAGAGCGGTTCATCTTCAGGCAGCTCAGCTCTACGAATTCCGCGATGCGCCGAATCTGCATGGGCGTCATGCGGGCGCTCTCCTCCACGCTGCCGTTGGCCTTGGTGATGGCAGCAATGATCTTTTCAATGTCGAAAACAACTTCTGTTCCGTTGCGTTTGATGACTTGCATGAGCGTTCCCTCCATATATAATCTCCGCGGCAGACGCCGCACAATATATCCGGTTGCCGATCCATTATAATACACAAGATATAGTAGATGCAATGGCATTTATCACGAATTTTAACTTTTATTTTCTCTGCGGAGCACCGCACGCAAGGCTATATTCTGCCAAAAGATGCGGCAAATGTCCATTGGGATTTTACACAGAAACGTCCCCCATTCTTTCCCGGACATTTTTCTGCGGCACATTCTCCCCCCTTTTGGGCCGCCGAAGAGGGAAACATGCCCGGAGACATGCACGAATTCATCTTGAAACGCAGACCGCTTTTCTGGCAGCCTATGCCGGGAGGTATTGGTCTTTTTTGTAATAGTGGTACAAACCAAGCGAGGGGATGCCATAAATAGCATCCCCTCGCTTGGTCTCTAATGGATCATCCTTTGTAGCGGCACCGCTCCCTCAATCCTCGTCGCCGGCCTTGAAGTTGTAGATGGGGCGGATGATCTTCACCACATCCGCCGTGGGACCGATGTTGTCCAGAATGTCCTGCATCCCCTTGTAGGCCATGGGGCACTCGTCCAAAGTTGCCTTGCTCACCGAGGTGGTGTAGACCTCCGCCATCTGCTTTTTGAACTCGGACACGGTGAAGGACTGCTTGGCATCCGCCCGGCTCATGAGCCGTCCGGCGCCGTGGGGTGCGGAGCAGTTCCAGTCCTCGTTGCCCTTGCCCACGCAGAGCAGACTCCCGTCCCGCATATTGATGGGAATCAGCAGCTGCTCGCCTGCCTGGGCGGACACAGCGCCCTTGCGCAGGATCATGGCGTCGGTGTCGATATAGTTGTGGATGGTGGTAAACTGCTCCTCCACATGGAGCTTCATGCCCTTGACAATCTCGTCCATCATGGCCTGCCGGTTGAGCATGGCGAAGTGCTGGACAATCTTCATGTCGTGGAGATATTGCTCCAACAGCTCCCCGGACACATAGGCCAGTGCCTTGGGGATATTGGTCTGCTTGAGATTTTTCAGCTTCTTGAGGGTTTTTGCAATCTCCTTCTCCCGGCCCTCCGCCTTCATCTGGGCCACTAGCGCCTCGATAGAGGCGTCATCGGTCCGATTGAGGACCTTATACCCTGTTTCCTGGTAGTAGCTGGCCACCTCTACTCCCAGGTGCCGGCTGCCGGAGTGGACCACGATATAGAGGTTTCCCTCGTCGTCCTTGTCCACCTCGATGAAGTGGTTGCCGCCGCCCAGGGTACCGATGCTTTTCTCGGCCCGGAGCAGATCCACATGGCGGGCGCAGCACAGCTGGCTCAGGTCGATCTGGCTGAGATACCGATGGGCCTTGTCCCGGATGGAGAAGCCGGAGGGAATCTTCTCATAGATCAGCTTGTCCAGCTTTTGAAGTTCCAATCTGGACTCCCGGATGCGGGTGGTCTCCATGCCGCAGCCAATGTCCACCCCCACCAGATTGGGCACGGCCTTGTCGGTGATGGTCATGGTGGTGCCGATGGTGCAGCCCTTTCCAGCGTGGATGTCGGGCATCAGCCGAATCCGGCTGCCCACTGTGAATTCCTGATTGCACAGCTCCTGGACCTGTGCAATGGAGGCACTGTCCGCCACATCGGTGAAAATCTTGGCCTCGCTGTATTTTCCTTTGATTTCGATCATAGTTTCCTCTCAGTTTTCGCTGTCCATAGGGCTTCAGGTCCCACAAACGGTTCTCTTTTGCGGGATTTCCAGGCCCTCCGCTTCCAGTCTCAAATGATAGAAGAATTGCAGCCATTGGGGCTGACATTCTACCGTGTCCGCCAGCTTCAGCAGAGTTCTCTTTCCCACGCGATAGTCAAGCACGGCGAACAGCCTTACAACGGGATTATCATGCTCCAGACTGACGCTGATCGGCGATTGCGTATAGATTCTGATCGCGTCCGTAATATCGTAGATTTCAAAGACGCCGTCATGGATTGCAACACTTTTGACGTAATCCTCAACCTTGCAGTTTTCCACCTCGTGTAGTGTTCCTTTTGGCGTCCATTCCCGCCGGGGAATGCTGTTTTGATGCTTGATTCGATTTTCCATGGCGGCGTAGCCCCTTTCATAATAGGCATACGGGTTTCCCCTTAAACATTCTTTCCCATCCACTCGGATTGCAATTCTTCCATAATCATCCGGTGCGCCATGATAGTGCGTCAGAAAATACTGCACACGCCCCCTCAATTTAGGGCATAAAAATTCATTCTCCAACCGCTTTCGCAGTCCACTCCATGAATCTGCCATCGCTCTGTTCCTCTCTTTCCTTTTACAGGGGAAACTCCAAAAGCGTCCCCTCTGCCCCAGCTGACAGCTGTGCCTCGATCACTTTTCTTTGTTCTCTCTGACCCTCCGGCAGAAAAAAGTCCTGCGTCACGCTGCCGCAAAGGCAAACTGGCGCAGGACATAAAAGGCCGCAAAAGGGAAAGCCACATCATTTGCAGACGTGGTGGCCTCCTCAGACAGAATCATTTTTTCAGATCCACAGGCAGCCCCGGAGGACCGCTGGGTCTCCTGTTTCATCACAAGCTCCATGATTTTAAGTCCATTTCAAAGGTGGTCAGGACGAAAAAAGCAGCAATGAAAATCTTAGTATAATAAGCTGCTTTGCAGCTATTATACCACATTCGTATGGGGATTTGGTAGTCCCTTGTGCAAGCTCCTGCAATTCAATGGAGTGCGCACCCGCCAAGCTGCCTTCCGGGCCCTGCGTCAGCTCTCATACGGGAATGCGGGGCTTTTCGCCCACACGCCTATTTTCAATCCCGTTGGAGGCTATATGTCAGATGTGGTAACGGAGCAGCTGCGGAAACGGCGGGAATTCCCATCCACAACGGCGCACTGCCTTAGTTCGATGGGGCGGGCGCAAATTGGGTAGAGGCGCTTCCAAATTCCACTGGCCCCTTTCAGTCCGCCGCCTTAAAGTTATACACAGGCCGGATGCGTTCAACGATTTCCGCGGTGGGCTGGATCTGCGCCACGATCTCATCCATGCTCTTGTAGGCCATGGGAGATTCGTCCAGGGTATCCGGCAGCACACAGGTGGTGTAGATTCCCTGCATCTCCCTCTGGAACTGCTCCATGGAAAGGGCCTGAAGCGCTGCCCGCCGGCTCATCAGCCGGCCTGCCCCGTGGGGAGCGGAACAGTTCCACGCCTTGTTTCCCTTCCCCACGCAGATTAGACTGCCGTCCCGCATGTTAATGGGAATCAGCAGCTTCTCCCCTGCCGCAGCGGACACGGAGCCCTTGCGCAGAATCATGGCGTCTGTATCGATGTAGTTGTGGATGGTGGTAAAGAGCTCCACGGCAGTAAGGCCCATACCTCTCATAATGACCTCGACTATGGCCTTGCGGTTGAGCATGGCAAACTGCTGGGTCAGCTTCATGTCGTGGAGATAGTCCTCAAACAGCTTGCCCTCCACATAGGCCAAATCCTTGGGGATCTTCAGCTCACGTTCCTTTTTCAGCGCCAGGATGGTTGTTTGAATCTCCTGGAAACGCCCCTCTGCCTTCAGACGGCGGACCGCCTCCTGAATCTGATAGCGGGCGCCGCCCCACAGTGCCCGGCGGCCCTCCTCCTGGTAGAAGTTGGCCACCTCGGTGCCCAAATGCCGGCTGCCGGAGTGGACCACCAGATACAGCCGCCCATCCTCAGCGCGATCGATTTCGATAAAATGGTTTCCCCCGCCCAGGGACCCGATGCTGCGCATGGCGCGGCTGAGATTGACCTGACGGGCGCAGCGCAGCTGGGTCAGATCGATCTCCCCATTCAGGTCGTGGGGCGTATCCCGAATCTCGCGGCCACAGGGGATTTCCTCACGAATCAACGCGTCCAGGCGGTCAAAATCAATCTCCCGTTCCGCCAGTGCAACCGTCTCCATGCCGCAGCCGATATCGACTCCCACCATGCCGGGAACAATCTTGTCCTGGATGGTCATGGTGGTGCCAATGGTGCAGCCCTTACCCGCGTGGACATCCGGCATAATGCGGATCTTGCAGCCTGCAAATTCGGGCCGATCACACACCGCCTGGATCTGCTGCTGTGCCGCCTCCTCCAATTCGGGGGTATAGCAGACGGCGGTATTATATGCTCCTTGAACGAGCACCATATGCTTTTCTCCTTTTCTTCTATTGGTTTCTCTTTACCGCTACGCGGCAATGGGCGCGTAGCGCTCCGAGCCCAAAACCTCCATCATGAAGGCATAGGGCGAGAGGACGCCCGCCGTCAGCATGGAGAAAATCCGGGGCGTACAGCCGGAGACCAGCGCAACGCCCCTGTCGTTGACCGTCACAGGCTGGTGCCGGTTCCGGCTGGCCACGTTCCAGAACACCACCTCAGGCAGCTGATAGCCAAACTTTGCATAGAGCCGCTGGGCATATGAAAAGTTGGTCAGCGAACTGTCCTCGGTACAGACATCAAACTCCATGTCAGAGATGATGTAGAGTCTGGCGGGCATCTCCCGCTGCATCACATGATGCTCCACGGCGGTTTTGAGGATCAGCTCGAATACCCGCTGCAGGTTGGTGTTGGCCACCTCGTTGAACCGGCGGCAGTAGCGCACCTTTTCACAGATGTCCCTGCCCTTGATCTCCACCAGGCGGGGATTTTTCGAGAAGGTGATGAAGTGGTTTTGGAACACGCCGGTATTGCGCTCGGCATAGTAGATCCCCAGGGACAGCGCCACCGCCGCAGGGAGGGGGTCTCCGTCAAAATACATGGAGCCGGAGCCGTCCACAACCACCAGGGCGTTCTCCTCACCGGCAAAGTTCTCCTGGGCCTTCCAGGTGGCATCGATGGCCTTCCGCTCCTGGCAGGAAAACGTCTCCCGCTCAAGGAGAGGGCGAATGATCTCATAGGGGGTCAAGGCTCCGGTGTGGAGCTGCGCTCTTCCCTCTGCCACATCCTGGATAAATACCTGGTAGCGGTCACCGTCATTTCTCATAAACGCTCTTCGGTACTTGAACATGGCCTTGGAGGGCTGTCTGGCATAGTCGAAGGTGTAGTCCCTTTCCCGCAGATGATTTTCGATGAGGCAAAGCCTTGCGCGCAGGGCACTGAGGGTTTTGCGATACTGCGCATCGCTCATCCCCATGGCCCGTGCCAGATGCTTTGCCTGCCGGACGGTATCCCGGTTGGACGCGTTGACAGAGGGCAGCCACTTTGCCAGCAGAGACACCGCCTTTCCAGCTGCCAGGGCGTCGCAGTCATCGGCAAGCTGCTGTCGGATCAGCGCCAGCACGCTGCCCTCACAGGCGGTGCCCATCAGGGCCAGCAGGTCGTCATAGCGGCCATACTCTGCAATGTACGGAATATTTTTCTCCAGCGACTGGGGTTCATTGGCAGCCAGCCATCTGAGGATAACCCGGAACACCCGTCTCTCCCCCAGACCTCCCCGGATGTCCCGGGCAAAGAACAGGGTCTTCATGGCAAGGTCCGCCTCTTCCGCATAGGCGCGGAGGAAACGGTGGACGATCTCCCCGTCGCTCTCCCTGCGCAGAGCGCCAATCGTCCCGAAAAGGTCCAGGCACGCCGAATGGGTGGAGCAATATGTAGCCGCGCCGTTTTCGGTATGGGTCCTGTTTACCGCTTCTTTCAGAAAATTCAACATGGCATTCCCTCCTCTATATCCGAGATCTCCTCACTGGGCACACCGGGAAAAACGCCGCAGATGCGGCCGGTCCCTTCCGCTTTGTGCTGCCCATGGGGATGGGTCTCATAGTAACAAGGCACCGTCTGAAGTGGGATTCGCGCCCACAATGCCAGGCTTTACGCCCGCAGCTATATAAGTAAGGAACGATTCTATTTTTGCTGTTGGTGCCTTTGACAAAGCGCAGTGGAGTTTGCCTCGGCTGAGCATTGCTCATATCCGAAGCAGTCTAGCTGGTAATATAGAAAATTCTGTTTTGCTGTCTGCGCTTTTCGTGGTTTCAGCATACCCCTCTTCCCCAGGAAAATCACGGAAAAAAAGTTGCGAACTTGGCATCAGCCCTGCGCATATTGCCGCGGTCCCATTCTTTTCTTCGGATGCAGTCTATGGTAGAATGGGCCATAACTGAGGAGGTGAAACCGTGGCATACAGGGAACTCATCAAGAATTTTGAGCGCATCCGCAATTATATGCGGGAGTTCTATGTCTATGGCTTCAAAAGCCGCGGCGAGTATGACACCCAGAGCCCTCGCAGCTATGACAACGAACGCCGCAGAGTGGAGAGCTGGCTGGGCGACTACATGGCCTTCCACCAGGATGCCTCCGGAAAAAATGTGTTTTTGTCCGTGGACAGCAGACGGATTTCCCGGAATCCTCTCTACAAGGCGTTCAAAGCCAAGAGCTTTACAGACAAGGACATCACGCTGCACTTTTACATCCTGGACCTGCTCTCCGACGGCGGTGCGCTCTCCTCCGGGGAGATCGTGGACCGTATCCACGATGAGTACCTCTCCCACTTTGACATCCGTTTCCCCCTGGACGAGTCCACCGTCCGAAAAAAGCTGAAGGAATACACGTCGCTGGGCCTTCTGACGTCCCAGAAGAGAGGACGCGGGGTCTACTACCAAAGAACGGACCAGGACGCAGTGGAGCTGGACACCTGGGCCGATGCTCTGGCCTTCTTTTCGGAGGAAGCACCGCTGGGCGTTGTGGGGTCCTTTTTGATGGACAAGCTGGCAGCACCTTCGGATACGTTCCGCTTCAAGCACCACTACATCCTCCACGCTTTGGACAGCGGGATTCTCTGTGAGCTCCTGGAGGCCATGGATGGGCGGCGCTCCGTGGAGCTCACCGTAACAGGGCTGCGCAGCGGCCATGACTACCAGCGGACCGTCTGCCCGCTGAAGATCTATGTCAGCACGCAGTCGGGCCGCCAGTACCTCCTGGGCTACCACTATCACAAAGGGCACCTGATCTTTCTCCGATTGGACGCCATCAAAAAGGTGGCTGCCAAAAATCCCGATCCCCATTTTGACCGGTACCTGGAATACCAAAGAAAGTTTGACCAGAATCTGTGGGGTGTATCAACCGGCGTGGAGCTGGAGCTGGAACACATTGAGATGACGATCCGCATGGAGCCCGGGGAAGAATTTATTCTGCAGCGGCTGGAGCGCGAGAAGCGCCACGGCACAGTGGAGCGCCTGGGGGAACACCTGTGTAAATTTAGCGCCGACGTCTACGACGCCTTTGAGATGCTGCCCTGGCTGCGCACCTTCATCGGACGCATCGTTTCACTCCAATGCAGCAATCAATTTGTTGTGGACCAATTCTATGAGGATCTCAGGCGCATGGATGCACTGTATGGAGGTGACGACGATGCTGTTCAGTGAGATCTACGGGAGCTATTTCAGCGTTGTGGCCGCCATCCTGGCCGAGGCCTCCGACGGCTGTCTGACCGAGCAGCGCATGACCGAACTGGTTCGGGAGAAGGCATTTGCCGAAAGCGGGCTCACCATTCCTGCCGCTCTCAAGTCGGGCGCCTGGCCGCTGCTGGAGGAATCGTACCACACCGTCCTCCACCACAGGCCCACTATGCCCCTGACCACCCTTCAGAGAAGGTGGATGAAGGCGCTGCTGTCCGATCCGCGCATGGCACTGTTTGCGCCGGATTCCTCCGGTCTGGAAGAGGTGGAACCCTTGTACGCACAGGACACCTTCGTCCTCTTTGACCAGTACGCAGACGGAGATCCCTACGAGGACCCCGGCTACATCGCCTGTTTCCGCACGGTGCTGCGGGCCATCCGGGAAAAACGAAAGCTCCACATCCAGTTTCAGGGACGCACCGGACAGCACCACTCTCTCACCTGTATTCCCTGCCATCTGGAGTACTCGGAGAAGGACGACAAGTTCCGGCTGCTGGCCCTGAGCAACCAGCGGCGCCATACCATCAACATGGCTCGTGTCCATTCCTGCCAGCTGCTGGAGAAACACGACTGTCAGTTGGACGCTCTCCCTTCAGCGCCTTCGAAAGAGCTGGTCCTGCTTCTCCACGACGAGCGCAACGGACTGGAACGGGCCCTCCTGCATTTCTCCCACTTTGAAAAAGAGACGGTGAAGCTGGCAGAGGAACTCTACCAGATCCGGCTCCGCTACGACCAGGAGGATGAGACCGAGGTGCTGATACGGGTTTTGTCCTTTGGCCCCGTCCTGGAGGTCAAGGCCCCGGATGCCTTCGTTCAGTTGGTGAGGGAGCGTATCCGCAGGCAGCGCCGTCTTGCCCAACGGTCAGAGCGCCTCTGAAAGCCCATTCCATCCAGCAAAGAGAAGCGGGCCCGCGGCATATTGCCGCGGGCCCGCTTTGCGCTTTTTTATTTTCAGGCTGAGCCAGGATAGATCACTGTCATGTGGGTGTGCCTGTGGATTGGAAAGCGGTGGTGGGCAGCGCCCGCCTGTTCCTTATGGCAGCCGCCATCTCCCCCGGGTTTTCACATCGTGACATAGGGCACCTGTCCGGCAAGGAACTCTTGCAGCTGGGGAAAAGTCCCGGTGAGCAGGTCTCTCTTCTTCAAAATAGTTATGGTGTCCTCACAGACCGGCAAAAGCAGCTCCTGGGTCTCCAGCACCACCTCAAAGGCGGTGTATGGGACCCTGGAGCGCTCCTCCCCCGCCTGGGTGATGTACATGCCCTCCGGGGAAAAGGTGAGGCGCACCTCCGCAAGTCCCTCCTGTGCGGTCCCCTTTGCCAGGAGCATCTCCGCCGCCCGGTCGAAGGGATCTTGTCGCTTCCTCAGCAGCAGCGCAGCGGCACCGACGGCCACATCGATGATGCCCAGTGCCAAAAGAGAATGCAACCGGACGTAATTGCCCAGCACGCCCATGCAGAGGAATCCCCCCTTCACCAGGCTCAAAACGCCCAGGAGCCGCCGCCTGTTCCGCCAGAGGACGCACACGCCGCTTCCCCAGCAGGCCGCCCCCACCAGCAGCGGCAAAAGCAGCGTCCGGGGCTCCAGAAGCCCGGGAGGCAAAAGGGCTGCCCCCAGCAGCCAGTTCCAGAGGCCCAAAAAGCTCCGCCGCCTTCTCCGGTTTTCTCTCACCGCCTGGGGCACCTTCTCCACACTGTTGAGTTTATCCGTCAGCGCCCACATTCGGGGATTCCTCTGACGGGAGAGCAGCTCCGTCCGCTTCTCCAGGGCCCATCGCACCTGGGACTGCAGATGCTGGGCGTCCAGAGCTGTAAATTGAAACGTAAAGTTGGGTTCCATATTTCCCTCCTGCGTCAAATCTCATCTGCCGCCTGGTGCTTCCACTGCTCCAGTGCCTCCGCCCTGGTGGGCGGGTGGGCCATGACGGCGGAAAACGTCCGGCCGAACAGCGGGTAAGAAAGCTGTGTCATCCAGCCGGTCAGAACCTCCGGGGTCAAAGGCCGCTCCTCCGCCAGGAAAAGGACGGCGTAATAGGGCGAAGCCACAGGGGCCTGGAGATCCAGCAGCGTGCGCTCCGGCATCAAGGGCTGGTTGCAAAAAGCAAGGCTTGGCGTAAAGTGCCGGTAGTACAGCCCACCGATGAAATACTCCCGCTCTCCCCGCTCCAGCTCCTGGGCCTGACGGAGGAAGGCCGGGTATTCGGAATCGTCCGCCTGGATCAGCTCCCCCTGACGCAGGAGCTCCCGAAGTCCCGGGAGATTGTAAAAATCGAAGTGGAAAAACAGCTCCTCCCCGTCCTCATCATCTGTCAGGCTGAATTCCGCCCCCTGAGGGCCAGCCCAGTCCCTCCCGCAGGAATAGACCTCCCACCAGTAGTCCCAGTGGCGGATCTGAATATACTTTCGGGAACTTTGCTTCATGGATTGCTCCTCCCTGTCTCAGTCCGTGGGGCCTCAGACGCCGGTATAATGCGAGGAGCAGTATATCATAGCACTACCCAGATTCCATAAATGTTTTCTTAAGATTTCTTAAGCTCCCAGGAAGCCAAAAAAGCATCCAGCTCCGGCGTTTTCTCCAGGATGCGCCGGATTTCCGCCTTTTGCAACATTTTCCCCATTCCCAGCCAGGGAAATATCTGGTATACTGAGAGCACCCCGCAAAAAAGGAGCCGCCGGTCCTCTCCGGCCAGGCTCCTTAAAAATCCCCCGCTTTTTGGCAGAAAGGACCGTGCATGGAAACCGTTTTGGAATTTGACGTGATACAGAGTGGGCTGGCCCTGCTGCTGTTTTTGGCCCTGGGCGACTTTCTCTCCACCCTGGGAAAGGGGATGCTGCCCTCTATCCTGGTAGCCGGTCTCTTATATACAGGCTGCAGCTGGGCGGGGCTGGTGCCTGCGGACCTGTTCCAGCGGGCCGGACTCAGCGCCCTGTCCTCCATAGCCATGCTTCTTTTGATTCTGCACATGGGCGCATCCATGAGCATCAAGGAGCTCTGGGCCAACTGGCGGGTGGTGGCACTGGCCACCGCCTCCTTTGTCTGTCAGCTTATCATGCTCTTTCTGGTCATCGGCGGCATCTTTGGCCTCAATGTGGCTGTGGGGGGTCTGCCCGGCGGCTCTGCCGTGGCCATGATCGTACAGGAGCGGGCCAGAGAGTTGGGCTATGACCACATCGTGGTGCTCTCCGTGCTGATTTTGTCCGTTCAGGCCCTGGTGGCCTGTCCCATTGCGGTCTGGGGCGTCCGGCGGGAGGCCCGGTCCCTCCTGGCCCATCCCCAGAAGATGGACGAGGATGTCCCCATCACCTCCCAAAAGCCCAAGTCACCCAAGGGCGGCTCTACCTATCTGGCCCTATGCAAGCTCTACGCGGCCGCCTGGGCGGCCGCCCGGCTGGAGTTGCTCACCGGTGTCTCTCGGTACATCCTGTGCATCTTTCTGGGTGTGCTGCTGGCCACCGTGGGATTTTTGGACCGGGATGAGCTGGCCAACACCAAAAGCGAGGGTTTTTTGTACTTTTTGATGATGTCCAGCATCCTCTCCGGCTTCTCTGCCGCCACGCCGGAAAAGCTGTTGCAGGTGCTGCCCATGCTGGCGGCGGTGCTGGGCTGCGAGATCTGCAGCATCGTGCTCTTTGCCCCGCTGATCGGCCGTGCCCTGGGCTTTTCCCGGGTCATGAGCATCGCCCTGGGCGTCAACGTCATGATTGGCTTTCCCCTGAACCTGATGCTCTCCCAGGAGGTGGTGGGCTATCTGACCAAGGACCCGGTGGAGCGGATCTTCCTCACCGAACAGCTGGGCTCCAAAATGGTGATTGCCGGACTGACCAGCACCACCATTCTGGCCACCGCCACCGCCGGTGTGCTGATCTCCCTGATGCACTGACTGCATTTCACCCATCCACAAGAGAAAGCCGTCCCGGGGGGACGGCTTTCTTCTTTTTACCGGCATTATAGCAAAGCCTCCTGCCTCTGTCTAAAAACATCTTATGCAAAGAAAACTTTGCATAGCTATCGACAAGTGTACTTGGCAGTGCTATATTGTGTTTGCAAATAAAACTTGGCAAACATATAGGAGGACTATCTATGGATCGTGACGAGATTTTGGCCAAAAGCCGCAAAGAAAACGACCTCTCTGACGAGCGAACACGGTACATTGGACTGCAGGGCGCAAATTTCTCCATCTCCATTCTGGTGCTTTTGTGGGTCCTGCTCTCTCGCTTTACCCCGCTGGATGACAATACCCAATATGCTATGGGACTGCTGGTGAGCGTCACCTGCCTCTCCAATTTTCTCTACCAGCTGGTGAAAAACAGGACTAAAACTGCTATTCTCTTTGCAGTGCTGTTTTTTGCCGCAGCGGCTATCTACCTAGTGCTCTTTTTGAAGTTTGTGCTTCTGGCATCTTAAGTAAGAGGTACAGCATGGACGAAAAATTGGTTCTGAAAAACCACCTGAAGGAAGCCCGTACAGAGCGAAAGCTGTCCCAGGCCCAGCTGGCTGAACTGGTAGGAGTGTCCCGAAATACCATCAGCTCCATCGAGACGGGACAGTTCAATCCCACGGCAAAGCTGGCGCTGATTCTCTGTGTGGCTCTGGACAAAAAATTTGAAGAGCTTTTCTATTTTTGACGCTGGCCCCTCTGCGGCTCAAAGCTGCAGGCACATTGCTGACAGGATTTGCGGCAGACTTTGCCGCCTTTGCAGTCTTCGTGCTCTTTACGGGAAAGAGATTCAACACACTGAAGCCCTAGGCAAAGCAGCCGGACAAAAAGCCCCATTCCCATGCCTGATTACCAGGCACGGGAACGGGGCAGCTTTTTCTTTTACAAATCGTCGTCCTGCTCCTCCGGGGGAAGGGGATGCCAGGCCGGCGGGTCCTTGCGGCGGGTGAAAAGGCCCTTGATCCGCCCCAGCACCCACTCCACCAGGTGGAACCAGAGATTGCCAAAGGCAAAGACTACCACCAGGACGATCAAAAACGCTCCAATAGCTCCCAGGGACATCCGCACCTCACTTGGTGGCAAAGCGGTTCATGAAGAAATCGGTGAAGGCCGCCAGCTCCTTCTCCTGGGACACATAGACGTACAGCTTCTCATCCTCCAGCCAGTCATAGGCATTGATGGCGATATAGCCCTTTCGATCGGGATAGATCACGAAGGCGTCGGTAGGGTACTTGTTCCGATAGGCCTTCAGGATCTCGCTGCGGCGGTAATAGATGGGATCGCCGCAGCCGGAGAGGTCGGGCACCGTGGGCACCACCACGATGGTCTGGCTCTCCTCGTTCCAGCCCACGATCAGATTGCCGATCTTGGTCTTGCTGCCGTGGACAAAGCCGTAGTTGAACCGGCTGACGTCCTCGGTATAGCCGAAGATCAGCTGATAGTCCTTCCCGTTCTCCACCACCTGATTGAACAGCGCCCGCATCTTCTTCGCATTTGCGTCGCTCTTTTCCATATCGATCTCAGGTCCCTTGAAAAACTTGCTGAAAATACCCATGACTGTTTCCTCCTAGAAAGTGTTTTTATCTTCCCGGCGCTGCCGCCGAATGGAACACGGTTTTCTTCCTGTTATTTTGGTAAAATAAAGATCATTTTTTAATTTTATATTTATTTATCTTAAAAAGAGATCCGTCTGAATCTCAGGCTGCGCCATACCATTCGGACGGATCGACTTGTCCCGCCGTCAGCGGGAATGGGTGTCCTGTTCCCGGAGTTTTTCCAGACACGCCACAATGCCCTGGATCTGAAAGTCAGCCGTTTCGTCGGCTGCCTCCGGGACAAAGAGAGGCAGGGTGTCGGGCACGGCCCGGCGGATGACCATGACCGCCAGGCACAGATTGGTAAAGAGCTGGACCCGCGCCGTGGTGGCCAGGATGCCAAAGCACTCCAAAAGGTCGCCGAACAGCCGGGCCTGCTTCTCCCGGAAGAGGCAGTAGCTCTCCTCCGACAAGCGCCGGAAAATCAGCTGCTGCTCCTCGATGGTCAAAACGGCGATGCCGTTGCGCTCGCCGTAGCAGCAGTCATGCAGGAACTTTTCCACCGCCTCCTGCCAACTCAGATTTGGATCTGCCATCAGCTCCCGGGCCAGAGCCTCCATGGCAGGAACCTCCTCCGGCGCCACGGCGCCGGTCTGGATGAGGCTCTCGGTCTGCTCCAGTTCGGAGAACATGCCCCACATCACCAGCAGACGGGTTCGGTGGAAAGCCGCCTGCTCCGGCGGCAGCTGGTTGGTATACTGGGCCGCCTCGTGATAGACCATGTGGAACTGGGACAGCAGCTCGCTAAATAAAGCCGGGTCCACCGGCTGGCGTAAGCTGCGGCGGATCACCGCCCAGTAGGTGGACTGGAGCCGATAGAGCTCCTGGAGGTTCCGGCGGAACTGGGGCTCCCGCCGGTTGGGCAGCAAAAAGCGGTTGACCACCAGCACCAGCGCCACCGCCATGGCCAGATAAAAGAGCCGCAGCCAGATGGCCTCTGTCTCCCGCACGGTGAGGGTGGCCATGGTCAGGGCAAAGGCCGTGGAGAAGATGGGCTGGACCCATGTGCCGGGTGTGCAGCAGTACATCAAAGAGATCATCACCAGGGAGAACAAAAACACCCCCGGCAGGCCCGGCAAGTAGGGATACACCAGGTGGACCAGAAGGCAGCCGATGGCCGTGCCCACAGGGCGGGTCACCATCCGGTGGGCGCTCTCCTCATAGCTGGGCTGGAGCAGCAGATAGGCGTGGAGGGGGAACCAATAGGTGTGCTCAAACTCCCACAGGTAGCTGACGGTGCAGCTGATGGTCATGACCACCGACAGCCGCAGGGCAAACCGGAATTCAAAGCAGCCCGGCGATAGCCTCTGACGCAGGTTCTGCCATACGGAGGACCAGGGCACGCGGTAAAGATGTACACTGTGGTGCCCAGGCAGAGGCTCCCGGCACAAAAGCAGCAGGGTGTGCAGCACACTGCGGGAGAAGATCCGCAGACGCCCCCGGGGCAGGTCCGTGTGCTGGAGCAGGGTTTGGATCTGTGCGGACAGCTGCTGGAACTCCTGGGGTTCCTGGGCCGCCTGCAGCTGCCGCACCAAATCCGCCAGCGTGTGCATGGTGCGGGCAAAGCCGGGGGTCTCCCTGGCCTGCCGCCAGGCCTCCTCGTCGGTGACCAGATAGGACGCCCGCTGGAACAGCAGAGCAAAAAGGTGGTAAAACCGCTTTTGCTGGTCCGGCAGCTGCAACAGGCGGCGCCGGTCATAGCCCATGCGGTGAAAGCTGCGGGCCAGCTCATAGAGCTCCTTCCCCGCCGCCTTGCTGTCCCCATCGCCGGCCAGGTCGTCCAGCAGCTGGGCAAGACGGGTCAGGCTGCGGGAGATCTGCCCCGTAGGGTCGGCAGAGATGTGGCGGAGCCTGCCATAGAGGGCCAGGGCGATCACCAGCAGCACACAGCAAAAGGCCACCGCCGCCAGCTGGGTGGGCAGCTGCTCCAGCGTGGGCGGACGCAGCTCCAAAAACACGAAAGTCATGGCATAGCCGATGTGCCCCTTTGGGGTGAACTGACTGCTCCGCCACAGCACCAGCCAAAAGGGGACCACGAAGTTGAGCAGGATACACAGCCACAGGCTCTGCCCTGCCGCAAAGGCCAGCAGGCACAAAAAAAGCGACATCAGGCAGATCCGCACATAGTCGCCAGGCCCGTTGGGCTCCCGCCGCCGCACCTGAAACAGGGTAGTGGAACAGGACACCACCATGGCATAGGTCGTTCCGAACAGCTCTGTCACCAGCAAAAACTGGACAATATAAAATAGAATCGTAGGAAAGGCATTCTTCCACCGGCGCACAAACAGCGCCCAAAAGTCTTTCACCTTGGAAAGCGTGCCCATGATCTCATCCACCTTCTCCCTGCGTTGGTGTTTCCACACCGGGTGCGAAGTTGTTTTCCTGCGCCGGCCCTTGCCAGCCGCCTATTCCCTGCTGCCATTGCGAAATTGCGGGGCATATGCCCCGCAAATAAGGTGTCTGGCAGCTGAACCCGCAGATAATATTATAGGTATTATAGCGGCAATCCACCTGCCTGCGCAAGGGACAAATCCAAGTCTGTTAAAAAAATGTTAAAAACAGCAAAAATCCACGCCGGTTGTAGTCTCACGGCGTGGAAAACGGAAAAATGCCCCGGGATGACCGTATCCCGGAGCATTTTTCAGAAAGAAGGGAGATATATGGGGTGAGGCAGGGGCTGCGGTCCCCTCTTTAAGAGGACCGCAGGCTCCGCCGTTCCTGCGAAAATGGCTTAGAGCTCGTTGTAGCTCTTTTCCAGACGCACGTAGGTCTTGTAGCGCTCATCGGCCTCCCGCTGGGCCTCGGCAAACAGCACCTCGGCCGCCTCAGGATGCTTGATCTTCAGGCCGGCATAGCGGACCTCGCCGTTCAGGAACTCGCTGACGGGCACCGTGGGCTGCTTGTAGTCCAGGGAGAAGGGCTTCTCAGCCTTGTCGGGGTTGTAGCGGTACAGGGGCCACAGACCGCAATCCACCGCCTTCTTCATCTCAGCCTGGACATTGTTCATGCCGGCCTTGATGCCGTGGTTGATGCAGGGTGCGTAAGCGATGATGATGGAGGGGCCCTTGTGGTCCACAGCCTCGGTGACAGCCTTCATCAGCTGGCCCGGGTTGGCGCCCATGGCCACGGAGGCCACGTACACGTTGGGATAGGTCATCATCAGACGGCCCAGATCCTTCTTTGCAGTGCGCTTGCCGCCGTCGGCAAACTTGGCGGAAGCGCCCACAGGAGTGGCCTTGGAGGACTGGCCGCCGGTGTTGGAGTACACCTCGGTGTCCACCACGAAGATGTTGATATCCTCGCCGGAAGCGATGACATGGTCCAGTCCGCCGTAGCCGATATCGTAGGCCCAGCCGTCGCCGCCGAAGAGCCAGACCACCTTCTTGGACAGCTGGTCCTTGTGCAGCAGGATCTCGTCGGCCAGAGCCTTGGCCTCGCCGGTGAGCTCCGCCTTCTCCAGCGCAGCCACCAGGGCGCGGCTGTCGGCGTCGTTGGTCTCCAGATTATCAAAGGAAGCAAGCCAAGCGTCGATGGCAGCAGCGATCTCGGTGCCGTCCACCATGGGACGCAGCTCCTCCACGCGGAGCTTGACGTTGTTGCGGCGCTGCTTCACAGCCAGGCACATGCCCAGGCCGTTCTCCGCCTGATCCTCGAACAGGGTACCGTAGAAGGCGGGGCCGCGGCCCTCCTTGTTCTTGGTGTAGGGCAGAGAGGGGAAGGCACCAGCCCAGGCCAGGGAGCAGCCCACGCCGTTGACCCAATAGGTCTTCTCGCCGTAGAGCTGGGTGAGCAGCTTGGCATAGGGGGTCTCGCCGCAGCCGGCGCAGGCGCCGGAGAACTCCACCAGGGGCTGATAGAACTGGCTGCCCTTGAGGGTCTTGCGGTCAAATACGCCGGGCTTATCGCTCAGGGACAGGGCGTAGTTCCAGTTGGTCTCGTCGTACATGGTGTCGTCCGCGGGCTCCATGGTCAGGGCCTTATCCTTGGCCAGGCAGGAGGCAGCGCAGCTGCCGCAGCCGGTGCAGTCCAGAGTGGAGACCTGCAGGCGGTACTTCAGGCCCTTGGCGCCCTTGGCATCCACCATGGTGAAGCTGGCGGGAGCGGCCTTGGCCTCCTCCTCGTCTACCAGGTAGGCACGGATAGCAGCATGGGGGCAAACAAAGGTGCACTGGTTGCACTGCAGGCACTTGTTGGGATCCCAGTGAGGCAGCGCGGCGGCAATGCCCCGCTTGTCGTATTTGGAGGTACCCAGAGGATAGGTGCCGTCCTGGTGATCCAGGAAGGCGGAAACGGGCAGATCATCGCCGCGCTGCCGGTTGCAGGGGATCACGATGTTCTTGACCACATCGGGCAGGTTCTCATCCACCGTGCGCTCATCCTTGGCCTGAGACCAGGAGGCGGGCACCTCAACCTTCACAGGGCTGTTGATGCCGGCGTCCACGGCGGCCATGTTCATGTTGACCACCTTTTCGCCCTTCTTGGCGTAGGTCTTCTGCACGGCCTCCTTCATGTAGCGGACAGCGTCCTCCACAGGCATAACGTTGGAGAGCTTGAAGAAAGCGGCCTGCAGGATCATGTTGGCGTGGTTGCCCAGGCCCAGCTCACGAGCCAGACGGTTGGCGTCCACAGTGTAGAACTGGACGTTGTGATCGGCAATGTACTTCTTCACATCGCCGGGCAGGTGCTCCTCCAGCTCCTCCTGGTTCCAGGAGGTGTTGAGCAGGAAGGTGCCGCCGTCCTTGATCTCGTGGATCATGTCATAGCGGGTGATGTAGGACTGGGAGTGGCAGGCCAGGAAATCCGCCGCCTTGATGAGGTAGGTGGAGCGGATGGGGCTCTTGGAGAAACGCAGGTGGGACTTGGTGATGCCGTAGGACTTCTTGGAGTCGTACTCGAAATACGCCTGGGTGTACATACCGGCGTGGTCGCCGATGATCTTGGCGGAGTTCTTGTTGGCACCCACCGTACCGTCGCTGCCCAGGCCCCAGAACTTGCAGGACACGGTGTCAGCGGACTCGGTGATGAGAGGCTCCTGCACATCCAGGGACAGGTGGGTCACATCGTCCACCACGCCGATGGTGAAGAGCTTCTTGGGCTCGTCCTTGGCCATGTTGTCGAAGACGGCCTTGATCTGAGCGGGGGTCACGTCCTTGGAGGCCAGACCATAGCGGCCGCCATAGATGGTGGGGGCATTGGGGTCATTGGCATAGGCGGCGCAAACGTCCAGATAGACAGCGCCGGCGATGGCACCGGGCTCCTTGGAGCGGTCCATGGCGGTGATCTTCTTCACCGTCTTGGGCATGGCGCCCAGGAAATACTTCATATCGAAGGGGCGGAACAGGTGGATCTGGAGCAGGCCCACCTTCTCGCCGCGGGCGTTGAGGTAGTCCACCACTTCGCGGGTGGCCTCGCAGGCAGAGCCCATCATGACGATGACGCGCTCAGCATCCTCGGCGCCGTAATAATTAAAGATGTGGTAGTCACGGCCGGTGATCTCATTGATCTTGGCCATGTAGCCCTCCACCACGCCGGGGATGGCGTCGTAGTCGCTGTTGTTGGCCTCCTGGGACTGATAGTAGACATCGGGGCCCTGGACGGTGGTACGCTGAACAGGGTGCTCGGGGTTCATGGCCAGCTGGTGATAGGCCTCCAGAGCGTCCATATCCATCAGGCCGGCCACCTTGTCCAGATCGATCATCTCGATCTTCTGGATCTCGTGAGAGGTGCGGAAGCCGTCAAAGAAGTGGATGAAGGGCACCCGGGTCTTGACCGTGGTCAGATGGGCCACAGCGGCCAGGTCCATAACCTCCTGGACGCTGGCGGTGGACATCATGGTGACACCGGTGGTACGGCAGCTCATCACGTCCTGATGATCGCCGAAGATGTTGTTGGCGTGCTGGGCCACGGAGCGGGCGGCCACGTGGAACACCGCGGGCATCCGGTGACCGGCCATGATGTACAGGTTGGGGATCATCAGCAGCAGGCCCTGGGAAGAGGTGAAGGTGGTGGCCATGGCGCCGGCCTCGGCAGCGCCGTGGAGGGCGCCGGAGGCGCCGCCCTCGGACTGCATCTCCACCAGCGTCACCGGCTGGCCGAACATGTTCTTGCGGCCACTGGCGGCCCACTCGTCCACCTTTTCACTCATGGGAGAGGAGGGCGTGATGGGGAAAATGCCGGCCACGTCCGTGAAATGGTAGGCAACGGTGGCGCAGGCCTCATTGCCGTCCATGGTTTTCATGATTTTTTTCTCAGACATTGGGATCCTCCTAATATTCTTTGCAATACACGCTGCATATCCGCCGAAGGCGGGAGATTACATTTTGATCACGGCGCCCTGGTCGGCAGATGCGGCAGTCTTGGCATACATCCGCAGATAGCCGTTGGGGATGTGCTTCTCAGGCATCTTCAGGTTCTCATAGCGCCGGGCGATCTCCTCGTCGGACACATGGAGCTCCAAACGGCCCTCATCCACATCGATGAGGATCTCGTCGCCGTCCTCCACGATGGCCAGAGGACCACCCTCGGCAGCCTCCGGGGAGATGTGGCCCACGAAGCAGCCGTTGTTGGTGCCGGAGAAACGGCCGTCGGTAATCAGCGCGGCGGACTTGCTCAGGCCCACACCGTACATGTACTTCATGGCCTTGAACATCTCACGCATGCCGGGGCCGCCCTTGGGGCCCTCGTAGCGGATGACCACCACGTCGCCGGCCTCGATCTTGCCGCCCAGGATGGCCTCCTCGGCCTCCTCCTCACTGTTATAGCACTTGGCCTTGCCCACGAAGTGGTGCATGGCGGGATCGATGGCGCCGGGCTTGCTGATGCCGGTGTTGGGGCACAGGTTGCCGTGGAGCACGGCCACACCGCCGGTCTTGGAGAAGGGCTCCTCCACGGTCTTGATGATGGTGGGATCCTCGGGGTACTCATAGATGTACTCCTTCAGGTTCTCGCCCAGAGTCTTGCCGGTGACGGTCATGACAGAGGTATCCAGCAGGTCGCCCAGGCGCTCTTCCACCTTGGGCACGCCGCCGGCACGATAGAAGGCCTCCATCTCGGGCTTGGCAGCGGGGTTGACCTTGGCGATCTGAGGCGTGACTTTGGTGAGCTCCTCGAACTCCTCCACCACGTTCATATCCAGCTCCGCCTCGTTGGCGATGGCAGCCAGATGCAGCACCGCGTTGGTGGAACCGCAGATGGCCATGGTCACCTTGATGGCGTTGCGCAGGGCCTCCTTGGTCATGATCTTCCGAGCGGTGATGCCCTTCTTGCACAGCTCCACGATGGCCCGGCCGGACTCAAAGGAGGTACGCAGACGGGCTGCGTAGGCCGCGGGGATCAGAGCGCCGCCGGGCAGGGTCATGCCCAGGGCCTCAGACACGCAGCACATGGTGTTGGCGGTGCCCAGGAAGGAGCAGGAGCCGCAGCCGGGGCAAGCGGTGTTCTCCAGAGCCGCATACTCGCACTCGGTGATCTTGCCGGACTTCACCATGCCCAGAGCCTCAGAGATAGAGGTCAGGTCGGACTTACGGCCGTCAAACTCAATGCCGCCCAGCATGGGACCGCCCACGCATACGATGCAGGGGATGTCCAGACGGGCCGCGGCCATCAGCATGGCGGGCACGATCTTGTCGCAGGAGGCCAGCAGGACCAGGCCGTCCAGCCGGTGCGCCTGAGCCATGATCTCCACAGAGTTGCAGATGATCTCACGAGAGGGCAGGATGTAGTGCATACCCTCGTGGCCCTGAGCCACGCCGTCACAGGCGGCAATGGTGCCAAACTCCACCGGCGTGCCGCCGGCGGCGTAGATGCCGTTCTTCACGTACTCGGCCACCTTATCCAGGTTGAAATGGCCGGGCACCAGGGTGTTCCAGGTGTTGGCAATACCGATCAGGGGCTTTCCCTCTTTAAGCTCACTGTCGGTATATCCCATGGACTTGAAAAGAGAGCGGGCAAAGGCGCTGTCCTCTTCTCCCAGAATCGTCTTGCTACGAAATTCCATTCGGTTTTCCTCCTCATCTATTTGTGGGGTCCGCCAAAGCAAACCCACTCGACGAAAATTTCGAGACTCCATTTTATTCTGCATTGCTGACCCGTATTTCGACATTTATTATAGTTTGCCATTTTGCGTTTGTCAATATCGCACGCGAATCAGCTATGTAAAACAATTATGTTTTTTTCTTATTATTGACAGATGTGATTTCATCTTCTATAATGAAGTTGACAATTTATTCTGCATTGCAGAATGGCAGGTGATTTGAACTATGGCGACAACCAAAAACATCCAATCTGTGGAGCGGGCCTTTTCCATTCTGGAGCTGTTCCAGGAAAGCGGTTCGCCGGAGCGCAGCGTGAAGGAGATCTCCGAAGCGCTGGGGCTGAACAAAAGCACCACCTTCGGCCTCATCAACACCCTGACGAACTTAGGCTATCTCCAGCAAAATGAGGAGAACCAGAAGTACGTCCTGGGGCTGAAGCTGCTGAGCTTTTCCAACGCGGTGAAGGTCCAGAACATTATCATCCGGTCCGTACACCCCTATCTGGAGCAGATCTCCCGGAAATACGGCGAGACGGTCCACTGCGCGGTAGGGCAAAAGGGCGGCGTGATCTATGTGGACAAGGTGGAAGCCACCGGTTCCATCTACATCAGCACCCAGATCGGCACCCGGAACGACCTGCACTGCACCGGCGTGGGCAAGTGCATTCTGGCCTATCTGCCGCCGGAGGAGCAGGAGCAGGTCCTCTCCAGCCAGCTGAAAACCATGACCTACAACACCATCACCAACTCCGAGCAGCTGCGGGAGGAGATCGCCCGGGTCCGGGAAAACGGCTATGCCATGGACAAGGAGGAGATCGCCATTGGCCTGAGCTGCGTGGCAGTGCCGGTCTTTTCCGCTCCGGGAAAAACCGGCTGCGCCATCAGTGTCTCCGGTATGACCTCCCGCATTCAGCTGGCGCTGAAAAACGGGCTGGTGGAGGAGCTCAAGCGGGTAGCTGCTGAAATCTCCAGGACCACCTTTGGCTACGCCTATACACCCGTGCTGTAATCCTCATTCCCTGCTAAAAAGCGGCGACGGAAGGGCCCTCACCCTTCTGCCGCCGTTTTTTCGGCGGCAAATGCCGCTCTTTATTTCCGCCGCTCCCGGTCCTGCCACGCCTTGGCCGGGTTTTGTACGCCCATCTTTCCGCCGCTGATCTCCAGCGTGGTGCCGGTGATATAGCGGGCGTAGTCCGAGGCCAGAAACGCCATGGCCCAGGCCACGTCGATGGCCTCGCCAAAGGTCTGCATGGCAATGGCGCCCCGCAGCTGGTCGCCCTTTTCCGCAATGAGCGCATGGTTCATGTCGGTGTTGATGACGCCGGGGATATAGCCGTTGACCCGGATCCCATAGGGCGCCAGTTCTGCGGCCAAGGTCTTGACCATGGAGCTGACCGCCGATTTGGTGGCAGCGTACACCCCGCTGCCCACAGAGGGGAACAGCGCCGCAAAGGAGGAGGCCAGAAGCATTACGCCGCCCCGCTCTTTCATGGCCTCAAAGGCGATCCGGGCGCCCAGGTAGACAGACTTCATGTTGGTATCCACCGTCTTGTCCCACAGCTCCTCGGACGTGTCAATGATGCTGTACTGGGGATAGATCCCCGCGTTGCTCACCCAGATGTCCATGGGGCCCAGAGCCTCCTGAGCGTTGGCCGCAAAGGACTGCAAAGAGCTGGCGTTGGAGACGTCGCAGGTCTCACCAAATACGGCGATTCCCTTTTCCTTCAGCTCCTGCACCGCCTTTTCCAGCTTTGCAGGATTTGTACCGCAGATGGCCACCCTGGCACCCAGGGAACCCATCAGTTCGGCACAGGCCAGGCCGATTCCAGCGGTTCCGCCGGTAATGAGCGCGGTCTTGTTGTCAAATCGGATTTCCATGTGGACTCCTTCCTTCTTTTCGGCGCGATGTAGGAAAAAATAAGCCGGGGACGCTCCGGTAAACGAAGCGTCCCCGGAAGCGGGAAAGCGGAATGGTGTGATTATCCCAGCAGACCCAGTGCGTTGAAGATGGCGATAGCGATGATGCAAACGATGGACGCCACCACGCTGGGGAGAGTCACGTACTTCAGGGACTGCTTGGTATCCAGGTGGAAGAACTGGCCCATGACCCAGAAGCCGGAGTTGTTGACGTGGTCAAACATCAGGGTGCCGGCGCCGATGGCCAGAACAGCAGCCAAGGGAGACAGGCCCAGGGCATCCAGCATGGGCAGCACGATGCCGGCAGCAGTCATACCAGCGGTGGTCATGGAACCCACGGCGGACATCATGATGACGGCCACGGCCCAGGGCACCAGGATAGCGGGAACAGGGCTGTTGCCCACCATCTCAGACAGGGGCTCCAGAGCGGGAGCGCTCTTGAGCACGGAGCCAAAGGCGCCGCCCATAGCGGTGATCAGCAGGGGGGACAGGCACACGATCAGGCCGCGAGCCACCCACTTGTTGAGCATGATGTCGCTGAGAGAAGAGTTAGCTTCCTGGGGGAAGTTGTCCTGATAGTACTTCATGACAGCTTTGCGCTGCTTATAGCCCAGCCACAGGGAGTACAGAACGCCGATGAACAGAGCCACCACCTTGTGGCCGATGGTGGTGCAGATCAGATAAACCACACCGTCGGGATCGGCATACATGGAGGCGAAGGAAGACAGAGAGATCAGCGCCACAGGCAGCAGCAGGGGCAGGAACGCCAGGAAGGTGTTGGGCAGGTTGGCATCCTTAATCAGAATGTCATCGATATTGTCGGAATGAGACTCGGCCATGCCCTTGACCATCTCGGGATTGGGCTCAATCCACTCCTTCTCGGTCCATCTCTTGATCAGCAGCCAGGTGACGAAGAAACCGATCAGGGCAATCACGATGCCCCAGACAATGGTCATGCCCAAGTCCGCTTCAAACATCAGGGCAATGGCCAGGATGCCGGGAGTGGGGGGCACCAGACCGTGGGTCAGGAACAGGCCCAGGCCGGTGAAGGAAGCCATGGTGGACATGGAGATGTGCTTACGCTTGGACAGCATAGAGGCAATGGGAGCAGTCAGCACCATAGTGATGTCGCCGAACACGGGGATGGACATGATGAAAGCGGTCAGTGCAGGAGCCAGCTCCATGTTCTTGCCGCGGAACAGCTTGATGAAAAAGTTTGCAATGGCCTTTGCCGCGCCGGTATCCTCAATGGCCATGGAAATGATGGCGCCCAGGATGATGGTGATACCAACACTGCCCAAAGTGCTTCCGAATCCACTTCCGATCATATCGGCCGTACCGGAAACACCAAAGCCCAGCACAATACCGGTGAGCAGGGCCACAGTAAACAGCGCCATCACAGGATGTACCTTCAGCTTGATAATCAGCAGCATCAGCAGCAGAATTGCCACTACCAGAACAACAAGAAATACTCCAGGTGTCATAAGTTCTTTTCTCCTTTTCTCCTTTTCTCTTTCTTAGATTAGATGCACCAAAGTGCATCTGACTTGTCGCGTTTTCTCATCACTTCCCCTTTTTCTTACATTCTTTTTTGTCATTTATTATTCTATATCACAGAACGTCTGTATATTATCACTGGAATGTGCCATTTGTCAATATCTCCCCTGCGTTTTTATCGGTTTTCAACTACTTTTTTCGGTTATTTTGTCATTATTAGACAAAACGCATTTTTTGTCAATTTCTTTTCTCATTTTCTTCAGCTTCCTAGATTTTACTTTTTCATTTCTTTATTCTTTATTATAGAATGTCAATTTTTGAACAAAGTTTATATTTTAGAGAAAAACATGCATTCTTCGCCCATTTTTCTCTCCAGATCGTGACACATGCTTTGTTCTTCCCGCTTTTTTTGCACAAAAAAACACCAGTTTACACTGGTCATTTCGAAAAAGATCGTTTCAACTGGTTTCGTCTTTTTCCCCATAAAAAAGCCGGCGGTTTCCCTTTTCCCAAAGGGAAGCTGTCGGCTCTTTCTCGTCAATTCTCTTTTTCGGGGCAGCAATAGTTTGCAAGCAGTCGCGTTTGCAGGTCTGTGGAGTTGGCTGCCAGCACTGTGCTCTTCTCACCCAGAGGCAGCGGCACTCCCTCTAGCGTGCACACAGTACCTCCCGCCTCCTTCAAAATGATGCGGGCCGCGTTGTGATCCCAAGGGCTGGAGCGCAGCGTCACAAACGCGTCTGCCTCCCCTGCCGCCACGGCGCACAGCTCCAGGGCCACCGACCCCTGACACCGCACAGCCCGCACATCCCGGGCCAGGCGGATCAGCCCCGCCTGCCAGGGATGGGGTTCTAGGAAGGTGTGCAGAACCCCAGGGGTGACCACCAGCAGCTCTCCAATCTCCCGGCGGGTAGACACATGGAGCCTCTGCCCTTCCCGCCAGGCGCCCTGGCCGCTTTCGGCGGCATACAGCTCCTGCCGCTCCACATCCAGCACCAGGCCAAACAGAGGGCTCTTTCCCTGCCAGCAGCCCATAGAGATGGCATAGTTCCGGCGCTGGTTGATGAAATTCGTCGTCCCGTCAATGGGGTCCAGATACCAGGTTACCCCGCCGCTGCCTGCGTTCGGGTACTCCTCCCCCACAATGGCATCCTCAGGGAAAGCCGTCAGGATCTCTTGGCGGAGGAATTGCTCCGTAGCGGCGTCCCAGCGGGTCACCAGATCCTGATGCCCTGTTTTCTGTTGGACGGCCCACGGCTCCAGCCGGGCCTCCCGCAGCCGTTCCCCGGCCTCCCGGATCATCTTTTGCGCCAGCTCATATCGCTGCATAGCACCGCTTCCTTCTGTGGTGAAATTTGTTCCTATCAAACCACAGTCTGCTCCCCATGTCAAGGTCAGGGCGGTGTTTCCCGTTCCAGGCAGTAAGCAGCAAAAAGGCAGGGCGAAGCCTCGCCCTGCCTTTTTACCTGCCGTTTCCGGCCTGATTGCTTTATTCCCAACACTCGGTCTTTCCCTGGAGACCGATATCCGCAGCGTGAAACACAGGATTTTTTCCCGCCTTGCGCTGGGCCACATAGTCCTTGAGGGCCGCCAGCGCCGGTCGGGACAAGATCACGATCACAGGCAGGTTGATAAGGGCCATGACCCCCATCAGCACGTCCGCCAGATTCCAGACCATGTTGATCTCCATGCCTGCGCCGATGAAGATCAGAATCATGGCGTCCACCCGGAAGAGCACCATAAACTCCCTGGCAGGGATCTTGCCCACGATATAGTTCAGGCAGTTGTCCACATAGTAGAGGTTGCCAATGAGGGTGGTAAAGGCGAAGAGCACCATGGCCACCGTGATGAAGATGGGGCCCGCAGTGCCGAACTGGGCAGAGAGAGCCTGCTGCACATAGGGCGCACCCTGAAGAGACTCCTCCGGCGCCACACCGGAACACAGGAGCATAAAGGCAGTGGCAGAGCAGATGAGCAGCGTGTCGATGAACACGGAGAGCATCTGGACCAGCCCCTGCTTGACAGGGTGGCTGACGTCGGCGGAGGCGGCGGCGTTGGGCGCAGAGCCCACACCGGCCTCGTTGGAAAAGAGGCCCCGCTTGATGCCGTACATCATGGCCGAACCGGTAAAGCCGCCGAAGATGGCCTGGAAGTCAAAGGCACCGGCGAAAATGCTGCCAAACACCTGGGGCAGCATCCGCCAGTTGAGCACCACCATCACCACTGCCACCAGGACATAAAGTCCGCCCATAAAGGGCACCAGAGTGGAGGTGAAACGGATGATGCGCTTGCCGCCGCCCATGACACAGTAGCCCACCACTACCGCCAGAATGGCGCCGATGACCCAAGGCGTGGTGGCCGGGTCATAGAAGCCATAGCCAGAGAAGGTGGACTGGAGGTTATAGGCGGCCAGCATATTGAAGCCGCCGGCATAGGTCAAAATCAGCGCACCGGCAAAGAGGACCGCCAGGCCGCGGCTGTGGAGCGCCGCCTCAATATAGTAGGCGGGTCCGCCGTAGCTCTCCCCGGTCTGGGGGTTCCGGCGCTTGTAGATCTGCGCCAGGGTGGATTCAATGAAGGCAGATGCACCGCCGATGAGGGCAATAACCCACATCCAAAACACTGCGCCGTAGCCGCCGCAGCAGATGGCGGTGGAGATGCCGATGATATTGCCCGTTCCCACCCGGGATGCAGTGGACACCATCAGCGCCTGGAATGAGGACACCGAGCCGGCAGTCTTAGGCCGCTCCCCCACCACCCGGATGGACTCGGCAAAGAGCCGGAACTGGACAAAGCGGGTGCGCAGGGTAAAGTAGAGTCCCGCCGCAATTAGCAGCACAATTAAAATATAGGTATACAGCCAATCATTCACAATGGAAATCAGTTGACCCAGCATGGAAGTTCTCCCTTTTTTCGTGAGGATTTTGTCAAAATCACAGTATGGGAAGTATATCAGCTTCCAGCGCTTCCGTCAACCTGCCTTTTTGGGCCTCTATTCAGGATTTATCCCTTTTCCCGCTGTTCATGAGCCGCTCATGGTCCTCCAGCAGGGCCTGGCTGGCCAGGTCAAAGGCCTGGGCATCCTCGTAGCGGTCCACCACTGCGCTCTGCTCCGGCTTCTCCCGGACGCCGGCAGAGCTGCTGTATGCCAGCTTGAGCAAAATAGGGGTCAAAATCGTGGTGGCAATGACCACGATCACAATGGGGCCAAAGAACTCCTGCTTCATCATACCGGTGGAGATACCCCGGTTGGCCACGATCAAGGCCACCTCGCCACGGGAGATCATGCCCACGCCGATGCGCAGAGACTCCTGAGGGGTATAGTGGCACAGTCTGGCACCCAGGCCACAGCCGATCACCTTGCTGGCGATGGCCACCACCAGCAGCAGCACGGAGAACAGCACCACGGTGCCGTTCATCTCGGGTAGGGTCACCTCCAGGCCCATGCTGGCAAAAAACACCGGAGAGAGGAGCAGGTCCGAGAGGGTCTCAAAGCGGCTTTGCAGATAGGCCACCCGGGGCGTCTTGGCGAAAATGACGCCGGCGATATAGGCACCCGTCAGGTCTGCCACACCGAAAAACTCCTCCGCCGCATAGGACAGCAGCAGGCAAAAGACAAAGGCCATAATGGCAAAGCGCCGCTTGTCCCTGTCATACTGCCGGAACCACCAGTTCATAACCCGGAAGGTCAGATACCCCAAAATGCCGCTGAACACGAAGAACAGCAGGATCTTCCCCACCACAAGAGGCAAACTGGCATCCTCTCCGCCCAGGCTGGTGACGATGGTCAGCGCCACGATGCCCAACACATCGTCGATCAGTGCTGCGCCCAAAATGGCGTTGCCTGCCCGGGTGGAGAGTTTCCCCATCTCCCGCAGAGTCTCCACCGTGATGCTGACGGAGGTGGCCGTCAGGACCACGCCTACAAAGACGTTTTCCAATATGGTTCCCGGGCCGCGATTGAAGCAGCAGGCCAGCGCCGTACCGCCTGCCAGAGGTACCAGCACACCGATGAGTGCGATGATAAAGGCGGCCTTTCCCGACTTGCGCAGCTCATCCAAATCTGTGGTCAAGCCTGCGGTGAACATCAGCACGATGACACCCAGCTCCGACAGATCATCCAGCAGCGGCGTCTCCTGCAATACGTTCAGCACTGCCGGCCCCAGCAGGAGTCCAGCCAGCAGTGCGCCCACTACTTGGGGCATGGCAAAGCGCTTGGTCAAAATTCCAAGCGCTTTGGTGCTCAACAAGATCAATGCAAGTTCCAATAGAAAATAATAGGAATCCATCCAGAATCCATCCCTTCTCGGGGTCAGTTGCAATGGCCTCAAAATTCACAGAGGAATTATAGGTTTTTGATTTTGCTTTGTCAATCGCTCTCCCTACCTGAAAACGGAAAATTTTTCTCCTGTATTGGAGGCACAGCAAGGGGAAATTGCACAATTTTTTACTTTGTTTTTCATGTCTTTCGCCAGAGAAAAAAGATCCGTCTTCCAGAGAAAACCGATTGCAATCTCCGCTTTTTTCAGGTATAATAAGGGCACAATCCAAGAATGATAGCTGCAACGTAGTGCTGCGCGCACGGGCTGACACCTATCATTCCTCTTATGTTAGGTGTTTCAAATCACACGATTTGAGGCGCCTTCTTTTTTTGTTCTAAGGAAACACTGTAACGGGAGGTTTTTGATATGATTTTGCTGGCAAACGGAAAACTCATCACCCGGGACCCGAATGGCACCGGCTATTACCCGGACGGCGGCGTAGTCACCGACGGCGGAAAGATCGTGGCCGTGGGCACCACCGCAGAGCTGAAGGCCAAGTACCCGGCGGCGGAATTTGTGGATGCCAGGGGCGGCGTCATCATGCCCGGCCTCATCAACGCCCACACCCACATCTACTCCGCTCTGGCCCGGGGCCTCTCCATCAACGGCTATAACCCCACCAATTTCTATGAGGTGCTGGACGGCCAGTGGTGGTATATCGACCGGAATCTGGACCTGGAGGCCACCCGCGCCTCTGCTCAGGCCCTGGTCATCGACTCCATCAAGCAGGGCGTCACCACCATCTTTGACCACCATGCCTCCTTCTGTGAAATTCCCGGCTCGCTGATGAAGATCGCCGAAGTGACCAAGGAGTTCGGCATGCGGGCGTGTTTGTGCTATGAGGTCTCCGACCGAGATGGCGAGGAGAAATCCCTCCAGTCCGTCCAGGAGAACAAGGACTTTATCGACTACTGCGAGAAAAACCCTGACCCCATGCTCAAGGCCATGTTCGGCGGCCACGCCCTCTTCACCATCTCCGACAAGACCTTCGACCGGATGGTAGCGGCCAACAACGGCCGGGTGGGCTATCACATCCACGTCTCCGAGGGCATGAACGACGTCTACGACTCCCTCCAGAACTACGGCCGCCGCCCAGTGCAGCGGCTCCAGGACCACGGCATTCTGGGTCCCAAGACCATCCTGGGCCACTGCATCCACGTCAACACCGCCGAGATGGACATCATCCAGGCAACGGACACCATGTGCGTCAACAACCCCGAGTCCAACATGGGCAACGCCGTGGGCTGCTCCCCCATTTTGCAGCTCTATAAGAAGGGCATCCTGGTGGGCCTGGGCACCGACGCCTACACCAACGACATGCTGGAGAGCATCAAGGTGGCCCTCATCATCCAGCGCCACAACGCCTGCCTGCCCAATGTGGGCTGGTGCGAGGTGACGGACATGCTCTTCAAGAATAACGCCAAGATGGCCCAGCGAACCGGCTTCCCCACCCTGGGTGTCCTGGCCCCCGGCGCCGCTGCCGACGTGATCGTCATGGATTACAAGCCCTTCACCCCCTTCTCCGACGCCAACATCGACGGCCACACGCTCTTCGGCATGACCGGCCGTCAGTGCCAGACCACCATGATCAACGGCAAGATCCTGATGCGTGACCGCATCCTCACGGAGATCGACGAAGAGGCCGTCAACGCCCACATCCTGGAGAGCAGCAAACGCCTGTGGGGCAAACTCAACCACTGCCAATATTGAGCCTCTCCCCCGCGGCCTCCCGCCGCATAAGCGGCGTACAAGCGTTTTGCGCCGGGGAGGCGTAAAACCTTGGGCGGTCGAAATTCACTTTTGGCCGCCTGGTGCGATCCAAGGGTTCCCATGGGGCCTGCCCCATGGGAACGGCCGTGAATGCCCATATTCTGGAGAGCAGCAAACGCCTGTGAGGCAAACGCAACCACTCCACATGAAATACGCCGGGGCGGTCCCGGCTGCGCGGCACCGCCCCGTTTCCCTACCATCGACTTTTTAGGAGGTACAATGCCATGAGTGAACTGATGATCCCCATTCCCTTCCGGGAACTGATGACCTGGGTCACCACCGAATACCAGCGGGATGGCTCCGTGTTCGGCGTCCACCGCCCCTACCGGGCGGGCGTGAAGAAGCTGCCCATCTTCGGCGAGACCATCGAGACCCCCTTCGGCCCCGCCGCCGGCCCCAACACCCAGCTGGCCC
>CABSMJ010000011.1 GCA_902478785.1 uncultured Oscillospiraceae bacterium
TCCTTCAGGGCGTCCTCGCCCACGTTGGGGATGTCCCGGGTGATCTCCTCGGGGCCCAGCTTGGTGTCACGGGAGTCGATCTCATACTCCTCGATGTGGATGGAGGTATACACGTCCTCCCGGACCAGCCGCTCGTTGAGCAGCACGGCGTCCTCGTAGTTGTAACCTTCCCAGGTCATGAAGCCCACCAGGATGTTCCGGCCCAGAGCCAGCTCGCCGTTTTCAGTGGCGGGGCCGTCGGCCAGGACACTGGGATCGTCGCCGCCGTGGACCCGCTCGCCCACGGAGACGATGGGACGCTGGTTGATGCAGGTGCCGTGGTTGGAGCGCAGGAACTTGGTCAGACGATAGTCCTTGGTCTCGCCGCTGTCATAGCGGACGGTGACATGGCGGGCATCCACGGAGGTCACCTCGCCGTCGCCCTCGGCCAGCACCGCCACCTCGGAGTCCAGGCACAGCTTGTGCTCCATGCCGGTGCCCACGATGGGGGCCTGGGGACGCAGCAGAGGCACGGCCTGACGCTGCATGTTGGCGCCCATCAGGGCGCGGTTGGCGTCGTCGTTGGGCAGGAAGGGGATCATGGCCGTTGCGATGGAGACCATCATCCGGGGGGAGACGTCGATATAGTCCACCTGTTCCCGGTCCACCTCCACGATCTCGTCTCTGTGGCGGCAGGTGATACGGGCATTGACCAGGCAGCCGTTCTCATCCACGGGCTCAGCGGCCTGACCGACGATATACTGGTCCTCCACGTCGGCGGTCATATAGGTGACGTCGGTGGAGACATAGCCGGTCTCGTGGTCCACGGCCCGGTAGGGGGCCTCGATAAAGCCGTACTCATTGATACGGGCATAGGTGGCCAGATAGGAGATCAGGCCGATGTTAGGACCTTCAGGGGTCTCAATAGGGCACATACGGCCATAGTGGCTGTAATGGACGTCACGGACCTCCATGTTGGCGCGCTCACGGCTCAGACCGCCGGGGCCCAGAGCGGAGAGACGGCGCTTGTGGGTCAGCTCGGCCAGAGGGTTGGTCTGGTCCATGAACTGGCTCAGGGGGGAGGAGCCGAAGAACTCCTTGATGGCGGCAGTGACAGGACGGATGTTGATGAGGCTCTGGGGGGTGACGATGTCCAGATCCTGGATGGTCATGCGCTCCCGGATCACCCGCTCCATCCGGCTAAAGCCGATACGGAACTGGTTTTGCAGCAGCTCACCCACGCAGCGCAGGCGGCGGTTGCCCAGGTGATCGATGTCGTCCTTGGTAGAAAGGCCCACCGCCAGGCCGTTCATGTAGTTGACGGAGGCCAGGATGTCGTCCACGATGATGTGCTTGGGCACCAGGTCGTCGGCGTGGAGGCGCAGCTGCTCCTTGAGCTCCTCGCCCTCATACTGGCTCAGCAGCTCCTGGAGCACCTCATAGCGGACCCGCTCCTTGATGCCGCACTCGGCCAGGGGATCGAAGTCCACATAGTGGCTCAGGTCGCACATCCGGTTGGAGGTGACCTTGATGGTGGTGCCGTTGTCCAGGGCCAGGGTGACCTCGCCCACGCCCACGGCGTCCAGCAGCTGTCCCTCGTCCCGGGTCAGCACGTGGCCCTCGTCGAAGAGGATCTCGCCGGTGGCGGGGTCTGCCACCGGGAAGGCCAGCTTCTGGCCCGCCACGCGGTGCCACAGGGCCAGCTTCTTGTTGAACTTGTAGCGGCCCACGATGGACAGATCGTAGCGCCGGGGATCGAAAAAGAGGTTATTGATGAGGGTCTCGCTAGCTTCCACCGTGGGGGGCTCGCCGGGACGGAGCTTGCGGTAGATCTCCAGCATGGCCTCCTCATAGGTCTTGCAGGGGTCCTTCTCCAGGGTCACCACAATGCGGGGATCGTCGCCGAAGTGCTCCAGGATCTCCTCGTTGGTCCGCAGGCCCAGGGCACGCAGCAGGCAGGTAATGGGCAGCTTGCGGTTCTTATCGATGCGGACCCAGAACACCTCGGAGGTGTCGGTCTCATACTCCAGCCAGGCGCCCCGATAGGGGATGACGGTGGAGGTAAGCAGAGGCAGATCGGTCTTCAGATCGATCTCCTTGCCGTAATACACGCCGGGGGAACGGACGATCTGAGAGACCACCACGCGCTCGGCGCCGTTGATGACGAAGGTGCCGGAGTGGGTCATCAGGGGGAAATCGCCCATGAAGATTTCCTGTTCCTTGATCTCCTCGGTCTCCTTGTTGCGCAGACGAACCTTCACCTTCAGAGGAGCCGCATAGGTGGCGTCCCGGGCCTTGCACTCCTCCACGTCATACTTGGGCGGCTCGTCCATCTTGTAGTCGATGAACGTCAGCTCCAGATTTCCTGCGAAGTCGGTGATCGCCGCCACATCGGCGAAGACCTCCCGCAGGCCGGTGTCCAAAAACCACTGATAGGACTTCTTCTGGATCTCCAGAAGGTTGGGCATGGGCATGACTTCCTCATGGCGGGCAAAGTTCTTACGAAGGGTCTTTCCGTAGTACTTGTCTTTGGCCATCTTCTCTTTCACGCAACCTTTCTTGCTAGACTCAGCGGCAAGCGCCGCAAACGCACAGTCCGCGTCCGTCCCAGGCACGGTCTGTCTGCGATACGCACGGAGTTGTTGTTAGTTTTCCGGCATCTTCCTCTTGCTTTCCCCTGGCAAATGTGCTATCTTAAACAGGTAAAAGCTAAAAGGGAGAGAATCCGGTTCTAAACATAAGCGCTTTATGTTACCATGAATTTCTCCTTTTGTCAAGTGTTTTTCGTCGCGGTCTGATTTTTCAGACCGTTTTTTCTTTTTTTCCACCCTTTTCTCTGGAAAACGCCCGTCTATTTGCCCCTCTTTCCGGATTTTTCGGAGCTATGCACCGGTTTGCGTGCACTTTTTCGGCGAAAACTTGCTACCATCCAATACATATTGGGCACACGTCCGGGCAAACTGTCTAAACAGGCGGTTATACACAAGTCTGGACCGCCGTTTTTCGGATACAGGTGGGAACAGGGTATGGATTTCAGCTATGACAAGCAGATGGGAAGCCGCATTCGGCTTTTGCGGGAGGCCCGGCATCTGACACAGGAGCAGCTGGCCGCCAAACTGCAAGTCCGGGGCTGCGACATCACCCGCAGCGCCCTGGCCAAGATCGAGGTGGGCCAGCGGCATCTGTATGCCAGGGAGATCAAACTTCTGCACGAGATTTTGCAGGTCCCCTACGACCAGCTTTTCGTTTAGGTCATCTGCAGGCAATCAAAATTCTCAAAATTCGGCGTTGGCCGCAAACATCCTCGTCTGTCTTTTGGGCAGACGAGGATGTTCAATTTTCTGGAAAATTTTTCTTGCAAGCTGCGTCCTCATCCGCTACAACAAAAGCGGTATTTTTATCAATTATTTTTTGATTTGTAACCTCCAGTCGCAGAGGATGCTGCCGTTCCCCTACTTTTCTGTCCCGGGGCATCCATCCCAATCAAAAGAAATGAGGAATCTGTATGAAAAAGCGATCGCTCGCACTTGTCCTGTTCCTGGCGCTGTGCCTGACGCTGGCCGTTCCGGCTGCGGCAGCTCCGGCAAATGATTATGCTCCCTATACCTTCAAGGACCAGCTCGGCGATCCCGTCTTCTGCAGTGCGGCAAGAGCCGAAAAGAAATCCGTGCAGATCCGGACCAAAGAGACCTTGATCGGCGGAGCGATCGAATTCACTCCTTACCGGGAAGAGGCGGTCACCCTGGTGACACTCAAGCCCGGCAGCAGCGTGACGGTCTCTCTGTCCCCCTCCGCAGATGCGGGCATGGACTGTGCCGCGGCCGTCGTCCCCAGTGGCAAAGACCAGTTCGTACGCCTCTATGAGGACACCTCCATCTATTGGCTGGACAATGCGTCCCTCCAGCGGGATCTAAAAAACGGCGGTGTGCTGGTCACCGGGGAGGACACGGACTATCTGCTGATCTATGAGGATGTCCTCTCCCCTGCCGTCTCCTTTGCAGATGTGCCGGATACCTCCTTTTGCGCCGACGCGGTCAAGTGGGCCGTGCAGCGGGGGATCACCACCGGCACCACTTCCTCCACCTTTTCCCCCAACACCACCTGCACCGTGGCGCAGATCACCACGTTTCTCTACCGGGCATACGGTTCCCCGGAGGCAGCTCCCGGCGGATTCTATGACGATGTAAGACCTACGGATTGGTATGTGGACGCCGCCAACTGGGCCTATGCCGCCGGTCTCTCTGTGGGGCACTTCGGTGGGAATGATCCGTGCACCCGGGCCATGGCGGTGACCTATCTGTGGCTCCTGGCCGGAAGTCCCGATGCCGGAGACAGCGGCTTTTCCGACGTGCCGGCGGGCACGTTCTATTCCAAGGCGGTGGCCTGGGCCGTCAAAAGCGGCATCACCAGCGGCACAGGCGGCGGAAAATTCTCTCCCGATACGGTCTGCACCCGCGGGCAGATCGTGACGTTCCTGTATCGCTTTGCGGTGTGATCCAAAGGCTAAAAAATCTCCTCTTTGCACCACGCAAAGAGGAGATTTTTATTTTCTGTGCTACGAAAATACGAAAAAAAGAGTGCCGGGGCGGCATCAAAATACCGCCCCGGCACAGAGCAAGATAGAGGGTGAGATCGCCTTCTCAGGCAGCCTTGATGGGCTCCGGTACCAGTCCGCAGAACACCTGCTCGGTCATCCGCAGGATGTACTCCACATCCGTCCGGACGCTGCGGTCCGTGTCCATGTAAGAGGCGTGGGCCTCCCGGACAGCGGCAAACACCGCCTCTCTGGCGTGCTGTCTGCGCTCCCGCTCTCCCCAGGCCAGGGCCAAGCTGGTCTTGAAGCAGCGCTGGAGCCGAGCCTCGTAGCACCGGTGCTCATGGATGTTCTCCCGGAACGTCTCGTTGTGGGCGTAGGTAAAGGCGTCGGAGGTATAGTGGATCAGCTTACCCAGTCGGTAGTAATCCAGCATCCCCCATCGCTCCCGGCGGGACAGCGAGGCGCTCAGCCGTGCCATCAGCCGCTCCGCGTTGCGGTAGTTGTGACCACGCAGCCACTGGATGGTGCGGGACCCTTTCAGATAGGTGAAGGGATTGCTGTCCGGCTCCGTACAGCCGAACAAAAAGGCCTTGCGGTGGCGATAAGCCGGCGCGACCTGAAGCTGCTGCATCAAATAGTGACCCAGGATCTTGTGACTCTCTCGTTTCATGCTTCTCCTCCCGGTTCAGAATTAGAGGGCCCTTTTGGCCCGAGCGGAATCAGAATAGCACGGATGTCGCGCGAAAAAGTGAATAATTTGTGAACGAGATCTTAAAAATCCTTTATTTTTCAAACATTTCACCTGCTGTTGTCCGGGGATTTGCATTCCCGGGAAAAACGCGGTATACTGGCGAAAACGCTTGAAAAAAGGAGCCTGCCGCCATGCACATTCCCTCCTCCCCCACCCAGGACCTGTCGGTCCTGACCTTCGCCGACGCCCTCCGGGGCACCGGCGCGCCGGACTACGACCGGAACAAGTGGCTATATGTCCCGGACTTTTACTCCGAATACCGGTATCTGCTGGGCGTACGGGGGGAGAACCCCCTGATCTGCATCGGCGTCAACCCCTCCACCGCCGCCCCGGAGGCCCTGGACAACACCCTCAAGTCCGTCCAGCGCATCGCTGCCGGCAACGGCTATGACGGCTGGGTCATGTGCAACGTCTACGCCCAGCGGGCCACCCGTCCCCAGGACATGGACCGGAGGTGCAACGAAACGCTGCATCGGGAAAACTGCAAAGCCTTTGAATATGTGCTCCAGCAGGTGGGCCAGGGCCACGCCCCTGCCGTCTGGGCCGCCTGGGGCGCCGTCATCGAGACAAGGCCCTACCTGCCCGCCTGCGTCATGGACTTCGTGGACATCGGCCGGGCCTACGGCGCCCAGTGGTGGAAGGTGGGCCCCCTTTCCAAGGCCGGTCATCCCCACCACCCGCTCTATCTGCGCAAGGACGCGCAGGTGGAGCCCTTCGACGTGGAGGCCTATCTCACCAGCCTGAGCGGCCGCTGAAGCCCTTACCGGCGGTAGAGGGGCGTGTAGCGCATTCCCTTTTCCCCCCGCTGGGAGCTCATGAGGGTCATCTGTTCCACATGGGCGGTGATGGGCATACCCAGCACCGCTTCCTTGTCCGGAGCCTCCGTCAGCTCCATCCGCCGCCCCAGGGTCAGGTGAGGCTTGAACGCCCCAGATCTGCCGGCGGACCTGCCGGTCAAAGCAAAGGGCGATAAACAGCCGCATCCTCTCATCTCCTCAGGCCCCGCAGAGCCATTTTCCCCGATTGTAGCACCCTGCCCGCTCTTTGTACAGGGTAAAAAAGGCTGCCGCAGACCGATGGTCTGCGGCAGTTGTTCTCTCAGCGGTTCTCCCGCTCCAGGCGCTCCAGCAACGGGATCAGCTGGTCCATGGTGTCCACCCGGACATCCGCCTCCTCCAGCTTCTCCGGGTTGCGCCCCTGGTTCAAAAAGCCCACGGCATACATCCCCGCCCGGTGCAGCGCCTGGCAGCCAGGGGTGCTGTCCTCCACACCCAGGGCCCGGGCAGCGGGGACTCCGGCCAGGCGCAATGCCTCCAGATACAGGTCCGGCTCCGGTTTGAGCCGCTGGACCTGCTCGGCGGTGACAAAGAAATGGATTTTGTCCGTCACCCCCAGATAGTCGGTCATGCCCCGGACGAAGCTGCCGTCCGAGGAGGACACCAGCGCCACCGTCCAGCCCCGGTCCGTCAGATAATCCAGGGCCGCAGTCAGTCCCGGCGCCTCCGGCGTCCGGGCCTTTTCCACCAGCTCCAGGGTCCTGCGGAAATGGTCTTGGGCGATGGCCTCCACGTCCGCAGTGATGCCCAGCCGGGCCAGACGCCGCTCCCAGCCCATGCGCACGGAAAAGCCGGGCTTTTCCTCCTCCGCCGGCAGTCCCATCTCCTGGGCGATCAGCCGGTTGGCCTCCGTGTGGGCCCACTCGTCGTCCACCATGGTCCCGTCCATATCAAAGGCCACCAGACGCCCGCTGGTTTTCTCCATGTCCTCGCTTCCCTTCCCGGTGCGCTCCTGCGCCCATATTTTTTACCCTTTTGCATTATAGTCCCCCTGCCCTGTCCCCGTCAACAGCCGCTCCTGCTTCCCTTCGGGGCGTTGACATTTTTCCCGCTTTATCGGATAATATAGGTATACCCCTAACGGTATAAGGATCTCTTTGCTGGCGTCTGCCTCTCCTTTTAGGGCGGACGCCCGGGGACCTGTTTGATTTTGATTTGCACCGCTCAGGGCGGCGGAATGGAGGATTTTTGCATGAGACAATGTATGGACGCGGACAATCTGCACCGGCGCCTGAAGAAGATCATCGGCCAGGTGCAGGCCATCGACCGCATGATCGACGAGGACGTCCCCTGTGAGGACATCCTTGCTCAGATCAACGCCGCCAAGTCGGCCCTCCACAAGGCCGGACAGGTGGTGCTGGAGGGCCACATCCGCCACTGTGTCCGGGACGGCCTGGAGCACGGCGACGCCGACAAGACCATCGAAAGCTTCACCAAGGCGGTGGAGCGCTTTTCCAACATGGGCTGAATATGCTGCCGCCGGTTTTCCCCGGCGGCAGTGTTGTTTTTGGACAACTTTCCTTCCAAAAGCTGGTGTGAGCGTCTTGACAAGGGATACCCCCCAGGGTATAATTTCTCTATTAACATACCTATACCCCCATTGGTATCAAGGAGGCCTGTATGCGTGCTCTGACGGACAAGCTGGAAGCCCTGCTGGACTGGGGCGGTACCAGGAAGGACATCACTCTTCTGGTCATCTCCGCCGCGGCGCTGGCGGCAAGCATCTTCCACCTGCTGCCTCTGCCCTTTGACCCGGCCTGGGTGGCCATCATTCTGTGCGGCATCCCCATCATCCTGGAGGCCGTCATCGGCCTGGTGACCGCCTTTGACATCAAGGCGGATGTGCTGGTGTCCCTGGCGCTCATCGCCTCCGTGGCCATTGGCGAGGACTTTGCCGCCGGCGAGGTGGCCTTTATCATGCAGCTGGGCGCTCTGCTGGAGGACCTGACCGTGGCCAAGGCCCGGGCGGGCATTGAAAAGCTGGTGCGGCTGACGCCACGGACCGCCCGGGTGCTGACGGCGGAGGGAGAGCGGATCGTACCCGCTCAGGAAGTACAGCTGGGAGACCGCCTGCGGGTGGCCCCCGGCGAGACCATCCCGGTGGACGGCGTCATCCTGTCGGGTCAGACCTCCATTAATCAGGCAGTGATGACCGGCGAGTCCCTGCCGGTGGACAAGGGGCCTGGGGACCAGGTCTTCAGCGGCACTGTCAACCAGTTCGGCTCCTTTGACATGGAGGCCACCCGCGTGGGGGAGGACAGCTCCATCCAGCGCATGATCCGCCTGGTCCAGTCGGCGGATGCGGGCAAGGCCAAGATCGTGACGCTGGCGGACCGGTGGGCCACCTGGATCGTGGTGGCGGCCCTCAGCGCCGCGGCGCTGACCTGGCTCTTCACCGGACAGCCCATCCGGGCGGTGACCATCCTGGTTGTGTTCTGCCCCTGCTCTCTGGTGCTGGCCACCCCCACGGCCATTATGGCCGCCATCGGCAACGCCACCCGCCACGGTTTCCTGGTCCGGGAGGGCGACGCCCTGGAGCGGCTCTCCACCGTCCGGCAGGTGACCTTTGACAAGACCGGCACGTTGACCTACGGCACGCCCCAGGTGACGGCGGTGCAGCCCGCCGAGGGCGCACTGTCCCGGGAGGCGCTCTACGCTCTGGCCGCCGGGGCAGAGGTCCGCTCGGAGCACCCCTTGGGCAAGGCGGTGGTCCGGTGCTACCGGGAGGAGACCGGCGGGGAGCCGCCGGCGGCGGAGAACTTCGCCATGCTGCCGGGCCGGGGCGTGCGGGCCCTGGTGAACGGCCGCCGGGTGGCGGCGGGAAATCCGGCGCTGCTCCGGGAGGAGGGCGCGGCGCCCACCGAGGACCTCCTGCAGGCGGCGGAGAACTTCGCCAAAACCGGCTGCACCCTTATCTATCTGGCGGTGGACGGACAGTTTGCCGGGTTCCTGGCCCTGGCTGACACCCTCCGTCCCCAGGGTGCCGGGATCATCCGCCAGCTGCAAAACGCCGGCGTGACCCCGGTGCTCCTCACCGGCGACCACGAAAACGCCGCCGGACACATCGCCCGGCAGCTGGGCATTTCCGTCTTTCAGGCCGGGTGCCTGCCGGAGGACAAGCTCAAGTGGATCGACCGCAGTCAGTCCGCCGGGGAACCGGTGTGCATGATCGGCGACGGCATCAACGACGCCCCGGCCCTGAAAAAGGCCCTGGTAGGCATCGCCATGGGCGGCGTGGGCAGCGACATCGCCGTGGACGCGGCGGACATCGTGCTGGTCAACGACGACATCCGGGAGCTGCCCCACCTGTTCCTGCTGGCCCGTCGGATGATGCGCACCATCCGGCTGAACCTGACCTTCTCCATGGCCCTGAACTTCTTGGCCATCGTTCTGGCCATCATCGGCACCCTGGACCCGGTGGTGGGCGCGCTGGTCCACAACGCCGGGTCGGTGGCGGTGATCCTCCACTCCGCCCTGCTGCTGAGCTGGCGCCGGCGGTAGGCTCTCCTTCCTATGTAAAAAGGGAACGTCCCTGGGGACGTTCCCTTTTTTGTTAGGACTCCCAATCCGTGTGGAAGGTGCCGAGCTGGTCGATGCGCTCATAGGTGTGGGCCCCGAAGCAGTCCCGCAGGGCCTGGACCAGATTGACGGACATCCTTGCGGTGCGGCTCTGGTCGTAGTACAGCAGCGCCGCCCCCAGGGCCGGCAGGGGGATGCCCCGGGCAGCGCCTGCCAGCACCGTACGCCGCAGGCATGGCTCCGCCTGAGAAAGGGGCTCCCGCAGGGAATCGGCCAGTACCAGCGGCTCTGTACCCTCCCGCAGGGCCGATGCCAGACGCTCCAGCAGCGCCGAGCGGATGATGCACCCGCCCCGCCACAGCTCCACCACGGATGCCAGGTCCACGTCCCAGCCCAAGGCCCGGGAGGCCTCGCCGATCAGCTCCAGGCCCTGGACATAGGCGCAGAGAATGGCGGCATAGAGCGCCTGCTCCAGCTCCGGTGCCGTCAGCGCCAGAGGCGATGGCTCCGCCGTGCAGGGCAACCTTTGGGCGCATTTTTGCCGGTCCTCCCGGCGCTGGGAGTGGTAGCGGGTAAAGAGGGCCTCGTCGATGCAGGGGACGTACACCCCCCGCTCCGCCGCCTCCACCACGGACCAGCAGCCGGTGCCCTTCTGCCGGGCCACGTCCAGCACCCGGTCCACCAGAGGCCCACCTTCCTCCTTCCGCAGCACGGCGGCGGTGATGTCCACCAGATAGGAGGCCAGGGGGCCAGTGCGCCAGCCCTCAAACACCTCCGCCATGGCGGCGGCGGAAAGGCCCATGCCGTCCCGCATGAGGCCGTAGACGTCTGCCAACTGCTGCATCAGGGCGTACTCGATGCCGTTATGGACCATCTTCACATAGTGCCCCGCGCCGCCGGGCCCCACATAGCCGCAGCACAGTCCGCCGTCCGGGGCTCGGGCGGCGATGGCCTCCAGGCTCTCCCGGCAGCGCTCCCAGCCCTTGCGGCTTCCTCCGGCCATGAGGCAGGGCCCCTCCAGAGCGCCCTTCTCCCCGCCGGAGACGCCTACGCCCAGGAACTCCACCCCCTCCTTGGCGGCCCGCTCACAGCGGCGGATGGTGTCCTGATAGTGGGAGTTGCCTCCGTCAATGACCACGTCTCCGGGCTCCAGCAGCCCCAGCAGCTCCTCCAGCACCTGGTCCACCGGCGCGCCCGCCGTGATCATCAGGAAAACCACCCGGGGCCGGGCCAGGGCAGACACCAGCGCCGCCGGACTTTCACACACCCTCCACTGCCCCGCCGGGCGGGCGGAGGCAAAGGCCGTCCGTTCCCCCTCCGCCTTGCTGTACACCGCGGTGGGGATGCCGCGGCGGATGAAATTGAGCGCCAGGCTCCTGCCCATGACGCCCAGGCCGTACAGGCCCATGGCATAGGTATTCATCGGTTTCCTCCCGTCTGCGACCCTCCTGCCCAGACAAATCCGGCCGTGCGTCCCCTGAGGGGAACGCACGGCCAAACTTTGGGCCAAGCAAAGTGGCCGCTGCTGTGCTTTTTTTAGTTGACCTTGAACTTGCATTCGCCGCTCTGGAGCACGTCCAGGGCGTTCTGGGCAGCCATGAGGCTCATCTTGCTGCTGGCCTCGGCGGTGGCGGCGCCGGCGTGGGGCGTCAGGATGCAGTTGGGCAGCTCCGTCAGGGGGCTGTCGCAGGGGGGCTCCACCACCGTGGCGTCCAGGGCAGCGCCCCGGATCTGGCCGGACTTGAGGGCCTCATAGAGGGCCGCCTCGTCCACGATGCCGCCCCGGGCGGTGTTGACCAGGATGGCGGTGTCCTTCATGGCGGCAAACTGGGCCGTGGAGAACATATTCTCCGTCTCCGGGGTCAGCGGAGAGTGGAGGGTGATGAAGTCGGACTCCCGAACCAGGGTGTCGAAGTCCACATAGGTGGCGCCCACCTCGTCGGCAAAGGCCTGATCCTGGAACTGGTCGTAGCACAAAATGCGCATCTGGAAGCCCTTGCACCGGCGGGCAACGCCCTTGCCGATGCGGCCGGCGCCCACCACGCCCAGGGTCTTTTCCCACATCTCCAGGCCGGAGGGGCGCTCCTGCTTGCCGGCCTTGATGGAGTTATTCATAAAGGTGACATTCCGGGCACAGTCCAGCATCAGGGCCACCGCCAGGTCCGCCACAGAGTCGCCGTTGGCGCCGGGGGTGATGGTCACCTGGATGCCCTTTTCCGTGGCCGCGGCCACGTCCACCTTGTCATAGCCCACGCCGTAGCGGGAGATGACCTTCAGCTGCTTGGCGGAGTCGATGAGGGCCTTGTCATACTCATCCAGACCGGCGATGACGGCGTCGGCGTCCACGATCTCCCGGCGGAGCTGCTCCTCCACGGGGCCGTCCGCCGCCACCAGCTTCTTCACCGTGCAGCCGGCGGCCTCCAGCAGGTCATAGGCCTTTCGGTCCGTGTTGCCGAAGGACCGGGCCGTTACGATCACTTTATAATTTGCCATTTCTCTCATCCCTCATTGACCAGCGCCACGGCCTCCTGGGTCAGACGCTTGATTTCATCGAATTTTCCGGCGGCGATCAGGTCGCTCTTGACCATCCAGCTGCCGCCGCAGGCAATGATGTGCTTGTTGGCCAGGTACTCCTTAACATTGCTGGCGTTGATGCCGCCGGTGGGCATGAAGCGCATGGCGGGGAAGGGACCGGCCAGGGCCTTGATGGTGTTGAGGCCGCCGTACTGGCTGGCGGGGAAGAACTTGACCACCTTCAGACCGTAGCTCATGGCCCGCATCACCTCGGTGGGGGTACAGGTGCCCGGGAAGATGGGAATATCATTCTCCACAGCGTAGCGGGTCACCTCATCGGAAAAGCCGGGGGTCACCAGGAACTTGGCGCCGGCGGCCACAGCGGTCTTGGCCTGCTCCAGGTTGGTGACGGTGCCGGCACCCACCAGCATCTCAGGATAGGCCTCGCTGATGGCACGGATGGAGTCCTCGGCGGCGGCAGTACGGAAGGTGACCTCCGCCACAGGGAGGCCGCCGTCGATGAGGGCCTTGGCCAGGGGCAGGGCGTCCTTGGCGTCCTCCAGCACCACAACAGGCACCAGCTTCAAGCTTTCGATCTTGGCATTGATATCCATATATTTTCCTCCTTATGCCGGGCAGTTGCGTCTGTCCGGCTGTATGTATGGTTGTTATCGGGCACTGCTGCCAGAGGCGTGGTAACACGCCAGATACCGCTGGAACTTCTCCTGGTACAGCTCCGCCTTTTCCGGGTTGGGCTGGATGGTGCCGGAGACCTGGGGCTTATACTCCCGCACATCGCCGATGACGCCCAGCAGCTCCATGGCCAGCACCGCGCCGCCTAAAAGGCTTCCGTGGACCACGTTGTCAATGGTCAGGGTGCGGCCGAAGATGTCGGCGCACATCTGGCTCCACTCCAGGGAGTTGAGGATGCCGCCGGAGATCTTGATCTCCCGGGGCGGCTCGTTGACCTCCGCCAGGATGCGGTAGCAGTGGTAGAGATTGAACAGCACGCCCTCCTGCACCGCCCGGTACAGATCGTTGGCGTTGTGCCGGGGCAGCACGTTGGCAAAGCCGCCCGTCCGGTCGTCGTTCCAGCCCGGGCACCGCTCGCCGAAGAGGAAGGGCAAAAACACCGGCGTAGTCACCTTGTCAGTGACGCCCGCCTCGATCTCTCCGTAACCGGTACCGGCGGGGAAGAGACTCTTTCTGGCCCAATCCACACAGTTGCAGCAGCCGTTGGTGGCCGCGCCGCTGAGCCAGGCCTTGGGAGAGAGATAGCACCAGGTGCTGGGGGTCTGGGGCAGCACCGGCTGCTCCGTGGTCAGGCGCAGGGCGCCGCTGGTACCCACGGAGAAGGTGGCCACGCCCTTTTCCAGAGCACCCACGCCCACCTGATTGAGTCCGCCGTCGGAGTTGGTGGGGATCACCGGGATGCCCTCGGTGACGCCTAAGAGGCGGGCCGCCTCCTGGTTCAGAGGGAAGGCCTCATTGTATTCCACCAGGCGGCTGAGCCGGTCCCGGTGCAGGCCGAAATCCTCCAGGGACTCGTCGTCATAGTCCCGGGTGTGGATATTGAGAAGGCCGCTGCCGGAGGTCAGGCACTTGGTGGACACCCGGTGCCCCGTCATGCGGTAGGTATTATAGGTGCCCTGGCTGACCGGGAGGTACTCCTCCACCTTCCAGCCCTGGCGCCGCAGCAGCTCCAACTTGAAGAGCGGATAGATGGCGTTGACCATGCAGCCGGTGCGCTGGTAGTAGCGGGAGACGTACACCGGGTCCTTGCGCAGCTCCCGGCACAGCTCCGAGGCCCCGGTATAGCTCCACAGGTACACCGGTGTCTGGGGCTCCATTTTACTGTTGCACAGCGCCACGCTGTGCCAGGTGCCGCTGAGGGAGATCATATCGATCTTCTTCCCCTCGGCCACCTCCCGGCCCACGGCCATCATCTGGCGGTACACCGCCTCGATGTCCCGGGCCGCCGGGTCGCCGCTGGGCTCCGGGCCATACTCCCGGGCGGCTGTCTCAAAGGTGCCATCCTGAGTGTGGTACAGCATCGCTTTTGCGGAAGTCGTACTGGCTTCCAATACGAGAATTTCCATGATTTACACCTGCCTTCTGCCGCTTTATGCGGCTGATTGCGCCCGCAGGCGTTTTAAGAGCGGCAGTCCACGACCACCTTCACCGTACCGCAGTCGGGGTCGGCGATCATGTCAAAGACCTTGGGGGACTCCTCCAGCGGCACGATGTGGGAGACCACCTTCTCCAGCTCCTCCTGGAGCACGGCGGCCAGCTCCACGGTCTGGCGGAACTCCTCCTTGGTGTACACCCGGGTGCCCACCAGGGTCTGTTCCTTGAAGTTGATGGCCTGGAGGTTCACCGCATGGGGCTTTTTGTGGACGCCGGTCATGCAGATGGTGCCCCGGACACGGGTCAGATCGGTCATCTGCAGGGCGGCGGGCTCGGAGCCGGAGCACTCGAAGAGGATGTCGCAGCCCTCGCCGTCGGTGGCGTCCCGGACGATCTGGACGAAGTCCTCCTTGGCGGAGTTCACCGCGGTGAAGCCCAGCTCTCTTGCCAGATCCAAACGCTTTTCGAACACATCGGAGACAAAGATCTTGGACGCGCCCAGGTGCTTGAGGACGATGCCGGTGAGGATGCCGATAGGACCCGCGCCGATGACCACGGCGCAGTCCAAAGGCTTGAGCTGTGCCATGTGCATGGAGTGGACGATGACGGCCAGAGGCTCGATGACCACGGCGGCCTTGTCGCTGACCCCGTCGGGGACCTTGAAGAGCATATCCTCGTCAGCGCAGACGTACTGGGCCATGCCGCCGTCACAGTCAATGCCGATGAGGCCCAGGGAGTTGCACACATGGGAGTTGCCGCTGCGGCAGGCAAGGCAGTGGCCGCAGCTGAGCAGCGGGAAGCATACCACCCGGTCGCCCTTTTTCAGGCGCTTCCCATCGGTGTCCAGCTTGCCCAAAAACTCATGGCCCAGCACCAGCGGTGCTTTGGCCCGGGGATGGGTGCCCAGGAAAATGCCAGTATCGGAGCCGCACACGCCGCAGTAATCCACCTTTACCCGCACCTGTCCAGCCTTGGGCTCCGGCACAGGGACCTCGTTGACGACCACCTGCCTGGGTCCGGTATAGACCAATGCTTTCATCTTGCTTCCACCTTTCTCACTCGTTTTCCACAAAATCAGCTTGGCGATTTACTTTACCACGAATTTCATCTCCGCCCCGGTCAGCAGCGCCGCAGCGTTTTCCGCACAGATCATGCTGACGGCCTCGATGGCCTCCTCGGAGTACATGCCGATATGGGGGGTGACTACCACCTGGTCCAGGGTGAGCAGCGGATGGTCCTTGGGCATGGGCTCGCTGACCACCACGTCCATGGCGGCTGCGGACAGCTGGCCGGACTTGAGGGCCTCGTACAGATCCTCCTCGTTGACGATACCGCCACGGGAGGTGTTGATGATCACTGCGCCCTTGCGCATCTCCCCCATCTCCTTGGCGGAGATCATGTTCCGGGTCTGGTCCGTAAGGGGCAGGTGCATGGACAGGTAATCGCAGTTGCGGATCACATCGTCGGGATTTTCAAAGAGCTCCACGCTGCCCTGGAACTCCTCAGGCACCTCCTTGACAAAGGGGTCGTAGGCCAGCACCTTCATGGAAAAGCCCTTGGCCCGGCGGGCCACGCACTTGCCGATGGCGCCGAAGCCCATGATGCCCAGGGTCTTGCCGTAGACGTCATGGCCGATGACGGTTTTCCACTCCCCCCGGCGGACGCCCCGTTCCGCCGCGCTGATGCGGCGGGCGCAGCTGAGCATCAGTCCGAAGGTCAGGTCCGCCACGGCGTTAGAGTTGGTACCGGGGGCGTTGGTGACGATGACACCCTGGGCCTTGGCAGCGGGCAGGTCGATGTTGTCCAGGCCGGCGCCGTGCTTGCAGATGAGCTTAAGCTTGGGGCACTTGGCCATGACCTCCGCCGGGAATTTGTGGCCGCCGATGATGAGGGCGTCAAATGCGGGGATCTCCGCGGCAAAGCGGTCCATGTCGAAGTTGTCCCGGTCCATGGACACCTCCCAGCCCGCCTCCTCCAGCACCCGCAGCGGCTTGTCGCTGATCTGGCCGAAGGAGCGGGAGGTGATGAGTACTTTCTTCTTTTCCATTGCGTTCAAACCCCTTTCTTACAGGAGAGGATCTTCTTGAGGCCCTCGGTGGCATAGCTCTTTTCCTTGGAGATGGGCAGCCAGCCCACCTCCTTAATATAAGGATGGCCCTCCAACAGCGTGGAGTAGAGCTGATACATATAGGCGTTGGAGACCACCACCGCCAAATCGCAGCCCTTCCACTCCCGCTCGCAGTACCAGCTCAGGGCCTTGGGGAAGCCCCCGTTCATCACGCCCTCGGCGTAGGACTTGCGCTGGGCAGGTGTGCCCTGGTTGAAAAGACGCATGGCGTGGCAGATGTAGATGGCCCGATTGAACCCGTAGGTCTCCAGGTTCCGCATGCCCTCCTTCACCATCTCCGGGTCCAGCTCATCCCCCTCCGCGCTCAAAATGGGCGAGAGGATGGTGGCGGTCTTGAGGGCGTGGAACAGCTCTCCGGTCATGCTGGAGAGGATGCCCTGGACCTGCTGGTCCCGGATGAGGGCGGTATGGGTGTGGGACCCGGGCAGAATCAGGGCGATGGTCCGGCCAGGATAGCGCTCCTGGAGAGTGTCCAGGGTACCGATGATCTCGATCTCCTCGCCCCGCATGTTGTTGACGTGGGTGATGTCCTCCCCGGTGGTCTTGAGGCCGGGGATCAGGTAGAAGTCCCGATGGAACACCTTTTCCTCCCGGAAGCGGTACACCGACTGGGCAAACCGCTCCACCGTGGTGGGAATCACCAGGTGGGGAACCTCCTTGAGGCCGTAGGGACTGGTGACCATGCCCGAGGCATAAATCCCCTCCTCGATTTGTCCCTCGTCCACACCGGTGGCTGCCAGCATCCCGTCATAGAGCTCCTTGAGCCCCTGGAGCAGCACCAGATTGTCCCCGGCGATGGAGGAGTCCTTGGAGCCCACCGCCTTTTTCTCCGTATAGCGCACCTGGAAATCCCGGTCCAGCAGATAGATCCGGGAGTTGGAGGTGCCGGAGTCGTAATAGACCAGAAACTCTTTTTCCATGGGATCAGCCCTGCAGCGCCTTCATATAGGCCTCGGCGGTCTTGGTGATCTCGTCAAAGCGGCCCTCGTTGACCAGCTTGGCGCTGACCAGGTTGCCGCCGCAGCCCACGCCGATGCAGCCGGCCTCAATGAAAGAGGCGCAGTTCTCCGGGGACACGCCGCCCACCGCCGTCAGGGGGATGTGCTTCAAAGGTGCCTTCAAAGCCTTGATGTAGGCCGGGCCCAGAATGCCGGCGGGGAAGAGCTTGACGATATCGGCGCCGTATTCATAGGCTGCCGCCGTCTCGGTGGGGGTATAGGCGCCGGGGATGGACACCATGCCCAGGGCCTTGGTCTCCCGGATCACCGCCTCGTTGACGTTGGGGGAGATGATGTACTCGGCGCCCGCTTCACGGGCCTGATGGACCTGCTCCACGGTCATCACCGTGCCGGCACCCACGGAGACCTGATCTCCAAAGGTCTCCCGAATGGTGGAGATGGACTTGAGGGTATCCTGCCGTTTTTCCTCGCTGCTCTGGTCGAAGGTCACTTCCACACAGCGCACGCCGCCGTCCACCATAGCCTGCACCAGTTGAACAATTTGTGCGCTGGAAATCCCGCGCACAATGGCGATGATCTTATGCTCCCGGATAAATTCCAAAACATTTCTTTCCATCGTTTTGTTCCCTCCTGACATGTTTATCTGCGGCGAAAAAATACCAAGCTCCCGCCCTTTTCCAGATTTCATTCACTTTTTGCCGGTAAACTTGCGGATTCTCCCGCTTCTCATTCGTTAGTATAGTAAAAAGAGCGCATGAATGCAAGATGCTTTCCTGTCAAAATCACAAAACAGCTGACAAATTTTTCACCCACTTTCGTTCTGCAAGAACACGTCTCCCACGTGTTTTGCACAAAACATTTTCGGTTTCTATTCCCCCGGTTAAAAAAATGTGGTAAAATATGTTGACTTTCCGGTAAGTGCAGCTTGCCGGCACACAGATTCGTCTCCGGAAGCGGCTGCTCTCCGGCGGCAAACAGTAGAAAGGGGCTTGATTCATGATGCGCGATCTCTTCGACCTGACAGGTAAAAAGGCCATCGTCACCGGCGGCACCCGGGGACTGGGTCACGGAATGGCAGAGGGTCTGATGGAAGCCGGCGCCTCCGCAGTGATCTTCGGCACCACCGACAAGGTGCACGCCGTAGCGAAGGAGTTCCAGGACAAGGGGCTGCAGTGTCAGGGTCTGGTGGTAGACCTGCAGGACCCGGAGGCTCGGGAAAAGGGCTTTTATGACGCCGTGGCACTTCTGGGTGGGCTGGACATCCTGGTCAATGCGGCGGGGATTCAGAGCCGGCATCCCTGCGAGCAGTTCCCCATCGCCGACTGGAATCGAGTGCTGGAGGTCAATCTCACCGCGCCTTTTGTCCTCAGTCAGATGGCCGCCAAGGAGTTTTTGAAAAAAGAGGTTCCCAGCGGCAAGATCATCAACGTGGCCTCCATGCTCAGCTTTTTCGGTGGCTTTACCGTGCCCGCCTATGCGGCCTCCAAGGGCGGTGTGGCCCAGTTCACCAAGGCTATGTGCAACGAGCTGGCCGGCCGTGGCATCAACATCAACGCTGTGGCCCCCGGCTATATGGACACGGAGATGAACACCGCCCTCACCGATCCCAGCAACCCCCGCTTTGCGGAGATCTCCAAGCGAATCCCCGCCCACCGCTGGGGCAATGGCGACGATATGAAGGGCGTCACCGTCTTTCTGGCCTCCCACGCCTCCGACTATGTCAACGGCGCTGTGATTCCTGTGGACGGCGGCTACCTGGTCAACTAATTCTGCACATAAAAAAGGACGCCCCAATGGGCGTCCTTTTTTATACCTTATTTAATATATGGTCTTTTACAGGACCGTCACGCCGCAGGCCGTAGCGGAACGGAGCACATCCTCGCTGGGCATCTTCTCGCAGATCAGCACGTTGATGTCCTCCATATGAGCGAAGGTATAGGGCATGTTGCGGTCGATCTTGTCGGTGTTCATCAACATGATGACCCGCCGGGCCTTGCGGATCACCTCGGCCTTGATCTCGCTTTCATAGGGATTGCCGGAGGTGAAACCGTTCTCCAGAGAGAAAGCAGAGGTGGCCATAAAGGCGATGTCGATGTTGATGGACCGCAGATATTCCAGAGGCAGATGGCCGGAGCAGGAGAAGGTGGTCCGGGACAGGCTGCCACCCAGCAGTGTCACCTGAGGCTGAGTGGTCCGGGCGACAATGTCCATGGCGATATTGGGCGCGGCAGTGAAGAGGACCAGATTCTGGTCCGGCATCTGCTTGGCCAGCGTCATCACCGTAGTGCCGGAGTCAAAAAAGATGGACCTCTTTTCCTCCAAAAAGGCCAAGGCCTTTCCACAGATCACATTCTTTGCCTCAATATTGGAAATCTCCCGGCGGCTGTAAATGTCTTCTGCCGGGCCAATATTCTGCGTGTTGATCCGGGCACCTCCCCGCACACGGATGATAGTGCCCTCTTCTTCCAGGGCAGCCAGATCTCTGCGAAGCGTCATGACAGATACATCCGGATAAAGGGCTGCCAGCTCCTCCATCCGAACGGTCCTGTGCTCGGCGATATAAGTTCGAATTGCATTGCGGCGTTCGTTTATCATAGCACAGTCTCCCGTAATTTCATTCTTTTCCTTACAGTCGTTCTTTTTGACATCAGGTCGGAATCAGGCTCTGCCCATTATCCACTGCGAAAAAAACAGCCTGAAAGCGATTTTTTCATCGTTTCATCTTTTTACAGATCATATCATAGTTTTTCACACATTTCAAGGGGGGAGTGTCCCTTTTTCCTGTTGCACCGCAGGAAAACGAACAGAGGTTCTCCGGCTCTTTTTCACCCATTTTGTTCTTCCCGTTTTTTCCCGCTTCAAAACCTGCAACTGGCTTAATTCCAAACAAAAGCCGGTAAATTTGGCGTTCTCTTTTTTCTGTTTTCCGGAAACTTTTTGCGCATATCTCCAAAATATGGCAGATGTTTTTTCCCTTTCCTTTTTCTCTTTTGTTACAAACTACCTTATGATGATTCACGCATTTTTCACATTTTCTCCTTTCAGCCGCCTCTGCGCCCGCTTCAATTTCCTCCGCAGCGCTACAAAATTCACACGTTTTGAACATAAAAAGTTTGAAGCAAACATCAAGCTGTGCACATGCACCAAAAATTTCTCGAAATTTGAGTGAAAAGCCCCGATTGACGATAAGTAAAATGCCATTTATAATAAAAGCATCGAGAGGAAAGAAAATGATGTTCGTTTTGTTCTAAAAATGTGCGTTTCTTCTTTTCAAGGGGAAACGCAGCCCCCGCGAAAGTAGTTGTAAAAAGCAATCCAATTGATGTCCAAACGATCAAACCACATACGGATACAATTATATGAAGGAGGAACTCACTTATGAGCCAGTATTCCACGTTGAAGCGCCGTCCCGTTTTGTTCCCCGCCTCCGCAGCCGATTTCTCCAAGAATCTCTTCGCTATGAAAGAGGAGATCAAGGCTCTGATTGCTGACGATCCCGCCAACAAGGCTGAGTACGCTCAGGCCGCTGTGGAAGTCGCCATCGACCTGCAGTCCGCTCTGACGGATTGGGTTTTGACCAAGCTGGTGGACAAGGCCGACTGCAAGGCCGCTTCCGAGGACCTGCTGGCCTTCGCCGCCGATGTGGGCGCTGACGCTGCCGCCATCGACGCCGCCAAGGCCGAGATCGCCTCCATCGCTGACAGCTCCATCCGCAAGATGTGCGATATGTACCGCGAGGGCACCCTGAACACCGTTTGGGGCCATGACTACGCCTCCGGCCTGGATCACTCTCTGCGCCGCGGCGCTCGCTGGGTCACCAGCAACCCCTGCAAGATCCAGAACTTCAAGGTGGACTTCCCCGACAAGTACGCCGCCCTGGTGGAGGAGATCAAGCGCGAGAACGCCGGCGAGTCCACTTCCGTGATGGCCGCCCAGATGTTCACCAAGGTCTGCGCCATCAGCGCCCGGGCTCTGGAGCCCATCTATGAGGCCACCAACGGCCAGTGGGGCTTTGTGTGCATGCAGGTTGATCCCCGGGAGATCAAGAACACCCAGGCCATGATCGATCAGGTCCGCTTCTGGAACAAGGCCATGGCCAAGGAGCTGAACATGGATAAGCCCAATGTGGTGTTCAAGCTGCCCGCTGTGGAGGCTGCCATTCCCGCTGTCAAGGTGCTGCTGGAAGAGGGCTATCGCCTGTGCATGACGTTGAACTTCTCCATCACCCAGCACATGGCCTTCGCCGAGCTGCTGAGCAAGGGCAAGGATAACGAGTTCCTGGTCCTGATGGCTGGCCAGCTGGACGACAAGATTGCCGCCGAGCTGGAGGGCATGGGTGTTGCCGATGCCAAGGTCATCGCCCGCCACGGTTCCGAGGCTGTCATGCGCAAGTCCTACCGCATGCTGGCCGAGAGAGGCTACAAGAACCTGTCCATCATGTCCGCCGCTGTCCGTGGTCCCTGGCACATCCAGAACTCCATGGCTCCCGTGGACGGTGCTACCTTCCTCATCACCACTGTGACCGGCAAGATCAAGGAGTTTGACGCCGATCCCACTCCTCTGGCTTCCATCATCGACCAGCCTACCGAGGAGAAGTACATGGATATTCTGAAGAAGAGCAAGGTCTTCATGCAGGCCTTCAGCGATCCCGAGGAGGGTATGCTGCCCTGGGATGCTCTGTATGACTATCCTCCTTTCGTCGGCTTCTTCAACAACTTCACTGCCGCTTATCAGGAGATCGAGGACGACTTCAAGGCCTGATAACAGCATCTTTTCGGCGGACGGCCCCGTGGCACGGCGCCGTCCGCCGATTATCTCCGAATATTTGAGTTTTCATAGGGAGGAACAGTTCAATGGCTTCTTTGATCAGAATGCCACAGAAGGGATTGTCGGAAGACAGTGCAATCCTCAGTAAGTGGTATGTAAAAGAAGGCGACGCGGTCAAGAAGGGCGACTATCTCTTCGCCATCGAGACCGGCAAGGCCACCTTCGATGTGGAATCCGAAGAGGACGGCGTGGTTTTGAAGACCATCGGCGGCGAGGGCGATGAGATCCCCGTCAAGACCGTGGTTTGCGTCGTGGGCCAGGCTGGCGAGAGCTTCACCCTGGACGACGGTGCAGCGCCTGCTGCCGCTCCTGCCCCCGCTCCTGCGGCTCCTGCCGCTGCTCCCGCGCCGGCACCTGTTGCCGCCGCTGCCCCGGAAACTGCCCCTGAGGGCGTCACCTTCGTTCGCATGCCCCAGAAGGGCCTCTCTGAGGAGAGCGCCATTTTGAGCAAGTGGTATGTCAAGGAAGGCGACACCGTCAAGAAAGGCGACTACCTCTTTGCCATCGAGACCGGCAAGGCCACCTTCGACGTGGAGGCCGAGGAGGACGGCACCGTCCTCCAGACCATCGGCGAGGAGGGCGACGAGATCGCCGTCAAGAAGGTGGTCTGCGTGATGGGCCCCGCTGGCTGCAGCTATCGTTACAGTGAGGGAGCTGCCGCGCAAGCTCCCTCTGCCGCCGCCCCCGCTGCGGCGCCTGCCGCTCCTGCGGCTGCTGCTGCCCCTGCCGTCGCTCCCGCCACTGCCGCGGAGCTGGCTGCCATCCATATCTCTCCCCGGGCCCGCCACATGGCCGAGGCCAAGGGCATCGACTATCGCTTCGCCAAGGGCACCGGCCCCCACGGCCGTGTGATCCAGCGGGACATCGAGGCTATGCTCTTCACCGGCCCCTACATCACCGATGCCGCCAAGCCCTTTGCCACCGGCACGGAGCAGGGCTCCGGTCTCTCCGGCGCTGTCACCACCGCCGATCTTGGCACCACCAAGGCCGCAGCTCCTGCCGCCCCCGCAGCACCTGCGGCGCCTGCCGCTCCCGCTGCCCAGGCCGAGTGCGACTACGAGGTGGTCCGCAACAGCCACATGCGCAAGATCATCGCCAAGAACATGCACAACTCCCTGTCCACCATGGCACAGCTGACCCACAACAGCTGCGCCGACGCCTCCGCCATCCAGGCCTATCGTGCCCGGGTCAAGGCCGGCGGCGAGAAGGCAGGTTTGGGCTCCATCACCCTCAACGACATGGTGATGTACGCCGTGGCCCACACCATTCTGGACTTCCCCGAGCTCAATGCCCATTACAGCGACGAGGAGATGAAGATCTTCAAGACCGTCAACCTGGGCATGGCCGTGGATACCCCCAGAGGTCTGCTGGTGCCCACCATCATGCACGCCGAGAAGCTGAGCCTCAACGAGCTGAGCGCTCAGGCCAAGGAGCTGGCCGCTGCCTGCCAGGCGGGCAACATCGATCCGGCCAAGCTCTCCGGCGCCTCCTTCACCGTGTCCAATCTGGGCGCCTTCGGCATCACTTCCTTCACTCCCATCATCAACCCGCCTCAGACTGGTATCCTGGGCGTGTGCAACATCGAGTACAAGGTCCGTATGAAGAACGGACAGCCTGAGTTCTATCCCGCCATCAACCTGTCCCTGACCTATGACCATCGGGCCATGGACGGCGCACCGGCCTCCCGCTTCCTGCAGGCTCTGGGCCGGAATCTGGAGAACTTCGATCTTCTCCTGGCGAAATAAAAGGAGGAAAACACAATGCTTTATGATGTGATCGTCCTGGGCGGCGGCCCGGGCGGCTATGTGGCCGCGGAGCGCGCCGGTCATGCCGGGCTGAAGGTTTTGCTGATCGAGCAGCGGGCCTTGGGCGGCACCTGCCTCAACGAGGGCTGCATCCCCAGCAAGGCTCTGCTCAACTCCTCCAAGATCTATCACTACACCACCGAGTACGGACAGAAGTACGGCGTGTACTGCGAGGGCTCCCGCATCGACCAGAAGGCTGTGGTGGCCCGCAAGGAAAAGGTCATCAAGACCCTGGTCTCCGGCGTGGCCGCCGCTATGAAGGCCAACCACGTGGAGGTCCTCAACACCACCGGCATGATCCGCGGCCGCAGCGCCGAGGGCATCGAGGTGGAGGCCAACGGCACCGTCTACACCTGCAAGAACCTGATCATCGCCACCGGCTCCAAGGCCTCTGTGCCTCCCATCCCCGGTGTCAAGGAGGGCATTGCCTCCGGCTTCGTGATGACCAACCGGGAAGCCCTGGCTCTCCAGGAGCTGCCCAAGCGTCTGGTGGTCATCGGCGGCGGCGTCATCGGCCTGGAACTGGCTGCCTACTACGGCGTGGTGGGCTGCGAGACCTCCGTGGTGGAGATGCTGCCCAAGATCGCCGGCCCCATCGACGACGAGATCTCCGCCCTGCTGCAAAAGGGCTATGAGAAGGACGGCATGAAGTTCTATCTGGGCGCCAAGGTGGTCCGCGTGGATCCCGACGGCGTGGTCTATGAGAAGGACGGCAAGGAAGAAAAGATCGTCTGCGACAAGGTGTTGCTGGCCATCGGCCGCAAGCCTGTGGCCGACACCTGCGGTGTGGAGAAGCTCAATATCCAGGTGGAGCGTGGCGCCATCGTGGTGGACGAGTGCTGCCGCACCAACGCCGTCAACGTTTACGCCGTAGGCGATTGCAACGGCAAGTCCATGCTGGCCCACTCTGCCTACCGGATGGGCGAGGTGGCTGTCAACACCATCCTGGGCCGTAAGGACCGGATGCGTCTCAAGGCCATCCCCAGCGTACTCTACACCAACCCCGAGGTGGGCTGCGTGGGCATGACCGAGGCCCAGGCCAAGGCTGCCGGCATCGACACCGCCGTGGTGAAGCTGCCCATGGCCTACGCCGGCCGCTATGTGGCCGAGAACGAGGGCGGCAACGGCATCGCCAAGTTCATCTTCGACAAGAAGTACAAGACTCTGGTGGGTGCCCATGTGATGTCCAACTATTCCTCTGAATTCATTCTGGCCTGCGGCATCATGATCGAGAAGGAAATGACCGTGGATGCCATCCGCGAGATCGTCTTCCCCCACCCCTCTGTCAGCGAGATCATCCGCGAAGCGGCCTTTGCCGTACAGCTGTAACTCACGGGAACCCCTCCTGAAGGCATCAGAGATTCCCTCAAGAAAATAAGGAGTGAAATCATGTCTAAAATTCAGTACTATTCCCCGGAGGAACTGCGTGCGCCGGGTAAGATCCACTTTAAGGACATTCCTGTCAACCAGTATCAGAAGACCGTTGCCGACGAGCTCAAGGGCAAGGACTTCACCAAGGACGACATGCTGCGCATCTACCGCGACATGCAGTACATCCGTGAGTTTGAATCCATGCTGATGTCCGTCCGTCTGACCAAGTCCTACAACGGCGTGGATTACACCTACACCGGCCCCGCTCACCTGTACATCGGCGAGGAGTCCGCTGCTGTGGGCCAGAGCTACCTGCTGGGCAAGGACGACTTCATTTTCGGCACCCACCGCAGCCACGGCGAAGTCATCGCCAAGGGCCTGTCCGCCATCCAGAAGATGAGCGACCAGGAGCTGCAGGAGGTCATGGAGACCACCTTCGACGGCAAGCCCTATGAGGTGGTCAAGAAGTATCTGCCTCGCTCCAACGTGAAGGATCAGGCCATTGCCTTCTTCTTCTATGGTCTGATGTGCGAGCTCTTCGGCCGTGAGAACGGCTTTGCCAAGGGCTTGGGCAACTCCATGCACCTGTTCTTCGTCCCCTTCGGCATCTATCCCAACAACGCCATCGTGGGCGGCTCCCCCTGCATCGCCGCCGGCGCCGCTCTCTACAAGAAGGAAGCCAAGGCCCCCGGCATCTGCGTGGCCAACGGCGGTGACGGCTCCGTGGGCTGCGGCCCCGTGTGGGAGGCTTTTAACTTCGCCTCCATGGATCAGTTCAAGACCCTGTGGCCCGACGAGTACAAGGGTGGTCTGCCGGTCATCTTCAACTTCATGAACAACGGCTACGGCATGGGCGGCCGGACCAACGGCGAGACCATGGCCTATGGTGAGCTGGCCCGCATCGGTGCCGGCATCAATCCCGACGAGATGCATGCCGAGCGCGTGGATGGCATCAATCCTCTGGCTGTCATCGACGTCTACAAGCGCAAGATGAAGCTCCTGAAGGAGAACAAGGGCCCCGTGCTGCTGGACATCCTGACCTATCGTCTGGGTGGCCACTCCACCTCCGACCAGAACGCCTATCGTTCCAAGGAGGAGATCGATGCCTGGACCAACATCGACTGCATCAAGGTCTTCCGTCAGCAGTTGGTGGACGCCGGCGTTTGCACTGACGCCGACATCGACGCCATGAACGAGGAGATCAAGGCCCAGATCACCGAGATCATGAAGGTGGCCAAGGACCTGGAGATCTCCCCCCGCCTGGATCTGGTCAAGGATCCCGACGCCATCGCCCGCTACACCTTCAACAACGAGAAGGTGGCAAAGATGGCCGATTGGCCTGTGGAGGTCCTCACTCCCAAGGAGGAGAATCCCCGTGTCCAGAAGATCGCCAAGAAGGAGCGCGCCTCGGTGGTCAACGGCCAGCCCGTCTCCAAGCTCAAGCAGTTCAGCTTCCGCGACGGCGTGTTTGAAGCCATTATTGACAAGTTCTATGAGGATCCCACCCTGGTTGCCTACGGTGAGGACGTCCGTGAATGGGGCGGCGCTTACGGCGTGTATCAGGGTCTGAGCGATTCCATCCCCTTCAATCGTCTCTTCAACTCCCCCATCTCCGAGTCCTGCATTGTCTCCAGCGGCGTGGGCTACGGTATGTGCGGCGGCCGTGCGGTCATCGAGCTGATGTACTGCGACTTCATGGGCCGCGCCGGTGATGAGGTGTTCAACCAGCTGGCCAAGTGGCAGGCCATGTCCGCCGGTCAGCTCAAGCTCCCCATCGTTCTGCGTGTTTCCGTGGGCCGCAAGTACGGCGCTCAGCACTCTCAGGACTGGAGCGCTCTGCCCGCTCACGTGCCCGGCCTGAAGGTGGTCTTCCCCGTCACGCCTTACGACGCCAAGGGCATGATGACCGCCGCTTTGAACGGCACCGATCCCGTTGTCTTCTTCGAGAGCCAGCTCCTGTACGACAAGGGCGAGGACTTCCACGAGGGCGGCGTTCCCACCGAGAGCTATGAGATCCCCCTGGGCGAGCCCGACATCAAGCGCGAAGGCAAGGACATCACCTTCCTGACCATCGGCGCTACCCTGTACAAGGCTCTGAAGGCCGCCGACATCCTCTCCGAGAAGTATGGCATCGAGGCCGAGGTCATCGACGCCCGGTCCCTGGTTCCCTTCAACTATGACAAGGTCCTGGCTTCCGTGAAGAAGACCGGCAAGATCATCCTGGCCTCCGACGCCTGCGCCCGCGGCAACCACCTCAACGATATGGCCCAGCACATCAACACCCTGGCTTTCGATGATCTGGATGCCCCCGCCATCGTCCTGGGCTGCAAGAACTGGATCACTCCCTGCCCCGAGATGGAGGAGCAGTACTTCCCCAACGAGACCTGGTTCATCGACGCCATCCACGAGAAGATCATGCCCCTGCCCGGCTATACTCCCGTCAACAACTTCACTCCCGAAGAGGAGCTGCGCGTGGAGCGCCTGGGCCTGTAAAACGCCATATACCCGCATCGTTCCGCCGCCGGCGGAGCGGTGCGGGTCATGGAGGAAACCGCTTGCCTCTAGTGAGCACGTTTCCCATCTTGAATCCAGCTAACCCCTGTGATACACTATATTTTTGATGGAGGTCATACAAATGGAAGCAGCAGCATATGTAAAAGAATTGATTGAAAAGGCCCGTGTTGCCCAGGCTGTCATCGAAGGCTACACCCAGGAGCAGGTGGATGCGCTGTGCAAGGCTATGGCCAAGGCCATCTTTGACAACGCCGAGCCTCTGGCCCGCATGGCCGTGGACGAGACCCGCATGGGTGTCTATGAGGATAAGGTCAACAAGAACAAGGGCAAGGCCCGCGTGATTTGGAACGACATGAAGGGCGGCAAGAGCGTTGGTATCATCCGCGAGCTGCCTGAGCTGGGCCTGACCGAGGTCGCCAAGCCCATGGGCGTTGTGGGTGCCGTCACCCCCACCACCAACCCCATCGTCACCCCCATGTGCAACGCTATGTTCGCCCTGAAGGGCCGCAACGCCATCATCGTCGGGCCCCATCCCCGGTCCAAGAAGTGCTCCACCCGCGCCTGCGAGCTGATGCAGGAAGCCATCGTGAAGCTGGGCGCTCCCGCCGACCTGCTCCAGTGCGTGGCTGAGCCCACCATCGAGATCTCCGGCGAGATCATGAAGCAGTGCGACGTGTGCATCTCCACCGGCGGCGCCGGCATGGTCAAGGCTGCCTATGCTTCCGGCAAGCCCGCCTTCGGCGTGGGCGGCGGCAATGTCCAGTGCATCATCGACGACGACGTGGATCTGGAGAAGGTCGTTCCCATGATCATCGCCGGCCGTAAGTTCGATAACGGCATCATCTGCTCCGGTGAGCAGACCGCCATCACCCCCGCCTCCATGTATGATGAAATGGTCAAGACCTTCCAGAAGAACGGTGCTTACTATGTGGAGAAGCCCGAGGAGATCAACGCTCTGCGTGATTGCATCTTCCCCGGTGGCAAGATGAACAAGGACGCCGTTGGCCAGAGCGCTCTGCGCATCGCCGAGATGGCTCACCTGAACGTTCCCGCCGACACCCAGGTCCTGCTGGTGAAGGTAGAGAAGGCTGGCGCCGGCGAGGCCTTCTCCAAGGAGAAGATGTGCCCCTGCATCGCCGCTTACAGCTATGACAAGTGGGAGGATGCCGTGGCCATCGCCAATGCCAACCTGAACGTGGAAGGCAAGGGCCACAGCGTCTGCATCCACTCCAACAACGATGCTCACATCGACTACGCTGCTGAGATCCTGCCCGTGTCCCGCTTCCTCATCAACCAGGTCTGCTCCACCAACAACGGCGGCAGCTTCTTCAACAGTCTCTCCGCCACCACCACTCTGGGCTGCGGCTCCTGGGGCAACAACTCCATCAGCGAGAACCTGAGCTGGAGACACCTGTTCAACGTCAGCCGGATCGCCAAGGTCCGTCCCGGCGCCACTCAGCCCTCCGATGAGGAGATCTGGGCCTAATCTACCAGTCCCTTCCCACGAACAATAGCGCCCTTTGGCGCTGAAAGATCGCGGCCGCCCTGCGGCAAGCAGGAGGGAAGAATCCAAAAAGGATCGCGGCGGATCATCCATCCGCCGCGATCCTTTCCCCGCTTTTTCCCGCGCCGCTCAACCCGAAACAGGAGGCAACAGATATGAAAATCGAATTAGGCTTCGGCAAGGGCGTGCAGGCCGTAGAGATCCCTGACAAGAATCTGCGGGGCATCCTGACGCCCAACGATGTGCCTCATGGCCTGATGGGCGAGGAGGAGGTGCGTCGGGCGCTGTCCGCTCCCATCGGCACTCCGCCGCTGCGGGAAATCGTCAAGCCCGGCGAGAAGATCGCCATCATCACCAGCGACATTACCCGGCCCATGCCCACCTATACGGTTATGCCCCCGCTGCTGGACGAGCTGTACGCCGCCGGCGTGAAGCCGGAGGACATCACTCTGGTCTTTGCCCTGGGCAGCCACCGCAAGCACACCGAGGAGGAGCGCCGCCATCTGGCCGGCGACCGGGCCTTCCAGGAGATCCATTGCGTGGACGGCGACGTCAGCGATGTGGTCCATCTGGGCACCACCAGCCGGGGCACCCCCGTGGACATTGTCCGGGTGGTGGCAGAGGCGGACCGCCGCATCTGCCTGGGCAACATCGAGTACCACTACTTCGCCGGCTATTCCGGCGGCGCCAAGGCCATCATGCCCGGCGTCTCCACCCGGGACGCCATCCAGAGCAATCACAAGCGGATGGTTCAGGAGGAGGCCTGTGCCGGACGGATCGCGGGTAACCCGGTCCGGGAGGACATTGAGGAGGCCGCCGCCCTGTGCGGCGTGGACTTTATCCTCAACGTGGTGCTGGATGAGCACAAGAAGATCGTCAAGGCTGTGGCCGGCGATGTGACCGCCGCCCACCGGGAGGGCTGCAAGTTCCTGGACAGCCTCTACCGCAAGGAGATCCCCCAGCGGGAGGACATCGTCATCGTCTCCCAGGGCGGCGCGCCCAAGGACCTGAATCTCTATCAGACCCAGAAGGCTCTGGACAACGCCAAGCACGCTGTGAAAAAGGGCGGCGTGGTGATTTTGGTGGGCTCCTGCAAGGAGGGCCTGGGCGAGCGGGTCTTTGAGGAGTGGATGACCACCTCTCCCTCCCCCGAGTCCATGATCGAGCGCATCGGCCGGGACTTCCAGCTGGGCGGGCACAAGGCAGCCGCCATCGCCATGGTGCTGCAAAATGCCGACATCTATCTGGTCAGCGACCTGGAACCGGACTTTGTCTCCAGTATCTTCCTCAAGCCCTATGCCAGCGTACAGGAGGCCCTGGACGCCGCCTTCCAGAAGCTGGGCCCGGACGCCGGTGTCCTTGTGATGCCCTATGGCGGTTCCACGCTCCCCCACGCCATGGCGTAACCCCCCAAGACGCGGTCGTTGAAACATCAAAACATATGAAAGGGGCGAAATCCTATGGATTACGCAAAAGAATCTCTGAGACTCCACGGCGAGTGGAAAGGTAAGATCGAAGTCATCGCCACGGTGCCCGTGGCCACCAAGGACGACCTGTCCCTGGCCTACACCCCCGGCGTAGCCCAGCCCTGCCTGGAGATCCAGAAGGACATCAACAAGAGCTACGACCTGACCCGCCGCCACAACATGTGCCTGGTGGTCACCGACGGCTCCGCCGTTCTGGGCCTGGGCGACATCGGCCCTGAGGCCGGTATGCCCGTTATGGAGGGCAAGTGCGTCCTCTTTAAAGCCTTCGGCGGCGTGGATGCCTTCCCTCTTTGCATCAAGAGCAAGGACGTGGACGAGATCGTCAACACCATCTACATGATCTCCGGTTCCTTCGGCGGCGTAAATCTGGAGGATATCGCCGCTCCCCGCTGCTTTGAGATCGAGCGCAAGCTCAAGGAAAAGTGCGACATTCCCATCTTCCACGACGACCAGCACGGCACGGCCGTCATCACCCTGGCCGGCCTGACCAATGCCCTGAAGGTAGTGGGCAAGAAGCTGGAGGACATCAAGATCGCCGTCAATGGCGCCGGTGCCGCCGCCATCGCCATCACCAAGCTGCTGCTGTCCGCCGGTGCCAAGGATGTGACCCTGTGCGACCGGACCGGCACCATCTACAAGGGCCGCGAGAAGGGCATGAACTGGATCAAGGAGGAGATGGCTGAGGTCACCAACCCCCGCAACATCCAGGGCGGCCTGGCCGATGCCATGAAGGACGCCGACGTGTTCATCGGTGTGTCTGCTCCCGGTGCTGTGACCCAGGATATGGTCCGCTCCATGGCCAAGGACCCCATCATCTTCGCCTGCGCCAACCCCACGCCGGAGATCTTCCCCGACGAGGCCAAGGCTGCCGGCGCCGCCGTGGTCTCCACCGGCCGCAGCGACTATCCCAACCAGATCAACAACGTGCTGGCCTTCCCCGGCATCTTCCGCGGTGTCTTTGACGTGCGCGCCAGCGACATCAATGAGGAGATGAAGGTGGCCGCCGCTCACGCTCTGGCCGACCTGATCTCCGATGAGGAGCTCAACGCCGACTACATCATCCCCGCTGCCTTCGATCCCCGGGTCGGTCCCGCTGTGGCCAAGGCCGTAGCCGATGCCGCCCGCAAGACCGGCGTGGCTCGGATTTAAGTTTCGCTTTCTTCTTCTCTTTCTCTCCAAAAGGGCCCTCCCGGAAGATTCCGGGAGGGCCCTGTGGCTTTTCTCAAGAGGTTTATGCCTGTTGATTGGGAAATGGTTTGGGTGGCTCGGCGATCTCCACCACAAAGTGACTCTCTGGGCACTGGAGATAGCAGCACCGGCGATAGCCCCGGTCGTCCTCGGTCTCCGACTCAAAGAGAATCCGGGCGCCCTGGTTCAAAAGGAGCTGGCGGTAGGCGGAAAAATGCTCCTTGGTGTAATAGGCCACATGGTGCAGCCCCCCGCCATGGGCCTCCAGGAACTTGGGATGCTCCCAGTTGCCGCCGAACATGGGCTCCATCAGCTCCATTTTCATGCCGCCCTGCCACTGGATCATGCACAGCCGCAGCTTGGCGGGCCCTTCCAGCTTCACCCCATCGGTCCAGACCGTATCCGGCTTGAACTCATAGACAAAGTCCAGTCCGGGCAGCGGACCATACAGCGCCCGGATCTCCGCCCGGGCCTTTTCCATATCTGCCACTACAATTCCGATGTGCTCCGGCTGCTCCGGCAGTCTGTCCAGTTCCATCTCTTCTTCGCCTCCTCATGTTCCAAGACACCCGGCAGCTGAAATCAGCTGCCGGGTGCGTTGGTAGTCTATATTGGGGGGGAGTTTTTTACTCGTCCTTAGGCTGGAAGATCAGCTTCAATCCCTTCTTCTCCCGGAACATCTGGAAGGCCTTCTCCCAGTCCTCCAGGGGGAAGATATTGGTGGCCAGAGGCTTCAGGTCCACCAGGCCCAGGCGCAGCAGAGCCATGCCCTTTTCCCAGTTGACGAACCGAGAGGCCATGGAGCCGGAGAAGTGGAGCTCCTTATAGCAGATGGTCTCAATGTCGAAGGTGATGGGCTTGCCGGTGAGGCCGATCTGGCAGAACCAGCCCCGCTTGCGCACCAGCTCCATGCCGGAGCGGACGCCGGGCTCGGAGCCGGAGCACTCCAGCACCACATCCACGCCGTAGCCGTCAGTCAGATCGCTGACCAGCTTCTTCAGATCGTCCTTCTGGATGTTGACCACATGGTGGATGCCCAGCTTCCGGGCTACATCCAACCGCTCCTCGTCCACATCCGTGCCGGTGAGGATGACCTCGCAGCCCTCAGCCTTGGCCACCTGGGCGGCCATGAGGCCGATGGCGCCGGGGCCGGACACCAACACCACGTTGCCGGCCTCCAGATGGCACTGGTCATAGACGCCGTGGCACACGCAGGCCAGAGGTTCCAGCATGGCGGCGCTGAGCAGGTCAATCTCGTCAGGCAGGTGGTGGGCGTTCTTCTGCTCCACGATGGTGTAGCGCTCAAAAGCGCCGTTATAGACATAGCCGAAGCTCAGCTTGTCAACGCACAGGTTGTAGAAGCCGTCCCGGCAGTACTTGCACTTGCCGCAGTAGTGGTACACCGCTTCGGCCACGATGCGGTCGCCGGGCTTGAAGTCTGTGACGCCCTCGCCCACTTCGGCTACCACGCCGGAGAACTCATGGCCGATGACCACGGGAGGACGGGTGGTGATGGCGATGTTGCTGTCATAAATATGCAGGTCGGAGCCGCAGATGCCGGCATACTCCACCCGAATCTTGATCTGACCGGGACCGGGAGTGGGTTCGGGGATGTCCCGCAGCTCCACATGACCGGGACCGTCCTGATACTTCATAACACCTTTCATGGGAAACGACCTCCTTAAATTGATATATGGCTTTTGACTCAGGGCAGCATAAAGCCCCGCAGATAGGCATTAAAGGCATCGCAGCCGGTGAGGAACTCATTGATGGTGGCCTTAAAGGCGCCGTAGTGGTTGAACTCCTCCACCCGCAGTCCATCCTCCAGATAGACGGAGCGATACTCGGGGATCTTGTCCAGCAGCTCCTCCACGATGAGGGGATTGACCTGCTCATCGATGGTCTCATGGAGCTCCAGCCGGGCACCCTCCATCCGCCGCCACCACAGGGGGTTGATGGTCATGAGGATGTCGCCGCCCAAGAAGCGGCTCCAGAGGAAGTGGCTGTTGTTGTTGGCCACCAGCAGCTTGGCCCGATAGCCCCGCTGGCGGTAGATGCCGTAGACCTTCTTGAAGATGGCCTCACCACAGGAGTCCAGATACTCCTGGGTGATGGGGGTCTCCCGCTCCGCCACCAGGCGCTTCATATAATCGTCCACCCGACCGGTCATGATGGTGCAGCTGCAAAAGAGCTTGTCAGTGGGCAGGCCCTCCTGCTCCCGGCGCTGATAGCCCCGCTCGATAGCCTCGGCCACAGCGATGGCCTGGGGCACGCCGAAGCACACGGTGCCGTTGACGGAGATGCCCCGATAGGTGCACTCCTCCAGAGCCTTGATACCGGCGGTGGACACGGGCATCTTGATGAGGATGTTCTCCCCCATGGAGCTGAGCTCCTGGGCGTGGGCCACGGTCTTTTCCACGCTGCGGTAATAGATGGGGTTGACCTGCATGGCCTGCCAGCCCTTCTTCCCACCGCTCTTGCGGAACAGGGGCAGCAGCTTTTCCGCGCCCTTCAATCCCGCTTCCTTGGAGATCTTCCAGCAGATCTCATCCTCTGTTCCGTCGGCCAGATCCTTGTCGATGATCTCACGCAGCCGGTCCTCCCACAGGTGCATCTCCCGGCGCAGGACATTGCCCACGATCACCGGGTTGGACGTGGCACCGCAGCCACCCCGCCGCAAAGCCAGGTCAATGTCGGCCATACCGCAGGAATCGTTCCACAGTTGGGTCTGAGGCCAGCGCTCCGCCGCCTCCTGAAGGGGACTTTCATAATGTGGCATGGTTATGTACCCTCCTTGATGAATTTTTTACCGCACTGAGAAATTGGAAACCATCTTTTTGCTGAAAAAGAGGCTCCCCCATCCCGCGCACCGTATACACGGGAAAGGCAGGATGGGAGAGCTATCATTGGATGATTGGGGATCAGGGGTGCAGGGCTTGCCTTCGATCAGGCCCGCATCAGGTTGACCAGCGTCATGGAGATATCGGGGATCATCGTAATGAGCAACAGGTCAATCAGCATGATGATGATAAAGGGTATGATACCCTTGATGACCGTTTCCAGAGGTTCATCGCCCACCCGCGCGGCAACAAACAGGTTGATGCCCAGAGGCGGAGTGATGAAGCCGATGGCCAGGTTGACCACCATGATGATACCGAAGTGGACGATATCGAAGCCGAAGCCGGTGGCAATGGGCATCAGGATGGGGGCCAGGATCAGCATGGCAGGCGTGGTGTCCATGAAGCAGCCCACAAACAGCAGCAGCACGTTGATCAGCAGGATGACCACCAGCCAGCTGTCGGAGAAGTTGCCGATGGCATTGGCGATGGCGGTGGGGGCACCGGTGATGCTCAGCACCTTGGCGAAGGAGGTGGCGCAGCCCACGATCAGCATGGTGGTGCCGATGGTGGAGACGGCGCTCTTCATGGTGTCCATGAAGCTCTTGAAGGTCATCTCTCTATGTACCACAAAGCCGCAGAACAGCGCATAGAAGCAAGCCACAGCAGCAGCCTCGGTGGGGGTGAAGATACCGGCATAGATACCGCCCAGGATGATGACGGGGTTGAGCAGAGCGAACTTGCCGTCCCACAGGGCCCGGCCGGCCACTCTCCAGGAGAACTTGGCGTTGGGATCTTTCCAGCCCTTCTTCCGGCTGTAGAAATAGCAGAACGCGATCAGGCACAGGCCGATCAGGATACCGGGCATAAAGCCGGCCATGAACATCTCGCCGATGGAGGCGCCAGTGGTGGTGCCGTAGAACACCATGGGGATGGACGGGGGAATGATAACGCCGATGCCGCCGGCGCAGGCGATCAGGGCCAGGGTAAAGGGCTTGCTGTAGCCGTTCTTGAGCATGGTGGGCACCACCATGCCGCCCACGGCGGCCACGGTGGCCGGGCCGGAGCCGGAGACCGCCGCGAAGAACATGCAGAACACCACCGTGCAGATGGCCAGGCCACCGTAGAAGCGGCCGAAGAAGGCGTTACAGACGTTTAGGATTCGTTTTGAGACGCCGCCGTTGCCCATTAGCTCGCCGGCCAGTATGAACAGTGGTACGGCAAGGATTGGGAACGAGTCGCAGCCAGCCACCATGGTCTGGCTCAGATAACCGACGCTTTGGGTACCTCCGGCCACAATGGCCACAAAGGCAGACAGGCCGATGGCAAAGCCAACAGGTACGTTCAGCATCAGAAATACGATCAGGGAAATGAACAAAATCCATGCAACTGCACTTGCTGACATTACAATCTCACCTCGTCATCATTATTTTCAAAGGCGCTCATATCGTGGGCCTTCAGGCTCTTCACACGATAAATGATGGCCTGGATCTGCCGGATGGCAGTCAGGAAATAGCCGACGATAGGCGCAGAGTGGACAATCCACATGGGGATATGGTTGGCGGGAGATGCAGTGCCAAGGGCCATATATCTGACAACCGTGATGTAAGCGGCGTACATAACAATACCCGCAAAAACCAACACGATCACATCGGCGAGGACCATAATATAGGGACGGACTTTCTTGGGGAACACGCTGACAAACACATCGATCTTCAGGTGCTTCATCTGCTTGGAACCGAAGCTGACGCCCAGGAAGCACAGCCAGATGAACAAATACCGGGCCAATTCCTCAGACCAGGAAAGGGAACTGTTAAAAACGTAGCGCATGACCACCTGAATGAACAGGATCGTTGTAAACAGGGCCAGAAGGAATACACACAGATACTGCTCCAGATTCTCATCCAGCCAATGTAACGCTTTTTTCAAAACCTCTCACTCCCTCCGACAATTCTTCTTGCAGGATTGAAATTTATAAGGGAAGCCCTGCAGTTCCCACCGCAGGGCTTCCCCAACTGCTAAGTGACTTTCTGCTGGTTATACTATGTTTCGCTTTTTGGGGGGTGTTATGCGTTCAGGCCTTCCAGAACATCCATCAGCTCGGGGTTGGCCAGAGCCTCGCGGATCTCATCATACACGCCAGCGGCGTCAATGGCCTCGCGGAAGGAGTCCTTGGTGGCGTCATCCAGCTCGACGATGTTGACGTTGTCAGCCTTGAACTGATCCAGGATCTGCTGGTTGACCTCGATGTTGCGCTCGCGCTCCCACTGCTCCACGTAATCGCTGACGTAGTCCATGATGGCGCGCTGATTGTCGGTCAGGCTGTTATACTTTTCCAGGTTGATCATAACAGGCATGGGGGTGTAGTTGTGCTCGCTGAGGACCAGGTAATCCTGAACCTCCATGAAGCCATTGGTGTCGATCAGGCCCAGGGGGTTCTCCTGGCCTTCCACGGTGCCCTGCTGCAGGGCGGTGTAGACCTCACCGAAGTTCATGGGAGTGGGGTTGGCGCCCAGAGCCTTCCAGGCGTCCATCTGCAGGGAGTTCTCCATGGTGCGGATCTTCAGGCCCTTCAGGCTGTCCAGACCGGTGACTTCCACGTTGCAGGTCAGGTTACGGAAGCCGTTCTCGCACCACATGATGACCTTCATGCCCAGAGCTTCCACGTCCTTGTCGATCTGCTGACCGATCTCGCCGTCCATGACCTCATAGGCGGTCTCCTGGTCATTGATCATGTACAGGGTGTCGAAAATGCTCATGTTGGGCAGCATGGTGGTCACAGGAGCGGGGGAGGTCAGGCCGATGTCGATCTCGCCGAACTGCACGTTGGAGATAACGTTCAGGTCATCGCCCAGCTCGTTGTAGGGGTGCCAGTCGATCTTGATGCTGCCGCCAGACAGATCCTCAATCATGAACTTGAAGAGCTCCTCAGCTTCCGTCATGGTGGTGAAGGAAGCGCCGGAGAAAATAAGGGTCTGCGCCGCGTCGCCGCTGGCATCGGGCAGGCCTGCGGACTCCGCAGCGGCCAGAGCCTCGTCAACAGCCTCCTGGGAGACCACGGTGGGAGCGCCGGAGTTGGCATCGGAGCTGCTGTCATCCCCACTGTTGGGAGTGGTGGAGTTGCTGGGGCCGCAGCCAACCAGCAGAGCCATGACCATGGCAAGGGCCAACAAGATACTCAGTAGCTTCTTCATTTTCAATCCTCCTTGTAAATTTGAAACCTCTATAAAAACCGGTGGCCCGGTCTTTATCTCTTTTCAGGATCAGACGGCTGCCGGGAAAGACAACCGTTCGATTTTTCCACTTGGAACTTTTGGAACTTTAAGAGCGCATAAACATGCCGCCGTTGACATCGATGGTGGCACCGTCCACAAAGCTGGACAGATCGCTGGCCAGGAAGTAGATGGCGTTGGCCACATCCTGTGCGGTGCCTAGACGACCCACAGGAATGCCATCGGGCTTGTCGCCCCGCTCCTTGGTCAGCGGGGTCTCGATCAGACCGGGCGCCACGTCGTTGAAGCGGATGCCGTACTTGGCGGTGCACTGACGGGCATAACCCTTAGTGATAGCCAGGATGCCGCCCTTGGAGGCGCTGTAAGCTACGCTGCCCATCCAGCCGCCCACCTGGCCGGCCTGAGAGGAGACGCTGACCACAGAACCGCCACCGCTCTTCTCCATGTAGGGGATCACACTCTGGCAGCAGAAGTGAATGCCGCGCAGGTTGATGTCCAGCATCTTGTCCCAGTGCTCCGGCGTCACTTCAAAGATCGTGTCGCCGCTGAGGATACCAGCAATGTTGACCAGAATATCGATCCGGCCGAACTTGTCATAGACCTCCTGGAATGCCTTCTTTACGGATTCCAGCTCCATGACATTCATTTCCACCGCGTAGGCCTGACCGCCGGCGGCCTCTACCCGCTCTACAACGGGCTTGCACTGCTCAGGCTTGATGTCCGCGGGAACCACGATGGCACCGTGAAACGCCAGCGTCTCGCACACCGCAGCTCCGATTCCGCCGCCACCGCCTGTGACGACGGCAACCCGCCCGGTCAGATCTCCCATGTCCTTCATGTGCTCTCCATCCTTTCCTACTCGCCCTACCTTTAGGTGCCAAAAGTTACCTCAAAGGGGCTCATTCTTTTATTTTCCGTAACCCTGACACATCAATGACATAATTTTCGCCATTTTGCACACAAAGATGTGTCTTTTGTGCTTGTTTCTTGTATTTTATCATGGTCGTTCGTGAAACACAATGATAAAATTGTTTCTTTGAGAAAAGCCTCTGTTTCGCACAGAAAGACAAGTTGTGTTTTGTTCATTTTGCCCTGATTTTTTAGTTTAGCACGTGTTTTTTGTTTCCTTTTTGGCAACTATGTTAAAAATCTAACCATTTTATTGACTTTTCTATTTTTTTTTAAGTGATTTTGTTCTCTCAATATCTACCATACTTTTCATTTCTTCACAGTATCTTTACGATTCATTCCGTCATTTTCTCTATTGTTTTCCCTATATCTATTGAATATTTCTCCATTTTGTTCGTTTTTCTCGTACTTTTCCCCTTTAACCCTTCTCAGTCCTTTTTTCGCCATTTGCTTCCCGGAAATTTCCCCTCCTTTTTACCCGCTTTTCATTTCTTTTGTGCGTTTGAATCATTTCTCCCATTTTTCTGTAAAATAGCTGCTCCCATTTCTCCATCAATTTGCAGTCGTGTCACCTGCCAATACCGTTAAAAAGCCCCCGCCTGTCATCAGGCGGGGGCTGTGACATCCGTCAGAAGCCGGGTTCCCATCAGGACCAAAATATCCTCTTCATGCAGCTTCCAATAGCGCTCCGGGAGCGGAATCTCCTGGGGCTCCACCACGCCTCCATCCACCCGCAAAAGCTGGCGCTGGACGCACAGCACCCGCTGCTCGCCGCCCATGCTGGAAAAGGTCAGGCTGTCCCGCTCCGAAAAGCCATAGCCCACCACCCGCTCTGCCCGAGTCAGCTGCAGCACGGTCTCTCCGCAGTCCCCGGGCACCAGCAGCGTGCCGCAGGCACACACCAGCCCCCGCTGCTCCAGCGCCCGACAGCCGCCGGCGGTCAGCGCCAGCAGATCCCAGCGCCGGGTGGCCACCGTCTCTGGGCTGCGGGGATCGATCCACACAACGCCTGTCAAACCGCCTACGGAGAACAGCTCCGCAGCACCTAAAAATCCCGCCTGTGTCATCTCCTCACCTCACAAGGCAGTTTTTGCCTCGGCGGAGAAATTATACGCGATTGCGCTTTCGCTTCCCAAAGGAATGTGGTATACTGACTTTGAATTTTGGGAGGTGAGGAATGTTGCGACCTTTGGCCCATTTGAAAACCATCAATCACCATCGCTGGCTGGTGTGCAAATACTGCTTCCGGGTGGGGCTGTACTGGCAGGGACTGACCCATGACCTGTCCAAATACTCCCCCAAGGAATTTTTGGTGGGCGCCAAGTATTATACCGGCACCCACAGCCCCAACGACGGAGAGCGGCGGGACAAGGGCTACAGCTCCTCCTGGCTTCACCACAAGGGGCGCAACAAGCACCACTTCGAGTACTGGACGGATTACAGCCCTGTGCGGGGCGTGGGCGTCACCAGCGTGAAGATGCCGGTGCGGTATGTGGCGGAGATGTTCTGCGACCGGCTGGCCGCCTGCCATACCTATCACAAGGAGGCCTACACCGACAGTGACCCCTACGACTACTTTCAGCGCTCCCGGCACTTGGCGGGGATGCACGAGGAGACTGCCGCGCTGCTGGAGGGAATGCTGCGGGTGCTCAAGGATCAGGGGGAGGACGCCGCCTTCGCCTATGTGCGCAAGCTGGTGCAGGAGGACCGGGCCGCAAGACAGCGGGCTGCAGAATAGACCGGACCTTCCACAAAAACCACGGACACATAAAAAAGACCGTACTGCAAAGCAGTACGGTCTTTTTCCATTTGGCGATATGTATCTTACTTGGCGGAGAGCTTCTCGTCGATGGCCTTGGCAGCGGTCTTGCCGGCGCCCATGGCCAGAATGACGGTAGCAGCGCCGGTGACGGCGTCACCGCCGGCGTACACGTTCTCGCGGGAGGTCAGACCATCCTCGTTAACGATGATGCCGCCCTTCTTGTTGATCTCCAGGCCCTTGGTGGTGGACTTAATCAGGGGGTTGGGGCTGGTGCCCAGAGCCATGATGACGCAGTCCACATCCAGGGTGAACTCACTGCCGGGGATCTCCACAGGACGACGACGGCCGGAGGCATCGGGCTCGCCCAGCTCCATGCGGATGCAGGTCATGCCGCAGACGTCACCCTTGTCATCACCCTTGATCTCCACAGGATTGGTCAGCAGGTCAAAGACGATACCCTCTTCCTCGGCATGCTCCACCTCTTCGCGACGGGCAGGCAGCTCCTCCTTGCCGCGGCGATAGACGATGTGCACATCGGCGCCCAGACGCTTGGCGCAACGGGCAGCGTCCATAGCCACGTTGCCGCCGCCCACCACGGCCACGCGCTTGCCGTGCTGGATGGGGGTGGAGGAATCGGGCTTGTAGGCCTTCATCAGGTTGATCCGGGTCAGGAACTCGTTGGCGGAATACACGCCGCACAGGTTCTCGCCGGGGATGTGCATGAACATAGGCAGACCAGCGCCGGAGCCGATGAACACAGCCTCAAAGCCATACTCCTCCAGCAGCTCGTCGATAGACAGAACACGGCCGATGACCATGTCGGTCTCCACCTTCACGCCCAGAGCCTTCAGGCCGTCCACTTCCTTCTGGACAATGGCCTTGGGCAGACGGAACTCGGGGATGCCGTAAACCAGCACGCCGCCGGCCAGGTGCAGAGCCTCGAACACGGTGACCTCATATCCCTTGCGGGCCAGGTCGCCGGCGCAGGTCAGACCGGCAGGGCCGGAACCGATGATGGCCACCTTGTGGCCGTTGGAGGCAGGCTTGACAGGAGCCTCGGTGCAGTTGGCATTGTGCCAGTCAGCCACGAAGCGCTCCAGACGGCCGATACCCACGGGCTCACCCTTCACGCCGCGGACGCAGTACTTCTCGCACTGGTTCTCCTGGGGGCAGACACGGCCGCAGACAGCGGGCAGGGCGCTGGTGTTGGAGATAATCTGATAGGCCTCCTCAAACTCACCGGCAGCCACCTTCTCGATGAAATCGGGGATGTGGACCATGACCGGGCAGCCCTGCATGCAGGGCTTGTTCTTGCAGTGGAGGCAGCGCTGAGCCTCGTCCAGGGCCTGCTCCTTGGTGTAGCCCAGGGCGACCTCATTGAAGTTTTTATTCCGTACATCCGGCTCCTGAGAGGGCATCGGATTCTTCTTCAAAGACATGTTAGCCATCGTTATTTGACCTCCTGTTTGAACAGATTGCAGGTTTCCTCATGGGCGTGGCGCTCGAACTCCTTGTACATGCCGCCGCGCTTCACAGCCAGATCCCAGTCCACCTGATGACCGTCGAAATCGGGGCCGTCCACACAGGCAAACTTGGTCTCGCCGCCCACGCTGATCCGGCAGCCGCCGCACATGCCGGTGCCGTCGATCATAATGGGGCTCATGGAAACCACCGTCTTGAGGCCATAGGGCTTGGTGGTCAGAGAGACAAACTTCATCATCATCATGGGGCCGATGGCAAAGACCTCATCATAGGTATTGCCGGCCTCGATGAGGGCCTTCAGAGCATCGGTGACCAGACCCTTCTCGCCGTAGCTGCCGTCGTCGGTCATGACCTTGAGCACATCGCTGGCGGCGCGGAAGTCGTCCTCCAGGATAACCAGGTCCTTGTTCTTGAAGCCGATGATGGCATGGACCTCGGCGCCGGCGTCATGGAAGGCCTTGGTAACGGGATAGGCGATGGCGCAGCCCACGCCGCCGCCGACCACGCAGACCTTCTTGCGGCCCTCGATCTCGGTGGCCTTGCCCAGAGGACCCACAAAGTCCTGCAGGAAGTCGCCCTCCATCTTGTGGTTGAGCTTCTCGGTGGTGGCACCCACGATCTGGAAGATGATGGTGACGGTGCCCTTTTCGGGGTCAGCATGGTAGATGGTCAGAGGGATCCGCTCACCGTCTTCATCCACACGCAGGATGATGAACTGGCCGGGCTTGGCCTTCTTTGCGATCAGGGGAGCCTCGATTTCCAGCAGAGTCACTGTCGGTCTCAGTGCCTCTCTTCTCACGATGCGATACATACCTTTTCCTTCTTTCCCTCAAAAAATCGGTGTTTTTGGCGCGTGGCCCACTCCAGAGGTCATCCCGCCGGGTATTGCCAAACAATTAACAAGCCACACAGCTATATATTAGCACGGTGCCGGAATTCCGTCAAATGATTTTCGTTGGCTTTTCGCCGGAATTTCCCAATGATTTTTGTCACTTTCGTTCTATTTACAGGAAGGCTCCCCTCCCGTGCTTCTTTTCCCGGAAGCAACAGGCGGCCAGACCTCAAAACTCCGCACAGTGAAGCGTGACCCGGCGGCCGTCCACCTCCACGCGGCCCTCCTCCCGCAGGTGCTTGAGCTCTCGCATCATGGCGCTGCGGTCGGTGCTGATATACTCCGCCAGGGCGCTGAGGGAAAAGGGCAGGGTAAATGTCCCGCCGCTGTGGGAGCTTTGCAGGGAGAAATAGGCCAGGAGCTTGTCCCGAATGGAGCGCTGGCTGAGCACCTCCACCCGCTCCCCCAGGGCCAGGGCCTTGTGGGCGATCAGGCGCAGCATGTTCTGGACCAGGACGCTGTGGTGGTCGCAGGCCTTCTCACAGCGCTTGGTGATGTGCTCATAGTCGATGAACAGCACCCGGCAGCTCTTGCGGCACACCACCATCAGGCTGTCGCCGCCCACACCGGAAAAGGCGATGGTCTCACCGAACACACCGCCCGGGTCCAGCACCTCCAGAATGGTGCTGTTTCCGTCGGCGTCGATGCGCAGCAGCGCCGCGCTGCCCTCCTCCACGATGCCCACGGCCTGACTACCCTCGCCGAAGCTGAGGATGATCTCGCCGTTTTGATAGGTCTTGGTCCTGGCGTGGAAACAGTCCACCATGGCCAGGTAACTCTCGTAGCTGATTCCCTCAAAAATAGGACTTTTGGCAAGTTCCTCCCGCGTCATCATGCTCCATCCGCTCCCTTCGGATTTTTCTCAACTGTTGCAGCGGCAACATACTTTTCCCAGAAGTACATGATATACTATTCCCGTCCAAAAGTAAACCACAAGATATTGTGTCCCTTGTCCCCTCCTGGGGACAGGATAGGCTCGGAAAGGAGACTTTTTTATGCAGGTACAAGTCACAGGTGGTCAAATCAGTCCTCAGGAAGTAGAGGCCTACAAGCAGCGCGCTGCAGAGAAGTATCCCCACGCTGATGTGGAGGCGCTGGACATCCATGTGGATGGGGAGTATGTGGATCTGACCTATCATCTGGCCCCTCAGCCCTTCACCCGGATTCGCCGCATCACCGGATATCTGGTGGGCGATATGAGCCGCTGGAACAACGCCAAACGGGCCGAGGCACAGGACCGGGTCAAGCATATCTGAGTTTCCGTCAAGATTCCGCAAAATTTCTCCAGCGTTATTTCCACTTTATTCATACATTCCCCTGTTCCTTCCTGTATACTATTGGTAGAGGGGCATGCTCCTCATCCCATCCCATGGAAGGAAAGAGGTATGCGCTTTGAATATCGCCTATTTTCTCATCCCCAAAAGCAAAGTCGCCTTTCTCTATGACGACTTCACCTTTCGGCAGGGGCTGGAAAAGATGCGGCATCACGGCTACACTGCCATTCCCGTCATTTCCCGCAGCGGTCAGTATGTGGGCACCGTCAGCGAAGGGGATTTCCTCTGGCACCTGCTGCAAAACGTGCAGGACGACACCCAGGTGCTAACCATAAAAGAAGTGGAGACCCTTCAGGTCCGGGACATTCTGGGTGCTGACAAATACCCCTGTGTCCACATTACCGTCTCCATGGACGATCTTCTGACCTCAGCTATGAATCAGAATTTCATCCCCGTCATCGACGATCTGGGCAACTTCATCGGCATCGTCACCCGAAAAGACATCATCCGCTATTTCTCCGAAAAAGGAAAGGGCCAGGCATCCCTGCCCCTGGTGCGGAGAGCCTGAAAAACACCGTTTTCTTACATAAAAGCGTCCGGCCCCAAAGGGCCGGACGCTTTTTCTCTTATTTACCGGGTTGATCGGAGATCTCCCGGGTAGCATAGGCGTTGAGCTCCATGCCGGCGGTGTGGCCGGCCAGATACTCGTAATAGCCCTGGGCACCGATCATGGCGCCGTTGTCGCCGCACCAGCGCATGGGCGGCAGATACAGCCGCACGCCCTCCCTGCGGCAGGCCTCCTCCAGGTCCGCCCGGATGCGGGAGTTGGCCGCCACGCCGCCGGCAGCCACCAGCACCTTCCGCCCCGCCTGCCGGGCCGCCTCCATGGCCCGGGGCACCAGCTCGGCGCTGACGGCGGCGGTGAAGTCCGCCGCCAGAGCCGCCCGGTCCAGCTCCTCGCCCTTTTGCTGGGCGTTGTGGGCCAGATTCACCACGGCGGTCTTGAGGCCGGAAAAGCTCATGTCCAGGGGGTGGTCCGTCACATGGGTCCGGGGCAGGTCGTAGACGCCGCCCTGGGACTGGCGGGCCAGGTCGTCCATGGGCTTGCCGCCGGGATAGGGCAGACCCAGCACCCGGGCAGCCTTGTCGAAGCACTCCCCCGCCGCGTCGTCCCGGGTGGCACCCAGGATCTCCATGTCCGTATAGTTCTTCACATCCACCAACAGTGTGTTGCCGCCGGAGATGCACAGGGCCAGGAATGGCGGCTGGAGCTCCGGGAAGGCCAGGTAGTTTGCGGCGATGTGGCCCCGGACGTGGTGCACCGGGATCAGGGGCACCCCCAGGGCATAGGCCACGGATTTGGCAAAGCTCAGGCCCACCAGCACCGCGCCGATGAGGCCCGGGGCATAGGTCACCGCCACCGCGTCGATCTCGCTCCGCTTCACGCCGGCATCCTGCAACGCCTTCTCCGTCAGGGCGGCAATGGCCTCCACATGCTTGCGGGAGGCGATCTCCGGCACCACGCCGCCATAGAGGGCGTGCATATCCGCCTGGGAGGCCACAGCGTCGGACAGCACCCGCCGCCCATCCTCCACCACTGCCGCCGCCGTCTCGTCGCAGGAGGATTCAAACGCAAGGATCTTCACTCTTCTCTCCCTCTTTCTTCACTCGTTCCACTCCACCCGGGGCAGAGGCTCCGCCGCCCCGTCCCGGGGGATGCGCACGTAGCGTTCATATTTCTCCGGCGAAAACCGGCTTTGATAGATGAACCGATGGGCCTCCATCAGCGTCTCGTCCGGGATGGGCTCCGGAGCCCAGTAGAGCGTCTTGTAGGGCACGCCGAACATCTCCGTGTCGTATCCGGCGGTGCGGGCGCCGTTGCGGGCGTAAAAGCCCAGCCGCCGCCGGGCCAGCTCCGAGTCCGGGGCATAGCAGGGCGTTTCGCTCTCGCCCAGGATCACCGTCTCCGGCTCCGCCCGGCGCATCTTCTCCAGCAGCACGGCGCCGGTGCCGCCGTTGCGCCGCCCAGGACTGACGCACAGGTAGTCCAACAGCGCCCAGCCGGGCCGGCCCAGCCACAAAAAGCACTCCCCCACGATCTCGTCGCCGTCAAAGAGACACCAGGGGCGGTAGCAGCCCGCCTCCATCATCTCTAAAATGTTCTTCACCGGCTTGAGCTCCGCCGGGGGAAAGGAGACCTTCAGGTCCCGCTCATAGATCTCCCGGACCTGCTCCGGGGTCGCTAGCTTCAGTTCCATGTTCCTGCTCCCATGTCATGATGATGGCATCCTCCTTGGGATGCTCGTAGTAGTTCTTGCGCCGGCCTGTGCTGCGGAAGCCGTGCCGGCCGTAGAGCACGATGGCCGCCGTGTTGGACGGGCGAACCTCCAGTGTCAAAAAGGCCAGATGGTTGCCCTTGGCAAAGTTGATGAACACCTCCAGCAGCTGGGAGGCAATGCCCTGGCGCCGCAGCTCCGGCTTGACGGCCACGTTGGTGATATACCCCTCATCCAGCACCACCAGCAGCCCTGCATAGCCCACCACGGTGCCGTCGGCGTCCTCCGCCACTAGAAAGGCGGCGCAGTCGTTCTCCAGCTCCTCCGCCAGCATCTTCCGGGACCAGGGCGCGGAAAAGCAGATCCGCTCCAGCTCCGCCACCTGATCCAGGTGATCGGCGGTCATGGGCACGATCCGCACAGATCTTTTCTCCATACTCTCTATCCTTTCCCCGGAGTCCCATAAGTGGGTTCTCCGGGCGTTGATTCTCTTGTTTTCTCCGGCTCAGCCCTTGGCCTCCAGCCAGTTCCTGCCCCAGTGAGCCTCCGCCGTCAGGGGCACCGCCAGATGGGCCACCCCCTCCATCTCTTCAGTGAGGAGCCGCTTTACTTGCTCCGCCTCCGCCTGGGGACACTCCACGATCAGCTCGTCGTGGACCTGGAGCACCAGCCGGGCTTCCAGCCCCTCGGCCTTCAGCCGCTTCCATACCGCCACCATGGCCAGCTTCATGATGTCCGCCGCGGTGCCCTGGATGGGCATGTTCAGCGCCACCCGCTCCCCGAAGGAGCGCATATTGTAGTTGGAGGACTTGAGCTCCGGCAGGGCGCGGCGGCGGTGGTAGAGGGTCTCCACGTAGCCGTCGGCCTTGGCCTGCTCCACCACCTCGGTCATGTGCTTGCGCACGCCGGGGTAGGTCTGGAAGTAGCTCTCGATATACTCCTTGGCCTCCCACTGGGCCACGCCGATGTCCTGGCTCAGGGAGAAGGGGGAGATGCCGTAGACGATGCCGAAATTCACCGCCTTGGCGTTGGAGCGCATCTGGTGGGTCACCTGATCCACCGGCACGTGGAACACCTGGGAGGCGGTCACCGTGTGGATGTCCGTACCGGACAAAAAGGCCTGCTGCATGGCCTTATCGTCGGCGATGCAGGCCAGCAGCCGCAGCTCGATCTGGGAGTAGTCCGCGTCCACCAGCACCTTGCCCTCGTCGGGAATGAACATCCGGCGGATCTCGCTGCCCAGATCGGTGCGGGTAGGGATATTCTGCAGATTGGGCTCCGTGGAGCTGAGCCGTCCGGTGGCGGTGACGGTCATCTGGAAGGAGGTGTGGATGCGGCCGTCAGGGCCGATGACCTTCAAAAGCCCGTCGGCGTAGGTGGACTTGAGCTTGGCGTACTGGCGGTACTCCAGCACCGCGTTGACGATGGGGTGCTGCCAGCGGAGCTTTTCCAGCACTTCGGCGTTGGTGGAGTAGCCGGTCTTGGTCTTTTTAGCCGGAGGCAGGCCCAGGCGCTCAAAGAGCACCTCTCCCAGCTGCTTGGGGGAATTGATGTTGAAGGGGCCGCCGGCCATCTCGTAAATGGCCGCCTCCAGGTCCCGGATCCGTCCGTCCATGGCCTCGCCGAACCGGCGCAGCTCCCCGGCGTCCACCCGGAAGCCGGTCCGCTCCATCTCCGCCAACACCCGACAGAGGGGTAGCTCCGCGGTCTCGTAGAGCTCCCACATCTGCTGCTCCTTCAAAAGGGGCGGCAGCTTCTCATACAGTGCCTCCACCGCCGCCGTATAGGCGTCAAAGGCGGCCTGGGCCTGGGCAGTGTCCCCGCCCAGGGGGGAGAAGGCCTCCGGCTCCAGGTGGAGGGGCTTGGGCAGCTCCGCCCCGCAGTAGGCCAGAAACAGCCGGGGCAGGTCATAGCCGCCCGCCGTGGCATCCAGGAGATAGGCGGCCAGGGCCGTGTCAAACACAAAGCCCTCCGCCGGCAGTCCGTTTTCCAGCAGCAGTCCCATGAGATCCTTGACGTTGTGGGAGACCTTCTTCACGGCGCCGGAGAAAAGGGTGCGCAGCAGGGCGTTCCAGTCCCCCTGGTACCGGGAGAAGAAGAGCTCCGCCGTCACCGCCTGATTCTCCCCAGTCCGGCAGGTCACCACCACGCCGCCGAGGTCCGGCAGCGTCAGCACCGACACATGGTCTGCGCCCTTCCACTGCTCCACCAGGGCCTCTGCCTGGGCCGGCTCCGTCACCTGCTCCACCTGCACCGTGAAGTCCGTCTTTTCCTCCGGCGCCGGAGCGCCCTCCCCGGGCCGCAGGCCCAGCTTGTCGATGAGCTTGGAGAACTCCAGGCGCACGAAGAGGTCGTAGAGCTCCGGCTTGGGGTCCCGGCGCAGGTTGTCCTCCGGGGCGAATTCCACCGGGGCGTCGGTGACGATGGTGGCCAGGAAACGAGAGTGCTCCGCATCGGCCTTCCCCTCGGTGAGCTTTTTCACCACATTGGGCTTGGCGGGCACGCCGGGAGCCGACTCGATGTCCGGCAGGGCGGCGTACAGCGCCTCCACCGTGCCGTAGCACCGGACCAGGCTCAGGGCGGTCTTTTCCCCGATGCCCTTGACGCCGGGGATGTTGTCGGAGGTGTCCCCCATCAGCGCCTTCAGGTCGATCATGTGGATGGGGGCAAAGCCGTACTCCTCCCTAAAGGTCTCCGGGGTCATGTCCCGGGTGGTGGTCTGGCCCATGCGGGTGGACACCAGCTTGACCTTGGTGTGGTCGGTGATGAGCTGGAGGGAGTCCTTGTCCCCGGTCACCAGCACGCAGTCCCACCCAGCTGCCTCGCTCTTCCGGGAGAAGGTGCCCAGCAGGTCGTCCGCCTCCCATCCGGGCAGCTCGTAGCGGGGGATGTTCATGGCGTCCAGCACCTCTTTGAGCACCGGCATCTGCTGTGCCAGCTCCTCCGGCATGGCGTGGCGGGTGGCCTTGTAGGCCTCGTCGGCCTTGTGGCGGAAGGTGGGAGCGTGGACGTCGAAGGTCACGCACAGCGCCTCCGGCTTCTCCTCCTCCGTCAGCCGCAGCAGCGTCGTGAGAAATCCATACACCGCGTGGGTATAGAGCCCGTCCCGTGTGGTCAGGGGACGAATGCCGTAATAGGCCCGGTTGATGAGGCTATTGCCGTCCAGGACCATAAGCTTCATGGGGGAACCTCCCTTGCGTGATCCCGCCGGAGCTCTCGGCGGGAGACGATAGTCTGACAGGATATTATACCCCAAGAGAAAAGGAAAAACAAGCCGGAGCCGGCCTCTGGCTTTTTCCCCACGCTGTGCTATACTAGAGGAAATTCCGCTTCGGCGGCAAAGGAGGCCCGGCCATGCGCACACTGACCCATATCGTCACCCCGGAGGAGGAAGGCCGCACGGTCCGCAGCCTGCTCAAAGGCCGCTGGCAATTCTCCTCCCACGCCATCTCCCGGCTGACCCGGGTGGAGGGCGGCATCCGGGTCAACGGCGTCCACGCCCGCACCTCGGCGGTGCTCCGGGCCGGGGATAAAGTGGAGGTGGAAAGCGGCGACCACCGCCCGCCCAAAGCCGCTCCGGTGCCCGGGAACTGGCCGCTGCCGGTGGTGTGGGAGGACGAGGACCTGCTGGTGGTCAACAAGCCCGCCGGCATGGCCGCCCACGCTTCCAGCTTCCTGCCCGACACCCCCACGGTAGCCGGGGCCCTGGCCTTTTCCCGGGGCACGGACTTTATCTTCCACCCGGTCAGCCGTCTGGACAAGGGCACCACGGGATTGATGGTCATTGCCAAAAGCGGCTATGTCCACGACCTGCTCCGCCGCCAGCTCCACACCGACGCCTTCCGCCGGGAGTATCGGGGCGTGTGTCTGGGCGTCCCCGATCCGCCCCGGGGCACCGTGGACCTGCCCATCGGCCGGGCGGAGGGGTCGGCCATCGCCCGGCAGATCCGCTCCGACGGCGACAGTGCCGTGACCCACTATGAAACGCTGGAGACCCGGAATGGCCTCTCCCTGCTGCGCCTGCTTCCCGAGACGGGACGGACTCACCAGCTCCGCCTCCACATGGCCACCCTGGGCTGTCCCCTGGCCGGGGACTGGCTCTACGGTAAAGAGGACCCCACTCTCATCCCCCGCCCTGCTCTTCACTCCTATGCCCTGGAGCTGGTCCACCCCGTCACCGGGGAGGTCCTGCATCTGACGGCCCCGCTGCCGGAGGACATGGTCCGCCTTGGCCCCTGGCAGGAGGAGTAGGCCCCGCGCAAACGCCCAAATCCCGCCGATTTCCGGCGGGATTTTTCTTGCAGATTTTTCCTTGCCTTTTGTGGGCGGGCTTGTTATAATTCACATTTGTATGAAAAATGTGATTTTGGAAGGAGGCACGCCCATGCCGCGCGGAAAACACGTCCTGGGGCAAAACCGGGGCAATCACATCTTCGGCACCGCCAAAGTGGGCGACCGGGGGCAGATCGTGATCCCCAAGGAGGCCCGGCGCTTCTTCGGCATCTCTCCGGGAGACACTCTGCTGATCCTGGGAGACGAGGAACGAGGCATTGTCATCACCAAACCGGAGGTGCTCAGCAGCATCGCCGAGGAAATTTTAGGAAAAAAGGACGGAGAGAATGGAAACCTATCAGATGTATGAACAGCTGGGCGTCAGCCGGGCTGTGTATGAATACGGCGAGGCGATCCTGCGCTCCCTGCGGGAGCGGTTCGACGCCATCGACGCCGTGGCGGAGTACAACCAGGGCAAGGTCATTGCCGCCATGCAGAAGAACAAGGTCAACGCCACCCACTTCGCCGCCACCACCGGCTACGGCTACGACGACGAGGGCCGGGACAACCTGGAGCGGGTCTACGCCGACGTGTTCCACACGGAGGCGGCCCTGGTGCGGCCTCAGATCACCTGCGGCACCCACGCCCTGACTGTGGCCCTCAGCGCCAATCTGCTCCCCGGAGACGAGCTTTTGTCCCCGGTGGGCGCCCCCTACGACACCTTGGAGGAGGTCATCGGCATCCGCCCCTCCAAGTGCTCTTTGATGGAGTACGGTGTCACCTATGCCCAGGCCGATCTCAAGCCCGATGGCTCCTTTGACTATGATGCCATCCGCTCCAAGATCAATGACCGCACCAAGCTCATCACCATCCAGCGCTCCAAGGGCTACGCCACCCGTCCCTCCTTCGGCGTGCAGCAGATCGGGGAGCTCATCGCCTTCTGCAAGGGCATCAAGCCCGATGTGAAGGTGATGGTGGACAACTGCTACGGCGAGTTTGTGGAGCTCATGGAGCCCTCCGACGTGGGGGCCGACATGGTGGTGGGCAGCCTCATCAAAAACCCCGGCGGCGGCCTCGCTCCCATCGGCGGCTATATCTGCGGCACCAAGGAGTGCGTGGAGCGGTGCGCCTATCGGCTCTCCGCCCCGGGCCTGGGCCAGGAGGTGGGCGCCAATCTGGGCCTGATGCCCGCCTTCTATCAGGGCCTGTTCCTCTCCCCCACCGTCACCGCCGGCGCCCTCAAGGGCGCGGTGTTTGCCGCCAATGTGTATGAAAAGCTGGGCTTTGCCTGCGTGCCCAACGCCTCGGAGGACCGCCACGACATCATCCAGGCGGTGACCCTGGGCAGCGCCGAAGCCATGGTGGCCTTCTGCAAGGGCATCCAGTCCGCCGCCCCGGTGGACAGCTACGTGACTCCGGAGCCCTGGGCCATGCCCGGCTATGACTCCGACGTCATCATGGCCGCCGGCGCCTTCATCCAGGGCAGCTCCATCGAGCTCTCCGCCGACGGCCCCATCCGTCCCCCCTACGCCGTCTACTTCCAGGGCGGCCTGACCTGGTATCACGCAAAGCTGGGCATCCTCATGAGCCTGCAGAAGCTGGTGGAAGCCGGTCTGGTGCGTCTGCCCGAGTAAAAATAAAAATCAACAATTCAATTTGGAGAAAAATCTTATGATGTGGTTCTGGCTTTCTCTCATTGCGCTGCTCTGCTGGAGCGGCTCCGATCTCTTTTCCAAAATTGGCTGCCGGGATGCCCGGGATAAATACAGCCATCTCAAGATGGTCATCGCCGTGGGCGTGGTCATGGGTCTCCACGCGGCCTTCGAGATCTTCGTGGGCGGAACGGAGATCACCCTCTCCATCCTGCTGACCTACCTGCCGGTGTCGCTGCTCTATATCGGCTCCATGACCCTGGGATATCTGGGGCTGCGGTACATCGAGCTGTCCATTTCCTCCCCCATCTGCAACTCCTCCGGCGCTCTGGTCGCCGTATTGACACTGCTGTTCGTGGGCTCTGAGGGCTACTCCCCCCTGGCCCTCTTTGCCGTGGCGCTGGTGTGTGTGGGCGCCATCGGCCTTGGCGTGGTGGACGCCTGCGAGGACGAAGAGCTCCGGGCCCAGCGTCAGTCCCTGGGCAACTACAAGTACGCCAAGAGCTTCCTGGCCCTGGCCCTGCCCGTGGCCTACTGCCTGCTGGACGCCGCCGGCACCTTTGCCGACAACCGAGTGCTGGAGATCATCAACGAGGACAGTGCCAATGTGGCCTATGAGCTGACCTTCCTGCTGGCCGCTGTGGTGTGCTTCGTGTATGTGGTCCTCATCAAGAAGGACCGTCTCATCCCCAAGATGGAGGCCCCCAAATATACCGGCGCCATTTTCGAGACTGCCGGTCAGTTCGCCTACATCTATGCCATCGCCGACACCGAACATCTGGCCATGTCCGCCCCCATCATCTCCGCCTACTGCGCGGCCTCTGTGCTGTGGAGCCGGCTGTTTTTGAAGGAGAAGCTGTCCTGGAAGCACTATGCCATGATCCTGCTGGTGGTCATCGGCATCGTTATCATGGGCGTATTTGATCTGTAACTTTCCCCATTGCAAAAAAGTGCTCCCAGCGCCGTTCTTGGCGTCGGGAGCACTCTTTTTTATGTTCTATTCCTTGAGGAAATCGGGCTTGGGGATACGCTCCATGCCAAAGGCCACGGCAAACCCAACGCCGCAGCACAAAAGGGAGACCACCACCTCTCCCACACCGGTGTACTCCGTGGGGATCAGCACCAGCGTGGAGGCCAGCACCACACCCAGCACAGCATGATAAGCCTGGGAATAAAACCGGCGGAAGCACCAGCTCACCAACCGGGCCAGCAGCACCACCGTTCCCGCCATCCCCGGCAGGATTCCCAGCAGCACCGAGGCCTCCAGGGATGCGGCACTCTCCGTCAGGGGCTGATAGAGGCCCAGCGCCATCAAAATAGAGGCGGAGGTCATCCCCGGGATAACCACGCTCATGCCGAACAGGGCACCGCTGAAAAGATACCAGCCCCAGCCCGGCTCCACCTGAAAGCCAGAGATGCGGCTGACATACCCCAGTCCGGCGAACAGGACCAGAAAGCTCACCGCCATGGCAGCCCAGGCGCTCTTGCCCCGGCCCCGCTGGCCTGCCTCCCGCCAGAGGGAGGGAAATGTCCCAATGATCAAACCGATGAACAGCCAATCCGCCACCGTCCGGGACACTCCAAAGAGCGCAGACAGCGCCTTGGCCAGCACGAAAAAGCCAATGGGCCAGCCCACTACCACCGGCAAAAACAGCCGCCAGTGCTTCCCCAGACCCCGGCGGGGGTGGCTGAGGATCTCCATCAGCGGCCGGTATAAGCCAAACACCACGCACAGCACACCGGCGCTGATGCCCGGCAAAATGGCGCCGCCGCCGATGAGGATGCCGCACAGCAGTCCAAATATCCAGTTTTGCCGCCTGACGCGGCTTGCCTCGTCTTTTTCTTTCATGGGTCTTTCGCGGCCTCGATTCTCCGTCATTCGACCATTTGACGGGATTATGGTAACAACTTTCCTCCGCTTTGTCAATGCTTCCACTCTTCTCTGACACGCGGACTAATTTGTCAAAAAAGGCCGTCATATGTACACATCGCACAACATCACTTCACCTCCCCTTTGGCTTTCTCGTCAAAAGAGCCATTGACAGAGAGCGAGTTTCCCTGTAAACTTACAGACATAAAATTTCACACCGCAAAGACGAAGAAGGGAAGAGTACACTGGCAGATACGTCACAGAGAGCCTCGTTTGGTGGGAAGAGGTACGGAAGGGCTTGTGGAACATGGTCCTGGAGTCGCGCGGCCGACTGCGGAGCATAGGTCGCGACGGGAGCGCCCGTCACAGCGCAGGAGTGTGTTGGCACTCTCAAAGGCCGCCTTCGTGAGGAGACGGCGAATCAAGGTGGTACCACGGCGTTTTTACGTTCGTCCTTGACATGCTTTGGGCATGTTGAGGACGTTTTTTTATGCTCTTCCGCCTCTTTTAGGCGGAAAAAAGGAGGCTTTTTCATGGCACAGCCCATTATCGAGATCCAGCATCTGACCAAGACCTTCGGCACCGGGGACGCCGCGGTCACGGCTCTGGAGGACATCAATCTGGAGGTCCGCGCGGGTGAGATCTTCGGCATCATCGGTCTCTCCGGCGCCGGTAAGAGCACCCTGGTGCGGTGCATGAACCTGCTGGAGCGGCCCACCAGCGGCAGCGTGGTGGTGGACGGTCAGGAGATGACCACCCTCACCGAGGCCCAGCTGCGGAAGGCCCGCCGGTCCATCACCATGATCTTCCAGGGCTTTCACCTGCTGATGCAGCGGACCGTGCTCCACAACGTCTGCTTCCCCATGGAGCTCATCGGCGTGCCCAAGGCCCAGCAGCGGCAGCGGGCGCTGGAGCTTCTGGAGCTGGTGGGCCTGGCGGACAAGGCGGAGGCCTATCCCGCCCAGCTCTCCGGCGGACAAAAGCAGCGGGTGGCCATCGCCCGGGCCCTGGCCACAGACCCCAAGGTGCTGCTGTGCGACGAGGCCACCTCCGCCCTGGACCCCAACACCACCGCCTCCATCCTGGAACTGCTCAAGGACCTGAACCGGAAGCTGGGGGTCACGGTGGTGGTCATCACCCACCAGATGAGCGTCATCGAGGAGATCTGCTCCCGGGTGGCCATTCTGGACGGCGGCGTCATCGCCGAGCAGGGTGAGGTGGAGGACATCTTCTCCAATCCCCGGACGGAGATCGGACGGCAGCTGGTGTATCCCAGCTGTGTGCGCATCGCCCAGCTGCCTGCCTCCCGGGTGATCCGTCTGGCCTTCAACGGCGGCTCCTCCTACGAGCCCCTCATCGCCTCTCTGGCCATCGACTGCGGCGTGAAGGTGAACATCTTAGGCGCCGACACCCGGAACATCGACGGCCGGGCCTTCGGCACCATGCTTCTGGGCCTGCCTCAGGACCCTGAGGAAGCCGCCAAGGCCCTGGAATACATCCGCTGCCAACCCAATATCACTGTGGAGGAGGTCGAACACCATGCCTGAAGCACTTTCCGGCTTTTTTGCCGAATACGGTCAAATCCTGGGTCAGGGCACCGTGGACACCCTGATTATGACGGTGGTCTCCACCATCCTGGCCTATCTCATCGGACTGCCCCTGGGTGTGCTGCTGGTCATCACCCAGCCCCACGGCATCTGGCCCCATAAGTGGCTCAACCGGGCCCTGGGCTGGATCATCAACGTGGGCCGCTCTTTGCCCTTCATCATTTTGATGCTGGCCATCATGGACTTCACCAAGCTGCTGGTGGGCACCAAGGTGGGCATCCGGGGCGCTGTGGTGCCACTGGTGGTCTCCGCCGCCCCCTTCATCGCCCGTCTGGTGGAGACCTCGCTGTCCGAGGTGGACGCCGGCGTGGTGGAGGCGGCCCAGTCCATGGGCGCATCCACCTTCCAGATCGTATGGAAGGTCTATCTGCCGGAGGCCCGGCCCTCCCTGACTCTGGGCGGGTCCATCTCCATCATCACCATCCTGGCCTACACCGCCATTGCCGGTTGCGTAGGCGCCGGCGGCCTGGGCGACCTGGCCATCCGCTACGGCTACCAGCGCAAGGTCCCGTCCATGATGCTGGCCACCGTGGTGCTCATCGTGATCTTCGTTCAGATCATTCAATCCGTTTTCAGTTGGTTGTCGAAGGCCATCGACAAGCGCTTGAAATAAACTACATCTATACTATTTTAATTGGAGGATGAAACACATGAAGAAGTTTTTGACCCTGGCCCTGAGTCTGGCCCTGACCTTGTCCCTGGCCGCCTGCGGCAGCAGCGGCTCCACCGAGCCCTCCGGCTCCGCCCCCGCCTCCGGCGAGGAGGCAGAGACCGTCACGTTGAAGATCGCCGCCTCCCCCACTCCCCACGCTGAGATCCTGGAGCAGGTCAAGCCCATCCTGGCCAAGCAGGGCATCGACCTGGTGATCACCACCTACTCCGACTATCCCATCCAGAACACCGTGGTGGACGAGGGTGAAGAGGACGCCAACTACTTCCAGCACACCCCCTATCTGGAGCAGTTCAACGCGGAAAACGGCACCGATCTGGTCAGCGCCGGCAAGATCCACTATGAGCCCATGGGCATCTATCCGGGCAAGACCGCCACGCTGGAGGACCTGCCTGACGGCGCCACCATCGCCGTGCCCAACGACGCCACCAACGAGGCCCGCGCCCTGCAGCTGCTGGCCGCCCAGGGTCTGATCGAGATCGATCCCGAGGCCGGTCTCAATGCCACCCCCAAGGACATCACCTCCAATCCTAAGAATCTGCAGATCAAGGAGCTGGAGGCCGCTATGATCCCCAACACCCTGGAGGAGTATGACCTGAATGTCATCAACTCCAACTACGCCCTGCAGGGTGGTCTGAATCCCGCCGAAGATGCCCTGGTCTCCGAGGACACCAACTCCGATTCCGCCCAGACCTATGCCAACATCGTGGCTGTGAAGGCCGGCCATGAGAATGACCCCGCCATCGTGGCCCTGGTGGAGGCCCTCCACTCTGAGGAGATTCAGAACTTCATCAACGAGACTTACAGCGGCTCCGTGGTGCCCATCGCCTAAACAGCCGTCAAACAAGAGAAAAAAGAGCGGAGCTGCAAAGCAGCTCCGCTCTTTTTCTGATTCCTTTCACATGTCCCGGAAGAAGAAGGCGCCTACGCCGCCGATGCCCAGGTGGACTCCCAGCACGGCGCCAATCTCCTCCACCAGGAAATCACACTCCGGCAGCCGGGCGTGGAGCATTTGGCGCATGGTCTCCGCCGCCGCCGGATCGTCGGCGTGGGTGATGCCGATGGTCTGGCGGGGGCAGTTTTGGGCCCGCTCCGCCACCAGATCCGCCACCACCTCCATGGACTGCCTGGTGCCCCGGACCTTGCGGATGACCTCCATCTCCCCGTCGTCCACATCCAGCACCGGCTTGATGTTCAGGAGATTGGCGGTGAAGCCCATGGTCCGGGAGATCCGGCCGCCCCGGATCATCCAGTTCAGGTCCGTGATAACGAACACATGCTCCACCTGTGAGATCAGGAACTCGCAGCGCTTCACCAGCTCCTCCAGCTCCATGCCGCCCTCGGCCCCCCGGACCGCCTCCATGGCAATGAGGCCCGTGGCAAAGGAGCCGCCCTTGGCATCCAGCACTTGGATTCTCCGCTCCGGATAGCGCTCCTCCAGCTCCCGCCCTGCTTGAAAGACGTTCTGGCAGGTGCCGGACATCTTGGCGGAGAACATGAGGCACACCAGATCGTCCCCGCCCCGGACCAGCTCCTCCAGTCCGGCGTAGGCCTCGGCCAGATTTACCTGAGCCGTGGTGGGCATGATGCCCCGGCGCATGAGCCCATAGACCTCCCCGGTGGTGATGTCCACCCGGTCCCGGTAGGTCTTCCCCTCCGCCGTCACATGCAGCGGTAAAATGGTGACTCCGTGGGCCTGGGCGTAGCCAGTGGGCAGGTCGCAGGTGCTATCGACCACGATGCGGATCATATCCCTCTCCTCCCTCTTCTGGGACTGTGCTTCTTTAATATAATAGTATAGCACGTTCGCCTCCGCCCCGTAAAGGGCCGGGGGCAGAAGTTTCCCTCCCGCCGTTTTGACTATTTTCCCCTAGTGCACCCCTGTATTTTTGTTGCTTCCGACATTTGTCTCCCATCACAAGTTGTGGTAGAGTAACTATAGTTACGTTAGGCTAACTTTCAAAGGAGTGATTGGATATGACACTGGACCAGCTGCCCATCGGCAAGACCGCTGTCATTCGTCAGGTCGGCGGCCAGGGCGCGCTGCGCTGCCGCCTGCTGGATATGGGGCTGATCCCCAAGACCCGCGTTCGGATCCAAAAGGTGGCCCCCATGGGAGACCCTATCGAGATCCACATCCGGGACTACGAGCTGACCATCCGCAAGGAGGATGCCAGCCAGATCGAAGTCGAGGTGGTGGAGGCATGATCTTTGCACTGGTCGGCAACCAAAACTGCGGCAAGACCACGCTGTTCAACCAGCTCACTGGCTCCAACCAGCACGTGGGCAACTTCCCCGGCGTCACCGTGGACCAGAAGTCCGGCGAGATTCGGGGGCAGAAGAGCTGCACGGTGGTGGACCTGCCGGGCATCTACTCCATCCGCCCCTACACCAACGAGGAGATCGTCACCCGGGACTTCATCCTCAACCAGAAGCCCGATGCCATCCTCAACATCGTGGACGCCACCAACATCGAGCGAAATCTCTATCTGACGCTGCAGCTGATGGAGATGCAGATCCCCATGGTGCTGGCCCTGAACATGATGGATGAGGTGCGCAACAACGGCGGCACCATCGACGTGCAGAAGATGTCCCTGGAGCTGGGAATCCCGGTGGTGCCCATCTCCGCTGTCCGGGGCGAGGGCATCGATGAGCTGGTGGACAACGTGGTGCGGGTGGCCAAGAACCGCATCCGCCCCGCCGTCATCGACTTCTGCTCCCCCGGCCCTGTTCACCGCTGCATCCACGCGGTGGCCCACCAAATCGAGGACCACGCCCAAAAGGCCGGTATCCCCGTCCGCTTTGCCGCCACCAAGCTCATCGAGGGCGACGAGGACATCATAGAGCGCCTGGAGCTGGACCAGAACGAGCTAGAGCTGGTAGAGCACAGCATTTTGCAGATGGAGGACGAGTACGGCATGGACCGCAATGCCGCCCTGGCGGATATGCGCTATGTGTTCATCGAGGGCGTGTGCCACGACAGCGTGGTCAAGTGCCACGAGAGCCGGGAGCACATCCGCAGCATGCGCATCGACAGCGTCCTGACCAGCAAGTACTGGGCCATCCCCATCTTCCTGGGCATCATGCTGGCCATCTTCTGGCTGACCTTCAGCGTCATCGGTGATTTCCTCTCCAACCTGCTGGCCATGGGCATCGACGCCCTCACCGCTGCGGTGGACGCGGGGCTGACGGCCTACGGCATCAACCCGGTGGTCCACAGCCTCATCATCGACGGCGTCTTTGCCGGCGTGGGCAGCGTGCTGAGCTTCCTGCCCATCATCGTGGTGCTGTTCTTCTTCCTCTCCATTCTGGAGGACACAGGCTATATGGCCCGGGTGGCCTTCGTCATGGATAAGTTGCTGCGGAAGATCGGCCTGTCCGGCCGGAGCATCGTGCCCATGCTCATCGGCTTCGGCTGCTCCGTGCCCGCTATCATGGCCACCCGCACCCTCAGTTCCCAGCGGGACCGGAAGATGACCATTTTGCTGACCCCTTTCATGAGCTGCTCGGCCAAGATCCCCATCTACGCCGTGTTCTCCGCCGCCTTCTTCCCCCGGTATGCGCCCCTGGTGATGATCTGCCTGTATGTGGGCGGCATCCTGGTGGGTATCCTGGTGGCCAAGGTGCTGGGCCACACCCTGTTCCGGGGCAACCCGGTGCCCTTTGTCATGGAGCTGCCCAACTACCGTTTCCCCTCCCTCAAGAGCGTGGTGCTTTTGATGTGGGACAAGGCCAAGGACTTCCTCCAGCGGGCTTTCACCGTCATCTTTGTGGCCACCGTTATCATCTGGTTCCTCCAGACCTTTGACAGCCGCCTCAACGTGGTCAGCAACAGCGCAGACAGCCTGTTGGCCATGATCGGTCAGGTCATTGCCCCCCTCTTTGCCCCTCTGGGCTTCGGAGATTGGCGGGTCTCCACCTCCCTCATCACCGGCTTCATCGCCAAGGAGTCCGTGGTCTCCACCCTGGGCATCCTCCTGGGCAGCAGCGCCAACGTGGGCGCCGCCCTGGGGCAGCTGTTCACCCCGGTGACCGCCGTCAGCTTCCTGGCCTTCACCCTGCTCTACACCCCCTGCGTGGCGGCCATCTCCGCCGTGCGGCGGGAGCTGGACTCCGGCTGGAAGGCGTTGGGTGTCTCTGTGAGCCAGTGCTGCATCGCCTGGGTGGTCTCCTTCCTGGTTTATCACATCGCCCTTTTGGTTTGAGGAAAGGAGGCATCTTTTATGGGTGCTTTGGATTATCTGCTTTTGGCCCTGCTGGGGGTATGGCTGGGGTTTGCCCTCCGGTCCTCCCTCCGGCACAAGGGCGGCTGCGGCTGCTGCGGGGACTGTGCCCGCTGCAGCGGATGCCGAAAGTAAAGTCACAGGACCTCCGGCTTCAAAAGCCGGAGGTCCTGTCTGTTTTTAGAAGCTAGCAGCGGTATCCGCTTTACCGAGACGATCTCGATCCTTTCTTTTCCCTCAGGCTCTGCACCACCTGATGGCATAGACCAAACTGGTGAGCAGGAAAAGGGACCAGTGCCCAACGACCAGCAGCACCACCGCTTCCACAGCATAATTGGGGTCGCTGAGCACAAGCAGCAGCGCCGCCGGAAACAGCAGCAACAATATCGCGCCCGCCGCGGCAAAGCTCCTGGTCAGAATATCCGCCTGGTATTCATCATACCGCCTTTTCCGAAGAAGGGCAGCAAGCACCGCACATGCCGCAGCTGCAAGATAGATATAGCCGATCCATTTGAGATTTCCCTGGCGCAGGAAAGCCGACCAGCCATTCCAAAAGTTTGAACCCAAGGTCTCACCGTGGGCCAATATGCGTTCAAATTCCAGATGGGCGCTTGTCAGAATAAAAATGCTCCCATAGACAAGGGAACCGGCAGCCGTCACAGCAGCGCTGACCCAAGGGTTTTTCAGCAGCTTCATTTCCTCTCGCTCCCTTCAAAATCAAAAAACTCCTCTATGCTCATACCAAAGAGCTTTGAAAGGTCATAGGCAAGCCAAATAGACGGGTCAAATTTTCCTGTTTCAATGGCATTGATGGCCTGTCGAGAAACGCCCACCAGCTCCCCCACCTCTTTTTGGGTCAGGTTCCTGGCCTCACGGAGCTCCTTTAATCGATTTTTCAACGGCAGCCTCCCTCCTTTATGTCAGGTTTACCTGACATCACAAGCATAGCATGCCCTTTGCTTTGTGTCAAGTAAACCTTACTTGACTTACGCAGAAAAAGAGCGCCCTCCGGGCGCTCTTTTCAAAACCACTTCTTCTTTTTGAACCACACCACCAGGCCCACGCAGATGGCCACGCTGACCACGATGAACACGGGATAGCCGTACTTCCAGTGCAGCTCCGGCATGTTGACAAAGTTCATGCCGTACCAGCCCGCCAGCAGGCTCAGAGGCAAAAACACAGCGGTGATGACCGTGAACACCCGCATGAGGTTGTTCTGCTCGATGTCGATCTGGGCCTGGTAGGCCTCCCGCATCTGGGTCACATAGTCCCGCAGGTTCAAAACGCTGCTGCGGAAGCGCTCGGTGCGGTTGCCCAGAATAGCAAAGTGGCGCACCGCATCCTCGGACAGCAGGCCGTTGTCGTTGGCGGTCAGGTCGTCAAAGATGGCATCCAGCTGCTCATAGTACCGCTTGCGCCGCAGCAGCTCCCGGCGGTACTCGGCGATCTTGTCCAGATAGTCCCGGCGGGAGGAGCGCAGAGCTGCATCCTCTGTCTCGGTGATCTCCGTCTCATAGTCCTCCAGCAGGTCCATATCGTTGTGCAGTAGCTCCACAAAAAAGCGGTAGAGGGCCCTCTGATTGTCCAGTCCCTCCGGCAGAAGGCCGTGAAGCCGGTCATAGGACCGCTGGTCTTCACAGAACAAAAACAGGTCCTCCCGGTCCAGATAGATCAGCACCCGAGAGGTGTCGATCACATTGTGCTCCACATCGTACCAGTCAAAGCCCAGCAGGTCAAATTCTCCAAATCCCTCGAAGGTCCGGGTCTGCTGTTCCCGGATGTAGGCGGCCACCTGAGGCGCCATCCGGTCCAACACCTGATCGATGTCCCGATTCAGCAATATTCTCTGCATCACGCATCTCCTCTCTCAGCCCGGAGAAAATCCCCGGTCTGGTGCAAATGCAACTGTAACTTTCCCGTCTCTCCGGTACAATGGAGCATGTAAAATCCCCGTTTTGTCCCGGGGCAACGAACAGGAGGAAGTTCATGGCCCACAAAACTCATTGCTCCGACACCGCCTGTCACAGCTGCAGCGGCTGCGGCGGCAGCTGTGCTGTGCCCCGTCCTGCGTCTGTCCACAGGGCAGAGGACCATGGCAGCGCCCCCTGGCCCGCTGTGCTGAAGCTGGCGCCGGAGGAGGGGGAGTGCTACCACAACACAGACCTTTTGCTTACCGCCGGCTGCGCCGCCCTCATTCAGCCGGCCTTCCAGCGCTTTTTGCGGGGCCGAACGGTGCTGGCCCTCTGTCCCGCTCTGAACAGTGACGCTGACACGGAAAAGCTCACCCGCATTCTCTCCGGCGGCAGTGTGCGCACCGTCACCATTTTGCGCATGGACTCCCCCTGCTGTCAGCCTCTGCGCCAGATGCTCCGCACTGCCCTGGAGGCCTCGGGAAAGTTTATCCCCTGGCAAGTGGTCACCCTAGACCGCAGCGGCGATCTGGTGGACTGATTTTCAGAGGAGAGGCAGAAACCGGGCAAGCTTTGCGTTGAGCTTGGTGTAAATCCGCCGCATATAGGGCTCGCTGCTCTCCCGGATGGCTTCCTCCCGTCTCATCCAGCTCACGGCGCTGTTCTCATCCGGCTTTTTCCGCAGAGGCAGCCGCTCATCCGCCTGCAAAAGGTAGGTTATATTCAGATGCAGGTGAGGCGCCACATAGGCCTGTCGCTTCACATGGCCCTCCACCGGCAGGATCTCCAGGGAGTAGATCTCCCGGCTCACGGGCCGGGCCGTGAGGCCCGTCTCCTCCTGCACCTCCCGCAGGGCCACCGCCAGCAGGTCCTCCTCTCCGTCGGCGTGTCCGCCGGCCCAGGACCAGGAGCGGTAGATATTGTGCCAGAGCATCAGCACCTGCTCACCGGTGCGGTCGATGACCCAGGCGGAGGCGGTGAAGTGCTCCACCGGGTTCTCTCTGGTCAGCACATGGGGCGCAGAGAGCGCCGAGAGCATCAGCTCCCGGTCCCGCAGCTCCTGGCCGCAGTCCGGCTGATAGGCCTCCAGGGCCTGTCTGAGTCGTTCCATACGAGATATTTCCTCTCTCCGGCGCCCGAGGCGCCGGTCATTTTTTTGCCATGATGGGAAAAAGACAGCGAAAGCTATGCTTCCGCTGTCTTTGCACATTTAACGGTGCGCCACAGGTGCGCCCTGAATCCAATGCAGGTCGTAGGGCTCGAACACCACATGGCGATAGGCTTCCACATCCAGCTTGGTCCCATCCCAGTCGCCGTGGATGTCGCCGTTTTGCTTGATGAGGATGTCGTAGAGGATGTCATAGGTGACGCCATCCTCCGGGTCCGTCTCCACAATAGTGCTGTAAGGCAGCGTCTTGTGGTAGGTCAGCTCCATGCCCTTATAATCGAAGTGGAACCCACAGCGCATCCGGCAGCCGTCCAGTCCGGTGAACTCAGCAAAGCTGTTGAGGTCATGGAGAATTTTGTCATTTTCCTCGTCGTAGAGGTTCTCCGGCGTGGTGGCGGTGTAGTCAAAGCGGAACTGGATGCTCACGGGCTTATCCAGGAACCGCTCCACGTAGGGCACCAAGCCCTCCCGGGGATAGTTCTTATAGAGGACGCAGTTGATGCGCACCGGCACCGCCAGCCGGGGCAGCAGGTTGTCATTGGACTCCACCACGTATTTCTGCATGTGGCGGGAGACGTTGATGCAGGTGATCTTGTCCCGGTTGTGCTCCGTAAAGGCGATAATGTCCTCCTCGCTCTGGTTCTCGGAGACGGGCAGCGTGGTGTTGATATAGATCTTATGGGTGTTGGGGATGCAGTCGATCATCCGCTGCAGCGACGCCAGATCGGCCAGGGGCTCGCCGCCGGTGAAAACGAAGTCACACTCCGGAGTGATCGCATCCATGACCTTGATGCTCTGGCAGATCTTCTCGACGCTGAACCCCTCCAGATTCTCGTACTCGCCCTTATTGATGCAGAAGGGACAGTGATTACCGCAGTCGTAGGGGACGAAAACAGTAACTGTGGCGCCGCCCTCCCGGGTCTTATAGGGATGTTTCATGTATAATCAGCCTTTCAGCAGAGTTTCCTGTCTTTGGGCGGCGCGATGTCATCTATGCCAGGGCCCGAAAACATATACTTGTGATATTGTAAAACAGATTTTCCAGCAGGTCAAGAGGCAATCTGGCCTTCCTGCAGGTGAATTTGTTCCTTTTCACCATTTTTAGGACATTCCCCCACTTCTTCCCCCCTGGAGGTGCCTCTTCTCCTCCCATTTCATGTGGACTCACTGGGAAAAGCACAAGAAGAGAGCGCCGGAGTCCTCCGGCGCTCTTGGCAGATTCTTATGCTCCTGTTTTTCTCTTCCGCTGGGCCTTTCTCTTCTTGTCCCGCTCCCCCTTTACCAGGTCCGCCAGGGTAAATCGATCGATGTACTGGTTGATGACCCGGTAAAGCCCGGTCCAGAAATCCAGCGTGGCACAGCCCTCACACCGCTGGCACTGGTTCTCATCATCCTGAAGGCAGCTCACGGGAGCCAAATTCCCCTCAGTGAGCCGCAGAATATCCCCCACAGTGTACTCCTCCGGCGAACGGGCCAGCTGATAGCCTCCCTGAGCGCCGCGGCTGCTCTTCAAAAACCCCGCTTTGCTCAGTTGGCCGACGATCTGCTCCAGGTATTTGGTGGACAGCTCCTGACGGGTGGCAATGTCCTTGAGCGACACATAGTTTCCATTGCTATGCTCCGCCACATCGATCATCAGCCGCAAGGCATATCGCCCTTTCGTGGAAATCTTCATGCATGCGCACCCCCCTTGCCGCGCCCGGCCAGCGGGCCGCGGCGATTCAAAGTGGTTTTCCTCGTCTCTATTATGCCCGAGTATTGCATGGATTTCAAGACAAAATTCGTCACTTTTGTCCAAATGCATGAAAAAGTCCGCCGTGAAACCGGCGGACTTTCTATTTTGGCCCTTTAAAGTGGTGAAATCTACGTTTAGGCGGCCCGTTTGGTTCCGGAATTGCTGTTGTACCCGCAGTCCATATACTCCACAAGCACCTGGTCCTCCAGCAGCGCAATAGCCTCCTCCACGTTTTCCGGCTCGTAAAACGCCATCCCCAGCACATGGCCGGCCTCCGGCATGGGGTCCGGATCGTCCTTGGGATGCAGGCACTGCCAGCGCAGGCGCTTTTCGCACTTGGGGAAAATAGCACTGCCGATGACCAGGCTCTTCCGGCCCGTCAGCCCGGTGACCACCCGCACGGCGTCGATCTCTGTGAAATTCATGAAGTAGAACGCACCGTGCCGGCAGCTCAAAATCACCCGCTGGTCCGTGATATAGAAATACTGGTGCTTCAAAATCGCCTTCCAGGCCTCCACCGGCGCAAGCAGGTTATACAGTGCGATCGCCGCCACCAGAATCACGATCTCCGTCTTGGCCTCCAAAAAGCCCACATATCCCACCAGGGCCACTGCGGTAATCACCACCGTCACGATCCAGCGCTTGATGATGGCCGGCTTGTTGTCCTCATCCATCAGCGTAATCCGATGAGGCGCGCCTTCCCAGCGCACCACTTCCCCCTCCCGGAGGTATTCCCGCAGGTCTTTTTCTCTTTGTTCCATTTTGTTCGCCATGCAACCGACTCCTTTGCTCTTTTCTATCAGGTTTCCCTGTGATGTTTGTTATCATAGCAGAGCTTTCTGTTTATTGTCTGCTAAATCACAACTTATCGGTGCAAAATTGTTGTTAATGGCAAACATTTATGTGAAAAATGTGTGAAAAAACGGTCTGCGGCATAAATACGGTGTAAAAAGTCCCCCATCCCTCTTGCTTCCCGGCAAAGATGCCTTACAATGTAGACAAGTTCTTTTTACGGCACACGGCATCCCCACTCTGGCAGTCACCCGGAAATGACGGGTGTACTTCTCACACCAGCACACCTCAGACATCCCGCTTTCTAAGTGGTCATTCCCCACATCTCCCTTTTCCTCTCTGCTCTCTGGTATGCTTTCAAAGGGTGTTGGGCTGCCGCTGTACCTCCGCAAAGGGAACCCAGAATCACCTCCTGCATCGTATTTTTTCTCTCTGCAAAAAGGCCGGGGTGCGCCAGCGCCTCGGTCTTTTTGCAGCTTTCGCCCATTTTCGCCTTAACGATTTTTTAACGCGTATTGACAAGGAGATATGCTACAATAGATAATACTATGTATCGTTTTCCGACAGGACGTTTCTGTCGTCTCCGCACATTTTTTACATAAGGAGGTTCTCCCGCATGCGCCTTCCCGTTCCCCCTCGCGGTGATAAATTTCTCTCCTTCTCTCTGCGGGACTGGCTCATCACCGCGGGGATTCTTTTGGCAGCTGTGGGCTTCTGCGTCCTTCTGCGGGCGGCGGACAGCAGCGAGGGTGCCATCAGCCTGGTGTTTGTTCTGGCCGTGCTGCTGATCTCCCGCCTGACCAACGGCTATTTTTATGGGCTGCTGGCCTCCGTGGCCGGCGTAGTGGGCGTCAACTACATCTTTACTTATCCTTATCTTGCCTTCAACTTCACCATCGCCGGCTATCCCATCACCTTTTTGACGCTGCTGGTAGTCTCCGCTATCACCTCCGCCCTGACCACTCAGATCAAGCGCCAGGAGCGGCTGCGCCTGGAGGGGGAGAAGGAGAAGATGCGGGCCAATCTGCTCCGCTCCGTCTCCCACGACATCCGCACTCCCCTGACCTCCATCGTGGGCGCCACCTCCGCCATCCTGGAAAATGAGGATTCCCTGACGGAGGAGCAAAAACGCCGCCTGCTGACGGACGTGAAGGAGGATGCCCAGTGGCTCATCCGCGTGGTGGAGAACCTGCTCTCCATCACCCGCATGGGCAGCGACACGGCCCAGATCACCAAGGCCGACGAGGTAGCCGAGGAGGTCCTGGCGGAGGCGGTGCGGAAGTTCCGTAAGCGCTTCCCCCAGATGCCGGTCCATGTAAAGGCACCGGACGAGCTGCTGGTGGTGCCTATGGACCCTATCCTCATTGAACAGGTGCTGGGGAACCTGCTGGAAAACGCGGTGCTCCACGCCACCGGCGCCACCGAAATCCAACTCAGTGTCCGGCAGGAGGAAAACTGGGCCGTCTTTTCCGTCCAGGACAACGGCTGCGGCATTGCCGAGGAACTGCTGCCCAAGCTCTTTGACGGCACCCTGCGCCACAACGAGACCACCTCCGGCGACGGAAAGCGCAACATGAACATCGGTCTGGCGGTGTGCACCGCCATCGTCCGCGCCCACGGCGGCACGCTCAGTGCTGACAACCGGCCCGAAGGCGGCGCGGAATTCATCTTCCGTCTACCTCTGCAGCAGACGGAGGAATCCTGACTTTTCCCATATCTACCACGCAGGTCTTCCTGCACCCAGAAAGGAACGATCACCACTATGAAAATTCGCGACAAGATCCTGATTGTTGAGGACGAGCAGAGCATCTGTAACTTCATCTCCACGGTGCTCTCCTCCCATGACTACGACCCCATGGTGGCCCGCACCGGCGCCGAGGCCCAGTCCATGATCGCCTCTCACTGTCCCGATCTGATTATTCTGGATCTGGGACTGCCCGATATGGATGGCCTGGACATCCTGCGGCAGCTGCGCTCCTGGTCCAGTCTGCCGGTGGTGGTGGTCTCCGCCCGGTCCCACGAGCGGGACAAGGTGGACGCCCTGGATCTGGGGGCCGACGACTATCTGACTAAGCCCTTCGGCACGGACGAGCTGCTGGCCCGCATCCGGGCTGCCATCCGCCACACTCGCACCGCCTCCGGCAACGACCAGGTGGCTCAGAGCGGCACCTACACCGTGGGCGAGATGACCATCGACTACAACAAGCACCAGGTGCTCATCAACGGCGTCAACGCCAAGCTGACCCTCAACGAGTACCGTCTGGTGGCCCTGCTGGGCAAATACGCCGGCAAGGTGTTGACCTACGACTTCATCATCCGGGAGCTGTGGGGCCCCCGGGCCAGCGGCGACAACCAGATCCTGCGGGTCAATATGGCCAACATCCGCCGCAAGATCGAAAAGAACCCCGCCGAGCCTCGGTACATCTTCACCGAGGTGGGCGTGGGCTACCGCATGGCCGAGAGCGAAAACGACTCCTGATCCCCAATTAAGCGCAGCGGCGGGACACCGATACCGGTGTCCCGCCGTTTTTTCATGGCTTTCTTCTGTCCCCTTTGGGCCTATCGCACCTGCTCCAGCTCCTCCCGGTCCAGCTGCACCATCAGCGCCAGGGCTGCCCGCCGGGCCGTTTCGGGGCACAGGGCCAGCCGCTCCGCCAGACACGCGGCCAGATGCCGGTAAGAGGCAGCACAGCTCCGGGCCGTCTCCTCTCCGGTCCGGGTCAGGCAGGCCGCTCCATAGGGCGCCTTTTCCAACAGTCCCAGCTCCTCCAACTGAGCCAGCACCCGGTGGACGCTGGGCTTGGACACCCCCAGACGGCGGGACAGTTCCACAGAGCGCAGGGACTCGTGGGCCTCCCACAGCTCCTGGATGGCCAGCAGATACCGAATCTGCACACCGGTCAGTTCCAAACCATCGCCTCCTTAAAAAGAAGGCCGGCCGCGGAAGGGGCTCTTGTCCACGGCCGGCCGGTCGGTCAACGACTTTTCAGTGGCAGCAGCTGCCTCCGCAGCTGCCGCAGTTTCCGCCACAGCTGCATCCGCCGGAGCCACTGCGCTTTTGATGACGCAGGTACAGCACCACGCCTATCACCACCGCCAAAACGGCGATACCTACAATACAGGTAGAGAGATTCATCCTTGCACCTCCTGATGTTTACCGGGAAACGGAAACTCTGGCCCGGCTGCGCAGCTCTGCGCTGCTCTCCCGGTAGGGACGGAAAATCATATACAGCAGAAATGCCAGCGCGGCGATAGCAGCCACGGTGCCCAGGCCGAAGGAGACCTGGCCCAGAATCAGGCCGCCCAGCTGATAGACCATCAGGGAAACCAGATAGGCAAAGCCGCACATATAGCCAATGGCAGCCAGGGTCCACTTGGGATTGTTCATCTCCCGCTTGATGGCGCCCATGGCGGCAAAGCAGGGTGCGCACAGCAGATTGAAGATCATGAAGCTGTATGCACTCAGCGCGGTGAAGTTGCCGGCGATGGCGGCCTGAAGGGTGGGGTCGCTCTCTCCCAAGTCAGCGCTCAGGCCGAAGAGGACCGCAAAGGTGGACACCACGTTCTCCTTGGCGATGAGGCCGGTAACGCTGGCCACGGTGGACTGCCAGTTGCCAAAGCCCAGGGGGCTGAACACAAAGGCCACCGCGCCACCGATAGCGGCCAGCAGGGAGGAATTGTTGTCCTCCACCATGCCGAAGCCTGCCTCCGTAAAGCCAAAGCCCTGGAGGAACCACAAGATCACAGAGGAAAGCAGAATCACGGTGCCGGCCCGCTTGATGAAGCTCCAGCCCCGCTCCCAGGTGGCCCGCAGCACGTTGCCCGTGGTGGGAGCGTGATAGGGCGGCAGCTCCATGACGAAGGGCGCCGGATCACCGGCAAAGGGCTTGGTCTTTTTCAGCATGACGCCGGAGAGGATGATGGCGACCACGCCGATGAAGTAGGCGGAAACGGCCACCAGGCCGCTGCCGCCGAACAGAGCGCCGGCAAAGAGGCCAATGATTGGCATTTTTGCTCCGCAGGGCACAAAGCAGGTGGTCATGATGGTCATGCGCCGGTCCCGCTCGTTTTCAATGGTCCGGGAGGCCATGACGCCGGGCACGCCGCACCCCGAGCCGATGAGCATGGGGATGAAGCTCTTGCCGCTGAGGCCGAACTTGCGGAAAATACGGTCCATGATGAAGGCCACCCGGGCCATATAGCCCACGTCCTCCAGAATGGAGAGCATCAAAAACAGCACCAGCATCTGCGGCACAAAACCCAGCACGGCACCCACGCCGGCCACGATGCCGTCGGACACCAGGCCGGTGAGCCACTCCGCGCAGCCCCATCCCTCCAGCAGTGTCCGGGAGCCGCCCTGGAGCCACTCCGCGCCAAACACATCGTTGGTCCAATCGGTGAGGAATGTGCCGAAGGGACCCATGGCGATCCAGTAGACTAGAAACATCACCACGGCAAAGATGGGCAGCGCCAGAACGCGGTTGGTGACCCAGCGGTCGATCTTGTCCGAGGAGGTCAGCTTCACGCTGCTCTTGCGGACATAGCATCTGCCGATGATGGAGGCGATCCAGGCGTAGCGCTCGGCGGTGATGATGGACTCAGCGTCGTCATCCATCTCCTCCTCGCAAGCCTCAATATCTTTTTCAATGTGGGCCAGGGTCGCCTCCGTCAGCTGGAGCTTTTCCCGGACCTTTTTGTCCCGCTCGAAGAGCTTGACCGCATACCAGCGCTGCTGCTCCTCCGGCAGGCCGTGGAGCACCGCCTCCTCAATATGGGCGATGGCGTGCTCCACACTGCCGCCGAAGCTGTGCTGGGGCAGCATGGCTGCGCCTGCCTCCGCCAGCTCCACCGCCTTGTCCGCCGCCGCGGTGACGCCGGTGCCCTTCAGCGCCGAGATCTCCAGCACCGGGCAGCCCAGCTCCTTGGACAGGGCCCTGACGTCGATGGTATCGCCGCTCTTTTTCACCACATCCATCATGTTGACGGCCACCACCATGGGGATGCCCAGCTCGGCCAGCTGGGTGGTGAGGTAGAGATTGCGCTCCAGATTGGTACCGTCCACGATGTTGAGGATGGCGTCGGGCCGCTCTGTCACCAGATACTCCCGGGCCACCACCTCCTCCATGGTATACGGAGAGAGGGAATAGATGCCGGGCAGGTCCATGATGGTCACGTTCTTGTGTCCCTTCAGCCTGCCTTCCTTTTTTTCCACAGTGACCCCCGGCCAGTTGCCCACATACTGATTGGAACCGGTCAGGGCATTGAACAGCGTCGTCTTGCCGCAGTTCGGATTGCCTGCCAGTGCAATTTTGATTTCCATAGCTGTTGATTCCTCCCAACTGCGTTAGCCATCGCTAACGCTTTGACTATATTTTGCGGAGCCGCTCAGCTCCGCTCACTGCACCTCGATCATCTCGGCGTCCGCCTTCCGCAGCGACAGCTCGTAGCCCCGGACGGTGACCTCCACCGGGTCCCCCAGAGGCGCCACCTTGCGCACAAAGATGGACACCCCCTTGGTGATACCCATGTCCATGATGCGGCGCTTGACAGCGCCCTCGCCGTGGAGCTTGACCACCGAGGCGGTCTGTCCCACCTTCACGTCCCGCAATGTCATTGCTGTTCTCCCCTTCCTTTATATCAGAATCCTGCCGGCCATTTCCCGGCTGATGGCCACCCGGGCATCCTTGATACTGACGATCAGGTTGCCGTTGTTCTCCGAGACCACCCGCACCTGCTCTCCGGGCACAAAGCCCAGATTCTCCAAAAAGCGTCTGGTCTCTGGATTGCCGCCCACCTTCTGGATCTGGGCACTCTCGCCGGTCCGAGCCAATGTCAAAGGCATCATCCTCGCTCCCTTCCTTTCCCGCTCATCGCCGGCCGTGTCCGGTCCAGCGGTTAGGTTGTTCTATCTATTATTAGTCTTTCCTAACGCACACATAGGTTAGCACCATCTAACTCTTTTGTCAACCCCTGGAAAGAAAAATTTTCCACCGGTGGATTCAGGCGGAGACCGCCAATTGGGTCAGGCTTTTTCCCCGGCGGTAGAGGCTGCAATAGATGGCGGTGCATTGTTTGTAGCGCCGAAACCGGTCTCGGGCCGCCGCCTCGTCGCCGTAGACCTTCCAGCAGCCGGAGCACTTGCAGTTGTGGCCCCGGCAGTCGGCCATGAAGCCCCGGACGTCCTCCGGCGGATAGCCAAGGAACAGGCCGATCTCGTGGGGAAAGTCCCCCCGCTCCGCCAGCCGCCGGCGCAGCTCCTGGAGCCGCCCGCCCAGGGAGACCTCCCGATAGCCCAGCTGACACAGCAGCGCAGCGGCCTCCCGTTGGCGCAGGTCCGCCTCCAGCTCCTGACGGCGGTAGAGCAGGATCAGCGCGGAACCCCGGTCCTGCCGCAGCACCGCCACATACAGCCCCTTGGGATTCAGCCGCCGGTTCCCCTGGGCCACCGCCTCCCCCAACTCCCGCCGGGAACGACAGGGCAGATTGAACAGGCTGCCTGTCTTCAGCCCCGCCAGCGTGGGGGCACCGTACTTGACCAAAAATGCGTCCATGGGATCTCCTTTCCTTCCATTCCGCTTTATAGTTAGTTAATGCTAACCCTAAAGCAATAAACAGCCGGCCCGCGCCGGTTATCTTCTGCTAACTCATGTGACACATCCTACCAGATATGGTGCAGTCTGTCAAGAGAAATTCTCCGTCCAGCGGAAATGGGGGATTTTTGTTTGCCTGCGGCTGGGAGCCATGCTATAATAAATAAGTTATCGCTTTGGGGAGCCTGCACTGCATCAGCCCCCGTGAAGCAGAGAGGAGGTCCTCCATGAACGTACAGGAGACAACGGAAAATTATCTGGAAACCATTTTGATGCTGCATCAGGAGCGGGGCTTTGTGCGCTCTGTGGATGTGGCCAACCGCATGGGCTATTCCAAGCCCACCATCAGCGAACAGATGAAGAAATTTCGCGCCCAGGGCTATGTGGAGATGGATGAGAGCGGCTATATCACCCTCACCCCCGCAGGAGATGCCATCGCCCAGCGGATCTACGAGCGGCATGTGATCATCGCCCAGATGCTCATGTCCCTAGGCGTGGAGGAGCAGGTGGCCTATACGGACGCCTGTAAGATCGAACACGACCTGAGTGAAGAGAGCTTTGCCCGGCTCCGGGCCCACTTCTCCGCCCATCAGAAGGCAGAGCCCTCCCACCCTGAAACCACTTAAAGACAAGGAGAGACACGAAATGGAACTGCATCACGGCCGCCCTGCGGACTGCACCGGACGAGAGGAGCGGGAGATCCGCACCTATGACCTGCTGGACCAGCTGGGCATCGACTACATCCGCACAGACCACGACCCTGCCACCACTATGGAGGTCTGCCACGTCATTGACGGCGTACTGGACGTGCTGATCTGCAAGAACCTCTTTTTGTGCAACCGGCAGCAGACCAATTTTTATCTGCTGATGATGCCGGGGGACAAGCCCTTCAAGACCAAGGACCTGTCCGCCCAGCTGGGGGTGTCCCGACTGAGCTTTGCCAGTGAGGACCACATGCAGGAGCTGCTGGACGTGCTGCCGGGCAGCGTCAGCGTCATGGGACTGATGAATGACCCGGACAATCAGGTGCGCCTGGTCATCGACCGGGAGGTACTGGAGGAGGAGTACGTGGGCTGCCACCCCTGCAAGAACACCAGCAGCATCAAGCTGCGCACCTCCGACCTGCTGGAGAAGTTCCTGCCCGCCGTCCACCATACGCCTACGGTGGTCACGCTGTGATTCCCCTGCCCTGCCCGGCAAAAACACCGCCGGGCAGGGCAGCTGCGGAGCACGGGAAACTTGCTTTTTTCGTATTGGAAAAAATTTTTTGTTTTTTTGTAAAAAAGGCTTGCATTCTCCTTAAGGGTATGGTAATATACTTCTTGCGCAATGACTCTTGCAAAACAAAATATCCGGGTGTGGCGAAGTTTGGTATCGCGCTTGAATGGGGTTCAAGAGGCCGCTGGTTCGAATCCAGTCACTCGGACCATGCGGAGTGTCCTTATAGGATCTGAGTATCCTACAAAGGACACTCCGCATTTTTTATTGTCAAAATTGGGGCAGCACCGTTTTCGTCGAACAGCAGCCGATCCCGGATGCACAGGAGCTTTACCTTGTGCCGGGTGAGCAGGTCAATGTAGTTTTGGGTCATCCCCCACTCCCGGCCTATCCGGGTCAGGTTATGGACTAACACCACATCCACTTTGCCAGCGACAACGGCCTCGGTCACTTTCTGGAGCGCCGGGCGGTCTAATGTGAGCCCGCTGCCGTATTCATCCGCAGCGCCGATGATGGTATATCCCGCCTGCTTTGCGTAGAGCTGGAGCAGAAACCGCTGGTGTTCCAATGCGAAAGAATCCTCACGGGCGACACGGCAATAGAGAAATGCTCTCATATCCCACACCACCTTTACACCGCCGGGGCGTAGCTGACTGCTACGCCCTTTCTCGTTTCCATGATAATGTCGGCCTCCGGTATCTTCCGGCGGTCCGGCACATCAAAGGCACCGATGCAGTTGTAATGGATCACGACGCGCTGGGTGGTAACGCCGTCCTGCTTTTCCGCTTGATATACGTCGATGTGGTCAATGAGTTCCCCCACCATGCGCTTGGTGATCTTGGCGGCGTTGGTATAGCGCCGGACGGTGGTGAGGAAATCGTCAATGTCCATGCGCTTGCCCTCGGATTGTTTCAGCTCCAGACGCAGCGCCTTAATCCGATTGCCGTTTTCACCCTGCTCCTGCTCATACCGCTTTGCCATTTTTGCAAACCGGGCATCGTCGATTTTACCGGCAACATTATCCTCGTAAAGCCGCTCAAAGAGCATATCCAGTTCCTTGTCACGGGCCAACAGCCCATCCAACTCCCGCTGTTTCCGCACCCTCACATTTTCTGCAACCTTGGCTGAGCGGCCCATAATGGCCTTGATGAAATCGTCCTCATACTCACTGGAAAAGGCGGCGAGGCGGTTGACCTCATACAGCACCACCCGCTCCAGGAAGTCCAGACGGATATAATGGGTGGACGAGCATTTGCGGAGCCCGGAGTTGTGGTTCTGACAACTGAAAAACTTGATGTCGTGGTTGCCCTGGTTGAAGTGGAAATTGAGGTTTCCGCCGCATTCCGGGCATTTCAGATAGCCGGAGAACACACTGGGCTCCTGGGTGACCTGGGGCCGCTTGCGGCGGGTGCCTTTGGTGAGAGCCTGTACCTTTTCCCAGGTAGCACGGTCAATGATGGGCTCGTGGACATTGAGGAAGATGGCCCGGTTTTCCTCCGGGTTTTCAATGCGCCGTTTGATCTTATAGGATTTGGAGTAACTTTTGAAGTTAATAACATCGCCGCAGTATTCCTGCAAGGTGAGGATTTTCTTGACGGTGGTGTGGCCCCATTTGGTGGACTCCACGGTACTTTTGCTGCCGGAACGGTTGACACCCCGACTCCGCCAGTAATAGGTGGGATTGACGATCCCATCCGCACCGAGGGCGGCGGCGATTTCCGCCAGTCCGCTGCCCTCCAGCGTCATTTGATAGATGCGCTGCACCACGGCGGCGGCCTCCGGATCAATCACCCAAAAGCGAGGATCGTCCGGGTTTTTAATGTAGCCATAGGGCGGCGGGGAGAGCGGAATCCCGGCGTTGCCCTTCATCTTATTGACGATCCGGCGTTTCTTGGAAATGTCCTTGGCGTAGTATTCGTTCATAATGTTTTTGAACGGGGTGAAATCGTCCTCGCCCTCGTCGCTGTCCACGCCGTCGGACACAGCCACCAGCCGCACATCATGGAGTGGGAAAAATTCCTCGGTGAGTTTGCCCACCTCAATGTAGTTCCGGCCCAGCCGGGAGAGGTCTTTCACGAACACCGCCGAAATGTACCCGGCCTCGATTGCGGCGATCATCTTCTGAAAGCCGGGGCGCTTCATGGTAGTGCCGGTGATACCGTCATCCACGAAAAAGATGGTGTCCGTGTAGCCCTTGTCTTTCGCGGCCTTTTGGAGAATTTTCTTTTGGTTCTGGATGCTGTTGGACTCGCTGTCCATATTATCATCACGGCTCAGCCGACAATAGAGAGCGGCTGTTCCGGTAGAGAATTTCTTGCTTGACTGTTTCAAAATGTCCTCCTTTCTGCCGTCAAACAAGAGGTTTTATCCTATAAATATTATACCTCTGCTCACGGACAGTGTTAAGGATGTCGCCGGACGGTCAGCGTGGCTCAATATCAGCCAGCATCAGTTTCAGCAGAATATCCCGGAGCGGTTCGCCCTTCTCCTTATAAACGGGGGTCACGATAAAGACACGGTTTTCAATCTGGTAAGTGTATTCCTCTCTGGTGGTTTCAGCGGCCATTTCGTCCTCCCTTCACGGAATAAAAACAACGCACTCTGCCTCCCCGTTGTCCAGTGGGGAAACGCAGAAAAGCGGCACCGCCAGGGTGCCGCCCTTCCGCCTTGCTCCACTATGGGACAAGTTGTCTCGCAGTTAGTAGGGGCTGTTCTCGAAGTGCTGCTGGGCCTCCTCCAGCCCGCAAAAGTCAAAAACCTCATGGAGTTCTGCCACCACACGCCGGATGTCACCGGGGGCAAAGCCACAGTGTTCCATCGCATAGATGACATAGCCACGGCAGGCGTTGTTGCTCCACGGCTGTGAGAGCAGGGCCGCCAGTTCAGGGTTGCAGTTCATTGGTCTGCCTCCTTCCTAAAGTATTGGGGACGCCGCGCTCATTTCCTTGGCCCGTCATAAGACAGCAATTCTCGGCGCGGCGTCCCCGCACAGCAGAGTCGGCGGCCCGGAGGGGCAGGCGGCCAGACCTGCCCGGCGGATCGTGGCCGTGGAATGGCCTGTCCCACTTGCGGCGCTGATGCAAAGCATCCGCCGCTGGGCTCCCCACATACTCAGAGCCGCCGCTGTTCTGCTGTGGAGAGGTTAAAAACTACCTCTCATATACCACCAGAAAACAGGGCCAAACGGACGGTCAAATCAGAAATTTTTTCTCAGATATTTTTTCATACTCTCCAGGCCGCAGTAAACGGAATCCCGGACAGCACTCTTACTCACGCCTTCCTCCCGGGCAATCCGCCGGAAACTCTTGCCGAGGATCAGGTGGGCGTCTACCCGGCGGCCCTGGATCTCCGGCAAGGAGTTAAGGGCGTTCCAGAGCCGGACGAACAGTTCCACTCGGTCCAGCAGTTCCTGGGGCGTCGGCTCATGCAGGCAGGCTGTGTATTCAATCCCATCGTCGCAGTCCAAAGAATAGAACGCCTTGTTGTAGCGCACCCGCTCGGCATGGGCCGCCTCACGCCGCCTGCTGGTGTGGAGTTCCTCGGCCACTTCCTCGGAAACCTCTATGTATTCGTCGTGGGTGTACCACGGATAAAAGTCTTTCAGATTGATGGTTGTCACTTATAATTCCTCCGTTCAGATAGTTGGGGGTGAATGGCAATCTGAACGGAGCCCCGGCGGGGACCGGCAGCGGGGGTGCTCCCGCCGGCCCCTGGGACAAAGTGTCCCAAGGGTAGGGATACAAAAAGCGCCTGCATGACACAAGGCCACGCAAGCGCATGAAATGACAAATTCATTTATGTACTGCCAAATTTCGCGTCCACCGCCGGAGTAGTCCTGTCGGGTGAACGGACTTTTTTTGACAGGTTAGGGGGATGAAAAATAAAAAAAGGACACAGCGATACCTCCCGGACACCGCCGTATCCTTAAAAAAGGGCGACTTTAACACACCCCCCGTATTCTCATTTTTCAAAATGAAAACGGCGGCCTTGATTTCTCAAAACCGCCGCTGGTAATGTAGAATAAGCGCACTAAATCGACCTGCCCGGCAACGGTTTTTTTCTTTCCCCGTCGGGCGGGGCAGGCTGTTATCGTTTGTTATAAAGCAAAACAGAGCCGATAACCTTCGAGGTTTTACCTCAGTGTTATCGGCTCTGCGTCTTAGCGTCTGGCTCTTTAATAACTGAAATATTTTGTTGTCGTACACTGATTAGCGTTTCTTGTTTACATTTTGGACAATACAGCGGAAACCGTTCAAGCACCGTGTCGTATCGAATACGCAGTCGTGTTTTACTGCCGCACACGGGACACATAATCCATTGAGTTTCACCCATGCCAAACCCTCAAAACAAATCAATACTTGAAAAGATTTTCTTGGATACAAACATAGAGAAAAGCCAAAGTGCGCCCCCGATCACCCAGAGCAAAACATACATTACACCGGGAACGGCAGAGAACGATTGGGTAACTGTTGCCGGTACTACG
>CABSMJ010000012.1 GCA_902478785.1 uncultured Oscillospiraceae bacterium
GCAAGTCCCTCTTCCCCCTGACCACCACCATGGCCGCCATGATGGCCAAGGAGTTCGGCGGCAAGCTGCGCCTTTCCTACGCCGGCGGTGCCGACGCCTTCAACATCGATAAACTCTTTGCCTGCGGCATCTGGCCCATCACCATGGCCACCACGGAACTCAAGCCCGGCGGCTACCAGCGCTTCACCCAGATCGGCGACAAGCTGGACGCCCTGGACTTCAAGCCCTTCACCGGGGTGGACGTCACCGCCATTGAGGCTCTGAGTCTAGCCGCCCGGTCTGACAAGTACCATGTGAAGGCCATCAAGCCGCTGCCCCGCCGCAAGCTCTATGAGAAGGTCCCCCTGCTGGACTGCTTCACCGCCCCCTGCAAGGGCGGCTGCCCCATTGGCCAGGACATCCCCGAGTATATCGAGCTGTGCCGCAAGGGCGAGTACGCCGCCGCTCTGGACCTGATCGTGCAGAAGAACCCCCTGCCCTTCATCACCGGCACCATCTGCGCCCACAACTGCATGAACAAGTGCACCCGCAACTTCTACGACCAGCCGGTAAACATCCGGGCCACCAAGCTGGTGGCGGCGGAAAAGGGCTATGAGGCCGTCCTCCCCGCCCTGCGCCCTGCCGTTCCCGTGGGCGATAAGCGGAAGGTGGCCGTCATCGGCGGCGGCCCCAGCGGCATGGCCGCGGCCTTCTTCTGCGGCCGGGCCGGCATCCCCGTCACCCTCTTTGAGCGCACCGGCGCCCTGGGCGGCATCGTCCGGCAGGTGATCCCCGCCTGGCGCATCTCCGATGAGGCCATCGACAAGGACGTCTCCCTCATGGAGAAGATGGGCGTGGAGGTGAAGCTGAACACCCAGGCTCCCTCCGTCACCGAACTCAAGGCCGCAGGCTACACCCACATCTACTTCGCCGTGGGCGCCTGGAAGGCCGGCAAGCTGGACATCCCCGGCAACGTGGTGCCCGTCATCGGCTGGCTCAAGGATCTGAAGGCCGGCAAGGAAGTGCCCCTGGGCCACGTGGCCGTGGTGGGCGGCGGCAACACCGCCATGGACGCCGCCCGGGCCGCCCTGCGAGCCGGCGCCAAATCCTCCACCCTGGTCTACCGCCGGACCAAGAAGTATATGCCCGCCGATGCTGAGGAGCTGGAGCTGGCCATGGCCGACGGCGTGCATTTCCTGGAGCTGGTCTCTCCCGTGGAGCACTCCGGCGGCAAGCTGGTGTGCGAGAAGATGGCCCTGGGCGAGCCCGACGAAAAGGGCCGCCGCAAGCCCGTGCCCACCGGTGAGCGGATCTCCATCGACTGCGACACCGTTGTCGCCGCCGTAGGCGAGCAGGTGGACAGCGAGATCTTCACCCAAAACGGCATCGCCGTGGACGCCAAGGGCATTCCCGACTTCAAAACCAATGTAGAGGGCGTCTATGTGGGCGGCGACGCCATGCGGGGCCCCGCCACCGTGGTAGAGGGCATCGCCGACGCCCAGGCCTTTGCCAACGCCGTCATCGGCAAGGCCCACACCTTTGCCGTTCCCGCCGACGCCGTGGCCGCCCGGGCGGAGGCCATCGCCAAGAAGGGTATCCTCTGCGAGTCCGCCAAGTGTGAGGGCGACCGGTGCCTGACCTGCAACGTAGTGTGCGAGAGCTGCGCCGACGTGTGCCCCAACCGGGCCAACGTATCCATCGCCATGCCCGATGGCAGCCGCCAGATCCTCCACGTGGACCGGATGTGCAACGAGTGCGGCAACTGCGCCGTGTTCTGCCCCTATGACTCCGCCCCCTATCGGGATAAGTTCACCTTGTTCCACGACCGGGCCGGTTTTGACGAGAGCGTCAACAACTCCGGCTTCCTGCCTCTGGGCCAGGGCAAGGTGCTGGTGCGGCTGGAGGGCAAGGTGTTCGAGGCGGACCTCAACGCCACCAACGACCTGCCCGCCGGCATCGAGTGCCTGATCCTGACGGTGCTGAGCAAATACGCCTATCTCCTGGGCTGAGCCCGGGACGCAAAAAACGGGAGACCGAAGTTCGGTCTCCCGTTTTTTTATCTGGTTTTCTCCAACGGACAGGCCACAGGTCCCTTCCGGGTCAGAAGCCAGCTCTCCCGGTAGCCTGCCGCCCGGGCCAGGTCTGCCGCCTGGTCATAGCCGAACACCACCGTGTCAGGGCTGTGGCTGTCGGCGGTGAAGATGACCCCGCCGCCCATCTCATGCCACTCCCGCAGCAGGAAGAGGGCCGGATAGGGCGTGGTCCGATAGCCCCGGGCCATGCCGCCGGTGTTGATCTCCAGCAGGGTGGCCTCGGGGTCTGCGGCGTGGAGGGCCTCCAGAGCCGCGGCCCGGTAGGCTGCGCTCCCCTCGTCAAAAAAGGCGCCGTCGCCGTTGAGCTTGACGATCTGGTCCAGGTGGCCCAGGATGGTGGGCTTTCGCTCCGCCATGGCCGCCACGTCGGCATAGTAGCCCCGGACCATGGCCAGGCCGTCGCCGCCGAACATCTCCCGGCGGCACCGCTCCATCTTCTCCCGGTCCCAGTCGATGCTGTGATAGACTCCCGTGGCCCGGTCAAAGAGCTCGTGGACCGAGCCGATCCAGTACTCCGCCCAGTTGGGCACCGGCTGGAGGGAGCAGCTATCCTGCTCGATGCCTAAAAGCACCTCCATGCGCCCCTGGTACACCTCCCGCAGCCGCAGCACCTCCCGGCGATATTCTCCCGGGTCCTCCGGCAAGACGCAGTCCTGGTCCCCCGGGGCAGGGGTGTGGCTGTGGCCGGAGGCGCCAAAGTACCGCACTCCGGCGGCGAAGGCCGCGGCGGCCATCTCCTCCAGCGTCCCCTTGCCGTCACAGAAGGTGGAGTGGGTGTGGACCGAGCACAGCTCCGGCCCCATCACTGCATCCGCTCCTGCTTGACCTTGTGGTCCACCACGTGGCGCTTTTCCAGCTCCGCCGTGATGTCCTTGACGCTGATGCCCATCTGGACCATCAGCACCATCACATGGTAGGTCAGGTCCGCGATCTCATAGATGGTCTCCTCTCGGTCCTCCTTGCGGGCGCCGATGATGACCTCGGTGCACTCCTCGCCCACCTTCTTCAGGATCTTATCCAGGCCCTTTTCAAAGAGATAGGTGGTGTAGCTGCCCTCCTTGGGGTTGGTCTTGCGGCCCTCAATGAGGTGATAGAGCCCCTCATAGCTGAAGGCCTTGAGCTCCTCGCTGAGGTACACCGGCTGGAAAAAGCAGCTCTCCGCCCCCGTATGGCAGGCGGGGCCGTCCTTCACCACCTCCACCACCAGGGCGTCGGCGTCGCAGTCGGCGGTGATGGACACCACCCGCTGGACATTGCCGGAGGTCTCCCCCTTGCGCCACAGCTCCTGACGGCTGCGGCTCCAGAAGCAGGTGCGGCCCTCGTCGATGGTGATGGCCAGGCTCTCGGCGTTCATATAGGCCAGGGTCAGGACCTCCTTGGTGTAGTGGTCCTGGACGATGGCAGGGATCAGTCCCTTTTCGTCAAATTTCAGTTCCATTTCGCTTCTCCTCCATGTATGGATGGTAACAGGAAAGCGACGTACTTCGCCGTCTCCCGTTGGGATTCTTTCTTACAGACGCATCTCCACGCCCTGGGCACGGAGATAGCGCTTGAGGTCCTTGATGTCCACCTGGTGGGTGTGGAAGATGGAGGCGGCAAGGCCGGCGTCCATCCCCTTGTGGCGGAAGATCTCGGCAAAGTCCTCCTTCTTCCCGGCGCCGCCGGAGGCCACGATGGGCACATCCACCAGCGCCGCCAGGGCGTCCAGCATCTCCAGGTCAAAGCCGCCCTTGACCCCGTCGGTATCGATGGAGTTGAGGACAATCTCCCCGGCGCCGTTGGCCACGCCCCGTACGGCCCAGTCCATGGCGTCGATGCCCGTGTCCTCCCGGCCGCCCTTGGCGAAGAGGCGGAACTGCCCCTCCACCCGCTTGACGTCCATGCTCAGCACCACGCACTGGTCGCCGTACTTCTTGGCGGCCGCGGCGATGAGGGAGGGGTCGGCGATGGCGCCGGAGTTGACGCTGACCTTGTCGGCGCCGCACTTGAGCACCCGGTCAAAGTCGTCCAGGGTGCGGATGCCGCCGCCCACCGTCAGGGGAATGAAGATCTCCGAGGCCACACGGCGCAGCACGTCGGTGAACAGCTGCCGGCCCTCCGCCGAGGCGGTGATGTCATAGAACACCAACTCGTCGGCGCCGGAGTCGTTGTAGAAGTGGGCCATCTCCACAGGGTCTGCCATGTCCTTGAGGCCCTCAAAGTTGACGCCCTTGACCACCCGGCCGTCCTTCACGTCCAGGCAGGGCACGATTCTCTTTGCTAACATCCCCACCTCTCCTCTCAAAACAGCGGAAGTTCGTCGTCCAGCTCGTCTTTCACATCTCCGGCGGCCCGCAGGCACATCCCCAGGTCCAGCTTGCCGTCATAGACGGCCTTGCCCAGGATGGCGCCTCCGACTCCCATGTCCTTGAGGGCCTCGATCTCCTTGACGGAGCTGATGCCGCCGGAGGCGATGATCTCCAGCCCCTCCAGTTCCGTCAGCTTCCGGTAGGCCTCCAGATTGGTGCCTCCCAGGGTGCCGTCCCGGCTGATGTCGGTGTAGATCACCGTCTTGACCCCCGCGTCCCGCAGCCGGCGGCAGAAGGAGAAGGACTCCTCCCCGCTGGTCTTTTGCCAGCCGTGGGTGGCCACCATGCCGTCCCGGGCGTCCACGCCCACGGCGATCTTCTCTTGATACCGCTGGGCCATGCGCTCCACAAAGGCGAAATTCTCCACCGCCACGGTGCCCAGGATGCAGCGGCCCACGCCCAGGTCCAGGTACTGGCGGATCCGCTCCTCCGTGCGGATGCCGCCGCCTACCTCGATGAAGGCGTGGCCCTGCTGGACCAAAGCCTCGATCTCCACCAGATTGGCCATGCTGGGCGTGCCGTCCTTGGCGCCGTCCAGGTCCACCACGTGGAGGTTCCGGGCGCCGGTGCGGATGAAGCGGCGGGCCACACCGCAGGGCTGGGCCGAATAGACGGTCATTTTATCGTAATCCCCCTGGGTCAGGCGGACTGCCCGCCCGTCCCGCAAATCGATGGCAGGAAAAATCTTCATCACGCGCCTCCTTACAGCTCTGTAAAGGCCTTCAAAATGGAAAGGCCGGTCTCTCCGCTCTTCTCCGGGTGGAACTGGGTGCCCCAGACGTTGCCCTGGCGGACCACGCCGGTGACCGCCACGCCGCCGTAGTCAGACACGGCCAGGGTACTCTCGGCGCAGTTGCGCGCGTAGAAGCTGTGGACATAGTAGACATAGGCCCCCTCGTCCACATAGCGCAGCAGCGGGTCCTTCCGCAAAATGTGCAGGCTGTTCCAGCCCATGTGGGGCACCTTCATGGTCTGGTCCGTCAGGTCCTCCCGCAAAGACACCACCTCTCCGGGCACCAGGCCCAGGCCCTCATGGGTACCATATTCCAGGCTCTTGTCAAAGAGCAGCTGCATCCCCAGGCAGATGCCCAGCAGGGGCTTGCGCTTTGCCTCCTCCTGCAGCAGGGGAATGAGGCCCGTCTGGCGCAGCTTCTCTATGGCGTCGCCGAAGGCGCCCACGCCGGGCAGGATGATGCGGTCGGCGGCGCGGAGCTGCTCTGCATCCCGGGTCACCGTGGGCTCCTCCCCCAGAGCCCGCAGGCTGGAGGAGAGGCTGAAGAGATTGCCCACGCCGTAGTCAACTATCGCTGTCATGGCATTCTCCTTTACACGTATCACAGAATTCCTTTGGTACTGGGGATCTCATTCTCCCGGCCCGGCTCGATGGCCACAGCCTGGCGCAGAGCCCGGCCCATACCCTTGAAGGCGGCCTCCAGGATGTGGTGGCTGTTGCGGCCGGCCATCTGCTGGAAGTGGAGCGTGGCCCCGCAGTTCCGGGAAAAGGCGATCCAGAACTCCTCCGCCAGCTCCGTGTCAAAGGTGCCCACCTTCTCCGTGGGCAGCTCCATCTGCCAGCCAAGATACCCCCGGCCGGACAGGTCCACAGCGCACAGCACCAGCGCCTCGTCCATGGGCAGGAGGAAGTTTCCGTAGCGGTACACGCCCCGCAGATCTCCCAGAGCCTGGGCAAAGGCCTTCCCCAGGGCGATGCCTATATCCTCCACCGTGTGGTGGTCATCCACCTGGGTATCCCCCTGACAGGTGACCTCCAGGTCAAAAGAGCCGTGTCGGGCAAAGAGCTCCAGCATATGGTTCAAAAACCCGCAGCCGGTATCCACCTGATACTGCCCCCGGCCGTCCACGTTCAGGGTCAGCCGGATCTGGGTCTCGTTGGTGTTTCGTTCGATCTGTGCCGTCCGCATCTCACACCTCCAAAAGATCGCTCACTGTGGCCACCAGGGTCTCCATATCCTCCTGAGCGCCGATGGTGATGCGCACGAAATCCCGGATCCGGTCCGCGTCGAACCAGCGCACCAGGATGCCTCGTTCCTTCAATCCTTTGTAAAGTGCTTCTCCCTTACACTTATCCGTCCGGGCAAAGATGAAGTTGGACTGGGAGGGCAGCACCTGGAAGTCCAGGTTCTTCAGGGCCTCCACCGTCCAGGCTCGGGTGGTCTGGATAGCGCCGGTGCAGGTGCGGAAGTAGTCCTCGTCCTCCATGGCGGCCTTGCCGGCCAGAATGGACAGGCGGTTGATGTTATAGGGGTTGAAGCTGTACTTGATGCGGTTGAGGTCAGAGATGAGCTCCGGGCTGCCCAGAGAGAAGCCCAAACGGGCACCGGCCAGGGAACGGCTCTTGGAGAAGGTCTGAACCACCAGCAGGTTGTCAAACTCCTTCAAAAGGGGCACACAGCTCTCGGCACCGAAGTCCACATAGGCCTCGTCCACTACCACCACACGGTTCCGGTCGTGAGCCAGCAGGCGGCGGATGTCCTCCACCGGCACGGTCATGCCCGTGGGGGCGTTGGGGTTTGCGATGAAAATGGTGGCGTTCAGGTCCATGTAGTCGTCCACATGCAGGGAAAAGTCCTCCCGCAGGGGCACCACCGTGGGCTTGAGCTCCCACAGCTTGGCCCAGACCTTATAGAAGCCGTAGGTGATGTCGGCATAGGCCGGGCCCCGGCTGTCGTCGCAGAAGGCCCGGAAGGCAAAGGCCAGGTTCTCGTCGCTGCCGTTGCCCGGCAGCACCTGCTCCGGCGTCAGGCCGTAGCGCTTGGCAATGGCGTCCACCAGATCCTTGCAGGTGGGGTCGGAGTAGAGCCGCAACTTCTGCCGCTCCTCCTCGTTGAGGGCCTCCACCACCTTGGGAGAGGGAGGGAAGGGGCTTTCATTGGTGTTGAGCTTGATGTAGCGCATATCCCGGGGTTGCTCTCCGGGGGTATAGGGAGCCAGACCGGACACGGCCGGGCACAGAAATCTACTCACAAAGATCACTTCCTTTGGTTGCTTCAGCGGAATCTTCAAAACGGATGGTGACGCTTCTTGCGTGGGCGTGGAGCCCCTCCTCCTCGGCGAAGGCGGCCACCTGGTCCTTCACCGCCCGCAGGGCCTCCGGGCTATAATAGAGGAAGCTGGACTTCTTGACGAAGTCGTCCACGCTCAGAGGGCTGGAGAACCGGGCGGTGCCGGAGGTGGGCAGGGTGTGGTTGGGCCCGGCCAGGTAATCCCCCAGGGCCTCCGGGGCGCTGCGGCCCAGGAAGATGCTGCCGGCATTGCGGACGGCGGGCAGCAGGGCGAAGGGGTCCTCCACGCACAGCTCCAGGTGCTCCGGGGCGATGCGGTTGGCGGCCTCCACCGCCTTTTCCAGGCTGTCGGTGACGATGATCTTACCGTTTTGCTCCAGGGAGGCCCGGGCAATGTCCCGGCGGGGCAGCTGCTCCACCTGGACCTCCAGCTCCGCCTGAACGGCCTTGGCCAGGGCGGGACTGTCCGTCACCAGCACAGGGCTGGCCAGCTTGTCGTGTTCCGCCTGGCTCAGCAGGTCCGCCGCCACGAAGCGGGGATCACAACCGCCGTCGGCCAGCACCAGGATCTCGCTGGGGCCGGCGATCATGTCGATGTCCACAGCGCCGAACACCAGCCGCTTGGCCGTGGCCACGAAGATGCCGCCGGGCCCCACGATCTTGTCCACCCTGGGTACGCTCTCGGTGCCGTAGGCCAGGGCCGCCACCGCCTGGGCGCCGCCCACCTTGAAGATCCGGGTGGCGCCGGCCAGCCGTGCCGCCGCCAGAGCGGCGGCGCCGATCTTCCCGTTTTCATCCGGCGGGGACACCAGGATGATGTCCCGGACCCCGGCCAGCTTGGCGGGAATCACATTCATCAGCACCGTGGAGGGAAAGGCCTCCGGGCTCCGGGGCACGCAGATGCCCACCCGCTCGATGGGGGTGTAGCGCTGGCCCAGGACGATGCCGGGACGGTCAGTGATGGCAAAGCCGTTGTGGATCTGGCGGCTGTGGAAGGCGCGGATATTGTCCGCGGCCATGGTCAGCGTCTCCTGCAGCTGGGGGCTGATCTGCCCCCAGGCCTCCTCCAGCTCCTGCTCCGTCACTTCTAGGGCATCCAGGTCCACGCCGTCAAAGCGCTTCTCACACGAGAGCAAAGCCTGGTCGCCGCCCTGGCGGACCTCCGCCAGGATGGCCTTCACCGCGGCCTCTACATTCTCCTCCGCCCGGATATCCCGGTTGAGCATCTGCTCCGGCGTCAGCTTGTCAAAATCATAGATAGGGATCATGCCTGCGTCACCTCAGTCAGTTTTTCCAGCAGCCGGGCCACCTCCGCGTGCTTGAACTGATAGCTGGCCCGGTTGGCGATGAAGCGGGCGGAGATGGGCAGGAACCGCTCCAGCACCTTCAGGTTGTTCTCCCGCAGGGTGGTGCCCGTCTCCACGATGTCCACGATCACATCGCTGAGGCCCAGCAAGGGTGCCAGCTCGATGGAACCGTTGAGCTTGATGATGTCGATGTCCCGGCCCTTGGCGGCAAAGTGGTCCTTGGCGATGTCCACGAACTTGGTGGCCACCCGCAGCGTCCGGTCCGGGTTCTCCCGGAAGTCGTTGGGGCCAGCCACGCACATGTCGCACTTGCCCAGGCCCGTGTCCAGCAGCTCATACACGTCGGCGCCGGACTCCACCAGGATGTCCTTGCCCACGATGCCCACGTCCGCCGCACCGTGCTCCACATAGATGGCCACGTCGCTGGGCTTGACCAGGAAGTAGCGGATGCCCGCCTCCGGGTTCTCCACCACCAGCTTGCGGCTGTCGGTGTAGTCCTCCGGGCAGCCGTAGCCCACCGAGGCCAGCAGATTATAGACCTTGTCGCCCAGCCGACCCTTGGGCAGCGCGATGTTCAGGAACGTCCGCTCTTCCTCCTGGGGCTCCTCCGACAGCCGGTCCAGCTCATCCAGGTACAGGGCAAAGCCGATGGCCCGAGCACCGGAGTGGAACTGGGCCGCCAGGGGGTCATAACGCCCGCCCTTGAGCACCGCCCGGGGCAGACCGTCCAGATAGCCCCGGAACACCAGGCCGTTGTAGTAGTCCATGTCGCCCACCTGGGATAGATCCAGCAGCACCCGTTCCGCCCCCTGAGCGTCCTTCAGGGCGGAGACGATGGCAGAGAGCTCTGCCAGGGCATCGGACATGGCGCTATTCAGAGCCATGCCGTCGGCCTGGGCGAGGACCTGACTGCTCTCTCCTGCCAGCTCCGTCAGGCGGCACAGGGCGTCGGTGCCCTGCTTGGAAAGGCCCGCCTCCTCAGCGGCGGTGCGGAGCTCGTGGCACTTCTTGTCCCGGACGCAGTCCAGAAGCTTGTGCCGCAGTCCTTCCGGGGCACCCACCGCGTCCAAAAGGCCAGTGACGAAGCCCATGTGGCTCAGCTGCAGCAAAAAGGGCCGCTCCAACTCCCGCAGGCTCTCCAGCGCCAGGCCCACCACCTCTGCCGTGGCGGCCTCATCCACCGCGCCGATACACTCCAGGCCCATCTGGCTGATCTCCTGGAAGGTGTGGCTCTCCAGGCTGGGGCGGTAGACGTTTTCCATATAGTAATACTTGGCACATCCGCCGTCAACGGTCTGGGCATTTTTGGCAATAGACAGCGTCACGTCCGGCTTCAGGGCCAGCAGCCGCCCATCCAGGTCCGTGAAGGTGATGACCTGCTCCGAGGGCAGGAAGTGCAGGTTCTCCTGATACAGGCCGTACTCCTCGAACCGGCCCATACGGTACTTGCGGTAACCAGAGCGTTCATAGATGGCGCGCAGGCGCAGCGAGGCCCGCTCCTGCGGCTTGAGAATGGAAAAATCAAACTCCATGGTCGGCTTCTCCTCATCCTAGTTTCGATGGCGCTATTATACTTTATCTTGCTAATGTTGTAAATTGGTAATTCGGTAAATCGTTAGTTTTCTCTTGTTTGCACAAATTTGCCCCGTCCTCCTCCTGTTTTCACGGCAAAATTCACGGCGGCAGCCGTTGCAAAGGGGGGCGAACCGTGCTATATTGTAACACAGATTTCAAAGAGGAGGGAAGGGTCATGCACACCGAACAACGCCGGGAAGCGATCCTGCAGGTGCTGCGGGAGGCGGAGGGACCCGTCAGCGCCACCGCACTGGCCCGCCGCTTTTCCGTCAGCCGCCAGATCATCGTGGGGGACATCGCCCTGCTCCGGGCGGCGGGGGCGGACATCTCCGCCACGCCCCGGGGGTATGTGATCCTGCGGGACCAGGGCGGCCTCACCCGCACCGTGGCCTGCCAGCACGACGCAGACGGCATGGAGCAGGAGCTCAACGCCATGGTGGACCAGGGCTGCACGGTGCTGGATGTGATCGTGGAGCACCCCATCTACGGCCAGCTCACCGGCCCCCTCCAGATCTCCAACCGCCACGACGTCCAGCAGTTCATCCACCGGTGTCAGGAGGCGGAGGCCTTGCCTTTGAGCCGTCTGACCGACGGCATCCATCTCCACACCCTCTCCTGCCCGGATGAGGCCTCCCTGGAGCGGGTGCGGGAGAACCTGCGGAAGCTTGGCATCCTGTTTGAGCCCTGAGTCCTGGACCCCCGCACCCCGTGCGCCGCATTTGCGGCGCGCAATACGAGGGGCGGCCGCACCTTCCCCCCGATCCCATACGGCCGCCCCGAGATTCCGCCGGCACATCTGCCGGCGGAATTATTTTGACGTGAAAATTTCCCAGTGAGAAGCGGAAAAAGCGCAAAAGGGATTGACAATCGGAAAATCTGCGGTACAATGGTCCAGTCAGGTGTCATGACACTTGACTGGACCGTTTTTTGACGGCATATTTTTACATAAAGCAGGTGTCTCCTATGGAAAAGTTTAAGGCCTTCCTGAAGCGAAAGGACATCGTCATCTCCGGCAAGCGCTACGGCATCGATGCCCTGGGGGCTATGGCACAAGGTTTGTTCTGCTCATTGCTGATCGGCACCATCCTTGACACCCTGGGCGATCAGCTGGGGCTGGAATTTCTGGTGACCGTGGGCGGCTACGCCTCTGCCATGTCCGGCGCGGCCATGGCCGTGGCCATTGGCTACGCCCTGAAGGCGCCCCCCATGGTGCTCTTCTCCCTGGTGACGGTGGGCTACGCCGCCAACGCCCTGGGCAGCACCACTCTAGACGGCGGCAGCGGCGCTGGCGGACCTTTGGCGGTGCTGTTTATCGCCATCATCGCCACAGAGCTAGGCAAGGCCGTCAGCAAGGAAACCAAGATCGACATTCTGGTCACCCCTCTGGTGACCATTCTGGTGGGCGTGGGCCTCTCCGCCTGGTGGGCGCCGGCCATCGGCACCGCTGCCAGCGCCGTGGGCGACTTTGTCAAGTGGGCCACGGTGCTCCAGCCCTTCTGGATGGGTATTCTGGTCTCCGTGGTCATCGGCATCGCCCTGACGCTGCCCATCTCCTCCGCCGCCATCTGCGCCGCTATCGGCCTGACCGGCCTGGCCGGCGGCGCCGCCGTGGCCGGGTGCTGCGCCAACATGGTGGGCTTCGCCGTCATGAGCTTCCGGGAGAACCGCTGGGGCGGCCTGGTGAGCCAGGGTCTGGGCACCTCCATGCTCCAGATGGGCAACATTGTGAAAAATCCCCGGATCTGGCTGCCGGCTATCCTCACCTCCGCCATCACCGGACCTCTGGCCACCTGCGTGTTCCACTTTGAGATGAACGACCCCGCCTCCGGCGTGGCCAGCGGCATGGGCACCTGCGGCATGGTGGGCCCCATCGGCGTCTATACCGGCTGGGTCAACGACGTGGCCACCGGCGCCAAGGCCGCCATCACCGGCATGGACTGGCTGGCCATGGCTCTGATCTGCTTCATCCTGCCCGCCGTGCTGACCTGGCTCTTCGGCCTCTTCTTCCGCCGCATCGGCTGGATCAAGGAGGGCGACCTGACCCTCTCCTGAACTTTCCCCGATAAAAACGTCCCCCCTTTCTTTGAACGCAGGTGTCCCATTCCGGGCCGCCTGCGTTCTTTTTTCCTGTGTCCGGCAGGATCTGTCAGCCCTCCCAGAGATTACAGCTTGCCCCACCGTCCCTCGGTCCTTTATACTTTCCCGGGAGAGGGTACGCCCCCTCCCCGTCTTGAAAAGAAAGGAACCTACATACCATGAAACGCAAACTCATTCTCTGTCTGCTGGCCACCGTGCTGGTGCTGAGCCTCCCCGCCACCCGGACCATGGCCAGCTCCCCTGTGCCGGTCCAGGTGGACGGAACAACCCTGTCCGGCACTTCCTATCTGCTGGGCAGCGTCACCTATGTGCCCCTGCGCGCCCTGCTCAACGCCTTCGGCGGCTGGGACGTGGCCTGGGAGGGAAACAGCCGCTCTGCCGTGGCCAATTCCAGCACCGACTCTCTCTCCGCCGGCATCGGCAAATCCTATCTGACCGTTAACGGCGTGCGCTACCGGACCCCCGCAGCCATCTTCCTGCAAAACGGCGCCACCTATGTGCCCCTGCGGATCACGGCAGAGGCCCTGGGTGCCTCCGTGGCCTGGGACTACCGGATGCGGGGCGCGGCAGTGACCTCCGCAAATTTTGACCTGCCCTGTACCGCCTCCGACCTCTACTGGCTCGCCCGGATCATCAGCGCTGAAAGCCGGGGTGAGACCCTGGAGGGTCAGATCGCCGTGGGCAACGTGGTACTCAACCGGGTGGCCTCCAAGGAGTTCCCCAACACCATCCCCGGCGTCATCTTCGACCGCAAGCATGGCGTGCAGTTCGAGCCTGTCAGCAACGGCACGGTTTACTCCACCCCCACGCAGCAGTCCGTCCAGGCCGCCCGACTGGCCCTCTCCGGGTCCTCCACCGCAGGCAAGGCCCTGTACTTCTACGCCCCGGCCCTGTCGGCAGGCACCTGGATCAACGCCAACCGCACCTATCTTCTGACCATCGGCTGCCACCGGTTCTATCTGTAACCGCCCCGGCCGGCAGCCCATCTGTGAATTGACTTTTTTCTCCATTGGGGATAAAATGTTGCCAATCTCACCGATAAAGGAGCATTTCATCATGCTGTTGTCCGATTCTCCCCGGTGCCGCTATGAGCGCGCCCCGGTTCACGAAGTCATCTGCCAGCTCCGCTTCCCCCCCATTCTCTCTATCGGGGCCCGGGAGCCCGTGGATTTCCAGGAGGCCATCCGGGAGGACTTCCCCCGGTACGCCGCCCGGCAGGAGACCGCGCCGCCCAAGGTTACCGGCCTGGGCACCCCCAATCCCAAGGTGGAGCAGCAGCCCCCCACTATGAACTACAACTTCCTGTCCGAGGACAACCTGTGGAAGATCAACCTGACCCGGAACTTCATCGCCCTCTCCACCCTCCGCTACGACGGGTGGGAGGACTTTGCCCATCGGCTGGACCGTCCCCTGGCCGAGTTCATCCGCCTCTATTCCCCCTCCTTCTTTGAGCGGATTGGCCTTCGTTATGTCAACATCTTCTCCCGAGAGCGGCTGAACCTGACCGACCGCTCCTGGCGGGAGCTGTTCACCCCCGCCTATCTGGGGCCCCTGATGGAGGACGACGTGACGGAGGAGAACCTGAACCTCTGCGCCACCGACTTCACTTTAAAGCTAGACAACAGCTGCCGGGTGAAGCTCCACGCCGGTCCCGGCAAGCTCAAGCAGAACAACCCCAACGCGCCGGTGGATAACGAGATCAAATTCATTCTGGACATGGACCTATCCATGTCCGGGAACATCCCCGCCTCCCTGGCTGCCGGCGCTCTGGAGACCCTCCACGCCCACGGCACCCGGGTGTTTGAGGGCGCCATCACAGAGCCCCTGCGCCAGGCCATGGGCCCGGAGCATCTGTAAGCTTCCATTTCCCAGAAAATATAAGGAGAGCCTTTTTGTAAAAGGCTCTCCTTTTTTGTCGAAAACATCGCCTTGACAAGGCGGCTTTGCAGGTCTATGCTGGCAGGGTGCGCTGTGGATAACGGCGACATCTCATCACTTTACTTTAAGAGGTCTCGTTTATGGTCGAGCTGTTACAGGGTATTCTCCATCTGCTCTCCCGGATTCAAACCGCCTTCACCTGGATCTATAAATACCGGAAGGTCTATCAGGTCACCGGCATCTTCTTCACCCGCCGCTTTCCCCCTGCCAAGCGCAACCACAAATACGCCGTCCTGGTGGCGGCCCGGAACGAGGAGGCGGTGCTGGGCAACCTCATCGACAGTATCCGCGCCCAGGACTACCCCGCTCACCTGGTGACCATCTTCGTGGCAGCGGACAACTGCACGGACCGCACGGCCCAGATTGCCCGGGAAAAGGGCGCCGTGTGCTACGAGCGCTTTGACACGGAGCACCGGACCAAGGGCTACGCCCTTCAGTTCCTGGTGGAGCAGATCCGCCGGGACTATGGCGTGGAGTCCTTTGAGGGCTACTTCCTCTTTGACGCCGACAACCTGCTCAAGGAGGACTACATCAGCCGCATGAACGAGTCCTTTGACGCGGGCGAGAAGATCATCACCTCCTACCGCAACACCAAAAACTTTGACGACAACTGGATCTCCGCCTCCTACGGCATCCACTGGCTGCGGACCATTCGCAATGAGCACCGGGCCCGCTCGGTGTTCCGTCTGGCCACCCGCATCCAGGGCACCGGCTTTCTCTTTGCCAATGAGATCATCCGGAACGGCTGGAACTACACCTCCCTTACCGAGGACCGGGCCCTGTCCGCCGATGCGGTGGTCCAGGGCTACCGCATCTCCTACAACAACGCCGCTGAATTCTTCGACGAGCAGCCGGTGGACCTACGCATCGCCATGCGCCAGCGCATCCGCTGGGCCAAGGGCCACCTGCAGGCCTTCCGGGAGTCCGGCGGAAAGCTGCTGTGGAACATCTTCCGCCGGGGCAGCTTCATGAGCTTCGATATGCTCACGGTGATCTTCCCCCGCTCCCTCTACACCGTCTTTAAGCGGATCGTCTCCTATCTCATCCGTCTGGTACTCATCTATCTCTCCGGCAAGCACTTCGGCGCCGTGGTCACCGCCACCTGGAACGCCCTCTACTGGGTGCTTCGGGGCTGTCTGAACGATATGATCACCGCCGCCTACGTGTTTTTGATGGAGCACCGGCGGATCAAAAGGATGCCCTGGTACAAGATGGCGTGGTTCTGCCTGACCTTTCCCCTCTTCGACCTGATGGGAGACCTAGCGCTGTGCATCGCCCTCTTCACCAAGGTGGAGTGGAAGCCCATCCCCCACAACTCCAACGTCCGCATCGAGGAGCTGCGCCGGGAGGAGCCCTCCGGCCAGACTAAGACCAGAGCCGGGGAGACCCACGCCTCCTGACCGCCTGTCCTTCCCCAAAACAGCAGCAAAAAAGCCCGGACCTCAATGGGTCCGGGCTCTTTCTCACTTTTTCAGCAGATCGGCTTCCTCGGGGTGCTTTTCAAACCAGGTCTTGGCATAGGAGCAGATGGGCCGGACCTCCATATCGTCCGCCCGCAGCTTCTCCACCGCAGCCTCCATCAGCTTTCCGGCAATCCCCTGTCCCCGAAGGGAGTCGTCCACAAAGGTGCGGGTGATGCTGGCCTTTCCCTCCCGGGAGGGGAAGAGGATCTCCGCCAGCAGCTTTCCATCCTGATCCTCGGCCCAGATGCGGCCGGGCTCCTGTCTAAATTCCATGCAAGCGCCTCCTTTTTGTCGTTTTGGTTCTTCTGCTGTCAGTTTAGCAGAAGCAAAGGCGCCTTTGCAGTTGCAAAAGCCACTCCGGAGCAGCTCCGGAGTGGCTTTTTTCGCAATTCAGGACAGCTCTGCCACGGCGGCCTTCAGGGCGTCCACCCGGTCGGTGTCCTCCCAGCGGACCTTCAGGTCCGTGCGGCCCATGTGGCCGTAGGCGGCCAGCTGGCGATAGATGGGCTTGCGCAGGTCCAGATTCCGGATGATGGCGGCGGGACGCAGGTCAAAGACCTTCTTCACCGCCTTCTCCAGCACCTCGTCGGATACGGTGCCGGTACCGAAGGTGTCCACCGTCACGCTGACGGGCTGGGCGACGCCGATGGCGTAGGCCAGCTGCAGCTGGCAGCGGCGGGCCAGGCCGGCAGCCACCACGTTCTTGGCCACCCAGCGGGCGGCGTAGGCAGCGGAGCGATCCACCTTGGTGGGGTCCTTGCCGGAGAAGCAGCCGCCGCCGTGGGGGGCGCTGCCGCCGTATGTATCCACGATGATCTTCCGGCCGGTCAGGCCGGTGTCAGCGGCGGGACCGCCCTTGACGAAGCGGCCGGTGGGGTTCACATAATACTTGGTGTTCTCATCCAGCAGCTGGGCAGGCACCACGGGCTTGACCACCAGCTCCACCATATCCTTGCGGATCTGCTCCAGGGTGACCTCGGGGCTGTGCTGGGTGGAGACCACCACCGTGTCCACGCGGACGGGCTTGTCGTCCTCATACTCCACGGTGACCTGGGTCTTGCCGTCGGGACGCAGGTAGTTGACCACGCCCTGCTTGCGGATGGAGGCCAGCTGCTTGGCCAGCTTGTGGCTCAGGGAGATAGCCAGGGGCATCAGCTCCGGCGTCTCGTCGCAGGCGTAGCCGAACATCATGCCCTGGTCGCCGGCGCCGTTGGTCAGGTCATCTTTGCCCTCCTTGGTCTCCAGGGCCTTATCCACGCCCAAAGCGATGTCCCCGGACTGCTCATCGATGGAGGTGATGACAGCGCAGGTCTCGCAGTCGAAACCGAACTTGCCCCGGTCATAGCCGATGTCCTTGACCACATCCCGGGCGATCTTGGGGATGTCCACATAGCAGGAGGTGGTGATCTCACCCATGACGTGGATCATGCCGGTGCAGGCCGTGGTCTCGCAGGCCACACGGGCGTCGGGGTCCTGCTCCAAAATGGCGTCCAGGACGGCGTCGGAGACCTGATCGCAGATTTTGTCGGGATGTCCCTCGGTGACGGATTCAGACGTAAACAGATGTCTTGCCATGATATTTGCTCCTCTTTTCTCTTGATTTTCCCTTGTCCGGAGCATCAAAAAAACACGCTCCGCGCAGTTCGACGGATCGTGCTTCAGACTGATTTGCTCCTCATCTTTCGATCATCGTCGGATTTGGCACCTTGCTGAGCAGGTTGCCGTGGTTTCATGGGGCCGGTCCCTCCACCACTCTTGATAAGGGATGAAATTGTAGGTTTATTCTAGCACATTCCATAGGATTGTCAATATACTTTTCCCCTCTTGTGTTTCATTTTCGGGCAGAACCGGCATAATTTATAAATTAGACATGACTTTTCCCGGGAAATGTGGTATGCTTTGGCACAGTGTGAAAAAATACCCTGCTTGGAGGTTTTGCATTTGAAGCGACTCAACGACGCGGTGGACCGCTTTGCCCGGAACCACCCCCGATTTGGTATCCCCAACTTGATGAAGGTGCTGGTCATCGGCAACATCATCGTCTATTTCCTGGCCCGGTTTTCCAGCTGGAGCGCACTGTCCTTCCTGGCCTTTGACCCGGCGTCGGTGCTCCGGGGCGAGATCTGGCGGATCATCACCTTCATCTTTGTCCCCAACAACTTCTCTCCCTTTGCCCTGATCCTCTCCCTCTATTTCTATTACTTCATCGGCAACCTGCTGGAACAGCAATGGGGCACACCCAAGTTCAACCTCTACTATTTCTCCGGCGTAGTGCTGACCATATTGACCTCGGTCATCGCCACTCTGGTCACCGGCGTTAGCCAGACCGTCATGGGCACCTATTATGTGAATATGTCCATGTTCCTGGCCTTTGCCGCCCTCTACCCGGATATGCAGGTGCTGTTGTTCTTTATCATTCCCATCAAAGTCAAGTGGCTGGCTTGGGCGGATGTGGCGCTGTTTGCCGTGGATATCCTGGGGTCCTTGTTCCGGTTGGACTTCCTGGGTGCCCTGCTGCCGGTCATCGCCCTTTTGAACTTCCTGGTGTTCTTCTGGTCCGATCTGACCGGAGCCATCGGCTATCACCGCAGCCGGGCCCGCCACCAAAACTCCTACCAGACCATCCACTTCAAATCCGCCGTCAAGCAGCAGGAGAAGAAGGCCCGGGAGCAGGGTTATCACCACAAGTGCTGCGTCTGCGGCCGGACAGATACGGAGTATCCCAATCTGCAGTTCCGGTATTGCTCCCGCTGCGCCGGGTACCACTGCTTCTGCGAGGACCACATCTTCAACCACGTCCACTTCACCGAATGAAAAAAAGCCCGGTCAGGAAATTCCTGACCGGGCCTTTTGCTGCTGTGATGCGTCATTTTCTCGCCCCTGCGGGGCAACCAGAGATATAGAAAGCTTCATGCGCGCAGCTTTTGCGCCTTGTAGCGGCGGGCTGTATGGCGCATGAAGTTTTCTACCTTCACGGCTCCTGGACCGGGCTCTGGGTCCACTCCCGTCCGGCAGGCGGCACCTGAGGCAGGCACAGTCCGTAGAGGTCCGTGCACCGGCTCTCCAGGTGGAAGAGGCTCCGTCCCGGCTCCGTCAGGTCCTTGGCGTGGGCGCTCTTGGTGAGGATGGGCACCGAGGCCCGGGCCTTCATCTCCCGCAGCAGCGCCCGGCCCCGGCCGTTGCAGCCCAGGACGCGCAGGTAGGGCGGCTCCTTGGGCCGGTCCGCCGCCGTCAGACCCAGGAAGGCCCACAGGGCCAGCCGCCGCAGTCGGGCGTGGGTATAGCGCTTGGTCTTGGCCAGGGTATAGAATTCCTCCACCGACGTAGCCTGCCCCGCCGCCCGGACCAGCCGCTCCGGCAGTCCCTCCGCCGGGGCGCTGTCCGGCAGCGCCGCCCAGTCTTTGGCCGTCATGGTCCGCAGCCGGTAGAGCACCGCCCGTTCCGCCCGCTCCCGGCGGGTCCCGCCGGCGGCTTGCAGCAGCTCTGCCTCTCCCGGCAGGAGCCACCGCTCCATCTGCCCCCACTCCCCCTGCTCCATCAGGGACCGCAGGTGGGTGGCGGAGGTATAGGGCTCCGCCTGGGCCGTCCGGTCGTGGCCGGCTCCGGTCCGGCGGACGGTCATGGGCCGCAGCCCCCCGCCGCAGCGGGCCAGGGCCCGGAGGTACTCCACCCCCAGGTTGTTGTTGGGCCCCTGGAGCAGCGCCCCCGCCGCCGGCCCCAGCAGCTCCTCCACCGCCTCCTGGCGGCACACGGCAAAGGGCCGCCCCTGATCCAACCGCCGCCACAGCGCCGCCGTGTAAGCCGGGGAGTCCAGGCAGTCCGCCACCGCCTCCAGGGCCGACACGTCGCCGCACTCGCTGCCGAAGGACAGGTCCGTCACCACACCGGTGGCCCGGAGGAGGGACACGCCGCCCCAAGCGAAGGTCTCCGCCGAGGACACGGCCCACACCGTGGGCAGCTCCAGCACCAGGTCCACGCCGCCCCGGAGGGCCAGCTGGGTCCGGAGCCACTTGTCGGCGCAGGCCGGGCGGCCGGCCTGGACCCAGTTGCCGCTCATCACCGCCACCACGGCGGTGTCCTCCCCCAGGGCCGCCCGGGTCTCGGCAATCTGCCGGGCATGACCGGTGTGAATGGGATTATATTCTGCAATAATGCCCACAGCGCCCATGACTTCCCCCTCTTTTCCGGCAGTTTTCCTGATTTTGGTGAAAAAGAGGTTGTATCTCAGGAAAACTTTGTTATAATAAATGTAGTATGTCCTCTTGTTTTACGGAAAGAGGACATCGGATTTTTTCCTATTTTACATGAAACCCGGACTCTGTGCAACCATCCGGGTAAAAAGGAGTATCCAGTATGAACGTTTTGGTCATCAACGCAGGCAGCTCTTCCCTGAAGTATCAGCTCCTCAACCCCGAGACCGGCAAGCTGCTGGCCAAGGGCCTGTGCGAGCGCATCGGCATCGACGGCAAGTTCACCTACAAGCCCCAGGTGGAGGGCAAGGAGATCCTGGACGCTATCGATGTGGCTATGCCCACTCATTCCGAGGCCATCCAGGCTGTGCTGAACGCTCTGGTGGACCCCAAGAACGGCGTGGTCGCCTCCATGAAGGAGATCGACGCAGTGGGTCACCGCGTGGTCCACGGCGGCGAGAAGTTCGCCAAGTCCGTTCTCATCACCGATGAGGTCATGGCCGCCATTGAGGAGTGCAATCCTCTGGCCCCCCTGCACAACCCCGCCAACATCATCGGCATCAAGGCCTGCCAGGAGCTGATGCCCGGCACTCCCATGGTGGCCGTGTTCGACACCGCCTTCCATCAGACCATGCCCGCCAAGGCCTATATGTATGCCCTGCCCTATGAATACTACGAGAACGACAAGGTCCGCCGCTACGGCTTCCACGGCACCAGCCACAAGTACGTGGCCGCCCGCGCCGCCGATATGCTGGGCAAGAAGCCCGAGGATCTGAAGCTGATCTCCTGCCACCTGGGCAACGGCTCCTCCGTCACCGCTGTGGACGGCGGCAAGAGCGTGGACACCTCCATGGGCTTCACTCCCCTGGCTGGTGTGCCCATGGGCACCCGCTCCGGCGATCTGGATGCCGGTATCCTCCAGTACCTGATGAACAAGTACAACATGAACATCGATGAGATGCTCAACGTGCTCAACAAGAAGTCCGGCGTGCTGGGCGTCAGCGGCGTCAGCTCCGACTTCCGTGACCTGGAGAATGCCCACAAGGAAGGCAACGACCGCGCCGGTCTGGCCGTGGACATGTTCAACTACGGCGTCAAGAAGCTCATCGGTGCCTATGCTGCCGCCATGGGCGGTGTGGACGCCATCATCTTCACCGCCGGCGTGGGCGAGAACTCTGCTTCTCAGCGCCTGGCCATCGCCTCCGGCCTGGAGTTCATGGGCGTGAAGATGGACGCCGATGCCAACAACATCCGCGGCAAGGAGGCCGTCATCTCCGCTCCCGACTCCAAGGTGAAGGTCCTGCTGATCCCAACCAATGAGGAGCTCATGATCGCCATGGACACCGCCACCATCGTCAACGGCTAAATAGCAATTTGGAAAAGAGGGATGGACCCAAGGTCCACCCCTCTTTTTTCTCCCTTTTCTCAAACCGCCTGCCGTGGCAAAGGGTCATTGCCTCAAGGCTGGTTTCGTGGTATACTGACCGGGAAATCAGAAAACGGAGGGAACGGCATGAAAAGCATCAAGCCCGGACGGGGACCGTCGGCCATGGGTGCCATGGGCTCCGTAGTGGCCATCATTTTCGGCATTTTCTGGACCATCATGGCGGCGTCCATGGGCGCCCCTGTGTTTTTCCCCATCTTCGGCGTGATCTTTGTCCTCCTGGGCGTGGTCCAGGCCGTCTATCACTTCAAGAACGCCACGGGGAAGGAGCGCTTCTCCGAATTTGACATCGTGGACAGCCAGGAGGAGCCGGACCCCCTGGAGCGCCGCTTCGGCCAGGAGCGGGAGCCCTGGGAGGAGCCGCCCCAGCGGGAGGACGCTGCTCAGGCTGCCTACTGCCCCTACTGCGGGGCCAAGGCGGAGCCGGGCTTTGTCTACTGCGCCAAGTGCGGCCGGAAGCTGCCCTGACCGTTAGGAAACGAGGAACATACACATGAAAATCGGACTGCAATTTGCCATGCCCGTGGAGCTCCACGCTCTGCCGGGCGCCCGGGAGCTGGAGCCCTTTGAGATCGTCTCCGGCGTTCCCTTTTTCGAGATCGAACCGGGTCTCATCGCCTGTGCCGGCGGCATCAGCAAGGTCAACGCCGCCATGGCCGCGGAGATCTTGTGCCTGAAATACGGCGTGGATCTGATCCTCAACGCCGGTGTGGCCGGCTGCTGCACGGATCTGCCCCTGGGGACACTGGTGGTGGCCTCGGACCTGGTCCAGCACGATGTGGACACCACCGCTGTGGGGGACCCCATCGGACTGGTCTCCACCGTCAATCAGGTGTCCTTCCCCACCTGGAAGCCGGAGCGGTGTGTGGAGCTGCTCCGGGCGCAGGGCTTTGACGCCGTCACCGGGCGGGTGGCCACCGGAGACTGGTTCGCCTCCCGGGGCCATCGGGCCGACTGGGTGGCCCAGACCTTCCAGCCCCTTCTGGTGGAGATGGAGGGCTGCGCCATCGCCCAGGTGTGCCAGCGCAACCAGGTGGCCTTCGTGGCCCTCAAGTCTGTCTCCGACCACCTGTTCTCGGAAAAACAGGCGGAGGAATACTTCGACTTCAGCCAGGCCCTGGAAAACCTGGGACAGGTGCTGCTGCCGCTGGCCCAGGCGCTGGGGAAGGAATCCCTCTGAGCCCCTGCGCCGGATTTCTCTCACTTTTACTTTTTAGGAGGTCATGGAACCAATGGAACGAATCGCCAGCTTTACCGTAGATCACAACAAGCTCCAGCCGGGACTGTACCTGTCCCGTCGGGACGGGGATGTGACCACCTTTGACCTACGCTTCAAAAAGCCCAATACCGGAGATCTGCTCAGCAACGCCCAACTCCACTCGGTGGAGCACCTGATTGCCACCTTTCTGCGCAACGCCCCTCAGAAGGAGGCTGTCATCTACTTTGGGCCCATGGGTTGCCAGACCGGCTTCTACTTTCTCTTTGACAGCCGCCTGCTCACTGATACCCAGGCCATCGAGCTGCTTCAGGAGGTGTTTGCCCAGGCCGGTGTCTACCAGGGTGAGATGCCCGGCAAATCCCCCAAGGAATGCGGAAACTATGCCAATCTGGACGTGGAGCTGGGCCGGGAGGCCTGCCAGTGGTATGCCCAGCTGATTGCCCACTGGACCGAGGCCCAGCTGGCTTACTAATGCAAAAGGAGGCTCGGCCATGGACAGCGAAAAGGTCCGGCTTTACACCCGGCAAAACGACAAGACGCTGCTGATGCTCCAGCAGGAGGGCCGCATCATCAACCAACGCATCTACGTCCAGATGCATTTTGGGGACATGGCCCAACACTATCTGGACTGCTACGACTGGTTTGCACGGCAGGCCGCCCGGCTGGTTCCTCCTCCGGAGGGTGCGGGGCTGTCCATCTGGTGCGCCACCAAGGCGGAGCTGTGCCTGCCGCCTATTGAGGGCACGGTTGTCTATATTCTGGAAAAGCCCCGGGACCAAGTGGTCTTTTTCGACGAGGCCCGGTGGGACTTCGTGCTCAACCACCGCTATCTTCCCCTGGACGACGCCGACGACGACGCCTACCGCAAGCATTTGCGGAACATCGGCGTGGCCAACGCCTATGAGTTCTTCACCGGCCGCTACGCCGGAAAGTACCCGGAGGAGACCCGGCGGATCCTGGAGAGCTGGCAGCGGGTCTTCGACACTCCCAGCTCCAACGCCTACTCCATCTGTGGCAACATCTGGGACATTCGGAAAGAGGAGATCCTGGCTATCGTCCGCCCGGGTGAGAGCGTTCTGGAGACCAACAAACAGCTCTAAGCCCCTCCCCGCTTCGAACAATCACTTTCCAAAAACAGAGGCAGCCGCCCTTTCAGGGCGGCTGTCTTTTTATGGATCGATGGGGAAAGGATACGCCGCAGGGCAGCCCTACCGCACATTTCATGCGTTCAGACAATCCTGCAATTCATTGACCAGTCGGCACAGGTGGAATCCGTCACACACAGCGTGATGCACCTGCACCGCCAGTGGCATCAGGACCTGGCCGTTTTCCTCATAGAAACGGCCCATGGTGAAAATGGGAGGCAAATAGTCGTAGCCCTTTTGCAGGTTCAGATGAAAGCCTTCAAAGCTGGCCCAGGGCAGCATGGATACCGGAAAGGTATTCTCAGGGGTATCGGGACGGGACAGGAGCCCCGGCTGGTCTCCCCAGCGCTTCAGATCCCTCTCGTAAGCCGCGCAAAACGCCTCACAGTTAGGGGTATAGGCAGTCCACAGGCTGGAAAAAGTCTCTGTCTCTTTGTGGAAAATCGTATAGCAGGGATGGACCAGATCGTAAAATCCCACCTCTCCTTCCAGGCAGGCCATACGAAACTCCCGGTGCCGGTTCACCACTGTGGATATATGGTATAGCATAGCGGGATACAGTTTTTTGCCGCTGCGCCGAAGTTTGGTTATATCCAGCTTGAACACTGCGCTGTATGTACAGGGTACCTGGTCAAAATAATGATCGAAATATTCTTTTCGGGACCAGGTCTCCCTGTTGATTTTGGTAAAGGTCACTGTTATCCTCTCCTTTCCTGTGCAGCTCCCCTGCAGCCCAATGAAACAGCCTGAACGAGAGCTGGAGAATACCCTGAAACAGTTTACTCCTGCGGACAGGACTTGTCCACAGCCAGTTAATCTGCCAGAGCGTATCTGCCGCTGATCACAAAGCAAAAATAACTGTCAAACAGCCTGCGCAACAGAGGATAGCGTGACATTTTCCCCCGGATATGGTACCCTCAGGGACATGAAGGCAGAGGCCGGCTCCCTGGGGTACCGGCATTTACAAAGCAAAGGAGGCGGAAGGTATGGCATCCGTGGGAAAACACATCCGCAAGCTGCGTCTCAGGCGGGGCCTCACCCAGGAGGAGCTGGCCCAGAGGCTCCACGTCACCCGGCAGGCAGTCTCCACCTGGGAGACCGGACGGTCCCAGCCGGACCTCACCACCCTGCAATCCATCGCTCAGGCCCTGGAGGGGGACATTCTGGAGCTGATCTACGGCGCGCCCCCGCCCCAGGAGGGGCGGAAGCTGCGGCGGCGCTGGATGCTGCTCACGGCGCTTTTGTGCGCCATGGTGGCGGCCGCGGCGCTCCTCCTCTTCCGTCTGGACGCCAACGGCACCTTGGGCACCTGGCGCTACGGGTTGGTCTACCAGTTCTGGAGCCAGAACTACGGCGTCTCCCAGGAGGCGCTGCCCGGGCAGTGGTCCCTGGAACTGGACCTGAGCGACCCGGAGAGCAGCCTGGGGAAGGTCCTCTATGAGGATGAGACCGGCTGCCGCATCACGGTGGAGCGGCTGGAGCAGCGCTCCGACGGCCGCTGGCTGGTGACCTTCCGGGCCCGAGGTTCTTACAGCCCCTCCGGCGGCACTCTGGTGTCCGGGTGCATGGAGCAACGGCTGGAAAAGGACCGCTACAGTGTGGAGACCACTTCCTCTTTGACTACCTCCATCGGGGATCTGATCTGCCCGGAGGGGGAGCGGTATCTCCAGACGTCCCTCTCGGAAAAGGACGGCAACACCTTCGGCTTCTATCTCTTCCCGGTGACACTGTATGACAGCGACGGCTTTCTCTACGCCGACGAGCTGGAGGACCAGGAGGACTGCGTCACCGTGACCGTCACCGGGCTCACCCGCCTGACCACCTGGCGGCAGGGCACCCTCTACCGGTAAAAACGCCCTCTTTTTTGCGATTTTTCCCGATTTTTCTCCCAAAACCCATTGACATTTCCAAATTTGCCTGTTATACTTGATGAGCCGCTTTGAATGGGTCAAAAGTGAGGCCATGCCTCCGCCCCCGACAGCGAGCCCGTAATGAAGGAGTTGAAACGTAAAATGTACGCAATCATCGAGACCGGCGGCAAGCAGTACAAGGTGACCGAGGGCGATACCCTGTTCATCGAGAAGCTGCCCGTGGAGGCCAACGACACTGTCAAGTTCGACAAGGTTCTGGCTGTGCTGGACGGCGAGAACACCAAGTTCGGTACTCCCGTGGTGGAGGGTGCCTCTGTGGAGGCCACCGTCGTCAAGAACGGCAAGGGCAAGAAGATCCGCATCTTCAAGTACAACGCCAAGAAGGGCTATCGGAAGCGTCAGGGCCATCGTCAGCCCTACACCAAGGTGACCATCGGCAAGATCGCTCTCTAAGTCTATGACGACGATCACGTTCCATACGGAGGGGAGCCGCATCGTCGGCTTTGACTCCAAAGGACACAGCGGCTATGCTCCCGAGGGCACGGACATCGTCTGTGCCGCCGTGACCAGTGCCATCCGCGTGGTGGAGTGCACGGTCAACGATGTGATGGGCCTGGCCGCCGCCGTAAAGGTCAGTGAGCGGGACGCCAAGATCTCTCTGCGTCTGCCCGGCGGACTTTCCGCCAGCGCCGAAAGCACCTGTCAGGCGCTTTTGACCGGGCTGATGCTGTATCTGTCCCAGCTTCACGACGAGTATCCGCAGCACATCGAGGTGCTGGAGGCGTGAGTCCTCCCTCCTCTCTCATCATCTTACAGAAAGGATGGTACTGTCATGCTTCACATTGGCATTCAGTTCTTTGCCCATAAAAAAGGTATGGGCTCCACCAAGAACGGCCGTGATTCTGAGTCCAAGCGCCTGGGCCCCAAGCGTGCTGACGGCCAGTTTGTCAAGGCCGGCAACATCCTGGTCCGCCAGCGCGGCACCCACATCCACCCGGGTGTGAATGTCGGCATCGGCAGCGACGACACCCTGTTCGCCAAGGCGGACGGCGTGCTCCGCTTCGAGCGTCTGGGCAAGGACCGCAAGCAGGCTTCCGTTTACGAGGCCCAGTAATTCGGCTGCTTTTCCAGGGACCCCGGCCAAATCGGCCGGGGTCTTTTTTCGCCCCGGCCCACCGCTTGACGGGCCTTGCATTTTTCGATAGAATAGGCCAAAACGGACAAGCTACTGATATCATTTTTTCAACGACGAAAGGGATGCTCTATGGCAGCAGCATTTATTGACAAGGCCCGCATCACCGTGCGGGCGGGGAAGGGCGGCAACGGCGCCGTGGCCTTCCACCGGGAGAAATATGTGGCCGCCGGCGGCCCGGACGGCGGCGATGGCGGCGACGGCGGCAGCATCATTTTGCAGGTGGATGACAACCTGTCCACCCTGATGGACTTCCGCTACAAGCGCAAATACGTGGCCGAAAACGGCGTGGACGGCCAGGGCCAGCGCAAGACCGGCAAGACCGGCCAGTCCCTGGTCATCAAGGTCCCCCGTGGCACCCTGGTCCGGGACGCCGAGACCGGCGAGATCATCCAGGATATGTCCGGAGACGAGCCCTTTGTCCTCTGCCGGGGCGGCAAGGGCGGCTGGGGCAACATGCACTTCGCCACCCCTACCCGGCAGGTGCCCCGCTTTGCCAAGGCCGGGCTGGAGGGCGAGAGCCACGACGTGATCCTGGAGCTCAAGCTCCTGGCGGACGTGGGACTGGTGGGCTTCCCCAATGTGGGCAAGTCCACTCTTCTGAGCGTGGTCTCCAAGGCCCAGCCCAAGATCGCCAACTATCACTTCACCACCCTCTACCCCAACCTGGGCGTGGTATATGTGGACGAGGGCGTCAGCTTCGTACTGGCAGACATCCCCGGCATCATCGAGGGCGCCGCGGAGGGCGCCGGCCTGGGTCATGACTTCCTGCGCCACATCGACCGGTGCCGCCTGCTGGTCCATGTGGTGGACGTGTCCGGCAGCGAGGGCCGGGACCCGGTGGCGGATTTTGACGCCATCTGCGAGGAGCTCAAGGAGTACAGCGCGGACCTGGAAAACCGGCCCCAGATCGTGGCTGCCAACAAGGCCGACATCATGGCCGACCCGGAGCTGCTGGAAAAGTTGCGGGCCCATGTGGAGAACAAGGGCTATCCCCTGTACGTCATCTCCGCCGCCGCCCACCAGGGGGTGAAGGAGCTGATGAACGCCGTGGCCACCAAGCTTTCCACCCTGCCCCCGGTGCGGGTCTATGAGCCTGAGTATGTCAAGCGGCCCCCGGAGGTGGACACCTCCGCGCCTCTGGACATCCGCGTGGAGGACGGCACCTGGATCGTGGAGGGCCCCTGGCTCCAGCGGCTCATCGCCAACGTCAACTTCGGCGACTACGAGAGCCGCAACTGGTTCGACCGGATGCTCCGGGAGTCGGGCCTGTTCCAGCGCATGGAGGAGATGGGCATTCAGGATGGCGACCTGGTGTCCATGTACGGTCTGGAATTCGAGTATCAGCGCTGATCCCTCCTGCTTTGCCCCGGAAAATCAGCCGGCAGACAGCGGCTGGCTGTCGTTTCCATGTCCGGGTATGCCGGAGAAATAAATACTGGCAGCAAAAAGCCCGTCCCCATAAGGGGACGGGCTTTGTTTTTACTCTATGGACAGGAGACAGCCCTCAGTTGTCGGTGCGATTGCGCCACTCGGTCTGGTTGTCCAGCTCCCATTTGAGCTTCTTGTTCTCCTCCACCAGGTCGTCATAGTGACGGCTCTGGACATAGTATTTGACGAAGCCGAAGGTGGCCTCGTTGAACTCCTCCTCCGTGTAGCTGGGGAGCAGGGAGCCGCCCACGCGCTTAAGGCCCTGAACCGTGATGATGACCAGGCGGCGATTCTTCTCCGACAGCTGGAACACCTTCAACTGATCGGGGATCTCCAGCTTCAGATCATAGAGCTCGTTGACCCGCTCCAGCAGCTTCTTCTGCTCCGGCTTGGCAGAGACCACCACGCCATATTGGGCAAACAGGTTCTTCAGATAGTCGGCAGAGACGTCTTCCCGGGTAATCGTTCCTTTGCCGATTCCGGAGAGCATGGTATTGGACAGGTTAAAACTGACATAAACTTCATTTCCTGTTTTGGGATAACTCATGCGAATGCCTCCTTTTCCATATGCGCTCTTGGTTGACTGGGGACTTCTTCTGAGACTACCGTAACACGATTTTTTTCAGATTGCAAGAGCAAAAGGGCCGGCAGACAAAAGCAAACGATTGCGCCTGTTACGTGACTTTTTCGTCCAGGAAATCCCAGGGGAAAGCCGGGGGATTTCCCCGGTTTTTCGCCGGGATTTTCACTCCTGGCCGGAGGGTTTTTTTCCTTTGGCGGATCGCCTGCGTCCCTCCGCCAAATCCTCTCGGATGTCATCGGTCATAGCCAGGACCTGCGCTTTGCAAAGAAGGGCCACCACCTCTTTCAACGCCTGTCTTGTCTCTTTGTCCAGCCCGGCCATGGTCTTGAGCATGGCCGCGGCGGTTTTGAAGCTGTCCTCCGTCAGATCCTGAAGCGTCTGAGCACCGGTACAGGTCAGCACCTCGAACAGGGCCTGGGTAAAGCGGCGGCGCTGATCCGTGTCCAGACTGTCCACCCACTGCTTCAGCGCCGCATCGTTGCGGCGGATGGTGGGTGCGTCGGAGGGCAGATGCACAAAGCTCGGTCCCAGCACCTCCCAGGAAAAGCCGTCGTGCTGCAGCAGTCCCGCCTGGCTGCTTTTGACCACGGTATAGTCCTCCTCGTGCTCCATCAGCAGTCCCACCACCGAGAACTGGGGCACGATGGTGGTGATGCGGTCGGCGATGCGCTGGTGCTCCGGCCGGTCCAGGAAGGAGGTGCGGAAACCAGGCCCGTCATTGTTATACACCGCGGCGATCCGCCTCTGGACCGCCGCCGGGCAGTGGACCGCGCTGTACACCGCCAGGTTGCCCCCCTTGGAGTGGCCGCCCAGGCGCAGCTTCTTCCGCCGGTACTGCCGGGCCACCGCCTCCACATACCGTTCCGCCTCCTGCTGGGCGGGCACCTGGTCCAGAAAGCTCATCTCAAAGTTCTCCCGCCAGCCGGCGATGGTGTCGTCGGTGCCCCGGAAGGAGAGATACAGGCTGCCGTCCCCCAGCTCCGCCGTCAAGGCCGCAAACTGCACAGAGGCCTCCGGGTCCAGGCGGTCCGCAAAGCAATTGAGCCCCATATCCCGAAACCGGACGCTCTCTGCCATGGCCTCCAGCAGGTCCGGGATCTGGCGGGGCACCAGGACGCCCATGTGGATCTCCTCCCTGGGGTGGGCGGCAAAATAGCGCCGTGCCGCCTCCTGGAGGGGGACTGCGCTCCCCTCCCCCGGCGGCGGGACAATACCGCCAAAGTCCACAAAGGACAGCTCCGCCAATATGAGATTGTCCACCTCGTTGAAGGGGGCGGCGGCCAGGGACAAGTCCCCCCGCCACTGCAAATAGGTCAGCAGATCCGCCATTGCCATGTGCTCCTTTTCCCATGGTTTTTCCCTATTATATGCCGCCGTGCTGCCTTTGAAAAGGTCTATTCGGGACGGGCTGTTCATATCATGCAGTGTGCGGCGCCTGAGCGTCCGCCTATCTCACGACCGAGGTGTACCGATATGACAGTCAAAAATCGCAACCAAGTGGAGCTGTGCGGCACGGTGGAGCAGCCGCCTGTCCGCTCCCACGAAAACCATGGTGAGGTATTTTTCCGCTTTCCCCTGGCGGTGCCCCGTCTCTCTGGTCAGACGGACCATCTGCAGGTGCTGGTTCCGGCGGCCCTGGCAGAGCAGGTGCTTCCCGGCCGTCCCCTTCAGATCTCCGGCCAGCTGCGCTCCTACAATAACAAAAGCGGCCAGGGCAGCCGTCTGGTCATCACCGTTCTGGCTCAGGAGCTCTTCCCCGGCGGTCCGGAGCCCCAAAACCGCATCCTCCTCTCCGGTACGCTATGCAAGCCCCCTATCTTGCGCCGCACCCCCCTGGGCCGCAGCATCTGTGACCTGATGCTGGCGGTGGGGAGACGGTACGGCCGGGCGGACTATCTGCCGGTGATCGCCTGGGGCCGCCTGGCCTCCCGGGCGGGCACGCTGGGCGTGGGCGACCATCTGTCCCTGGAGGGCCGGGTCCAAAGCCGGGTCTACACCAAAATGACAGAGGAGGGTCCCCAGGAGCGCACTGCCTACGAGGTGTCGGTGATGCATCTGCTGGATGAGGACTAGAAGCCTTGCATCCTGTTACCAAACTGCAATCCATGTTACCAAATCCGGTGGATTTCCCTGCAAAAGGCTGGTATAATCGGCAACATGGAAGGTTTTGCGGGCCTTCCCTTTGATTTTCCGCCGAAAGGCAGTACAAAGGAGTGTATAGCAACGTGAAACGAAGCAGCTTGCTGCCCAGTCTTTTGCTGGCGCTGGCCCTGACTCTGACGGGCTGCGGCGCCGCCCCGTCGGAGGCCTCCTCCGACCAGACCCCCGCCCCTCAGGAGGGGCAGTTCGTCTTTACCCGTGAGAATTTCCCCCGGCTCAACGGCTCCACCTCCACTGTCCCCCTGGCCCAGGCCATTGCCAGTGTGCTGCTGGGTGAGACCCGGGAGGAGGTGGCGGATCTGACGGAGTTCTCCCGCACCACCCAGTCCTACCGGACCCTGATCTACGGAGAGTCCGACCTGCTGATCTCCGCCGAGCCCGCCGACTCCATCTGGCAGGAAAAGGAGGACGCCGGCTTTGCCTGGGAGATGGATCCCTTTGCCATTGACGGTCTGGTATTCGTGGTCAATGCCGACAATCCGGTGGACTCCCTGACCACCGAGCAAATCCAGAAGATCTACACCGGCGAGATCACCAACTGGTCCCAGGTGGGCGGTGACGACGTGGACATCGTCCCCTTCCAGCGCAATGAGGAAGCCGGCAGCCAGACCGCCTTCAAGAATCTGGTGATGAAGGACCTGCCCCTCATGACTCCGCCCACGGACTATGTGGTGGACTCCATGGCCGGCCTCATTGAAGCGGTGGAGAGCTATAATGACTCCCCCGGCGCCATCGGCTACACCATGTACTACTACGCCAACGACATGGAGATGGCTGACGGATTGAAGATCCTGGCGGTGGACGGCGTGACCCCCAGCGCCGACACCATCCGCTCCGGTGAATATCCCTTTTTGAACAACTACTATGTGGTCATGAAGGCCGGCCTTCCCGACGACGATCCCACCAGCGTGCTCTACCACTGGATCCTCAGCGACGAGGGTCAGAAGCTGGTGAGCCATGAGGGGTATGTCTCCGTGTCCGCCGTGGAGGACGAGGCATGAAAAAGCCCTGGGGACTCCTGGCGGCGCTGCTTTTGCTCAGCGGCTGCGCCGGAGGACCGGAAGCGACCTCCTCCGACGAGACGGAGGAGGTCGCCCCTGTCTACACTGACTGGTCCAAGCTGACGGACTATGAGGCGCCGCAGCAGCGCTTTACCCGCCGTTATGCCGGCTTCACCGACCATCTGATTCCGGCAGAGGACTACGGCCCCCTCCTCCCCTACGTGGGCGCCATCAACGGCGACCGCTACACCAACGTGGAGAAATACGGCCTGGTGACTTTGCAGGGCGAGATCGTGACGGACCCGGTGTATACCAATATCTATCAGCCCTACTGTTACGACTACGCCACCTCTCAGAGCCAGCTGAGCTCCTTCTGGGTGCTGGAGCGGTCTGCGGAACAGGCCCAGAGTGGTGAATGGGAAATGCGCCTGGCCCTGGCCGCTCTGGACGGCAGCTGGTGCACCGGTGAGGACTTCGTCTACGGCTGGGCACCGGACACGGAGCACTACTTCCTGGTAGACACCCAGGGGGCGCTGTATCTGTGTGACCAGACAGGAGATCTGCACCTGTGCGTCAGCGGCCAGCGGATGACAAAGCTGTGCGGCGAGAACTGGTATATGTCCCACGCCGGGGAGGGTGGGACCTCTCTCATTACGGAGGATACCCGGGGCCGCGTGGACCTCTACACCGGCACTGTGACCTCTTTGAGTCGCTGTGACACCTGTATGGGCTGGCACGGGGACAAATGGGCTGTGGCCATTCGTAACGGCACCTACGGCTATCTGGGAGAGGACGGCAGCTGGGCCATCCAGCCCCAGTTCCGCTCTGCCGTGGACTTTCAGGGAGACTACGCCCTGGCGGACCTGTCCGACGGCACCCATGCCCTCATTGACCGCTCCGGCCAGGCAGTGCTGCGGGCCCAGGCGGACCAGCAGCTCCTCACCTGGCAGGACGGAGCGGGAAAAATCTGGTATCTCTCCGCTCAGCCCACGGAGGATTACGCCTCCTACACCGGCGTCACCTGCTACGATGAAACGCTGCAGGAGGCCACTCCGGATTGGATCACCGACCAGACGACGGTGTCGGTGGGCACCGGGCTGCTGTGGACCGTCTCCCAGGACGGAACCGCCCTGACTTGCTTTGACGGCTCCCAGACCCGAACTATTCCTCTGCCGCAGGGCTTCCAGCCGGTGTCGGCGACTTTGGAGCAGGATGGACTGGTGATTCTGGAAAACGACGGCTTCCGGGACGGCGTCTGCTACAATAGCAAGGACGAGGTGTTGATTCCCGCCGGCAATTACGCCTCCATCGTCAGGACCCAGGACCCGGCGGATGAGACAGCGTATCTGCTGTGCCAGAGCTACGGCTCGGACTATTTTGACCTCTTCGACCTCAGCGGCAAGAAGCTGGCCGGCGGCATCCACTCCCTGTCCTCCCCCGTTATCCACAGCCTGGTCCACATCACTGACAGCCTCAGCGACGGCTACCGCACCCTGGACGGCCAATGGGTCTTTCGGGTCCGGATCCGGGACAGCGGAGACTAGACACATCCCGCAAAGGAGAGAGGTCTATGCGTATTTTGATCAGTGCCTGTCTGCTGGGCACCTGCTGCCGCTATGACGGCGGCGGAAATAAGCAGGAGTGGGCGGAGGAGCTGGGGCGGCGCTATGAGCTGGTGCCCGTGTGCCCCGAGCAGCTGGGCGGCCTGGCCACCCCCCGCCCGCCGGCGGAACGGCTGGGGGACCGGGTGGTGACAAATGCCGGCGGCGACGTCACCGATGCCTACGAAAAAGGCGCAGCGGAGGCCCTGGCGCTGGCCAGGCTCCTGAACTGCCAGGCGGCCGTGCTCAAGGAGCGCAGTCCCTCCTGCGGCCGGGGCGCCATCTATGACGGCACCTTTTCCCACACCCAGGTCCCCGGCAATGGCGTCACCGCCCAGCACCTGCTGGAGGCCGGCATCCCGGTATATGGCGAATCCCAGGTGCGGCAGACCCTTCTGGGCCCGGCAAAGGCGGAGCAATGAACTTCACAAAAAGCGAAAAGACAGGCTGGAGAGGTTTCTCCAGCCTGCCTTTTTATGGTGTCTTGGAACAAGGCACCATATTCTTTTGTGAATCCGCCCTTATCCGTGGGTGCGGTGGTACTCCTCCATCTCCATAATGCCCGCCACGATCATCTCTTCGGTGACGGGATAGGGATAGACACGCACATCGATACCCGCCAAGGCCTTGGCCGTGACGGCCGGCAGATCCTCCGGCGTGGCGTGGACATCCGCCAGACAGGTGGGCAGGCCGATGGAGCGGCTGAAGGCGTAGAGCTTGTCCCGCTCCTCATACTGCTTGTCGATGGTGAGCATCACCAAAATGCCGTAGGAGACCACCTCGCCGTGGAGGTGATGGTGGGCCTCCGTGGAGGGCAGGACGGTGAAGCCGTTGTAGATGGCGTGGGCCAGGCCGGTGGTATAGTCCACCTGGACGAAGTTGGACACCAGGCCCGTGGAGATGATGATGCCCAAAATCACCTCCGTCAACTCCCGGGTGACGGTGTGAGCCCTGCAATCCTCCAGGGCCTGACGGCCCCAGCGCATAATGGGCACAGCGCACATGGAACTCAGGGCGATACCCATGGCGTCGGAGTGGGCGGGGATGTCGTTGCGGGAGGAGATGGTGCACTCGTAGTGCTTGGCCATGGTATCGCCCATGCCGGCCCACAGGTAGATGTCCGGGGCGTCGGCGATAACCTGGGTGTTGATGAAGATGTGGTTGGGGGGAATCTTGGAGAAGGAGTACTCCCGCAGGCTCCCGTCGGGATGATAGACGATGCCAAGGCTTGTGCAGGAGGCGCAGGTGGAGGCGATGGTGGGGAAGGTGAAGAAGGGCCGGTGGGTCTCCTGGGAGAGGACCTTGCAGGTATCGATGGCCTTTCCGCCGCCCACGGCGAAGATCATGTCCGCCTCCGCCACCTGGGGCCGCAGCATCTCCATATTCTCCCGGGAGGCCTCGCCGCCGTACCAGATGGGGCCGATGACCTCCAGGCCCGCAGCCTGTGCCGCCTTTACGATGGCGTCCCCGGCCGCTGCCAGGGCACGCTTGCCGCCGATGACGGCCGCTTTTTTGCCGTAGGCCGGGCAGACGGCGGCAATGTCGTCATAGGCGTCCGGGCCGATGGTATATCCGGGAAAGAGAGTTTTCTCCATGATGATCGTTTCTCCTTTACTTGCTGGGGCTCAGTCGCACTGGGCGGCGGGGCGGGTGTTGGGAACGGACTTGGCGGAAGAGGGCTCTTCCTCCTGACGCTGGGGGAATGCCTCTCCGTGGGCGCGGATGTAGGCGCGGTTCTTATAGACGCCTACGGTGAGGAAGGGGATCACCACCACCGCGATGCCAAGGTAGCCGCAGTAGCCGTAGCCGTACTTGATGATATTGGAAAGGCCCACCAGGGAGATGGTCATGGACACCACGATGATGAAGGCGGAGACGATGGCGCTGCGGATGGGCGCGGAGGAAATACCCCGGAACATGGGGAGCTTTTCAAACCGGGCCACGAAGCCGTAGATGGTGGTAACGCCGGTGGAGATCAGGCACAGCAGCAGGCAGATGCCGTACACGGTGGTGAGCCAGCTGATGCCCATGGCATTGCAGGAGGTGAGGGTGGGGATGGTGGTGCCGCCTTCCACGGAGGTGTAAACGCCCTGCCAGGACAACAGCATGAAGATGGAGAGCACCAGAGCCACGGTGTTCATCACGAAGGAGATCCACATGGCCTTACCACAGCCCTTGCGGTTTTCCAGGGGCGTGCCGCAGGCGATCATGGTGGGCAGCGTCACACACTGGAAACCGGCATAGGTAAAGGCGTTGATGATAGCCTGGGGCATACCGCCGAAGCCCCGGGTGGCAAAATCCTGCTGGAGGATGGCGGTGATGGAGCTGTCGCTCTTAAAGATGCCCACGGTGTAGATGGTGATGGCGGTGACCAGAATTGCGATGCCCATGTAGGTGGAGGCCGCCCGGACGATGCCGGCGCCGAAGATGGTGAGCATCAGCACCACCATGCCCACCACCACGATGCCCAGGTAGTAGTTCATGCCGAAATACCCCTGGAGGGCGGAGGCGGCGCCGGAGATGGCAGCGGCCACAGCCATGAGGACCATGATGTAGAAGAAGATCTCAAAGACCCACTCGATCTTGTCGAAGGGATGGTAGAGGGTCTCAAAGAGCTGCTTGTAGCTGGTGAGCCCACGGGAATTGTACATCACCATGGCCTGACGCATGGTCAGGGTCAGCAGCAGCATGGCGATGACGGCGGAGACGATGCCCGCCCAGCCAAGGCCCACATAGTAGGTGTTGGCCTGGTTGCCGGTGGCAAAGCCGCCGCCGGCGTGGGCAGAGAAGAGCACGGCGCCCACAGAGAAGGCCAGTGCAAAGGGTGTCTTTGCGATGCGTTTTTCTTTCATGTGTGTTTCCTCCCGAAAAAAGATTGGATGGGGGTCAGGAGGCAACAAAAAAACCTTTCGCCGCTCCTGCCTGTCAGGGCAGAAGAGACGAAAGGCAACTTCCTTCCGCGGTACCACTCTTCTTTATCCTCGAAATGAGGATCACTCTGTGGGATACCATCATATCCCTGCTCTGTAACGGGAGCACCCGTCTGCACTTACTTTTCTTCAGCACAGCCGCTCTGCAGCCAGTTCGGCGAATCGGCAGCCATCGTGTCTTGCACCAACCGACACTTCTCTGCATGGGCCTTTTCGCTTACTACTCTGCGTCTTTGCGTTCGATGTACGAGATAGTAACATAGCCTTGTGACTTTGTCAACCAAAATTTTCATTTTTCATCACAAAAAGTTTCCGGCTGGACGACCGCCCGTGGTGGCAAGGACGATGCAGTCCATTGAACAAACTGCCCAACTCCGTATAGCGAGAGTTGGGCAGTTTGTCTCATTTGCAGGTGAGAAATCAGCCAAAAACAGAGTATGCAGCCGCTTTCTCCCCACTTTTTCGCCTGATTTCAGCGGGTTGGCTTTTCCCTGTTCCTGGTCGGTGGAAGGTCTCTTTCTGTCGTCACGGCTCCTTTGTAAAGAAGTCCGCCGCCAGCCCCAGCACCTGCTCCGGCACGCCGGGACCCGCCAGGGAGTGGCCCTCGCCGGGGAACACAGTCAGCTCCGCCCCCTTCTCCCGGGCAAAGCGTCGGGCAGCCTCCGGCGAGGCCACCGCATCCTCCGCCCCGTGGGCCATGGCCAGCTCCGCCATCCCCGGCTCATAGGCCTCCCATACGCTGTGGGCCGCCAGGTCGGCGGCAAAGGCCTCTGTCATCCAGATGGGCCGGTCATAGCCCTCCTCCGCCAGGAAGTCCCCGGTCCTGCCCAGCAGTGCCCGGCCCTGGCGTAGGAAGTCCTGATAAATAGCCGGCATGTCCACCGCCGCACTGCGCAAAAAGGCCCTGTGTCCGGCGTGGGGCTGGGTAGCCAAATAGTGTAAGATCACATAGGCGCCGAAGCTGGAGCCGAAGTAGACCACCCGGGCATGGGGACACAGCTGTCGGACCCGGGCCTCCGCCGCTGCCAGATCGTCCAGGCAGCCCTCCACCGTCAGCTCTCGGCTGTCCCGGTGGCTCTCCCCGTGGCCGGGGAAGTCAAAGGCCAGCACGCCGATGCCCCGCCGGGGCAGTGCCTCCAGCGCCCGCCGGGCTGTCTCCCCATCCTTGCCGGAGCCAAAGCCGTGGGTCAGTACGCAAACCGTTTGCTCCTCCCCTGTCAGCGTATGCACACAGGGCACCGGAAACCCGCTCTTACCGGGAAGCCATTCTCTCCGCATTCCTTTTCGCTCCTTTCTTCAGGCGATTTCTTGGGGGCAGTATACCACACCCCGCCGCCTTTGGCAATTTTTCCGTCCCTCCATGGGCCGGATTTTCTCCTCCTCGCCCCGCAAAAAGCACGATATATTGTCTTTTTCATTGCTTTTATACGCCATTTTTGCAATGATCGCTGCGACGCCGGGAAATTTTTCCTTGACATATATCGATGGTCGAGCTATTATATAGACAATCGATATATCAGGAGGGATGCCCTATGGCCATCGATAAAAGCCTCCTCTCCGGCAGCACCACCCTGCTGGTGCTCAAGCTGCTGGAGGGCGGGGAGATGTACGGCTATCAGATGATCGAAGAGCTGCGCCGCCGCTCGGACCGGACCTTTGAGCTCAAGGCGGGGACCCTCTATCCCCTGCTCCACAGCCTGGAGCAGCAGGGCTGGGTGACGGCCCGGGAGCAGTCCGGCGGCGACGCCGCCCGGCCCCGGCGCTATTACGCCCTCACGGAAGCGGGACGGGGCCAGCTGGCCCAGAAGGAGGCGGAGTGGCGGACCTATGCCGCCGCCGTCACCCAGGTGTTGGAGGGAGGTGCCTGCCTTGCCTGAGCCTATGGAGCAATTCTTGGACACGGCCATGGACCAGGTCCGCTGGAAACGGGCCAAGGCGCCCCTGCGCAGGGAGCTGCAGACCCACCTGCTGGACCAGCAGGACGCCTGTCTGGAACAGGGCATGGCCCCTGAGGAGGCCCAGGCGGAGGCTGTGCGTCAGATGGGTGACCCGGTGACCGTAGGACAGGAGCTGGACCGGGTCCACCGTCCCCAGCCCCAGTGGGGACTGCTGGGGCTGACGCTGCTTCTGGCCCTCACCGGCGGCATTTTGCGGGTGGGGCTGACTGCTGCCATGCCGGACGCCATCCAGGTGCCCCAGACTCTGCTGGCCCTTCTTTTGGGCTGTGGGTGCCTGCTGGGGGCCTATTTCCTGGACTATACCTTCCTGGGCCGCTATGCCCGGGCGGTCTACTGGGGCGCTGTGGTCCTGGGGGGATTGTCCCTGCTCTTCTCCCCCAACTATAACAACGCCTCCTATTACACCCGGTACGTAGTGCTGCTCTATCCCGTAGCCTATGCCGTTCTGGTCTACGCCCTCCGGGGCAAGGGCTGGAAGGGACTGGTGCTGGCCATTCTGGGCGGCGTCCCCCTGGCCGCCGTCGCCATGCTGGCCCCCTATCTCCTGGGGCTGGTGATCCTTCTTCTCACCGGCGCCCTTCTCTTGCTGTGCGCCGCATATCGGGACTGGTTCGGCGTGGGGAAGCACGCCGGGACCCTGGCCCTGGTGCTCTTTTTACTGCTCTGCGGCGCCTTTTGCCTCTGCTACGGATTCTCTCAGGGCTATTTTCAAAAGCGACTGGCTTTGCTGCTTAACCCGGAGGCGGAAGCGCTGGGCAGAGGGTACATGGCCACCGCCATCCAGAGCGCCCTGGCCGGCGCCCAATGGTTGGGAGAGGGCACCATCGGCGGTTTCTTCGAGGATTCCAGCACCCCCTACTGGATGCTGGTGCCGGAGTCCGGCCGGGACGCCCTGCTGACCACGCTGATCCACCGCCTGGGCTGGATGCCCTTCCTGACGCTGATGCTGACGGTGGCGGGAACTTTGCTCTGGATCCTGGTCAAGTGCCTGCGGCAGAAAAACGAGCTGGGGCGGCTGGTATCCCTGGCAGTGGTGCTGACCCTGGGGCTCCAGGCGGTGTCCAGCCTCCTTTTGACCCTGGGCTATCCCTTCACCAGCGGCACCTTCCCGCTGCTGGTAGGCAATCTCCACTCCATTTTGGACATGGGCCTTCTGGGCCTTGCCCTGTCTGTGTTCCGGCAGGAGAAGATGCCCCTTCCCTCCCTCTCCTCTCCCCTGTCCGGTCCGCCCCGGCGGCCTGTGGTCACCTGGCGGGACGGTGAGCTGGTTATCGCCCTGCGCCGGAACTGATTCTCCCCACAAAAAAGCCGCGGCACGGAGAATTCCGTGCCGCGGTCTTTTTTCAAGGGCTTTACTGCCGCCGGGCGGTGGCATAGTCATCGCCCCGGCGGTAAAAGGGACAGGCGCTGGCCGACGAGGACAAAAAGCGGGCCATCTCGTCCTCATCCAGGTCCATCTGGCAGACGAAGGCCTCCAGCTCCTCATCGTAGTCATAGTGCACGCACTCTTCACAGGGGTCAGCCATGATTACACCAGCTCCTCATAAAATCCTTCCACATCCAGCTGATGCTCCGCCACCAGAGCCTCCAGCTGGGGTCGGGCATCCGTAGGTGCCATCCAGCACAGTCCGCAGTCCGCCGTAATGCTCCGGGGCACGGGGATCAGCCGGCCAGGAGCTTCCTGGGCCTTGCAGTATTTCTCCATGGCCATGGCACCGGCGGTGGTGTGGAAGGTCACCAGCAATTTCATGCTCTTCTCCCGCATGGGTCGTTCCTCCTGTTCCCTCCGCTTCCTCCCATCCGGGAGCGGCAAAGGGTCACTTCATGGGGCAGATAGTCTTCCGCCCTCCGCTTTAGTGTAACACAGCGCCGGCGCCGGCGCAAGGGCTCCGCCCCGCCTTTTTCCTGCCCCTTCTCCCAAATTTTCCCGCCCATCTTGACAGGAGGGGGCATCCCTCCTAAAATAATAGAATATCGCCCACTGGGCAACACAAGAGAAATTCGAGGTCGCAGGATGAAAACACCATTTGTTACGCTGGATCAGCTCAAGGCCATTACGGCCCAATACCCCACCCCCTTCCACATCTATGACGAGAAGGGCATCCGTGAAAATGCCCGCCGCCTGAAGGCGGCGTTTGCCTGGAACCCCGGCTATCGGGAATATTTCGCCGTCAAGGCCACCCCCACCCCGGCCATTTTGAAGCTGCTCAAAGAGGAGGGCTGCGGCGCGGACTGCTCCTCTCTGACGGAGCTGATGATGGCCGACCGGTGCGGCATCCAGGGCGAGGAGATCATGTTCTCCTCCAACGACACGCCGGAGGATGAGTTCCGCCTGGCCGCCCAGCTGGGCGCCATCATCAATCTGGATGACATCACCCATGTGGAATATGTGCACCGCCTGCTGGGCCGGATGCCGGAGAAGATGTGCTGCCGCTACAATCCCGGCGGCGTGTTCACCCTGGGGGACACCCGGGAGGGCTTCCAGGTCATGGACACCCCCGGCGACGCCAAGTACGGCATGACCCGGGAGCAGCTCTTTGAGGCCTTCCGGCAGCTCAAGGCCCTGGGCGTCAAGGAGTTCGGCCTCCACTCCTTCCTGGCCTCCAACACCCTCTCCAACGACTACTACCCCGCCCTGGCCCGCATCCTCTTCCAGCTGGCCGTGGAGCTGCAGAAGGAGACCGGCTGCCACATCACCTTTATCAACCTCTCCGGCGGAATCGGCATCCCTTATCAGCCCGATCAAACGGCCAACGACATCGCCGTCATCGGCGAGGGTGTGCGGCAAGTCTACGAAGAAGTGCTGACTGCCAACGGCATGGGCGACGTGGCCCTCTACACGGAGCTGGGCCGGTTCATGCTGGGGCCCTACGGTCATCTGGTCACCACAGTGCTCCACGAAAAGCACACCTACAAGGACTATGTGGGCGTGGACGCCTGCGCCTGCAACCTGATGCGGCCGGCCATGTACGGCGCCTATCACCACATCACCGTCATGGGCAAGGAGAGCTTACCCTGTGACCACAAGTACGATGTGGTCGGTTCTCTGTGCGAAAACAACGACAAGTTCGCCGTGGACCGGATGCTGCCCAAGGTGGATATCGGCGATCTGCTGGTGATCCACGACACCGGCGCCCACGGCTTCTCCATGGGCTACAACTACAACGGCAAACTCCGCTCCGCCGAGCTGCTGCTGCGCGAGGACGGTTCCGTGCAGCTCATTCGCCGGGCGGAGACCCCGGAGGACTACTTCGCCACGCTCCTTTGGGATTGATCTCCTCCAGCACAAAGTTGGAGGCGGAGAAAGGATGGGATCTCGCATGCGACTTGGCTTGGCACAAATGGATATGCTCCACAGGGACAAGGCCGGCAACCTGGCGGCATGCCGCCAGATAATCGGTCAGGCGGCAGAGGAAAAGGTGGATCTGCTGCTCTTCCCTGAGCTGACCCTCACCGGCTTCTCCTCCCACATCGCTGAGGATGGAGAGGCGCTGGACTCCTCCCAGACGCTGGACTTTTTCTCCCGGGAGGCGGCTGCCCACCACATGGCCATGGGCTTCGGCATGATCGTCTCCCCCTCCGCCCAGGCGGAAAAGAGCGAGAACCACTGCGTCCTCCTGGGCCGGGAGGGACAGCTCCTGGCGGACTATGCCAAGATCCATCCCTTCTCCTTCGGCGCCGAGGGGCGCTTTTACACCGGCGGCACGGACTGGACCAGCTGCCAGCTGGACGATTTCACCATCGCCCCCTTCGTCTGCTACGACCTGCGCTTTCCCGAGATCTTCCGAGTCCACTGCCGGCAGGTACAGCTGATGACGGTCATCGCCAACTGGCCCTCCACCCGGATGGAGCACTGGTATTTGCTGCTCCGAGCCCGGGCGTTGGAGAACCAGTGCTATGTGGCCGGTGTGAACCGCTGGGGGCAGGAGGGCAAGCTCTCCTATATCGGCGGCAGCACGGTGGTGGCTCCCGACGGGACCATCCTGGTGCAGGACGAAAGCGGTCCGGGTCTGGTCACCTGTGACATCGACCGGGAGACCGTGGACAAGACCCGAAAGGCCCTCCCCTTCCTGCCGGACCGCCGGCCGGAGGTCTACGCCCACCTCTTTGCCCAAGAGGCGGAGGAACAGGCCTGAAAAAGCACACAAAAAAGCACAGAGGGAGAACTCCCTCTGTGCTTTTTCTTTTCACTCAATAGCCGTTGACCACCGCGTCCAGGACCTTGGAGGCCACAGTGCCTGCCACGGAAGAACCGCCGCCGCCGTTTTCCACCAGCACCACGAAGGCGTAGGGCGCATCCTCGTTGCGCAGGAAACCGGCGAACCAGGCGTGGGGCGACTGGCCCTCTCCCACCTCGGCGGTGCCGGACTTGGCGCAGATGTCCATATTGGGGAAACGGCTGGCGCCATAGGTGGCCACCACGTTGTTGGCCATCATGTCTGCGATCTGCCCGGCGGTACCGGACTCGACGAGGGTGCCGGTCTTGCGGGTGAAATGGGGCAGGGACGGCAGGCCCAGGGGACCCACGGTCTTTTCAATGAGGTAGGGCACAGCGGCCTTTCCGCCGTTGGCAATGGCCCCCATATACACCATCAGGGCACAGGGGTTCACCTGGTCCTGATACTGGCCCACACCGGCCCAGCCCAGCTGGGAATCGGTGGCATCCTGGAAGCTGAAAGTGCCTTTGGCGGTGGGCAGACCGTTGACAGAATAGGAGTCCATCAGCCCTGCCTTCTCTGTATAGGTCTCCATTACATCCGCGCCCAGCTCCGCTGCCAGCTGAGAAAAGACTACGTTGCAGGAGTTGGCCAGAGCGGCGGTAATATCTTGCGTGCCATGGGTGCCGGAACAGGTAATGGTGTCTCCGCCGATCTGCACGGACCCCTCACAGTTCCAGGTCCGCTGGTACAGGTCGGGGATCTGCTCCAGCGCCGCCGCCAGGGTCACCGTCTTGAACACGGAGCCCGGGGTAAAGGTAGAGGAGAGGAAGCGGTTGAGGTAGGCGCCCTTATACCGGTCGTTGGTTTCGATGTCCTCCGGCACGTTCAGCGGGTCATAGGAGGGCGCAGACACCAGGCAGAGGATCTCCCCTGTCTTGTAGTTATACACCGCCACCGTGCCGCTGTGGCCGCCCAGGGCCTCATAGGCGATGTAGTTATACCGGGCGTCGATGGTCAGATAGAGGTCGCTGCCCTGGGTAGCCCCATAGGCGCCGTTGATAAAGTTATAGCCGGTGAGCTTGTCGGCAAAGGCATTGAGGGCGCCAGTGCCGATGTTGCCCTGGAGATCGCCCACCACATGGAGGGTGGCCTTGCGGACAGTGGCGTTGTCGTAGTAGGTCCGCTCTCCATTTTCATTGACGGTGGTCAGCACATCCCCGTCCCGGTCCAGGACCGTGCCGCAGGAGAGCTGCCCCGCACTGTTGTAGAGGTGACGGTTGAAGGCGGCGGAGACCCAGCTTCCCCCCTGGAAGAACCACTTGCCCACAAACAGGCACAGTCCCAGGGCCAAAATCCCCGCCAGAATGCGGCAGACAAAGGCCCGCCGTTCAATCTTCTTCATAAGCCCCCTCCTTTCTCACCCGCCGCCGGGCTGGACGATGCCAGGACAGGTCCCGAATGGCAAAGCTGGCGTGTTCCCGGGTGTCCGTGGCCTTCAAAAAGGCCAGCAATCCCCAAGCGGACATCATGGCCGATCCGCCGTTGGACACAAAGGGGAACGTGACGCCGGTGAGGGGCAGAATGTCCACCGAGCCGAACACATTCAGGCAGGTCTGGAACACCAGCAGGGACGAGGCCGCGCAGGCGGCGATGACGTAGAAGCTGGACCGGCCCACCCGGCAGGCCCGGGCGGCAAACACCGCCAGAGTGATAATAGAGGCCACCGCCGCTACGGCAATCAGCAGCCCCCACTCCTCGCACACCATGCCGAACACCAGGTCCGTGTCCGCAGCCGCCACATTGTGGAGCCAGCCGTTGCCGCTGCCCACGCCCACCAGGCCGCCGGAGGCGGCAGCAGACATGGTGCGGGTCTGCTGAAAGCCGGCGTCAGAGGCCTGCTCCCAGGCGTGGCCCCAGACAGCAAAACGGCTGAGAATATAGGGCTTAAACTTCAGGATGATGGCCGCGCCGAACACCGCACCGCCGCAGATGAGGCTTAGGGTGGCAAAGTCACCGGAGCGCAGATAAGCGATGACCAGGAAAGTGACAAAGAAGATAGCTGCCGTGCCGAAGTCGCTCATCAGGCCCAGGCAGCCGATGCACACACCGGTGAGCACAATGAACAGCCCCAGGTTCCGCCGGCGGAACAGCCGCTCCAGCGTGGCGGAGCCGGCGAAGATGTAACAGATCTTGGCGATCTCTGAGGGCTGGAAGGACAGCGGACCCAGAACGATCCAGTTCTGGGCGCCGTATTTGCCGGTGCCTAAAACCAGGGTGATGCCCAAAAGGCCGATGGCGCCGGCCGCCATGAGCCAGCGAATCTTCTGGGTCCGGGGCAGGTCCCGGAGAAAGACGCCCAGCACCAAAAACAGCCCCAGGCCCATCAAAATGGCGATGAGCTGCTTGGGCACCGAGGAGGGCGCCGAGGAAGCGGTCACCGCCAGGGACAAGGTGGAGAGGAAAAAGGCGATGGTCTCCATCTCAAAGCCCACGCAGTTGGAAAGGCGCAGGGCGATGTAATAGAGCCACATGGCCACGGTCAGGGCCAGGAAAGCCATGGGCACCGCCGCCGTCACCGCTGCGCCGTCAGCTACGATCAGCTGCAGGCAGGTCAGGACTTGGAACAGGGTCAGCCACAAAAAGGAGGGCCAGATGGCCGCAGGGCGCTCCGCCCGGCGGCGGGCGGCCTGGTGCTCCTTTTCCGCCACGGTGGTGGGCAGCAGCATCAGCGGCACGCCGCCCAGGGTGATGGTGTCGCCCTCCTGCAGGTCTGCCTTTCCCTCCACCTTTTCCCCGTTGACCAGCACGCCGCCCTTGGAACCCAGGTCATGGACCGTCCAGGTGGCATCCTCATTGCGGATCAGTGCTGCATGCTGCCGGGAAATACTGGGATAATTGAGGACCACATCGGCGTTCTTATTTCGCCCGATGATATTCTCCCAATGGGTCAGCGGCGCAGGGGCGCCGTTGGGCATACTCAGCTGGGCCCAGGTCTCCGGCGTATGGGGTACCCGCAGTAGCGAACGGATGGCCCGCAGTAAAATCAGGCCCGCCAGCACCGGAAACACGAAGCGGACCACGGTGGTATACCAGTATCCCACCTCCGGATGGGCTGTCAAAAAGGCATCCAAGCTCTCCAGCCAGGTCTGGAGCGGAAAGGCTGCCGCCATGGGTCTCACCTCCTCACAGTTTCTCCTGCCCATGATAGCACAGATTCTCCAAAAGTGCTATGTCAAAATCGTGAATTTTCCCCATTCCTGTTTGAAGAGGGAAAAAACGCGCCCCGGCTTTCGCCGGGGCGCGTTTGATTGGGTTTTGCGGAAGCTCACTGCGTCAGCAGCTTACTGGTCCTCGTGCTCCTTCTTCTTGCGCTTGCTGTCGAACACATTCAGCGCAACCAGGCCAAGGGCAGCGGTGCCGCTGAGGGCCAGCCACATGCTCATGTTGTCGCCGGTCTTGGGAGCTTCGCCCTGGGGCACATCCTCATCGGGAATGTCCTCAGGCAGCTCGCCCTCGGGCACGTTCTCATCGGGAATGTCCGTGGGCTCCTCGGGTTCCTCGGGCTCCTCAGGCAGCTCACCGCCGGGAGTGGGCTCCTCAGGGATCTCCGTGCCGGGATCCTCGGGATCGGTGATGGGAGGATCGGGCGTATCGGGCGGGATGTAGGGCGCGTTGTCCGTCAGCTCGTAGTAGAGCTCCAGGACATAGAGGTGATTCTGATTGAGCAGCGTCGCCTCGGTCTTGTTGCCCGCGTTATCCGCGTCGTACACATAGGTCAGATTATCGTTGGGGCAGACCTTATAGTCATCGGGATTTACTCTGACGGTCGTGCTCTCCACCTCGGCGAAGATCTCGCTCTGGTTGTTGTAAACGGCGATCTGATTGCCATTGTAGTCATAGTGGACATAGTGGGTCTTGACCATCCACAGATACTTGGCAGGCACCTTGAAGGTGTTGGTGATCGTCACATGGAGGTTATAGGAAGTATCCACCTCAAACGTCCGGTACGTGACGGTATAGTCGTTGTCCGTACCGAAGGAGATGGTGCCGTTTTCCTTCACCGGGCTGCCGTTGGCATCCAGCTCCAGGACCTCGTAGTGATAATACTGGCCGGTGGTCAGGTTGTACCGCTCCAGATTCTCATAGCTCTCGAAGGTGCAGCTGCCATCCTCGTCGACGGCGACCGTCTGCTCGCTGCCCTCCACCTTGACGCCGTCGCGGAACAGGGCCACCGTGATGCTCTCAGGCAGGACGGGCTGATACACACCATCCACGTCCATGTTTGCCCAGACCTTCTCCGGCGTGATGGTCACATCAGAAACCTGCTCAATGGTGTTCTGGATGGCAAAGGGCTGATCCTTCACAGCCTCGGAGGTGTAGCCCTCCACAGGCTCCTCAGACAGGGTATAGGTGATCTTGGCACCGGCATCGGTGTACTCCGGCAGATCGGGCACAGTGATGGTCCAAGTGCTGCCGCTGACAACGGTGGTCAGGGCCTTGCCGTTCAGGGTTGCGGTGATCTCGTTATCCGGCATCTCCTGGACTGCCACGCGATATTCGCTGTCATCGGAACCGGTGAGGACCAGGGTGATGTCAGGACGATATCCGTCGCCGGGATCCACCCAGTACTTGGTGATGTCGATGTCGATGCTGCCGCTGCGCTTGTTGGTCACATTGGTGCCGGTGGCAGTGGCTCTGTAGCCTGCGGGCACCTGGGCCTCAGAGGCGGTATAGTCATACTTGGCGGTACCGGCCGCGTTGTAAAGGGGCATATCGGGAACGGTGGTGCTCCAGGTGTTTCCACTGACAGAGGCCTCCACAGGGTCGCTGGTCACACCGTCCTTGGTCACGGTGGCCATGACCTTGCCTGCTGCCTCGTCATAGGCGAAGGTAACGCTGGCCACGGCGATGCCGTCCTGCAGCAGGTCAAGGGTCACGCTGGGCCGCTCACTGTCGGGAGTATTGCCGTCGATCCAGGTCTTGGAGACGGGAATATCCGCGTAGGCCTGGTTGATGGTGTTAGTGACCTGATAGCTGTAGGTACCGTTCTCCAGCATACCGCCGGTCATGGAGGAGCTGTAGCCGGGAACGGAGAGCTCCTTGACCTGATAGATGTACTGCTGGCCCTTGTCGTTATACTTGGCCAGGTTCTCCGCCTTGCCGCTGGTCTCACCGGAAGCCAGGGCGATGGTCCCGGCATCCTCCCAGGTCAAACCGTCCACAGACCGCTGGACCGTAAAGGTCACGGCAGGGGCGGCCACGTCGGCGGGCTTCACCCAGGTCTTCTCCACGGAGACGGAAGTGGTGTCGGTGATGGTGTTGGTAAAGTGGAAATACACATCGCCGTTGGAAACGGGCCCCACCTGCTCACTGGTGGAGATATAGCCGTTGGGGACATTCTCCTGCACCGTGTAGGTGATCTCCTCCAGCAGGGTGTCGCCGCCCTCTACGGGAGTCTCGGTATAGCGGGGCAGGCCCTCAAAGGTCGCCACGCCGTTGCCGGTGATGGTCTTGGTGTATTCATCGCCATCCATGGGCGTGCCGTTCTTCACCAGGGTGAAGGTGGCAGTCAGGTCGGACGGATCGCCGGGCTGCTGCCAGGTCTTGGTCACGGTGACCTTTACCTCATCCTCCGCACCGCTCTGGGTGTTGGTGATGGTGATCTGATAGTTGCCCTCACTGTCGGTGGTCCGTTTACTGTAGCTGGCAGTATAGCCCTCCACAGGGGACTCGGTCACGGAGTAGTCGATCAGCTTGCCCTGGGCGTCATACTTGGCCAAACCGGCAAAGGTGTGGGAATCGGTAAAGGTCTCAGGGTCGCCGGAGGCCACGCCATTGGCGTAGAGCTGAACGGTGACTTCAACGGGGTGATCCCCCTGGGATACCCACTCCTTGTACACGGTCAGACTCACTTCACCGGTGCGGGTGTTGGTGATGTTGTTGCCGGTGACGGTGGATTTGTAGCCGTCCACAGCAGTTTCCTTCACGGTGTACTTGATCTCCCGGACAGCGGTGATATTGCCGTTGTCTTTGGTGAACTCGTAACGGGGCAGGTTTTCAAACTTATACTCCCAGTTGGTTTCCGCGCTGGCGGTGGTAGTCCGATCCGTCGCCTCGCCATCCTTGTACAGGGTCACAGTGATGGGCGCATGGTCCACAGTGTCGCCGCCGTCGTTCCAGGTCTTGACGCCGGAAATGGTGGTGGTCTCTTCAGCCACGGTGTTGTAGAAGGTGATGGTGTAGCCGTCGCTGGTGGTGGGCTTGGCCTGCTGATAATTGCCTGGGGCCTCCACAGCGCCATATTCATAAGGCTGGCCGTTAGCATCGTACTTGGGCAGGTTCTCAAACTTCACCCTGCCGTTGCCGGTGATGGTCTGGGTGTACTCCGCACCGGTCATCGCGCTGCCATTCTGGGTCAAAGTGACCTCCACGCTCTGGTCAGCAGGGGACATTCCCTCAGGCAGTGTCCAGAACTTGGCCACCACCACGCTGGTGGTGCCGCTGGCGGTATTGACAATGTTCAGGCCATCCTGACCATAGGTGGTGGTATAGCCGTCCACCGGAGCCTCTTCCACGGTGTACACATGGTAGCCGCCCTCGGGATTGCTGTCAGGCAGATTATAGAAGGTGTAGGTCCAGGTATCACCCTGCGCAGAGCAGCCGTCCTCACCCGGAGTGAGAGTGACTGTCTTGTAGTCCTTGCCATCCTGCTTCAGGGTGACGGTGATGGAGTCGGGGGTGGTCTCGTTGGCAGGCTTGCGCCAGGTCTTGGTGATGGTCACATCCCGATAGGTCTGCTTAGCGGGGTCCACCAGCTTGCCGTCGGTGATGTTTGCGCCGTCAGAAGCAGTGGAAGCAGTGGTGATCACACCGTACTTCACGGTGACGGTGAGATCCGCCACGGGATTGTAGTCCTTGGGAGCAACCGTCTCCTTCAAAGTGTAGGTATAGCCGGAGGGGATGTGGGTAATATCGATCTTGCCGTCGCCCTCAGAAGTATCAGAGTCGCTCCAGTTGACGGAATCGGCGGGGCTGGGCGTCAGGGTGAACTGGGCACCCAGCAGTGCCGCACCCTTTTCATTGACCTTGGTGAAGCTCAGGTCGGCCACATACCCTTTGACCTGGGGAACCGCAAACTCACCGGTCTTCAGGGCCTCGGGATCCGTAGGCCAATTTCCGTGTTCATCGGCCACCATATACTTCAAAACCGCGCTTTCATTGGTGGGTACCGTGGTGGTCTCTGTAAAGCCAACATTGTTCAGAAGGATCTGATACTTAAAGGTATAGCCCAGCGTTCCGCTGATCATGTTGCCGTCCTGGTCCTCCTGGATATCCGTAATATTGTCATCACGGTTGGAGGAGAGGATATCCCAGACAAAGGACTTACCGTCATTTCCCATAGTAACGGCATTATAAATCGTGCCATTGCCAGCCGCATTGTATACAGGAAGAGCCTTCTGATAAAGGATATTACCTCCCATGGTGTCTGTCACACGCCAAGCCTGAGCAGCCATGGCGATCTGGTCAGCGATGCTGTCAAAGGATTCAAACAAACCGTCAGCTTGGCCGTTATAGGCAGCACTGGAGAAAGCGCGCAGCCAATCGCCAACCGTCATATCCTCATCCGTACTCGGATTGGTATCCCGCCAGTCATCAAAAGGTGTGGTATCCCACACGTCTACTTCGTATCCCTTCTTGGTGATGGTACCAAAGCAAATGGAATACAGCTTGGAGAGGTTGGTAATGCCGCGGATGGCATCAGCCTCGTCACCTACATCCTTCACATCGCTCTTTTCTGTCTCACTTCCGCCGCCTCTGGTACCGGTGATGTAGCTGGTGCTGCCGGGATCTCCCTCCACATGGTAGGTGGGATTACCGTCGGTCAGAAGGATCGTGTAGAGATAATCAATGTCTTTGATCTGATTTTTATTCTGCCTTCCTGCATTCAGGATGTTCTTGGCCAGCATGAGGCCGCCCTCGATATTGGTGCCGCCATAATCAGAGCCAAACCCATGACCATGGCCTACCTGTACATTGTTAATTGCTGCGATAGCCTTATTCATGCCCTCCTGAGTCCGGATATTCACCCAGTTCAACTCCTGCTGGGCGTTGGAGCCAAAGGAAACTACAGCCACCATCCGACGATCATCGCCAGTAGCGCCAGTCTCATTGGCAAACTGGTTCAGGAAGTCCAAAGCTGCTGCCTGGGCATCGGCCAGCCGGGAGCGGTAGACACAATCACTATTAGTTGTGGTCACCGGGTTATGCTCCCGCCAGGTTTTATGGCAGTACTCACAATCATACCGACCATAGTGCCCATAATATTTGTGCCAATGTTCACTATATGTGGTTCCGCTTGTTCCAGAGCAGTAATACTTAGTCTCACTCTTTCCCTGATGAGCCTTATCCGACTGCTCCTTGCCGCAGTTAACGCAGTCATCCATGGAGTTAGACACATCCAGGACCAGCATTACCGCTGCGTCAGGGGTAGAGGAGGGGATCTCCTCCAGTTTTTGAGTGGTCTTGACCTGAAGAGTCACATTGAACAGGTTCTCTGTTCCTGTAGCCTCCACAGTCTTACTCATTTCAACGACAATGCCGTCTTCCCCTAGAGTACCAGAGGTATGCTGATTGCCGTCTTTGTCATAATAGACTGTCCCGCCGGCATTTACGATCTGCTCTTGCGCCTGGATGTCCTTATCCGTAGCAAACGCCACGGTGGGCAGCAGGCTCAGGGCCATGACCAGAGCCAGCAGCAAAGACAATACACGTTTCTTTGTTTTTGCCATTTTTCGTTCTCCTTTCTTTGCAGAGGAACGAAATACTTGGCGGTCGGACGAGCTTGGCGTTTCCGCTTTAGCTTCCTGACTTTGCGTCCCGCCCTTTCGGACGGTTTGCCGTTTCACTATTTCCTGTTCCGTTGGCGCGGAGCCCTATCTCCGCGTTCGGTATTGAAAACTCAGTCCCTTGGTTTTTTATCCGGCGGACCACACCGGATCCTTACGTTTTAACTTCCTTCTCCCTTTTCATCCAGTGCGCTGTTGAGTAAAAGCGCAAATTCCAGCACGCTGCGGAAGCTCTCCTCCCGGTTCGCCTCCAGCCACAGGACTGTGCCCTGCCAGCTGGCATTCTGCCGGAAGATGACCTTCATGACGAAGGTTCCCCTTTCGCCCCGCTGTTCCAAATTGTCGCGTCGGATCTCCTCACGCGCTTTTGCCTGTGGCCGAAAGGACCGGACCTGAGCGAACGGCTGGGGGAAGTTCATCTCATCCAGCAGATGCTCCACCGCCAACAGAAACTCCATCAAGCCGGTGAAGTGCACCGCGCCCTGTAAGAATGGGTTATACAGTCTTCCACGCAGAATGTGCTGGTCATATCCATCCACACAAATCACAATGGAATGATATTCGTTCGCCGTCATCCGTGCCTGCACCTGAATGCCCTCCTTTCTTTCTTTGTTTGTCTGTGGTTATACCTTACCACACGACGGTTACAAAAGTGGATACATTTTCCGTTCATACTTTCATAAAACAAAAATTTTATGGTATTTCCGGTAAAACCTTTTTATCTGCCTTTGCGCTTTCTCCCAAAATATGCGCCCAGCAGCATCACGGCACCAAACACCACCAGGTAATACCACACCGCTGCACCATGGGCTGCAAAGGCCGCATACACCATGAACACGCACCCGCACAGGGCCAGCACCGGCGTCAGAACGCGGCGCACAAAGCCCAGGTCCCGCTCCCTGCGCAGGATCTGAAAGAAGATGGGGATATAGAAGGCATAGAGGGTGATGATGGGGATCTCCGAGGTATCAAAGGTGAAGGGGCCAAACCAGGAGCTCTCCGTCAAATTGGCCCCGTAGAAATACAGCAGCCAGAACCCGCACAGGGCAAGGCCCAGCACCGAGGAGTTCACTGGCATCCGGGTCACCGGGTCCACCTGGGCAAACAGCTCCGGCCGGGGCCCCTCTCCCCGGACGGCAATGGCGTACATCCCCCGGCAGCAGGCCAGCATCAATCCGTTGAGCACTCCTAGGCAGGACACCACGATCAGAACAAACACCCCGGTGCCCGCCGCCTGGCCGAACAGGCGCTGGAAGGCCAGCTTGGCCGCCTGCTCACCGCTTTCCATCATCTCCCCGGTGGTAACAGCGCCGGAAAGACCCACATAGTAAAAAAGATAAGTGGCTACTACGATCACCGAGCCGATCACCAGCGCCAGGGGCAGCGTCCGCTTGGGGTCCTTGAGCTCAGCGTTGATGGAGGTGGCAATGATCCAGCCCTCATAGGCAAAGGCCACCGCCACCACAGAGGCCATGAGACTGGCTCCGGCGGAGGTCTCCGCCGCGCCGGCAGCGGAAAAGTTGGCGGCCAGCTGACCGCTGCTCAGGCCCGCCACGGTGCCCACCACAGCCATCAGCAGCAGCGGCACCATTTTGATGACTGTGGTAGCCACCTGGAACCGGCCGGCCAGCCAGGGGGACAGGGCGTTGACCGCAAAGCTCATGCACAGGAAAAAGCAGGCGATGGCCATACAGGGCCCACCAGTGATGTCCCAGCCCAGCAGCACGCAGAAATACCGGGCCGACAGCCAAGCCAGCACGGAGGTCAGTGTGGGATAATAGATAATGGCCATGAACCAGCCCACGTAATAGCCGTACCGGGGGCCCAGCGCCGCCTCCGCGTAATCCACCACCCCGTTGACCTTCTGATACCGGGAGGAAAGGGTGGAAAAGGTAAAGGTACACACCACCATAATGGCGCCCACGATCAGCCAGGCGGCCACCCCCAGCGCCATATCCCCTCCGGTGGCCTGCAGCACCGCCTCGGCTTTGAAAAAGACGCCGGAGCCCATGACGATGCCCACCACCATGCAGATAGCCGTTGGCAGGCCATATCGTCTTTCCAACTGAATGTCCATAGTGAATACTCCTTTTTCTCTTTCTTCTCTCTTTAAAGCGATAAACTCGCCAGGGGCAGGATAACATAACCCGCCTCCTTTTCCAACCCTCTTTTCTATTTTCTCAAGCTTTTTGAAAATCTCTTGCCTTTTTTTATCAAAAGCGTACAATACCCATCAGTATATCCAAGAGAGGAGCACACATCCATGGAGGAGATCCGGCCGGGACGCTACCGGCATTTCAAGGGAAAGGAATATCGGGTGCTGGGCGTGGCCAGGCATTCGGAGACACTGGAGCCCCTGGTGGTGTACCAGGCGCTGTACGGGGAGCGGGGACTGTGGGTACGGCCTGCGGCCATGTGGAACGAGCAGGTGGAGCGTGAGGGACAAACCATGCCCCGCTTCACCTATGTGGGGCCCTAAGCGGTCTCATCTTTACAGGCAGCGGATTCTGCGCTATCATAGAAATCGCCGTTTCTCACAGGAAACGACACAGGTTCCACCGGGCAAAGGCCCGGAGAGGGAGGAAACAACATGCTGATTATCGGGTGTCATCTGTCCTCGTCCAAGGGCTTTCTGTCCATGGGCAAGACTGCCGTGGACATCGGCGCCAACACCTTTCAATTCTTCACCCGCAACCCCAGAGGTGGCACCGCCAAGCCTCTGGATCTGGAGGATGTGGCGGCTTACCGGGACTTTGCGAAGGAGCACCACCTCTTCCCCATTCTGGCTCACGCCCCCTACACCCTCAACTGCTGCGCGGCAGACCCGGGTCTGCGGGACTTTGCCCGCCGCACCATGGCCGACGACCTGGAGCGGCTGGAGCACATCCCCGGCAGTCTCTACAACTTCCACCCCGGCAGCCATGTGAAGCAGGGAGCGGAGACGGGCATCGCCCTCATCGCCGAGACGTTGAACCAGGTGCTGCGGCCGTACCAGGCCACCACCGTGCTTTTGGAGACCATGGCCGGCAAGGGCAGCGAGGTGGGCCGGAGCTTTGAGGAGCTGCGGGCCATTCTGGACCGGGTGGAGCTGGGAGACCAGATGGGCATCTGCCTGGACACCTGCCACGTGTTTGACGGTGGCTACGACATCGTCTCCAACTTGGATGGCGTCCTGGAGGAATTTGACCGGATACTGGGCCTTGGCCGTCTGCGGGCCATCCACCTCAACGACAGCAAGAATCCCTTTGGCAGCCACAAGGACCGCCATGAACAGATCGGTCAAGGCAGCATTGGATTGGAGGCCTTTGGCCAGATCATCAACCACCCGGCCCTGCGGCACCTGCCCTTCTACCTGGAGACACCCCAGGAGGATGTGTGGGGGTATGGCCGGGAGATCACGCTTCTGAGGAGTCTCTTTCAGGAGGCCTGACACAGCGCAAAAAGGCACGCCGGAGCTTTCGCTCCGGCGTGCCTTTTGCTATTTGATTTACTCCGCCTGCTCCTTACCGAAGAGGCGGCCATAGTAGGACTCCGCCGTGTACAGCGCGGCCACGGGGTTGTGGCCGGTGACCCGGTCCTTGGTCACCAGCGTGGTGACGATGGCGTCGGAGTACTTATAGAAGAGGCTGTCGTGGCCCACACACAGGCCCACCACGATGTTCAGCTCCGTGCCGGCCTCATTGAGGAGCTTGGCCTGGAGGATGGGGTTGCACATATTGGTACCGATGGCGGCGCAGCGCTCATCGATGCCCACATCGGTCTTGAGCACGGCGCCGGCCTTGCAGCCCACGGCTACCACCTCGAAGCCGTGGCTGCGCAGGATCTTGGCGGCGATGCGGGTCTCCCGCATCAGGCCCACGCAGGTGGCAATGCCCAGCTTGTGGAAGCCCATGCGGCGGGCAAACTCCACGATCTCCTGAATCCGGGGCCACTGGCAGTAGCCGTCGAACTCCACATCCGCGGCGGTGGTCATGATCTTTTGATTCACCGGGTCCTTGTATTCCGCCATGGCGGCCTGCTTCACCGCCGGGTCCATGTTGTCCGTCAGGCAGAAGGGCGGACGGTTCTCCCCAGTCTGGTTCTGGCAGCCCTTTCCGGCACAGTCAGCACAGGAACGCACGATCTCCTTTTCCATAGTTCCACTCTCTCCTATCCTTCAAAATTGCCCCGTCTGGCAAAACGGCGCTTCGTTGGTGACATGATACCACACTTTGTCCTGCGCCGCAACACACTTTGTCCGTCCTCGATATACAAAAACAGTCCGCCGCAGTGCTGCGGCGGACTGTTTTTTATGAAAGCAATGAAACTCAGCGGGCGTTGTAGGCCTTGATGCCCAGAGCCAGCAGGTCCATGGCGCGCTCCAGGTCGGCCTGCTTGAGGACGTAGGCAATACGGATCTCGTTCTTGCCCTTGCCGGGGGTGCCGTAGAAGCTCTCGCCGGGGGCGAACATCACGGTGTCGCCGTGGTCCTCGAACTCCTCCAACAGCCACATCTGGAACTTCTCCGCATCGTCCACAGGCAAAGCAGCCATGATGTAGAAGGCACCCTTGGGGCACTTGCACACCACACCGGGGATCTCAGCGAGCTTGGCCATGCAGGTATCCCGGCGGCGCTTATACTCCTCGCGGACGGCGGCGAAGTAGTCGGGGCCCACGGTATACAGCGCGGCAGCGCCCACCTGGTCCAGCGTGGCGGAGCACAGACGGCCCTGGCAATACTTCATGGCATGGGCCATCAGCTCCTTGTTGCGGGAAATGAGGACACCCACACGGGCGCCGCAGGCGCTGAAGCGCTTGGACACGGAGTCAATGACCACCACATTATCCGCAGCATCAGGGAACTGCAGCATAGTGGCCAGCTTCTCGCCGCCGTAGACGAACTCACGATACACCTCGTCGCCGATGACGAAGAGGTTATGCTCCTTGGCGATGTCCACGATCAGGCGCATCTCCTCGGGAGTCAGCACCACGCCAGTGGGGTTGCCGGGGTTGGTGACCATGATGGCACGGGTGTGCTCGTTGATCTCCGCCTCGATCTTGGCCCGGTCAGCATAGTGATAGCCTTCCTCAGGGGAGGTGTGGATGGGGTGGATCTTGCCGCCGGTGACCCGGACGAAGGTGTTGTAGTTGGGATAGAAGGGCTCGGGGATCAGGATCTCGTCGTCGTCATCCAGGATGCACTCCAGGACCATCTCCAAAGCTTCGCTGCCGCCGGTGGCAGCCAGGATATCCCCACTCTCCAGAGGAATGTCCAGCTTGGCATAGTAGCCGCGGACCGCCTCGATCAGCTCGGGGATACCGGGAGAGGGAGCATACTCCAGAACAGGCGCGTGGAAATTTCTGACGGCGTCAAAGAACACAGGGGGCGTTTCAATATCAGGCTGACCAATATTCAAATGATAGATCTTGCGGCCCTTCTTCTCCGCTGCCAAGGCATACGGATGGAATTTGCGCATGGGGGAAAGACCGCATTTTTCGATCTTGCTGGAAAATTTCATTTTGCCTAACCTCCTATATCGATTCTCGGCTTGACGGGATATCCTGATTACATTCTAGCGCTCTAGTTCCCTATTGTCAACCTTCTTTTTATTCATCTTGTATAATTTATAGCTCATTTTTTTATTTCATATGTGCAAAACTATCAATTTATTATCACTTTTTTTGATAAGTCCATTTCAAGGGAAAGTTGGAAGAAAGCGGGCAGAAAAAAGCGCGCCCCGAGGACGCGCTTTTCTTATTCCTCCGGTGCCTGCTGGGGCTCGGATGGGTCCTCAGCGGCACTCTCTCCGCCGCTGCCGCCCATCTGCATCTCCTGCCACTGGGCCCGGGTGATGAGCAGCTGACGAGGCTTGGAGCCTTCAAAGGGACCCACGATGCCTCGCTCCTCCATCTGGTCCACCAGGCGGGCGGCCCGGGAATAGCCCAGCTTCAGCCGGCGCTGGAGCATAGACACGGAGGCCTGTCCGGTCTCCAGCACCACGTCCACCGCCGCCGGCAGCAGCTCGTCGCCCTCCTCTTCGCCGGATTCGGCAGCTGCGCCGCCCCGGCCTCCGGAGCCCTTCTCCTTCTCCTGAAGGCTCTCCTCGATCTTCTGCATGACCTCCTGGGAGTAGTCCGCCTCGCCGGTGGACTTGACGAAGGCCACCACCTGCTCGATCTCCTCCGGGGAGATGAAGCAGCCCTGGACACGGAGGGGCTTACCCTCCCCCAAGGGGGCGTAGAGCATATCGCCCTTGCCCACCAGCTTTTCCGCGCCGGTGGTATCCAAAATGATGCGGGACTCCAGAGAGGAGGCCACGGCGAAGGCGATCCGGCTGGGGATGTTGGCCTTCATCAATCCGGTGATGACGTCGGCGGAGGGCCGCTGGGTGGCGATGACCAGGTGCATGCCGGCGGCACGGCCCATCTGCGCCACTCGGCAGATGGATTCCTCCACCTCCTTGGCAGCCACCAACATCAGATCTGCCAGCTCGTCGATGACCACCACCACGCTGGGCAGCTTCTCCATGCCCTCCTGCTGGGCGGCCAGGGCGTTGTAGCCCGCCAGATCCTTCACGCCGTTCTCCGAAAAGGCCTTGTAGCGCTTCATCATCTCAAACACCGCCCACTGCAGGGCACCGGCGGCCTTCTTCGGGTCCGTCACCACCGGGATCAGCAGGTGGGGGATGCCGTTATAGGGCGCCAGCTCCACCATCTTGGGGTCCACCATGATGAAACGGACCTCCTCGGGAGTGGACTTATAGAGCATACTGATGATAAGGGAGTTGGTGCACACCGACTTACCGGAGCCGGTGGTACCGGCAATGAGCACGTGGGGAAGCTTTGCGATGTTGCCCACGATGTGGTTGCCGCCGATGTCCTTGCCCACGGCAAAGGCCACGTTGGACTTGTGCTGGGTGAACTCCTTGGACTCGATGACCTCCCGGATCAGCACCGGGGTCACCTGCCGGTTGGGCACCTCGATGCCCACCACGGAGATCTTGTCCGGCACGGCGGCGATACGCACGCCGCTGGCACCCAGGGCCAGGGCAATGTCGTCGGACAGGTTGGTGATCTTGCTCAGCTTCACACCCTGTTCCAGGGTAAACTCATACCGGGTCACCGACGGGCCATGAACCACGTCGCCCGGGGTGGCCTCTACGCCGAAGCTGTGGAGGGTCTCCGACAGGCGGCGGGAGTTGTTGCGCAGCTCGGCGCCCACCTCGGTGTAGTTGTCTGTCCGATTCTCCTTCAGCAGCGTGATGGGGGGATACTGATAGGTGCTCTCCCCCATGGATGCCTGCTTGTCCTCGATCTCCCGGGTGACGGCCTCCGTGGCGGCGGCCACCTCCGCGGCGGTAGAGGCGTTTTTGGTCTTGCGCTCCTGGGGCGCGGCAGGCGTCTCCGTCCGGGCCTGGACAGCGGGCTCCGCCGCCTGAGGTGCAGGCTCCAGGGTCAGGATCTGGGGCGCCGGTGAAACCGGTGCAGGCTGCGCCACGGGCGCCGGCTGCTCCTGCTGTTGGCCCGTTTTGCCGGTCAGCAGCTGATCGGGCGAGGGGATCTCCTCGGACTTGTGACGGAAAAAGCCGGTGAGTCGGGAGGGCTTTTTCTCCGGCAGGGCCACAGGCTCGTCCAAAGGAATATCGATGGAGGGCCGTGGCTCCGTCCTGGCCGGGCGGACGGGCTCTGTGGGCACCACCCGGATTCGGGGCTGGGGCTCCTCCTCATACTCATATTCCAGACGCTCCCGGCTGCGGGCCTTCTCCACAATGGCCCCCACTGTCAGCCGCAGCGCCACCATCAGCAGCACCACAAAGAGCACGGTGAAGATGATGATGGAGGCCACCTTAGAAAAGACGGCCACAAAGCCCACGGCGATGGTTCCGGAGATGGCGCCGCCGGAGTCTAAGGCCACGCCGGTCTCCCACAGCCGCTTGAGCACCGCAAAGGAGCTTTCAAATTTGATGTCGCACAGGACCATGTGACACAGGCTCCCCAGCAGCAGCGGCAGCAGCAGCGCACAGCTGACCCGCAGCCGCACTGGACGGCCGTGGTGGAAGAGCAGGATGCCGGAAGCCAGCAGCAGCGCCGGTGCCCACAGGTAATAGCCGTAGCCGAACAGGCCCTTGAGCAGCTTGGCGCTCCAATTCAGGAAGATGGCCTGGACGTGGAAATAGCTCACGGCGATCAGCAGCGCCAGCAGCAGGCAAACCACGCCCCCTACCTCCCGCCGGACAGGGCGCTTCTCCGGCCGTTTGACCCGGGAGCCGCCCTTCTTGGAGGCAGCGGAGGAGCGGGATGTGCTCTTGCTGCCACTCCTAGACTGGCCAGAGCGTTTTGTGGTTTTTTTGGATGTCGTGGATGCTGCCACCAGGTGATACCTCCCAGAAATGTTCTTCCGGCGGGCCCTGCGGGTCCGCCGGGTGTCCTATGTAGTCGTGTGTGATCCGCCACAGGGAATTGCCTCTGCGGCAGGATGCCGGGCATGCCTGGACGCCGCTTGTGCGGCGCAGGCAAATTCGGCCCTTATCCCCGGACCAGGGTCAGAATCAGCGTCAGCGCACCCATGGCCCAGCAGCAATAGGCAAAGAAGCCGAATTTACACCCCGAAAAAGTCCCCTTTTCCGGGGCCCCATTTATTTTACTTCCTCGGGGCAAGTGAATTGCCCCTGCGGCAGGATGCTCCGCATGCCTGGACGCCGCTTCCGCGGCGTAGACAAATTCGGCCCTTATCCCCGGACCAGGGTCAAAACCAGCGTCAGCGCGCCCATGGCCCAGCAGTAGTAGGCGAAGAAGCCGAATTTGCCTTTGTCTGCGATCATCTTCAGCAGTCGGATGCAGGCATAGCCCACCACTGCGGCTACCACCACGCCCGCCAGATACACGGGCATATCGCTCCACTGGATGCTGCCCGCCAGGGCGTCCTTCAGGCTCAGGATATTGGCACCCAGGATGGCGGGAATAGACATGAGGAAGGAAAAGCGCACGGCGAATTTCCGGTCAAAGCCCACAAAGCAGCCGGCGGTGATGGTGGTGCCGGAGCGGGAGATACCCGGGCAGGTGGCGATGGCCTGCCCCACACCTACCAGCAGCGCATCCACCACCGTGGCGGTCTTTTCCGTCTTGCGGCCCTTCCGGACCCGGTCACTGGCAAAGAGCAGGAAGCCTGTGACCAGCAGCGCGCCGGCCACGAAGTACATGTTGTCCGACAGCCCCTCCACCATGTCTTTCACCGGCAGCACCAGAAACAGCGGCAGCGTTCCCGCGATGATCAGCACGATCATTCGCCGGGCCGGAGGCACCGGATTGGGGGTGGTGTGATGGGCCAGATCGCTGATGCCCCGGAAAAACTCCAGGATCATATCCCGGATGTCCGGCCAGTAGGCCACGAATACAGCCACCAATGTACCCAGGTGCAGCAATACGTCAAAAAAAGTGCCGTCGGTCCCCTCCACCGGCAGATCCAGCAGGTTGCGGGCGATGGCCAGATGGCCGGAACTGGAGACCGGCAAAAACTCGGTGATACCCTGGACCACACCAAGGAGCAAAGCGGATATAAGAGACAAAATGTCTCCTCCTTTCTGTTTCAATACAGAATTCAGTATAGCACAGCCGCCCGGGGAAAGCCAGCAAAATTTGCCGTCCCCACAGGCCGTGGGAAAACAACAGGAGGAGACCTTCGTCCCCTCCTGTCTTTGGTTATGCCTGCAGCTTTTCCAGAGCGGCCCGGGCAGCGGACTGCTCGGCTTCTTTCTTGCTGTGGCCCTCTCCGGCGCCCACCACCGCTCCGTTGAGCAGCACCTCCGCCAGGAAGGTTTTGTTGTGGTCGGGCCCGGACTCACCGGCCATGCGGTAGACCAGCTCCTGGTCCGGCTGACGCTGGACCAGCTCCTGCAGGGCGGTCTTGTAGTCCTTGCGTTTCTCCTCCACCACTTCTTCCCGCTGGCAGTCCAGCAGTACCCGATGGATGAGGGCGGAGGCAGCCTCGATGCCGCCGTCCAGATACACGGCGGCAAACACCGCCTCCGTGGCGTCCGCCAGGATGGAGGCCCGGGTCCGGCCTCCGCCGGCCTCCTCGCCCCGTCCCAGCTTCAGATGATCCCCCAGGCCAAGGCCCTGGGCCACCTCGTGGAGGCTCTCCTCGCACACCAGGGCCGCCCGGATCCGGGTCAGGTCCCCCTCCGGCAGGTCCGGATGGCGCAAAAACAAAAATTCCGCCGTTACAAAGCCCAGCACAGAGTCCCCCAGGAACTCCAGGCGCTCATTGCTCTCCAGCCCCTGGCCCCGGTGCTCGTTGGCATAGGAGCTGTGATTCAGGGCCTCGCTGAGCAGGGCCTTGTTGCGAAAGGTATATCCCAGCTTTTTCTCCAGGCTTTCCATCTGTGTCTCCCTCCTCCGGTGATGCCGTGACAAAAGGAAACCCCGCACAGGCGGGGCTTTCCTCCTCTTTTCTTATTTGGACAGCTTGCCGCTGAGGAACTGCACGATGTCCCCCACGGTCTTCATCCCGGTCAGCTCGTCCTCCTGGACTTCGCCGATGTCGAACTCCTCTTCCATGGCCATGACCAGTTCCACCAGGTCCACGGAATCCGCACCCAGATCCTCCTCAAAAGAAGTCTCCATGGTGATCTCTTCCGGCGCGGTGGCAAACTGTTCTCCAATGAGTTCCTGCAGTTTTTTCAGAATTTCTTCCGGTGTCATTGCGCTTGTTGCTCCCTTCTGCATAGGTGTCAGAATCGTTCTTGAAGCATCATACGGCAATGGGCCGCCCCTTGTCAATAGGAATCAGGCTTTTTCTCCCTCTTTTTGCGTTTCGTGCCCCACCCGCATATACTCGATGTTCTCCTCCACCGCCTGGACAAAGCCGCTGGAGGCAAAGGCCACAGCCTGCCGCACGGCATTTTGAATGGCCAGGGCGTTGGAGCTGCCATGGGCCTTGATGACCGGCTTGGAGATGCCCAGGAAGGGCGTACCGCCCACCTGGTTGGGGTCCAAAGTCTTTTTGAACTCCCGCATTCCGTCCTTGACCAGGGCGCCGCCCAGCTTGTGGCGGGTGGTGTCGGACAGAACGGTCTTGAGCTGGCCGTAGAGGAACTTGCCGGCGCCCTCCACGGACTTGAGCATGATGTTGCCGGAGAAGCCGTCGGCCACGATCACATCTGCGCCGCCCATCATGGCGTCGCTGGGCTCGATGTTGCCCACAAAGTGGATGCGGCCGCTCTCCCCCGCCTCCTGCAGGCGCTCATAGGTCTCCCGGCGCAGGCCGTCACCCTTTTCGGCCTCGGCGCCGATGTTCAAAAGGGCCACCCGGGGCTGCTCCACGCCGCAGACCCGCTGGGAGTAGAAGTTGGCCAGATAGGCAAACTGGAGCAGGTACTCGGGGGTGCACTCGGCGTTGGCGCCGCAGTCGCACAGCAGGGCACTGCCGCCCTGGACGGGGATCTGGGGGCACATGGCCGCCCGGCGGATGCCCCGGATACGCTTGACCACCAGCGTGGCGCCCGCCAGCAGGGCGCCGGTGGAGCCGGCAGAGACAAAGGCGTCTCCCTTTCCGTCCCGCAGCAGGTTCAGTCCCACGGTCAGCGAGGAGTCCTTTTTGCGCTTGAAGGCGGTGGCGGGGTCGTCGGCGATCTCCACCACCTCGGTGGCGTTGGCGATCTCCACCCCCTTGGGCAGATCCTTCTCCCCGCAGTCGGCGATGGCCTGCAGCACGGCCTCGGCACGGCCTGTCAGCAGGATGTCCACCCCGTAGGCCTTGTGCGCCGCCAGGGCGCCCCGGACGATCTCCAGAGGGGCGTTGTCGCCGCCCATGGCATCTACAATGATTTTCATTGGCATATCTCCTTTTGCAGCGCGTCGATCTGCTCCAGACTGCGCTGAGACAATGCGGCATTCTTGTTCCGCTTCCCCTTCACCTTATAGCCCAGGGGCGGGATGATACCGAAGTTGATGTTCATAGGCTGGAAATGGGTCACGCTCTCGTCGCTGACGTACAATCCCAAGGCGCCGATGGCCGTCTCCTGGGGGAAATCCACCGGCGGCAGGTCCGCCAGGCGCCGGGCCGTCTCCACCCCCACCAGGAAACCGCTGGCGGTGGACTCCACATATCCCTCCACGCCGGTCATCTGGCCGGCGAAGGAAATGCGGGGCTCCGCCTTGAGCCGGTAGTACCGGTCCAGCAGCCGGGGCGAGTCCAGATAGGTGTTGCGGTGCATCACGCCGTAGCGCAGAAACTCCGCGTCGTGGAGGGCGGGGATCATGGAGAACACCCGTTTTTGCTCCGGGAAGCGCAGGTGGGTCTGAAAGCCCACCAGGTTGTACACGGTGCCTGCGGCGTTGTCCTTGCGCAGCTGCACCACGGCAAAGGGCTCCTTCCCCGTTTTGGGATCCCGGAGGCCCCGGGGCTTGAGGGGCCCGTAGCACAGGGTGTCCCGGCCCCGGCGGGCCATCACCTCCACCGGCATACAGCCCTCAAAGACCTGGCTATCCTCAAAGCCGTGGACCGGTGCCTCCTGGGCGGTGGTCAGGGCCTCCCAGAAGCGCTGGTACTCCTCCTCCGTCAGGGGGCAGTTGATGTAGTCCGGCGTGCCCTTGTCATAGCGGGAGGCGAAGAAGGCGCTGTCCATGTCCACCGACTCAAAGCTGACCAGGGGAGCCGCCGCGTCATAGAAATGGAGATCGCAGCCCTCCCCCAGCAGCCCTTCCAGCCGCTGGGCCAGGGCGTCGGAGGTGAGGGGTCCGGTGGCCACGACCACCTCTCCCTCCGCCGGCAGCTCCGTCACCTCGCCGGTGTGGAGGGTGATGTTGGGGTGGGACTTGATGCGCTCTGTCACCAGAGCGGCAAAGCCGTGGCGGTCCACCGCCAGGGCGCCGCCGGCCTCCACCGCCGTGGCGTCGGCGCAGGAGAGGATCAGCGACCCCAGACGGCGCAGCTCCTCCTTCAAAAGCCCCACGGCGTTCTCCAGTCCGGCGCCCCGGAGGGAGTTGGAGCAGCACAGCTCCGCAAAGTAGTCCGTGGTATGGGCGGGGGTCCTCTTGATGGGCTTCATCTCCCACAGATCCACCGACACGCCCCGCTGGGCCAGCTGCCAGGCGCACTCGCTGCCGGCCAATCCGGCGCCGATGACGGTTGCTTGCATAGTTCCATCCTTTCTCCGTATCCCGGGCCCGGCCGGAAATGTGAGCCGGGCTTACGCCTCCTTAGCTTCGGCCTTTTTGGAGGTCGTCTTCTTGGCGGCGGTCTTTTTGGCCGCCGGCTTTTTCTCCGTGGTCTCCTCCCCGGAGGCTGCAGCCTTCTTGGAGGAAGTCTTCTTGGCGGTGGTCTTTTTGGTCCCCGCCTTTTTCTCCGTGGTCTCCTCCTCAGAGGCGGCAGCCTTCTTGGCAGAAGCCTTCTTGGCGGTGGTCTTCTTGGTCGTCTTTTCCCCGGTCTCCTCCGCGGCGACTTTCTTGGAAGAGGACTTCTTTGTGGAGCTCTTCTTGGCGCTCTCCTGCGCCTCCTCCGCAGGAGCCTGGGCCCCGTCGGTACTCTCCTCCGTCTTGGCGGTCTTTTTCCGATAGCCGCCCCGCTTCTCCTCGGGAGTGAAATTACTGCACTCCGGATTGATGCAGAAGGGCTTCTTGAAGCCCCGGCCGGACTTTTTGAACATGGTCTGGCCGCAGACCGGGCAGTCGTCCTTCACCGGCACGTCCCAGGTCATAAAGTCGCACTTGGTGGCTTCATCCTTGTCGCTGTTGTGCTCGCAGCCGTAATAGGTGTAGCCGTTGCGGGAGGTCTTTTTCAGAATGCGCCCGCCGCACTTGGGGCACCGGCCGGGCATCTCCACCACCAAAGGCTTGGTGAACTTGCACTCAGGATAGCCCGGGCAGGCCAGGAATCGGCCGAAGCGGCCGGACTTGATGACCATATTGCGGCCGCACAGGTCACACTTCTCCTCGGACACCTCATCGGGCACCTTGATACGGACGCCCTCCAGGTCCTTTTCCGCCTGCTCCAGGTTCTGGGCAAAGTCGCCATAGAAGTCACGCAGCACGCTCTTCCAGTTGCTCTTGCCCTCTTCCACCTCGTCCAGCCGCTGCTCCATATGGGCAGTGAACTTCACGTCGGCGATATCGGTAAACTTGCTCTCCATCAGCTCCGTCACCACCCGGCCCAGAGCCGTGATGTGGAGGTACTTGCCCTCCTTGATGACGTACTCCCGGTCCAGAATGGTGGACACGGTGGGAGCGTAGGTTGAGGGGCGGCCGATGCCCTGCTCCTCCATGGCCCGGATGAGGGTGGCGTCGGTATAGTGGGCAGGAGGCTGGGTGAAGTGCTGCTCCGGGGCAAAGCCCTGAGGAGTCACCGTTTCCCCCTCCTTCAGATCCGGCAGCGGGGAGACCTTTTCCTCCTTCTCCTCGTCCTTGCCCTCCTCATAGACGGCGGTGTAGCCGGAGAACTTCAGGCTGGAGGAGCTGGCCCGGAAGCTGTGGGCCCCAGCCTCCACCTCCACGGCCACGCTGTCATAGACGGCGTTGGCCATCTGGCAGGCCAAAAAGCGGCTCCAGATCAGGCGGTAAAGGCGGTACTGCTCTCCGGTCAGGTCGCTCTTGACCTGCTCCGGCGTCAGGTCCACATTGCTGGGCCGGATGGCCTCGTGGGCGTCCTGAGCATTGGCCTTGGCCTTGTAGTGCCGGGGTGCGGCGGGGCAGTATTCCTGGCCGTAGCGGCCGGTGATGAAGCGGCGGGTGGCATCCAGGGCCTCCTCGCTGATACGCAGGGAGTCAGTACGCATATAGGTAATGAGACCCACAGTGCCCTCGCCAGTAATGTCCACGCCCTCATAGAGCTGCTGAGCGATGGCCATGGTCCGGCGGGGCGTCATGCTCAGCTTCCGGGAGGCCTCCTGCTGCAGCGTGGAGGTGGTGAAGGGGGGCGAGGGGCTGCGCTGCTTGTCCGTGCGCTTGACGGTGCGGACGGTGAAGGCGGCGTTTTCCACCTCGCGGATCACCGCGTCCACCTCTGCCTGGGACTTGAGCTCCGCCTTCTTGCCGTCCCGGCCGTGATAGTGGGCGGTAAAGACGGTCTTTTTCAGGTCGTCGGCCTGGAGCTTGGCGTCCAGGGACCAGTACTCCTCCGGCTGGAAGGCCTCGATCTCCCGGTCCCGGTCATCCACCATACGGGTGGCTACGGACTGGACACGGCCGGCGCTCAGACCCCGGCGGATCTTCTTCCACAGCAGAGGTGAGAGCTGATAGCCCACGATCCGGTCCAGAATCCGGCGGGCCTGCTGGGCATCCACCAGGTCCTGGTCGATGGGCCGGGGCTCCTGGATGCTCTCCTGGACCACCTTCTTGGTGATCTCGTTGAAGGTGACCCGGCGGGTCTTGGCATCGTCCAGGTTCAGCAGCTCCTTCAGGTGCCAGGAAATGGCCTCTCCCTCACGGTCCGGGTCGGTGGCGAGATAGACGGTGTCGCTGTCAGCGGCGGACTGCTTCAGGTCGCTGATGATGTCCTCTTTTCCCTTGATGGGCTTGTATTCCGGCTCGAAGTCCTTCTCGATGTCCACGCCCAGCTTGCTCTTGGGCAGGTCCCGCAGGTGGCCCATGCAGGCCTTCACCTCGTAGTCCTTCCCCAAATATTTTCCAATGGTCTTCGCCTTGGCCGGAGACTCCACGATGACCAAGTTGTGTTTCGCCATACTATCCTCCTCGCCCGGACGGACCGTCCTCGCCGTCCGGACCTCCGGCCTTCCCGGCCGGAGGGTCTCATTTCATAGTTATTCCGTCAGTATCACAGAAAGGGAGATCTGCTTGCCACTGGCCTGGGTCACCAGACCCTCCAGCTCCAGCACCGTCAGGGCTGAGAGCATCCGCCTGGCGGGGATCTCCGTCTTGTCGATCAGATCGTCCACCTGGAGGGTTCCCTCCCGGGCCAGGGTCTTTAGAATCTGCACCTGATCGTCGGTGAGGCTGCTGCCCTTTTGGGAGAAACTGAAGGTCTCGCGAGCCGGCGCTGCCGGCTCCGTCCGGGCCGGTGTGGGCTCTGGCGCAGGGGCAGGCACCTCCCGGTCCGGGGACTGGGGCTGTTTCAGCTTGCCCGGAAAGCGGTCCGTATACTCCCGCAGCAGATCCCAGGCCTCCTCCACCAGACCGGCGCCGTCCCGGATCAGGTGATTAGACCCCACGCAGCTCTTGGCAAAGATGGGGCCGGGGACGGCAAACACATCCCGGCTCTGCTCCAGGGCCAGGTTGGCGGTGATGAGGGCGCCGCTGCGCTTGGGAGCCTCCACCACCAGCGTGGCGGCGCACAGGCCCGCCAGGATCCGGTTGCGGACAGGGAAATGGCCGGGCATCGTCTCGGTGCCCGGCGGATATTCAGACAGCAGCACCCCGGTGGCCGCCACATCCTCAAAAAGGGCGGCGTTCTCCCGGGGATAGATCACATCCACACCGCCGCCCAGCACGGCAGCGGTGACCCCTCCGGCCCGCAGTGCACCCCGGAGGGAGCAGGTGTCGATGCCCCGGGCCAGTCCGGACATGACCAGCGCACCGCCCTGGGCCAGGCCATAGCCCAGCTCCTCCGCCGCCTGCTCGCCGTAGGGCGTGCTCTGGCGGGTGCCCACCATGGCAATGGCCAGTTCCTCGTCGAACCGGGGCATCCGCCCCTTGGCGTACAGAATACAGGGCGGGTCGAAGATATTGCGCAGCCGGTCGGGATAGTCCGCGTCCTGCATGGTGACGATCCGGACGCCCAGGGCATCACAGCGGCCCAGAATCCGGTCGGCGGCGGTCATGCGCTTGTCCGAAAGGCACTGGGCCTGGGCAAGATCGGCGCCGGCGTGGAGATAGCTCTCCTGGTCGGCAAAGTAGATGTCCTCCGGAGAGCCGAACTGCTGGAGCAGCGCCAGGCGCAGCTGATTGCCCACTTTGGGCAGCGCCGTCAGCCACAGCCAGTACTTCAGCGCGGACATACCTCCGCCTCCCTCTCTTCTCTCACACTTTGCCTGCCGCCCGGGCCATTTCCCAGATCAGCACCGCGGCGGCAGCGGCGGCGTTGAGGGATTCACAGTGCTCCTGCATGGGGATGCGGACCGTGCCGTCGCACATCTCCAGCAGCTCCCGGGACAATCCCTGTCCCTCGCTGCCGATAGCCAGAGCGGCGCGGGACCAGTCCACGGCTTTCACGTCTGCCGTATCCTCCCGCAGCGCGGCGCCCCACAGGGGGATGCCGCTGCGGCGCAGCAGGTCGGATAGCTCCTGGGCCGTACAGCTCCACACCGGGCAGCGGAACGCCGCCCCCATGGAGGCCCGCAGGGTCTTGGGGGACCACAGGTCCGCGCATCCCCCTACTAGGAACACCCCGTCGCACCAGAAGGCGTCCGCGGTCCGCAGCACCGTGCCCACGTTACCCGGGTCCTGGACGCCGTCCAGGACCACATAGCGGCTGCCCTCCAAAGTCCGGGGAAGGGGGCGGTCCTCCAGCATACAGACCGCCAAAACCCCCTGAGGCGTCTTGGAGGGGGCCAGGGAGGCCATCACCTCCTCCGGCACCAGCACAGCGCGCACATGGCCCGGCAGAGCGGGCAGCAGCACCTGGCTGGTGCACAGCACCGTCTCCACCGCCTCCGGCGTCCAGCGCAGGGCCTCCTGGACCAGCTTGGGGCTGTCACAGAGGAAGCGGCCGGTGCGGCGGCGGTATTTCCCCTCGGCGGCCAGCTTGCGCACCTGGACGCACAGGGGATTTTGACGGCTGGTGATGGTTTCCATGGATGCCTCTCCTTCCGCCGCGTGTTAGTCCAAAGGCTTCATCGTCGGGAACAAAATGACCTCACGAATGGTGTCGGAATTGGTCAGCAGCATGACGCAGCGGTCGATGCCGATGCCCAGGCCGCCCGTGGGGGGCAGACCGTACTCCAGGGCGGTGATATAGTCCTCGTCCATCATGCCGGCCTCGCTGTCGCCCTTGGCCCGGGCCTCCACTTCCTTCTGGAAGCGCTGGCGCTGGTCGATGGGGTCGTTGAGCTCAGAAAAGGCGTTGCCCATCTCACTGCGGCAGACGAAGAGCTCAAAGCGCTCGGTCAGGCGCTTATCCCGGGGGCTGCGCTTGGCCAGAGGAGACACGTCCACCGGGTGCATGGTGATGAAGGTGGGCTGGACCAGCTTCTCCTCCACCTTCTGGTCGAAGCACTCGTACAGGGCGTTGCCCCAGGTGGGGTCCTTGCCCTCCGGCAGCTCCACGCCGGCGGCCTTGGCGGCGGCCCAGGCCTCGGCGTCGCCGTCGATGGCCATAAAGTCGATGCCCAGGTACTTCTTCACCGCCTCGGCCATGGTCAGCCGGGGCCAACCGGGGGTCAGGTCGATCTGCTCACCCTGCCACTCCACCTGATAGGTGCCCAGGATCTTCTGGGCGGCGGAGGAGAGCAGCTCCTCGAACAGGTCCATCATATCGTTGAAATCCGCATAGGCCTGGTACAGCTCCACAGAGGTGAACTCCGGGTTATGCTTGGGGTCCATGCCCTCGTTGCGGAAGATGCGGCCGATCTCATACACACGGTCCAGGCCGCCCACGATCAGCCGCTTCAGGGGCAGCTCCGTGGCGATGCGCATATACATGTCGATGTCCAGGGTGTTGTGGTGGGTGATGAAGGGCCGGGCGGTGGCGCCGCCGGAGATGGTGTTGAGGACCGGGGTCTCCACCTCCATATAGCCTCTTGCGTCCAGGAAGTCCCGGACGTGCTTGATGAACTGGGACCGGATGACGAAGTTGCGCTTCACGTCGGGATTGACGATCAGGTCCACATACCGCTGGCGGTAGCGCAGCTCCCGGTCCTGGAGGCCGTGGAACTTCTCCGGCAGAGGCAGCAGGGACTTGCTCAGAAGGGTGATATTCTTGGCCCGGACGCTCATCTCGCCCCGCTGGGTGCGGAACACTTCGCCGTCCACGCCTACGATGTCACCGATGTCAAACTTCTTGAACTTCTTGTAGACCGCCTCGTCCATCTCGTCCTGACGGGCGTAGAGCTGGATGCGGCCGTCCCGGTCCTGCAGGTCACAGAAGCTGACCTTGCCCATACCGCGCTTGCTCATCAGACGGCCGGCCACCTTTACGGCCTTGCCCTCCATGGCGTCAAAGTTCTCCTTGATCTGACGGCTGGTGGCGTCCCAGGCGAACCTGGTCTGCTCAAAGGGGTCCTCCCCGGCCTCCTGCAGAGCGGCCAGCTTCTCCCGCCGGACCCGGAGGATATCGTTGAGATTCTGCTCCTCAGGCTGCTTTGCCTGCTTGTTCATCTGCTCTGCCATATGCATGGCCTCCTGTATCTTTAGTGTTCGATCTTCTTGACGATATAGGTGATGGTGCCGCGAGGGGCCTCCACGTCCACCTCGTCGCCCTCCTGGGCGCCCAGCAGGGCCTTGCCGAAGGGGGATTCCTCGGAGATGATGCCGTGCATGGCGTCGGCCTCCTGAGAGCCCACGATCTTATAGGCGGGCATATCCTTGCCGGTCTTCTTGTCGGTGACGATGACCTTGCAGCCGATGGTCACCTGGTTGGTGGGGCCGTTGCTCTCGTCCACGATGACAGCGTACTGGATGATGTCCTCCAGCTCGGCGATGCGGGAGTAGAGCTTGCCCTGCTCGTTCTTGGCCTCATCGTACTCGCTGTTTTCGGAAAGGTCACCGAAGCCCCGGGCTACCTTGATCTGCTCGGCCACCTCGTCGCTGCGGGTGGTCTTGAGATAGTTCAGCTCCTCCTGCAATTCCTTGAAGCGGGCTTCGCTCATTTTGAATTCTTTTTTCATTGCCTGTCGGGTCCTTTCTGTGGTGTTTTAGAGAAAAAACGCGGGTTTCCTCGCGGGAACATACTTATTCTATTATAGCATGACGATATCATGCCACAGTATTATAGTGTCTTCCCCCACGGTTGTCAAGCGCGAAACGTCACAGAACGCACCTCCAGGCACTCCGGCCGCAGGGCACCCACCTCCCACAGGGCAGCCAAAAGGGCGGTGCGGCTCTCCTCCCCGCCCTGGCCCGGGGCGGCGGCAGACCAGGTGAAGGCCTCCTCCGCTCCGGCGTACAGGGGCAGGCACAGCTTTCCCCGGGCAGGCGGCGTCCGGGGCGGCGCGAAGCTCACCAGAATATCCGCCTGCTCCAGCTGCTCCGCCGTGGGGTCCAGGCGGATGGACACCCCCTGGGTCCGCCGCATCTCCCGGCAGAAGGCCTCTCCGCCATAGGGCACCTGAAGCAGAAGGTACCGGCACCGGCGGCACAGCGCTGTCACCGTCCGAATCACCTCCGCAGACAGTCGGTCTGCCGTCACCGCCACAGTGGCCCCGCCAGGCTGGATGCCCTGCTGGGCCATGGCAAAGGAGGTCAGCTCCGCGGCCACCTCCCGCCGCAGTCCCAGGTCGCTCACCGGCCGGATGCCGCGGTGGACAAAGCACTCCTCCGGGGCACCGGGGGGCAGCACCACTCGGCCCACGCCCGCCCGCCGCAACAGACGGGCCGCCCGTCCGCAGCGGCGATGCAGCTCCGCCTGTCGCCCTCTGCCCCGGTATACGCTCACCGCGCAAAACCGCACACCGCCTATGATCCGCTCCTCCGCTGTCACACTGCGGCGGCTTTTCCGCGCTTCGCTCCATTCCACATATCCAAACATAGTTCCTCCCTCCGCCGCCCCGCTCCATATCCACGGGAGAAGCCGCCGGGCGGCCGGGCCGCAAAAAGCTCCCCCCTGCCCCATGGTATGGGACGGGAGGGAGCTTTATGTCCGACTTCCGCTGGGTAGGAAGGCGGGATATTACCAATTGCGGATGTATCCGGTGAGATAGTTCAGCGGATTCACTCGGACGCCGTTCTCCGTGATCTCAAAGTGGAGGTGGGGTCCGCTGGAGATGCCGGTGGAGCCGGTGATGCCGATGACATCGCCCTGGGCCACCGTCTGCCCCACGCTGACGCTGCGGCTGCTCATATGGGCATAGAGCGTGGTGTTGCCACTGCCGTGGCTGATGACCACATAGTTGCCATAGGAGCTGGAGTACTGGGAAACGATGACGGTGCCGGCCTTTGCTGCGTGGACCTGGCTGCTGTAATACACGCCGCCGATGTCCACGCCCTTGTGGTTGGTGGAGGCACCGGCAATGCCCGTATTTCGGGGACCGAAGGGGGAATTGATCTTCCGGCTGCTCACCGGCCAGATATAGCCGCCCAGAGCCGCGCTGCTGGAGCTGCCGCCGTTTTGGGCCGCCAGCTGCTGGGACAGCTGGACGATCTTCTTCTGGATGGCCTCCTCTTCCGCCTCAATGGCGTCCAGAGTGGACTGATACTCCGCCGCATTGCTCTCGATCTCCTGGGCCAGGGCGTTGGCCTCTGCCCGCTCCTGGTCCAGCTCCGCTTTCTGGCTGTCCAGACTGTTTTTCAGCGTGACAGTCTCAGTGCGGGCGGTCTCCAGATTGGACTTCTTCTCCTCGATTTCCGCCTGGAGCTGCTCCAGCTCATCGATGACCTGCTGATCCGCCTCCATGACCTCGTTGGCGTCGCTCAGGCGGGTCAGAAGATCGGTAAAGCTGGTGGCCTTGAACAGGACGGACCAGTAGCTCAGCTTGCCGCCGTCCTCCTCCATGGCCCGGACCCGGCGGCAGAACAGATCATACTGCTCCGCCTCCTTGGCCTCGGCCTCCTCCAGCTCCGCCTGGGTCTGGTCAATGAGGGTATCATAGTCGGAGATCTGCTGCTGGGCGTTGTTGATCTGGGTCACCAGAACGCCGATCTTCTGATCCAGCAGTTCCCGGCGCTCCAACGCCTTGCTCTTATCGTCGGCCAGAGAGCTGAGCTTGCTCTCCAGCTCCTTCTTCTGCTCGCTGAGGGCGCTGGCATCGTCCTTGAGGTCATTGACGTCAGACCAGGTCACGGCCAGCACCGGCAGCATCTGCCCTGCCAGCAAAACCAGCGTCAGAGCCAGAGCCGCCACACTTTTTCCCATGTGTTTCTTGTGTCTCATACTGCCTCCCATCATACTTGCAGGAACCGACGGATGGCGGTCAAGCTGCCGCCCACGCCGATCAGGATGCCTGCGCCGGCAAAGACCGCCGCCACAATGCCCCACATTTGGCTAAAGGGAATCACACTCACCAGCTGAATGGTGGAGGAATTGTCAATGCCGCTGGCCACCGCCTCATACAGCATCCATTGGAGCAAAAAGGCGATGACAGCGCTGAATATACCGATCAGGAATCCCTCATACACAAAGGGCCATCGGATAAAGCCGTTGGTAGCGCCCACCATGCGCATGATGGCGATCTCATCTCGTCGGTCAAAGGTTGTGAGCTTAATGGTGTTGGAGATGATGAACATGGACACGATGAGCAAAATGGCAATGAGCGCCACGCACACCACCGTGGCAATGTTTCGCAGGGCGATGAAGCCGTTGGAGACCTCCTCATTGGCATTGACCTTCACGATGCCGTCCACCTGCTCCACGGCCTCCTTGGTCTCTCCCGTCAGCTTCAGATCATCCAGATGGATGGCAAAGCGGTCCCGGAGGATCTCCGGGTCCAGATCGTCAAACATGGGCTCGTCGGGATAGCGGTCCTTGAAGTCCTCCGTGGCCTCCTCCTTGCTGATATAGGTGGCGGAGGCCACATTGGGGATCTTTTCGATCTTGCTTTGCAGCGCTCGGGCCTGGGCTTCACTGTACGTCTCGTCCACAAAGGCCACGATCTCATTTTCTGACTCCAGCTCCCGCAGGTTGGCGTCGGCATTCACCGCCACCAGGGTAAAGGTGCCCATAATCAGTAGACAGGCCACCGTGATGCCCACGGCGGCAAAGGACATGAAACCGTGGCTGAACATGTTGGACAGGCCCTCATGAAAAAAATATCCGAAATCATGCTTTTTCACTTTTTGCCCCTCCAAAATAGCCAAAACCTGTGCTGTCCCCTACGATTTTTCCATTTTCCAGCGCCACTACGCGCTTGGAGAACCGGTTGACCAGGTCTTTTTCATGGGTCACCACCACCATGGTGGTTCCCAGCTCGTTGATTTTTTCCAAAAGTGTCATAATCTCCAGAGAGCGCCCCGGGTCCAGGTTGCCGGTGGGCTCATCGGCGATGATGGTGTTGGGATTGTTCACCAGTGCCCGGGCAATGGCCACACGCTGCTGCTCGCCGCCGGAGAGCTCCGAGGGCAGCCGCCGGGCCTTGTTCTCCAGGCCCACCAGCTCCAGCACATACCCAATGCGGTTTTTGATGGTCTTGCTGGGTGACCCCACCGCCCGCATGGCAAAAGCCAGGTTCTCATACACCGACTTCTTCTCAATCAGCCGGAAGTCCTGGAAAATCACGCCCACGGTGCGGCGCATATAGGGAATTTGCCGTTCAGCAATGTTGTTGACGCTGAACCCGTTGATCATGATGCGGCCGGCGGTAGGCTCCACCTCGGCGGTCAGGAGCTTGATGATGGTGGACTTTCCAGAGCCGGATGGTCCCACCATAAAAACGAACTCCCCGTCCTCGATGGTCATGGAGATCCCACGGATCGCCTGTACCCCGTTGGGATACTGCATCTCTACGTCTGTCAATCGTATCATGCTGCAACCTCGTTCCATTTCCTGATTTTATTCTTTGGACTGCCGATTCCGCCAGAAAGTTCCCCTCTCCGCAGAAAGTCGACATAATTCTTCACGAAAAAGTATTATACACGGTTTTTCTGCCCCTGGCAAGATAACTTTGCGAGAATTTGCAAAAAAGTAACAAAAGTTACAAAGCCGTTTATCTTCCGCTTCGGCAATCCCTTATTGGAAATATCCACAGGCCCTTTTTCCGGCCCGCCAGGCTCCGTAAAATTTCTGGCCAGGCGGGGAAAAAGGGCTCCGGCGAAAAGCCGAAGCCCTTGGCAGTTTATTGGCTCACTCAGGAGTCGATCCCCCGGCTGGTCAGGTACTTTTTGACCATCAGGGCCACCTTGAAGGTGATTGCGTCATCAAACTCCCGCAGATCCAAGCCCGTCAGCTTCTTGATCTTCTCCAGCCGGTACACCAGGGTGTTGCGGTGGACGAAGAGCTTCCGGGCGGTCTCGGAGACATTGAGGTTATTTTCAAAGAACTTATGGATGGTGAAGAGGGTCTCCTGATCCAGGGCGTCGATGGGGTTCTTCTTAAAGACCTCCTGGAGGAACATCTCACACAGCGTGGTGGGCAGCTGATAGATCAGACGGCCGATGCCCAGATTCTCATAATTGATGATGTACTTCTCCGTGTCGAAGACTTTGCCCACCTCAATGGCGATCTGGGCCTCCTTATAGGACTTGGCCAGCTCCCGCAGATGGTTGGCCACCGTGCCGATGCCCACCACCACGGTGCTCTCCGTTCCGTCCCGCAGGGCCTCCTCCATCTGGGCAGCCACCTTGTTCAGCTCCTTGATGCCGGAGCCCTCGCCCACTTGGCGGATCAGCACCACGTCGCCCTCGCCCACGCTGAGGACAAAGTCGTTCTGCCGGTCGGGGAACTGGCTCTGGATCAGATCGATGGGCACAGACTCGCCCTTGCGCAGAGAGCGGACCACAAACACACCACGGGGCACATCCGCCGGGACCCGCAGCTCCTTGGCCCGCATGTAGATATCCCCCAGCATGATGTTGTCGGAGATGATGTCCTTGATGAAGGCACCCCGGTCATGCTTTTCCTCATAATAGGTCTTGGCGGCGTTGAGGGACACCGTGGACATGGCGCAGACGGTCTTGCTGATCTCGTTGTCACCGAAAACAAAGGCGGCATAGTCAAACTGCGCTCCCCACCCGGAGAGGGCCTTGAATGTCTTTCCGTCGGAGGTGATGATGGCACCGTCGGCGCTGTTGATAGCAGGTACATATTCCGCCCAGCGCTGGCCGATCATGGATAACTCACTACAGGCGATGACAATTCCCTCGCCGTCGATTACCCCCAGAGTACGGTCCGTATTCTCCTTCAGCTGCAGGACTACATTTTGAAAAATTCTTCCAGACATGGTGGTCCTCCTCACACCGGATCTTCCTCCGATCCGTCGAATTGCCTTTGTGCAATATGTCAACACCAACATTATATCGTGACTTTTTACAATTTGCAAGAGAATTTTTCTTTTTTCAACAAAAAAGTTTCCCGCTTTTTGGTGAAGATTTTGAAAATCCTACCTTATTTTCCTGGGTTTTTCAGGGAGGCAACTTCCTCCTCCCGCAAAAAGCGGTATTGCCCTGGAAGGAGCTGAGAATCCAACGTCAAATTGCCCATTTGCAGCCGTTTCAGGTATCGAACCGGCTTTCCCCGGGCCGCCAACATTCGCTTGATCTGGTGGAATTTTCCTTCCCGCAGCGTCACCAGCGCCTGGCTCTCCTCCGGTTCCGCCTTTAGAATTTCCAGCCCGGCGGGCATGCACTGGAGGCCATCTCCCAAAAGCATCCCGGCGGCAAAGGCCTTGCAGTCCTCCTCTGTCAGGCATCCGGCGGTGCGGACGAAATAGACCTTGTCCACATGCTTGCCCGGTGCCAGCAGCGCATGGGCCAGGGGGCCGTCGTTGGTCAAAAGCAGCAGTCCCTCCGTGTCCTTGTCCAGCCGGCCCACGGGAAACAGGTTCCGCCGCCGCAGCTCCGGCGTCAGCAGATCCAGCACCGTCTGCCCCCGGCCGTCGGAGGTGGCGCTGAGGTACCCCGCAGGCTTATGGAGCATCACATAGGTATAGCGCTCCCAGAAGACAGGCGCACCATCCACTGTCAAAACCACCGCCGACGGGTCGAATTTCTCCTCGGCAGAGGCCACGGGACTGCCGTCGGCAAGGACCCGTCCCTGGCGCACCAGCAGTTTTACCTCCCGCCGGGACCAGGCACCGGTGGAGGCCAACAGCCGGTCCAGACGCAGCTTTTCCAACGCAACTCCCTCCTTCTTCTTGGCATTTTCTCCATCCTATCATAAACCGGGACAAAAGGGAATAAAAAATACGGAGAAGGAGGAGAGGCTCATGATGATTTTCACCGCAAAATTCACGCGAAAAAAAGCGGCGCTGGCCGTGATCCTGGCAGGCCTGGTTGTGGGACTGGTAATCGTTCTGGCCGGGCTGCCAGGAGAGAGCAATCCGTCTAATCCCGGCGGCGCCCCGGGGCAGGTCAGCGACAACAGCGGCCGCGTAGCTTTTCTGGAGGCCTACGGCTGGCAGGTGGAGTCCGAACCGGTGGAGACGCTGCAGCTGCTGCTTCCCGAGCAGCTGGAGGGCGCCTGGGCGGCTTACAGCGACCTGCAGCAGCGGCAGGGCTTTGACCTGTCCCCCTACTGCGGCAAGCGGGTAGAGCGCTTTACCTACACCGTCACCAACTATCCCGGCATCTCCCAGGGGGTCCAGGCCAATCTCTATCTGTGTGAGGACACTGTGGTGGCCGGTGACATCTTCTGCACCGGAGAAAACGGCTTTCAGACCACCCTGGAGTTCCCCCAGGAGGGGGAAAAGGCCACTTGACGCTTCCGCCGCTGAGAAGCCGAAGGCCAAGGCCGGAGGGCAAAAAAAGTCCAGCCCTTACGGGCTGGACTTTTTTAAGCGGAGAAATTACTCCTGGATGTCGATGACGACACCGGAACCAACGGTACGGCCGCCCTCACGGATAGCGAAGCGCAGGCCCTTCTCGATGGCGATGGGGGTGATCAGCTCAACGTTCATGTCGACGTTATCGCCAGGCATGCACATCTCAGTGCCCTCGGGCAGGGAGATGACGCCGGTAACGTCGGTGGTACGGAAGTAGAACTGAGGACGATAGTTGTTGAAGAAGGGGGTATGACGGCCGCCCTCTTCCTTGGTCAGGACGTACACCTGGCCGGTGAACTTGGTGTGGGGATGAATGGAGCCGGGCTTAGCCAGAACCTGACCACGCTCGATGTCGGTCTTGGCAATACCACGCAGCAGAGCGCCGATGTTGTCGCCGGCCTCAGCGAAGTCCAGCAGCTTGTGGAACATCTCGATACCGGTAACGACGGTCTTCTTCTTCTCCTCGGCCAGGCCGACGATCTCCACTTCCTCGGACATCTTCAGGATACCACGCTCCACACGGCCGGTAGCCACGGTACCACGGCCGGAGATGGTGAACACGTCCTCGACGGGCATCAGGAAGGGCA
>CABSMJ010000013.1 GCA_902478785.1 uncultured Oscillospiraceae bacterium
CGCACTGCCAGGTCCGGCCCAGGGAATCGGCCAGATGGAAGTCCAGCTTGGGGCCATAGAAGGCGCCGTCGCCCTCGTTGATACTGTACTCCTTGCCCATCTCGGTGATGGCGTTGCGCAGGGTATCCTGGGCGAACTCCCAGTCCTTCTCATCGCCCATGTGGTCCTCGGGCATGGTGCTGAGCTCGATGGTGTAGCTCAGGCCGAAGGTGGAATAGACCTCGTCGAAGAGGCGGACGGTCTCCTGGATGACGTCCTTCATCTGATCCCAGGTCATGAAGATGTGGGCATCGTCCTGGGTGAAGCAGCGGACGCGGAACAGTCCGTGGAGGGCGCCGGAGAGCTCATGGCGGTGGACCAGACCCAGCTCGCCCACCCGCAGGGGCAGGTCACGGTAGGAATGGGGCTCCGCCTTGTACACCAGCATGCCGCCGGGGCAGTTCATGGGCTTGATGGCGTAATCCTCGCCGTCGATGACGGTAGTATACATATTCTGCTTATAGTGATCCCAGTGGCCGGAACGCTCCCACAGCTGCCGGTTGAGGATCATGGGGGTGGAGATCTCCACATAGCCGTACTTCTTGTGGATCTGGCGCCAGTAGTCGATCAGGGTGTTCTTCAGCACCATGCCCTTGGGCAGGAAGAAGGGGAAGCCGGGGCCCTCATCCATGAGCATATACAGACCCAGTTCCTTGCCCAGCTTGCGGTGGTCCCGCTTCTTGGCCTCTTCGATCTTGGCCAGGTACTCGTCCAGCTCCTCCTTCTTGGGGAAGGCGATGCCGTAGATCCGCTGGAGGGTCTCCCGGTTGGAGTCGCCGCGCCAGTAGGCGGCGTTGCAGGCAGTGAGCTTGATGCCGTTGCCCTTGATGCGGCCGGTGGAATCCAGGTGGGGACCGGCGCACAGGTCGGTGAACTCGCCCTGCTTGTAGAAGGAGATGACGGCGTCCTCAGGCAGGTCGTTGATCAGCTCCACCTTGTAGGGCTCACCCTTCTCCTCCATGAACTTGATGGCCTCCTCACGGGGCAGCTCAAAGCGCTCCAGAGGGATCTTCTCCTTGCAGATCTTGCGCATCTCTTCCTCGATCTTCTCCATGATCTCAGGAGTGAAGGGGAAGGGAGAATCCATATCGTAATAGAAGCCCTCGTCGATGGAGGGGCCGATGGCCAGCTTCACCTCGGGGTACAGACGCTTGACCGCCTGGGCCAGCACGTGAGAGCAGGTGTGCCAATAGGTCTTGCGGTACTCAGGATTGTCAAAGCTGTAGACGTTCTTTTCTTCGGACATAGTGCGTTCCTCCTTTTTCTGCCGGGGAAGAGGATAAAAAAATCTCACCCCCGAACAAATCAGGGGTGAGATACGATTTCGTATTCCACGGTTCCACCCTGCTTGCACCCTTTTAAGGGGGTGCCGCTCGTGTCCTCTGTAACGGGAGGTCCCGTCCCGGTTTACTCAGGTTTCCCCTTTCAGCGGGCAGCTCCAAGGCGGTGACCCTTGCCCTTTCCTGCCAGTTCCGTTTTCAGCCAGCGGCGGAACCTCTCTGGTGCATTTCAAGGCGGGCGTCCTTTTCCAAGCCTTTTGCTTGATTGCCTCTCAATATAGCACCCGCCGCAGCCGGTGTCAAGAGGAAATCTTCCCCTGACGCACACTTTTTTTGCCCGCCTTCCGCCGCCTCTTTCACACAAAGTCCTTGCCTTTTCCCACCTCAGCGCCTATAATCGTGGGAGATAGAGGCCGCCGCAGCGTTCACCTGTGCTTCTTTGCCGGCGGCCGTGATTTTTGGGAATGGGAGGCGCCATATGGCAGTCAAGCTGGAACTGTACCGCATTTTCCGGGAGGTGGCCGAGGCGGGGAACATCTCCGTGGCCGCCAAAAATCTCTATATCTCCCAGTCTGCCGTCAGCCAGTCGGTGAAGCAGCTGGAGACGGAGCTGCAGGTGCGTCTGTTCTCCCGCAGTCCCCGGGGCGTCACCCTGACCGGCGAGGGGCAGCTGCTCTACGACTATGTCCGCAGTGCCCTGACGCTGCTCCAGACCGGCGAGGACAAGCTCTCCCAGACCCGGGAGCTGCTGATGGGCAATCTGGTTATCGGCGCCAGCGACACGGTCACCAGCTGGTTCCTGACCCCCTATCTGGAGGCCTTTCACCGGGAGTACCCCGGCATCCGCCTGAAGATCACCAGCGGCCGCAGCCAGAAGGTCCTGAGCCTGCTCAAGTCCGGCGCCGTGGACATTGCCTTTGCCTCCTCCCCCGCCGACCCGGGCAATCTGAACACCTGGCCCTGCTTCGATACCCACGCCATCTTCGTGGCAGGCAGCGGATATGACTGTGACTTCCATCACATCTACTCCCTGGAGGAGATCGCCGCCTTCCCCCTGATCCTCTTGGAGCGCAAGGCCAGCTCCCGTCTTTTCTTGGAGGACTACTTCCTGCAAAACGGCCTGAAGCTGAACCCGGAGATCGAGCTGAGCTCCCGGGGGCTGCTGGTATCCCTGGCCAAGATCGGTCTTGGCGTGGCGGGCGTCACCCGGGAATTCGTGCAGAAGTATCTGGACAGCGGTGAGATCCGGGAATTGCAGACCTCCTTCTCCATCCCCTCCCGGACGGTGGATATGTGCACGCTGCGGGATGTGACCCCCACCGCCGCGGCAGAGCGGTTCATGAACCTGATCCAGTCCGGCCTTCCAGAGCACACAACCTGAACAAAAACCACCGGCAGAAGCCCAAAGCTTCCGCCGGTGGTTTTTCAGTATTTGTCGTGTAGAGGCGATCTTACAGGTCCTGAATGTTCATCTTATCCAGCTCGCTTTGCTTGCGCACCCGTTCCCGGCCCGCCCAGTAAATGGCCAGCAGCACCAGCGTGGGCAGGTTGGACACCAGCAGCGTCACCAGAGCCATCAGGATGTTCCGCACCACGCTGCCGGTGTCCGCCAGGTTGAAGAGATACAAAAGGGACACCAGGAAGGAGATCACCGGCAAAACCAGTCCCGGCCAGCGGCTGCGCCGCCGGGAGAGGAATATCTGCAGGCAGATGCCGCCCACCACGACCACCAAAAGGACTAAGATCCCGGTTACAATCATTCTAGACGCTACTATCATACGCCATCTGCCTCCTTTGTTTTGCGGTACTCCGACACCAGCACCTTGGCCGTGTCAAAGTCCAGTTTGCCGCTCAGCGCCAGGCGCTTGATGAGGGCCACATAGGGCTCCGCCGCCCGGTCCTCGCTGAGCTGGATCTTTTGGATGAGACGGTCCAGCCGCAGCCGCACCGTGGGGTAGCTGACGCCGTACTGGCTCGCCACCTCCTTCAGGGAACCGGAGGAGAGAAGAAAACGCCGGATGAACGTCACGTCCTCCTCGTCCAGGTCCGCCATCCACTCAGGCACCACTTCAATGGACATGGGGCACCTCCCTCTCTTGTTCTGCTCTCAGTATAAGCTTCAATTTTATGAAAGTCAATATTTAATTTTATTAAAATTAAAATCAATGTTTTTCTAAAGATAATAAAAGGGCTGCCGCGATGCGGCAGCCCTTTTATTATCTTTCTCAGGCTAGGAAGCCCTTGAGGATGCAGTCCTCAGCCTCCTCCTCGGTCAGACCCAGAGTCTCCAGCTTCAAAAGCTGGTCTCCGGCGATCTTGCCGATAGCGGCCTCATGGATCAGCTGAGCCTCAGTGCAGTTGGCAGTGATCTCCGGGATGGAGCGGATCCGGGCGTCTCCCATGATGATGGAGTCGCACTGGACATGGCCAAAGCACTTGGCATTGCCCACCATTCGGGGATAGAACACCTGGCTGGACTGATCCTGGGCCACGGAGCGGGAGATGACCCGTCCCTTGGCGTCCTCCCCATCCAGGACGATCTCCATATCGCTCTCCGCCAGCTGGGTCCCATGGGTCAGCAGCCGCTCGGTGACGATGGCCTCGGCGCCCTTGCCGCAGATGATCTTGGTATAGCGCTTGGTGGAGTCCACGCCCCGGATCTGGGTGGTGTCCATCTGGATAGAGGCGCCCTCCTCCAGGTAGACGATGGTCTGGGGATTGAAGATCTTGTCGCCCTTGCCGTCTCCCTCGGCGTAATGCTTTTCCGTATAGTGGACATGGGAGTTCTTGCCCACATGGAAGGTGTGGATGCCGTCGTGGCGGGAGGTCTGGTCACCGCAGTTGTGGATGCCGCAGCCGGCCACAATGTCCACATTGCAGTTCTCGCCGATATAGAAATCGTTATACACCGTCTCTTCAATGCCGCTCTTGGTGATAATCACCGGGATGTGGCAGGTCTCGCCCACGGTGCCATCCAAAATGCGGATGTCGATGCCGCTCTTACCGTCGGTGCGGCTGTCGATCTTGATATGCTCTGTGCTCTGCCGGCCGTCACAGCCGGTGTCCTTACGGATGTTGAATGCCCCAACGGGCTTGCCGATCAGGTCCGCGATCTTTTCCAGCAACTCGCGATCCACCTGAGTCTCCATCATTTTGCAGCACCTTCTTTCGTCATCACCGGGCAGCTGCCCAGAGTGTCACTCAAAATCAGGGGCAGGATCTCCTCCGCGCTGCCCCGCTGGCGGATAGCGCCGCCTGCGACCACGACCACCTCGTCCGCCAGGGAGATGATGCGCTCCTGGTGGGAGATGATGACCATGGTGGCCTTGCCCTGACGGTGGATCTGCTCAAAGGTTTCCGTCAGGCGGGCGAAGCTCCACAGGTCAATGCCGGCCTCCGGCTCGTCGAAGATCATCAGTTCGCCGTTCCGGGCCAGAATGGTGGCGATCTCAATGCGCTTGACCTCGCCGCCGGAGAGGCTCACGTCCACCTCCCGCTCCAGATAGTCGTTGGCGCACAGACCCACCTTGGTCAGATACTGGCAGCACTGGTCCTTGGACAGCTTCTCATTGCCCGAGGCAATGGTCAGCAGCTTGCGGACCGTCAGGCCCTTGAACCGGGGGGGCTGCTGGAAGCCGTAGCTGATGCCCAGGCGCGCCCGCTCGGTGATGGACAGATTCGTCACATCCTGGCCGTTCCAAAGAATCTGGCCGGCGGTAGGCTTGACCAGGCCCATGATGATCTTGGCCAGCGTCGTCTTTCCCCCGCCATTGGGTCCGGTAAAGACCACCAGCTTGTGGTCCGGGACCGTGAGGGAGATGTCATTGAGAATTCCAAGCTCCCCTTCTTCCGAGGAGACCTGGTACGAAATATGCTTTAACTCCAGCATATTGGAAACCTCCTTAACAGGCAAAAAACGCCCTTTTTCCCATAACTGTGTTATTATACCAGTTTGTCCCAAAAAATGCAATTCCTCTCTTGTCTGCCTATACTCTACTATTTCAGTATGAAATATTCAGTTGCAAATGTCACACTTTTAGTTTTTTCCGGGCACACAGGAAAGGCACTCTGCATAGGATGGCGGGAAAGGGAGGCGTTTATCTATGGAATTGAGCAAAAATACCGGCGGAGACACCTTTGATTACCGCCAATACGACCGCATCTGGCAGCGGGTGGCCCCGGAGCTGAACCCCTATCCAGAGGTGCGGCAGACCGATGCAGGCGCCGTGCCGGAGGTGGCCATGGAGAATCTGCCCGGGGCGGAGGCAGACCCCTGCTGCATGGGCAGCGCGGCCCAGGCCTCTTTGGATGTGCTCACGGGCTTTATTGAGGATGAGCTGGCGGATTGCCGCCACTATCTGGCTCTGGCCCGGTGCGCCCCCAACGCCGGCGATGCCCGAATTCTGCGGGAGATTGCCGCCGATGAGGGGGAACACGCCAGAAGGCTGATGGCAGTCCACTACCTGATCACCGGCCACTGCTATCAGCCGGCCATCGTCTGCCAGCAGCCTCAGCTGCTGCCCTGGTGTCAGGCCCTGCGGCATCGGTATCACGCCGAGGCCTGTGGCGGTCTCAACTACATACGGGCCGCCGAAGGCACCACGGACCCGTGCCTTGGCAAACTGCTGACCGCCCTGAGCGAGACAGAGTACCGACACGCCGACACGCTGCTTGCTATGCTCTCCCGGGCCCTGCGGCAGGCCAGGTCTTCCCGCCCCTGTTGCTGAAAGAGACAAAAGCACCTTGCGCAGGAGCGGGGAAAGGACTATAATGACTCCAAAATCCATAGGGGAAGTTATTCACACAAAGGAGAATCCACAATGAAAGCTTGTATCGACAGAGAATCCGCTCTGGCTCTGCTGCGCAAATACAACGGCGAGCCCTTCCACATCCAGCATGCCCTGACGGTAGAGGGCGTTATGCGTTGGTTTGCCAACGACCTGGGCTACGGTGAGGACGCCGATTTCTGGGCCACTGTGGGCCTGCTCCACGACATCGACTTTGAGAAGTGGCCTGAGGAGCACTGCGTCAAGGCCCCCGAGCTGCTGCGGGAAGCCGGCTGCTCCGACGAGTTCATCCACGCAGTGTGCTCTCACGGCTACGGCCTGTGCTGCGACGTGGAGCCCAAGGAGGAGATGGAGAAGGTCCTCTTTGCCTGCGACGAGCTCACCGGCCTCATCGGCGCCGCCGCCCGCATGCGTCCCTCCAAGAGCTGCCAGGACATGGAGCTGAGCTCTCTGAAAAAGAAGTTCAAGGACAAGAAATTTGCCGCCGGCTGCTCCCGGGACGTGATTCGGACCGGCGCTGAGCGGCTGGGCTGGGAGCTGGATACGCTGCTGGACAAGACGCTGAAGGCCATGTCCTCCTGCGAGGACTCCATCAACGAGCAGATGGCAAAGCTGTAAGGGCTTTTCCCTAAGAGTAAAAAGAGAACGCGCCGCAGGAGTCCTCCTGCGGCGCGTTTTTCTGCTATAAGGCGCATTTGTATCTTCCATGCTTTCTTCGGCTGCCGCCGGAGCGGAAGCGGCGTAACCTCTCGTCCCGAGCGAATACTAGTAGATCCTGCCCAGAATAGTGACCAGAGGCGCTCCCTCCACATTGCGGTTATTAGAGATACAAAAAAGAGCGGACGCTGTGCGTCCGCTCTTTTTTACTGTGTCTTACTCGCCCATAGGAGCGCCGCACTGGGGGCAGAACTTGCTGTCGGAGGCCGCGCCGCACACCGGGCAGACCTTCATCCCCTCGGGAACGACCACCTTTTCCTCGTCATTTTCCCGCTTGGGCTTGCTGTCCTCCAGCTCAGCGATCCGGGCCTTGGAGGCCGCCACGGCATCCACCAGGTCCTTCACCGCCTCGGGGATCTCGCCCTCATACTCGGTGACAAACCACTCGCCAATGGTCCGATAATCCTTATCCAGCTCCCGCTGCTCGCTGGCGATGGCCATATTGATCTTGGCCAGCTCAGCGGCGTTCTGTGCCTTCTCACCGGCAACGGCGGCAGCGGCCTTCGCCTTCTCTGCGGCAACCTCCGCCACGGTCTGAGCCTTCTTGCCCAACTCGTCAAAAAACGCCATACTGATATCTCCTTTCCAAATTGCGCTCTTCTTTGTTTTGCTTCTATTTCCTCTCCAGGCGCAGTGTGCCCGGGAATGCAGGTTGCATCCTTTGAAAATTCTGGAAAGAACTCCCACTCGAGCTTGTCCCCATCATAGCACACTGGTGGGTCTTTCGCAATCCTTGAAATGTAAACTTTCTTCGACGCTTTTCCCCTGCTTTTACGCCTCGATCCAGCCGCTGGCACGCTCCACCGCTCGCTTCCACTGGCGGTAGTCCGCCTGACAGGCACTCTGATCCCGCTCCGGCAAAAAGACGTGCTGGCTCCGACGCAGGGCCCGCAGCTCCTCACAGCCGCTCCACACGCCCACAGCCAGCCCCGCCAGGGCCGCCGCGCCGAAGGCGGTGGTCTCCACCATGGACGGCCGGTCCACAGGGATCCGCAGCAGGTCCGCCTGGAACTGGAGCAACGGGTCGCTGACGCTGGCGCCGCCGTCCACCCGCAGGCAGGTGACCGGCAGGTCCTGCCGCATGGCCTCCATCAGGTCCGCCACCTGGTAGGCGATGGACTCCAGCACAGCCCGGGCGATATGGGCCTTGGTGGTGCCCCGTGTGAGACCCACAATAGTGCCTCGCGCGTACATATCCCAGTAGGGTGCCCCCAGGCCGGTAAAGGCCGGGACCACGAACACACCGCCGCTGTCCGCCACGCTCTCCGCCAGCCGGTCGCACTCCGGCGCACTGGAGATCAGCCCCAGCTCGTCCCGGAGCCACTGGATGGTGCTGCCAGCATTAAATACACTGCCCTCCAGGGCATAGGTGGTCTCACCTCCCAGAGACCAGGCCACGGAGGTCAGCAGTCCCGCCCGGGACCGCACCGGCTGCTGCCCCACATTCATCAAAGTGAAGCAGCCCGTACCGTAGGTGTTCTTGGCCTCACCGGGGGCAAAGCAGGTCTGGCCGAACAGCGCCGCCGCCTGATCTCCCGCGCTGCCGCAGACGGGGATGCCCGCCAGGTCCTCCAATCCCGGCAGGCCCGGCGCCACCGTGCCATAGGGCCCGCAGGAGGGCACCGGCTGAGGCAGGATGCACATGGGCACATCCAGCAGCCGGCACAGCTCCTCGTCCCAGCAAAGACGATGGATGTCAAAGAGCATGGTGCGGGAGGCGTTGGAGTAGTCGCTGACGTGGGCCTTGCCCCCGGTGAGATTCCAGATCAGCCAGGAGTCCACCGTGCCGCACAGCAGTTCCCCCCGCTCTGCCCGGGCCCGGGCGCCGGGGATATGGTCCAGGATCCATTTGATCTTGGTGCCGGAGAAGTAGGCATCGATAAGGAGTCCGGTGGTCTCGCTGATGCGCTCCGCCGCTCCCTCCGCCTTCAGCTGGTCGCACAGTGGCGCCGTCCGGCGGCACTGCCAGACGATGGCGTTGTATACCGGCTCGCCGGTGGCCTTGTCCCACAAAATGGTGGTCTCCCGCTGGTTGGTGATGCCGATGCCCACAATGTCCTTGGGATCGATGTGGGCACTGTGGACCGCCTGGGCCATGGCCCGCCGCTCCGTCTCCCAGATCTCCAGGGGATCATGCTCCACCCAGCCGGGCTGGGGATAGATCTGGTGGAAGGGATGCTGGGCTTTGGACACCACCTCGCCGCCGGTGCCGAACAAAATGGCCCGGGAGCTGGTGGTCCCTTGGTCCAGAGCCAGAAGATAAGACGCCATAAAAAAACTCCCCCTATCTTTTTTGGTGGGTTCATGGTAAAATTCTACCAAGCATCATACCACAGGGAGGATGGTTTTTCCATGATCAAAAAAGAATTTCACTATCCCTCCGCCGACGGCAAAACCTCCATCCACGGCATTCGCTGGATCCCGGAGGGCAAACCCCGGGCGGTATTGCAGCTGGCCCACGGAGTAGCGGAATATATCGACCGGTACGACCCTTTTGCCCGCTGGCTGTGTGAGCAGGGTTTTGTGGTCACCGGAAACGATCACATCGGCCACGGTACCTCTGTGGCTCCCGGCGCCGCCAAGCTGTATTTCGGCCCCAAGGGCAGCTGGGAGACGGTGGTGCAGGACATCCACGGTCTCTATGGCATCACCCGCCAGAAGTTCCCGGGCCTCCCCTATTTCCTGCTGGGCCACTCCATGGGCTCCTTCCTGGTGCGGACCTACCTCATTCGCTATCCCGGCACCGTGGACGGAGCTATTCTCATGGGCACCGGCCACATGACCCGTCCCATGGTCTCCGCCGGACTTGCCCTGGCGGCGGTCTACGGCCGCCGGACCGGGTGGGACAAGCCCAATGACATCGTCAACCGCCTCTCCTTCGGCTCCTACAACGCCATCTTTGCCCCCAACCGCACCGGCTTTGACTGGCTCTCCGCCTACGAGCCCAATGTGGATGCCTATATTGCCGACCCCCTGTGCGGCGGCAACGCCTCCATCGGGCTGTTCCGGGAGATGCTCCGGGGCATCCGCTTCCTCACCGACCCCAAAAATATCCGCAAGATGAACCGCAACACCCCCATTCTCTTCGTCTCCGGTGAGATGGACCCGGTGGGCGAATGCGGCAAAGGGGTTCGGCGGGCCTTTGACGCCTTCCAGAAGGCGGGCATGCGCAGCGTAGAGCTCAAGCTGTATCCGGGGCTGCGCCACGAGATCCTCAACGAGGCGCCAGAGGACCGGCAGAAGGTCTATGACGACATCGCCGCGTGGCTGGAGGCCCACACGCCGGCCCGGGAAAAGGCAGGCGCCAAATCATGAGGCCTACTCGGAAATTTTACACTTGGAACCTGGTGGGCCGGAGCCTGGTATTCCTGGGTCTGGTCTGGTACGTAGCGGCCCACCCGGAGCAGGTGTGGGCGGACCTACTGGCTGGGCCGGTGCGTCTGACCCCCCTGACCGGTTTCTGGCTTTTGCTGATGGTGGCCATGGTGCTGCGCTTCTTCCCCTCCCGGTGGGAGAGCCTGGGCTGTCAAAAGCGGTTTTCCGCCCGGTTCAAGCCCACCGGCCGCGCTCCCGACCCATCGGAGATCCGGCGGGCCGACCGGGGTGCATTGTGGGTGCTTCTGGTGTGGCTGGGCGGCAACGCCCTGGTACTGATCCTGTGGCGGTGGCTGGACATTCCACCGGTATACCTGCTGTGCCTGACGGGATTTTACAGTGTCTGCGACATCATCTGCATTCTCTTTTTGTGTCCCTTCCAGCTGATCTGGATGAAGAACCGATGCTGCACCACCTGCCGCATCTACGACTGGGATTACCCCATGATGTGTACGCCCCTGGTGGTGATCCCCTGCTTCTACGCCTGGTCCCTGGTGGCGCTGGCCGTTGTGCTGGCACTTCAATGGGAGATCACCTACCGCCGTCACCCGGAGCGGTTTTTTGAAAGCTCCAACCAGTCTCTGCGCTGCGCTGCCTGCCAAGAGCACCTGTGCGCCTACAAGCGGCGGCTGCGGGAAAAAAACAAGGAAAAAAGGCTGTCTGAATGAATTCAGGCAGCCTTTTTCTCATGCTTTGGCCAAGCCGCAAGGGTCAGCACCTCCGGGTCATGGTACCGCCACAGCAGCCCCAGGGACACCGCCCCATCCACTGCCGCCACCGGCACCGCCGCCCAGGTCCACACCGGTGCCAGGGAGGCCGCTGCCTCCGCCAGCCGGGGCTGGAGCCAGGGGTAGAGCGCCGCCAGCAGCACGCCCCAGGCCAGGGAGAAGGGCACCGAGATCCGCCCGTTGACGTTGCCCCACACGCCGGTGTAGTCCCAGAACTTTACCCCCAGCCCCACGTCATAGGCCCAGTGGACTGCGTACTCCACCGCCGTGGCGGTGAGGCCGCCCCACAGCGCCAGGGAGAAAAAATTCCCGGTCAGGGCCGGTGGCAGCGCCTCCACCGCCAGCACCCCCAGCCCATAGACCGGACACAGGGGCAGCAGCAAAAAGCCCTTGCGCACCTGCCGGGGGGACCGGGTGGCGGCGGCATAGAGCCGCTCCAAAAGGTACCCCAGGAAGCTGTACATACAAAAGCGCCAGAAAAGTCCCGCCATCTCCGCTCTCCTTTCCAAGATGTGGCTCTCTCCTTCCAGTCTCTCCACAAAGTGGGCGGCCTATCCTCTTTGGGTGGATTGCGGGGCGGGAAAAATCGTGGTACACTGTCTCCAAAGAAAAGAAACGCAAGCCCGCCGGCCCCGCCGGCAGGACAGGCCTCTTGCAGGGAGGCCGGACAAGGAGGAGACGATATGGCGGATACCTGGGAGAGCCTGCGGGCGGAGTGTATGCAGTGCCAGGGCTGCGGTCTGGCGGGAGGCCGGACCCATGTGGTGTTTGGCGACGGGTCCCAGACGGCCCGGGTGCTGTTCGTGGGCGAGGGCCCCGGCCAGAACGAGGACGAGCAGGGCGTGCCCTTTGTGGGCAAGGCCGGGCAGCTGCTGGACGACATGCTGGCCATGATCGGTCTGGACCGGACCCAGGTCTACATCGCCAACATCGTCAAGTGCCGCCCGCCCCAGAACCGGGACCCCCTGAACACAGAGCGGGAGGCCTGCTTCCCCTTTCTGCGCCGGCAGATGGCCCTGCTGCAGCCAAAGCTGTTGGTGTGTTTAGGCCGCATCGCCGCCACGGAGCTCATCAAGCCCGACTTCAAGATCACCCGGGAGCATGGCCAGTGGTTCGAGCGGGACGGGATGCTGCTGATGGCCATGTACCACCCCGCCGCACTGCTGCGGGATCCCACCAAAAAGCCCGATACCTTTGAGGACCTCAAGAGCCTCCAGCAGAAGATCCGTGAGGTATGCCCCGAGACGGTGTTGCGTCGGGACTGGTGAATGCCAAGTTGTAAACCAGTTTTCTATTTATGGTTGACAAGTTTCCCCAGCGGTGCTATACTCGCCTCATCCTCTTGGAGAAAGGAGAGGCGCCTCATGTCTCAAAACACCTCCCGCGCCGTCCCCACACGGACGGCGGAGCTGACCTATATCGCCGCGGCGGCGGTACTCATCACCGTCTGCGCCTGGATCACCATTCCCACCACCGTCCCCTTCACCATGCAGACCTTCGGCATCTTTACCGCCCTGGGATTGCTGGGTGGACGCCGGGGCACCTGGGCGGTGCTGGTGTATCTGCTGCTGGGAGCCGTGGGATTGCCGGTGTTCTCCGGATTTGGCGCCGGGCCGGGGCAGCTGCTGGGAGCCACCGGCGGCTACCTGGTGGGCTTTTTGTGTCTGGCTCTGGTCTGCTGGCTGGTGACACACTTCCTGGATGACAATCTCTGGGCCACTGCCCTGGGAATGCTGCTGGGCCTGGTGGTGTGCTACGCCTTTGGCACCGCTTGGTTCCTGGTGGTCTACGCCAGAACCTCCGGGCCCGTGGGACTGGTCACCGCTCTGAGCTGGTGCGTGGTCCCCTTTGTGGTGCCGGACTGCATCAAAATGGCCCTGGCACTACTCATCAGCCGCCGTCTGCGGCCCTATGTAAAACTCTGAACAGAGAAAAACGGAAAAAGAGGGGCGGGAGCCAATGGCTCCCGCCCCTCTTTTTTATCGAGTATCCCCTCAGGGCTTGGCATAACGGTAGGTCAGGTGCAAGCGGACGGTGGAGTTGCTCTGGTTGTCCACCCGCCAGGGCTGGTCCGCAGGAAAACGCACCGCGTCCCACTCCAGCATCTGAAAGCTCTCCTCCCCCACGGTGACGCCGGCGGTGCCGGAGAGGACCGTCAGATAGGCCACGGTGCCCACGGGCAGCGGGTCCGGGGAAAATTTCCCGCTGATGAACACATCCACATGGTAGCTCTCCAGCCCCGAGGCCTCCTCAAAGGGCAGCAGGGGGCGCTTGATCACCTTGCCGCCGTCCAGCCGGACCGGCTTGGTATCCAGCTCCCGCACCAGTTGAAGGCCCCCGTCCTCCGGGCAAACCACCAGCTGCTCCAGCGGCGCCCGCAGGGCCGCCGCCAGCTTGGCCAGCGTCCCCACGGAGGGGTTGGTCTCTCCTCGCTCGATCTGACCCAGCATGCTGCGGGACACGCCGGCCTCTGCCGCCGCCCGCTCGATGCTCATCTTCCGCGCCCGGCGAATGCGCTTGACGTTTTCTCCCACCGCCTGCTGAATCTCCATAGCAGCCCCCTAATCGCACAATATATTGTCTGATTACCTGTTTATAGTACCCTTTTTGTCGAACGGTGTCAAGAAAAAAGCACCGGCCCGGAGAGAGTTTTTCCCCGGACCGGTGTCCCCCTATATAAAATCAGATGCTCAGACGCGCTTCCAGACGGCGCCGCCGGGCACGTCGGTGATCTCGATGCCCTGAGCCTTGAGCTCGTCGCGGATCCGGTCGGCCTCAGCGAAGTTCTTGGCCTTCTTGGCCTCACCCCGCTGGAGCACCAACGCGTCGATGGCGCTGTCGCCCTCGCCGGTGACGGTGTAGCCGCCGGCGGTGGCAGTGGAGGCCTTGGCCGCCTCCTGGCGCTTGGCCTCCGCCTTCTCCAGCAGGCTCAGGCTCAGCACCTGGTCAAACTCGCCCAAGAGGCTGAGCTTGGTGGCGTCGTTGGTCTTATACTTGAGCACGTCGTACAGCGCCGTCACCGCCAGAGAGGTGTTCAAGTCGTTGTCCAGCGCGGCCCGGAACTTCTCCCGCAGTGCAGCCTGGGCTTCAGCGTCCACCTCCCCGTCGCCGGGCTTGAGGGCGGCGATGCGGCCGATGAGCTTTTGATAGGCGCCGGCGGCGTTGTCCAGGTTCTCCCAGGAGAACACCAAGGACTTGCGATAGTGGCTCTGGAGGCAGAACAGGCGATAGACCAGGGGGTCATAGCCCTTCTCCTGGAGCAGCGAGACGGTGAGGAACTCGCCGCTGGACTTGCTCATCTTGCCGTTGGTGGTGTTCAGGTGCAGCACATGGACCCACCAGTTGCACCAGTGGTGGCCCAGATAGGCCTCGGACTGGGCGATCTCGTTGGTGTGATGGGGAAAGGCATTGTCAATGCCGCCGCAGTGGATGTCCAGGTCCTCGCCCAGGTGCTTCATAGAAATGCCGGAGCACTCGATGTGCCAGCCGGGATAGCCCACGCCCCAGGGGGAGTCCCACTTCAGGGCCTGATCCTCAAACTTGGACTGGGTGAACCAGAGGACGAAGTCGTTCTTGTTGCGCTTGTTGGTATCCTCTTCCACGCCCTCCCGGACGCCCACAGCCAGGTCGTCGGCGTCGTGATCGTTGAAAATATAATAGCGCTCCAGCTTGCTGGTGTCGAAATAGACGTTGCCGCCGGCCTGATAGGCATAGCCGGTGTCCAGGAGCTTGGTGATGATCTTGATATACTCGTTGATGCAGTTAGTGGCGGGCTCCACCACGTCGGGCCGCTTGATGTTGAGCTTGCGGCAGTCGTCAAAGAAGGCGTCGGTATAGAACTTGGCGATCTCCATGACGGTCTTGTGCTCCCGCTTGGCGCCCTTGAGCATCTTGTCCTCGCCGGTGTCGGCGTCGGAGGTCAGATGGCCTACGTCGGTGATGTTCATGACCCGCTTGACATTATAGCCCACATAGCGCAGATACTTCTCCAGCACGTCCTCCATGATATAGGACCGGAGGTTTCCGATATGGGCGAAGTGGTACACCGTGGGGCCGCAGGTATACATCTTGACAATGTCAGGATGGTTGGGAACGAACTCCTCTTTCTTGTGGGTGGCAGAATTGTACAGCAGCATCTCTTGCTCTCCTTCCTGTTTGGTTCGAGTTGCGCGGCGGGCCCGCAGGTCCGCCCCGGTGCCGGGGGCATGGGGAAGGGCCGAAATACAAAAAACGCCTCCCGCGCCCATCCGGGCGCAAGAGGCGTGGTCAGCACGCGGTTCCACTCTTGCTTTTCACTCATGCCGGCCAGTCAGCCGGACGGCCCGCTATCGGCGGCCACACCGGGGGCCATTACGCCCCGCGCTCCCGGATGCACTTCACAGCCCCCTCCGCAGACCCGCTTGCAGCCGGTGACGGGTCCTCTCTTAGCTTCGGCAGGATGCTACTCTTTCCGTTCCTCGCGCTCTTGGAATATACCAGTATATTATCAGCCTTTCCTCCCGGTGTCAAGGGCGGTTTTTCTTCCATATTTCCCTCCTTTTCCCGGTTTTGCCCCTGTCAACCAGCAGTTGACAAAATTCCCCTGCCCGTCGCTTGTCAACCGGGGGAACTTCCGGTATGATGATAGGGAAAAGGAGGGATCCTATGGAACTCAACGAACGCATTGCCTTCGTGCGCCGGGCGGCCGGGCTGAGCCAGGAGCAGCTGGGCGAACAGCTGGGTGTCACCCGTCAGGCGGTCTCCAAGTGGGAGTCCGGGCAGACCGTACCCGACGCCATCACCATCTCCCGGCTGTGCCAGGTGCTGAATGTATCGGCGGACTTTGTGCTGCTGGGCAAGGAGCCGGAGGAGAGTGCTCATGCCTCCCAGGAGGACCCCCTGGTCTGCCCCTGCTGCGGCAGACGCTCCCCCGCCGCCACCACCGTCAACTGCCCCAGATGCGGCTATGACTTCTTTCCCCGGCGGCCGGACGACGACAAGCGCTATGCCATTTTGCTGACCTCTGCCAACCTCACCGACGACGGCAGGGACGACCTGGTCACCTACGCCGGTCTCTCCCCGGATGCGGCAAAGCAGATGGTGGACCAGCTGCACGCCTCCAAGACCATGGACCCCATCTTCCTGCGCCGGGGGCTGCCCGCCTCTGCCGCGCTGTGGATGGCCTCCCATCTGGTCCGGAACCTAAGCGTGCGCATCGTTGCCGACGACCCGGCCTTCACCGACGAGGAGCTGTGTGCCTTCCCTACCGCCATGGAGCCGCCCCAGGAGGCTCCGCCGCCTCAGTGGGCCGAGGAGGCCAAGGGCCTGGGTTTTGGTGGGACGGTGGCCGCGGTGATCGTGGGTATCATCGGCGCGGTGCTGATCCTCTCCCTCCTGTAAGGGACGCGCTGCCCCCTTTGGCGGCAGCGGCGGCGGTCATCGTCCTGCTCTATTTGCTCAACCGCTTCGTTTTTCTGCCCCGGGTCGGCGGCTGGGTCCGGATGGTGCTGTCCGGCTACTGGGCCGACGTACTGGCGGGAGCGCTGATGGTGCTTTTGCTCTGCGGCGGGCTGCTGGTGCTCCGGCGCCCACCCCTTTCCCCTCTAGCGGCCACCGTCTTTTTGCTCCTGTGCGGCCTCTTCTGGGAGGGGATCACGCCCCTCTATCTGCCCCGGTCTGTGGCAGACCCCCTGGACCTGCTGGCCTACTGGCTGGGGGGTATGGCGCTGCTGCCCTGGCTGCGGCATCTGCTCCTCCGGCGGAACTGAAAAACCGTCCGTGCCAAAGGCACGGACGGTTCTTTTTTACCACAAAAACTTTTCAGGATAGTTGAGGATGCACCAGGAGGCCGTGCACATGGTCAGCGCTGTGCCCACCAGCAGGCAGCTCAGAAGCATTCCCACCCAGTCGTAGCGGAGCTTCTCCCCGCCCCGGGCATAGAGCAGCGTCTCCACTCCCAGCCCGATGAGAGGCAGGGGCGTCAGGCGCAATGCCCAGCGCAGATCCAGCTCCGGGAAGCACAGAGCCAGGAGCATCAGCACTCCCGCCGCCACCAGCGTCACGCCCACGGTGAAGGTGCCCACCCGCCGGGCTGGCGCCCGTTTCTCCTGGTCTCGAACCGTCTCATTCATCTGGGCATCTCCTCTCCGCTCTCGCCGTTCTCCTTGTCAAACCCGGGATCGGCGCTCTCGGAATCCTCCTGGGGCGGCACGAAGGTGTAGGCCTCCTCGTCCCGCTTTTTGGGCCCCCGGATGAACCAGACGCCCAGCCAGATGATGGCCAGAATGACGATCAGGCGGGGCAGGTCATAGAACAGCAGGTCATAGAGCCACCACAGGTCCAGAGCCCGGAGCAGGGAGCCCAGGATCCTCCCCACCAGCGTCTGCCACAGGGCATAGACGCCCAGGGCCACCAGTACCCAGCCGATGAGGCTGTGCCGGGTCCGCAGCAGCCTCTCCATCTGCCGGCTGTCCATCTCCCCCAGACCGAAGAGAAAGGTGTCCTCAGGGAAGATGCCCGCATCCATCCGGGCACGGAGGTTATAGGTGTCAAAAAAGGCGTACAGCCACAGCAGCGGCAGCAGCAAAGCCAGCTCGCCCAGGCTCAGGATGGAAGTCAGGGCGATCACCAGACAGCCCAGGCCCAAAAGGGAGGTTCCCCGCTTCATATAGCCCTGGTACATCTGTCCACAGCCGGGGATGCAGGCGCACAAAAACAGCAGCAGTCCGTGTTTACGATTCATATCCGTTTCCTCCAGAAGATTTCATCTCGTTTTGTGCCTTGCCGCCCAGGACGTCGCTGACACCCCGGCCCAGGCTGTTGAAAAAGTCGCTGATCTGGCGGCCCCAGTGGCCCTGCCGCTCCTGCACGCTCTCACTGATAGCGGGAGGCTCCCAGCTTCCCAGGCGCGCGCTCAGATCCGCGATGCCGCCAAACACGCCGAAGTTCCACAGCGAAACCACCAGGACGATGGCCGCGGCGGCGGTGGCCCAGCGGCTGGCCAGCAGTCGGGCGGCCCGCTGGCGGATGCGCCACCAGATGGTGTCCTGGCATCTGTGGGCCGGCGTCATGAGCCCTTCGTCCATGAGCTGCTGGGTGTACCGGTTCAGGCACAGGTCGCAGAAGGCCAAGTGCTCGCTCACCTCCAGGCGCCCCAGCTCACTGAGCTCCCGGCCGGACACCAGGGCCTCCAGGGTCTGGTCGGTCAGGTGGCCGTCCTCACGAAACAGTTCCATCGTCCTCTCTCCTTTCCAGTTGACTGCGCAGAATCTGCCGGGCCCGGGCGATCTGGGTGTGGACCGTTTTCACCGGTCGGCCCAGGGCCAAGGCGATCTCCTCCGGCTTTTTCTCCTCCAGAAAATATAGTCGGCACACCTGCCGATAGGGCTCCCGCAGGGCCTCGATCCGCCGCCGAATCTCCGATGCGCCGCTGCGGGCCAGGACCAGCTCCTCTGGCGGCGGCGATGGAGACAAATGCGGCAGCTCCTCCCCCGTGGCCAGTACTGTATGCCGCACATAGGCGCTTTGTAGGTAGTCCTTTGCCTTGTTAGCGGCAATGCGGGTCAGCCACTGCCGCTCATATCCCGCCGGACAGGACTGGCGGTGGGTATAGGCCGCCAGAAACGCCTCCTGGGTCAGGTCCTCGGCGGCGTGGGGGTTGCGCACCAGCTGAAAGCATACCGTATAGACCAGCCGCTCATACTGCCGCACCAGCTCCGAGAACCATGCGTTTGTCTGCTCCCTCACGCGCCGCCGTCACCTCCTTGTTGTGTCCTCTGCTTATCATACGACATAGCCCCCGGGTTTTCTTCACCCGGGCGTCGTTTTTTTCTCTTTTTCTTTTTTCCGGTCACAGAAAAAGCCGGGCGCCCCGCGCATGCGGGACGCCCGGCTCAGACGCCTCTGTCAGGAGTTGATGACAGCGTCATATTTGTGGAAGCCCTCTCCGTGGACCTCCGTGGCGTTGACCACGAACAAGAACGCATCCGGGTCCGTCTGCTTGATGAGATGCAAAGTCTGGGCCATGGCGTTTTGCCGGGTGACGGTCATGAGCACCGTCTTCTCTTTCCCGGTATAACCGCCCTGAGCCTCCAGAAGCGTCACACCTCGCTCGGTGTGGGTGTTGATAGCATCCGTCACCGCCTGGCCGTGCTCGGTAATGATATAGATGACCTTGGCATAGTTCATGCCGGCCATGATGCCGTCAATGACTTTGGAGCAGACGAAGATGGTGACGATGGAGTACAGCGCCACTTCCAGGTCCCGGAACACCACCACAGCCACCGCCACCACGGCGGCATCGATGCACATGAGCATGGTACCCACAGGCATATTGGGGAACACCTTCAGCAGCAGCAAGCTCAAAAGCTCTGTGCCGCCGGAACTGCTGCCCCGCAGGAACAAAATTCCGATCCCCGCGCCAGTGAGTACACCGCCCAGCACCGCTGCAAGCAGCACATTGCCTGTATACGCCGGAAGCGGCAGCACATCGGTGAACACCGACAGCAGCACGGTGGCAGCAATGGTCTTCATTAGGGGCTTCCAGCCGATCACCCACCAGCCCACCAGCATCAAGGGCACATTCAGCAGCAGTGACCACACACCCACACCCAAAGGGATGAGATAGGCCAGGGCCGTGGCAAGGCCCGACACGCCACCTGGTGCGATGTTGCTGGGCACTGTAAACATGATCAGGCCCGCAGCCAGCAGAAAGCTTCCTCCCACAATAGCTGCCGTGTCATAGAGCACGGAGCGGAATTTGCTCTTCATCTCTCTCTCCTTTTCCCACCGGTCCCAGCCGGTGTTTTTCAGATCATTCCAGCATTACTTGGAGCGGCGCAGGACCTCCAGCAAAAATGCCCACACCCGCTGGACGGAGGAAACGCTCATCCGCTCACGGGGCGTGTGGATCTCCAACAGGTCCGGCCCGATGGACACGCAGTCCAGGCCCGGAATCTTGCCGGCAAACAGACCGCACTCCACACCGGCGTGCATGGCCTCCACCTTGGGATCCTTGCCGTACTGCTCCCGGAACACCTCCACCATCAGCTTGCGCAGGGCGGAGTCGGGATCATAGGCCCAGCCGGGATAGTCGCCGGAGAACTCGGCGGTGCCGCCCAGCTGCTCCATCAGGCAGGCAAGACGGTCCTTGAGCATCTCCTTCTGGCTCTCCACAGAGCTGCGGATGCAGAAGGAGGCCACCAGCTCGTCGCCCTCCGTCCGCAGGATGCCCAGGTTCAAGGAGGTCTGCACCAGGCCCTCGATGTCCGCGCTCATGGCCTGCACGCCCACGGGAGCGCAGGTGAGCAGGCACATGGCCCGGCGGGTGGACATCTGGTCCGCCGGCTGGCCCTCAGGCACAACGGGCTCCGTCCGGACCTCCACCTTCGGATCTGTGACCCGCAGCTCGTTCTTCAGCGCCGCGTCCATCTCCGCCGCAGCAGCCTGAGCCGCGGCAGCGTCGCTGACAACCACCAGGGCAGAGGCCTCCCCAGGGATGGCGTTGTCTTTCATTCCGCCTTCGGCGCTGATGAGGCGCAGCTCCGTGGCAGCAGCCATGGACCGCAGCACCCGGCCCAGCAGCTGATTGGAGTTGCCCCGGCCCTTGTGGATCTCCATACCGGAGTGGCCGCCCTGCAGGCCCTGCACCGTGATGCGCAGGCCCTGACCGGCAAAGGGCGCTCTCGTCAGGGGCAGACGGCAGCGGGTCATGTTGCCGCCGGCGCAGCTGACGGTGAAGACACCCTCGGTGTCGGCGTCGATGTTGATGAGGCGGCCGCCCTTCAGCGGGGAGACATCCATAGCCAGAGCGCCCACCATGCCAATCTCCTCGTCGGCGGTGAACACCGCCTCCAGCCGGGGATGGGGAATGTCCTTGGCGTCCAGCAGCGCCAGAGCCATGGCCACGGCAATGCCGTCGTCGCTGCCCAGGGTGGTGCCCTTAGCCCACACGTACTCCCCATCGGTCTCCAGGTCCAGGCCCTGGGTGGCCATGTCCTTGTCGCAGTCCGCGTCCTTCTGGCAGACCATGTCCAGATGTCCCTGAATGATCACCGGCACCGCAGACTCATAGCCGGGGGTGGCCTCCTTGACCAGGATCACGTTGTCGTGGTCATCCTGATGATACTCCAGGCCCCGCTCCTTAGCAAAGGCCACACACCAGTCGCTGATGGCTTTGGTGTTGCCGCTGCCCCGGGGGATCGCGCTCATCTGCTCAAAAAAGTGCATCACCTGTTTCGGTTCCAGATGTTCCAAAACTGCCATTGTTTGTTCCTCCTGTTCGATCAGTTGCTATTTATATGATTCGCGCCCCTCTCAGACGCAGATCTGCCTGAGCGCCAGAGCGCACAGGGCGGTCCGCTGGCAAAGAGAGGACACGGATACATGCTCTTGGGTGGTATGAATCTCCTGGGCCATGGCGGACATGGCGTCTACCACGGGTATCCCCAGGGTGGACAGCCAGGTGCCGTCGGTGGCGCTGGGGTCGGCGATCTCCACCGGCTCCCAGCCCAGCTGCCGGGCCGCCTCCATTACCTGGGCGCAGACCGCGCCGGAGCGCTCCGTCCGCTCCATGGCCGGGAAAAGGGTGTGCCAGGTGACCTTCACCTGACAGCCCTCCACGGTGACATGCTGTCCCATGGAGGCCAGTTGCTTCTCCACCCGGCCGAAATCCTCGTTGGTGGGCAATCCCGCCACGCAGAACTGGCCCTGGGCCTCCCCGGCTACGATGCCGTTGGGCCGGCCGCCGGAGATGGGGGCCACATTGAAATAGATGCCCCGTTCAAAGTCGTTGAAGGAGTCCAGGCGCAAGATCTGATGGGCCAGCTCCACCACGGCGCTGCGGCCCTCTCGATAGGCCTTTCCGGCGTGGGCCTCCCGGCCGGTGACCTGGATGTCCCCCAGGATGACGCCCCGACGGGCGGTGACGAAGGCGGGCTGTCCGTCCTTTTCCCGGCCGCCCTCAAACACCAGGGCACAGGCGGCTCCGGGGGCCTCCCTGGCATAGACCTGCCGCCCGGACCCAGAGCCGATCTCCTCGTCGCAGGTGAAGAGGAAGGTCAGCTCCCAGGGAGGCAGCTGGCCGGCCCGCTTTAAAATCAGCGCGCCGAACAGCGCCGCCAGCACGCCGCTCTTGCAGTCTCCGGCCCCCAGGCCCCAGGCCCAGTCCCCCTCCACATGGAAGGGGTGGGCCGCGGCGAAGCCCGGGCCGAACACGGTGTCCAGATGGGCCACCAGCAGCACCTTGCCCTTGGGCGCCATGCCCTCAGGCCGCACCCGGGCCACCAGGTGGGCGCCCAGGCCCGGGGCCGGCACCTCCTCCACCTGGGCCCCCAGCTCCTCCAGCACCGGCCGCAGCAGCTCCCGCACACGGCGGTTGCCCTCCTCACAGCCGGTGCCGCAGTCCACGGAGCACATGGCCTCCAGCAGACGCAGCATCTCAGGCAGCGCTTTCTCCGCTCCCTTTTGGGCCAATTCCCGCAGTGTCTCCATGGCTCACTCCCCCAGCAGGTCCACCATGACCTCCGCAGGGTCAAAGCCATTTTGAATCATGCCCACTTCCTGGAGCCAGTCAATGTTCTCCTGCCACACCGCCGCATCCTGGGACAGGAACGCCGCGTTCTCCGTTTCCATCATAGGCAGCAGCACCTCAAAGCTCCGCCGCTCCACCGACTCGGTCAGAGGGAAGTTCTCCTCGTCCTGATTGGCCAGCAACAGCCCCAGAGCCTCCTCCGGATCCGCCTGCATATCGGCAAAGCCCTTCTGGCAGGCACGGAGGAAGCGGGTGTACTTGTCCCGGTTCTGCTCCAGCTGCTGCTCGCCGGTCACCAGCATCAGGGCATAGTAGTTGGGCACGCCGTAGTCCATGACCTCCATGTAGTCCATCTGGAAGCCCTGCTCCTCCAGGGCGGGGATCTCATGGTTGATAAAGCAGCCGTAGGTGGCGTCCACGCTGCCGGTGGTCATGGCGCTCATCAGGTCAAAGCCCACGTCGATGAGCTCCACATCGGAAAGGTCAGCTCCCACGGTCTTCAGCATCTGGTTCACCGCCACCTCGCCGAAACGGGTACCGGAGTAGCCGATGGTCTTGCCCACCAGGTCCTCCGGGGTCTTGATATTTTTCTCCGCCAGGGAGCAGACAATGCTGATGGGTTGCTGGACCACGGCGCCCAGCACCTTCACCGGCACGTCCTCATTGGCCTTGGCGATGATGGTGTCCTCCTGGTAGTAAAAGCCGATGTCCGCCCGGCCCGCCGCCGTCATGGTCAGGGGATCGCTGGTGTTGGAGGGGAAGAGGATGTTCACCTTCAGCCCCTCTTCCGCAAAGTAGCCCTTCGCCTCCGCCTCATAGAGGAAAGTGTGGACCGCGTTGGGGTACCAGTCCAGCACCACATCCACCGTCTCCAGCTCCCCCTGGTCGTCGGAGGAACCGGCGGTGGAAGTGGAAGAGGAGGTGGTGCCGCAGCCAGCCAGCAGGCTCAGGCACAGTGAAGCGCTCAAAAGCGCAGCAGGGATTCTTTTCATAGTCTTGTCTCTCCTTTTCTCTCGATACAGATACGGAAGGAATTTTTCTGTCGGGCCGGTCAGGACTCGCCCCGCCAGCGCACCACCCGGCGCTCCAGCAGCTCCACCAGCGCCACCGCCAGCATGGCCACCGCGCTCAGCAGCACGATGGGGGCAAAGACCCCCGCCCCGTCCAGCTGGGTCATCATACGGCGGGAGAAATAGCCCAGGCCGCTCTGGGCCCCCAGCCACTCGCCGATGGCGGCGCCGATGATGCTCAAGGGCACGGCCATCTTGATGGCGGAGAAGAAATAGGGCAGGGCGCAGGGCACCTTGATCTTGCAGAAGATGTCCCAGCGGGTGGCCCCGTAGGTCTCCAGCAACTCGCTCATCTCCGTCTTGGCAGCCCGGAGGCCGTCATAGACGGTGATGGTGATGGGGAAAAAGGTCATCAGCACCGTCACCAGTACCTTGCTCCAGATGCCGTAGCCGAACCACAGCACGAACAGCGGGGCGATGGCGGTGGTGGGGATGGTCTGAGAGGCCACCACCACCGGATAGAGGCACTTTTGCACCAGGGGGCTGCCGTCCATGATGACCGCCAGCCCCAGCCCCAGGACCATCGAGATGAGCAGTCCGATGCCCGTGACGGTCATGGTGGCGGGCAGATGCACGGTGAAGAGAAGGCCCTTGAGCTCCCAGAGCTTTTGCAGGATCTGCAGGGGCGTGGGCAGGATATAGGCCGCGTTCACCTCCATGGCCCCCAGCTGCCAGAGCATCAAAAGGGCAAAGAGGAAGATCAGGGCAGGCAGATTGCCCCGGTTGGCTCGTTTCATGGCTGCACCTGCTTTCTTAAAACGCCGATCAGATCCTCCCGCAGCGCCACCATCTCCGGCTGGGCAAGACATTCCCGGGTCCGGGGATAACCGGCGGGCACGGGGATCTCCGTCAGGGTGTGGATGGGGGTGTGGGTCACCGCCAGGACGCTGCCGGAGAGGAAAATGGCCTCCTCCACGTCGTGGGTGATGAAGAGGATGGTCTTTTTATGCTTTTGCCACTGCTCCAGCAACCACTCCTGCATGGAGATGCGGGTGAGAAAATCCAGGGCGGAAAAGGGCTCGTCCAGCAGCAAGAGCTCCGAGCCCGTGAGCATGGTCCGGGCAAAGGCCGCCCGCTGCCGCATACCGCCGGAGAGCTCTTCCGGCCGCTTGCCGGCACAGCCCGCCAGGCCCACGTCCGCCAGAGCCGCCTCCACCTGCTCCCGGATCTGGGCCCGGGAGTACCCGCCCATGATCTCCAGGGGCAGCCCCACATTTTCCCCCACCGTCCGCCAAGGAAACAGCAGATCCTTCTGGGGCATATAGCCGCAGTAGCGCTTTTGCCCCTCAATGGGCGCGCCGCCCACCTGGATGGTGCCGCTCTTGGGCCGGAGCAGGCCGTTGGTCATGCGGAAGATGGTGCTCTTGCCGCAGCCGCTGACGCCGATGATACAGTGGAAGGAGCCGGGCTCCACGGAAAAGCTCAGATCGTCGATGATGTCGAAGTCCTCGCTGGGGTACTGGTAGGAGACGTGGGAAAACTCCAGCATACTCATGGCCGCATCTCCCAGGCCATGTCCCAGAAGCCCTTTTCATAGCGGCTGCAGTTGACGAAGATGTCCGTCAGGTGGGCCAGCTCCTCCTCGCTGCTCCCCTCCGCCAGGCGATCCATCAGCTCGATGAGGGCCTGGTTGGTGGAGGCGTACTCCTCCGAGGCGTAGCCCTGGATCCACTCGCCGTAGAAGGGATGCTCCGCCGCGCCGGGGATGGCGGCCAGGGTCTGACCGATCTCGGCATAGCTCCAGGAGCAGGCCAGGATGGCCGCCACGATCTCCCGGGGGCCTCCGGCGTGGGACACGGAGAGCATATAATTGGTATAGGAAAGGTTGTCCAGGGCCGGCTGCACCGCAAAGACCTGCTCCTCGCTGATGCCCAGCCGGGCCATATAGCTCCGGTGGATCTTCATCTCCCCGTGGAGGATGGCGTCCACATTCTCGGAGAAGATGCGCATGAGCTCCGGCTGCCGGGCCTTCACCACACCCAGAGCAAACACCCGGGCGTAGTCAAAGAGATAGAGGTAGTCCTGGAGCATGAAGTACTGGAACTTCTCTACCGGCAGCGTGCCGTCGCCGATGCCGGTGACAAAGGGATGGCTCAGGCACTGGTCCCACACAGGGCGGGCGGCCTGGTACAATCTCTCAGAGGGTTTCATAGGCGTCCTCCAATCCAAAATGGTCTCGTCGGCCTGAGCGGCCAGAGCCTGCCAGCGGTCGCCGCAGCCCACGTCATAGACCGCCACGGTCCAAAAGCCCGCCTTTGCCGCAGTAGCAAGGGCATAGGGGGCATCCTCGAACACGGCCGCGTCGCCGGGGTCCGCTCCAAACCGCCGTGCCGCCTCCAAAAATACATCCGGAGAGTCCTTCCCTGCACCCACCTCCTCACAGCTGAGGAGAAAGTCGAAATACTTCGCCACGCCCAGCCGCTCCAGGCAGGCCCGTGCCAGAGGCTCCGCCGTGGCAGTGGCCACGCACATCCGCACGCCCCGGGCTTTCAGACCAGCCAGATACGCCGCCACGCCGGGCTTCAGGGGCACGTCCTCCTGATAGTGGCGGTCCATCATGGCGTTGATCTCTCCTGCAATCTCCTCCGGGGTCTGGGACAGGTGAAACACCGACTGGAACAGCGCCGCGCACTCGGTCATGGTCATGGCCTTCACCCGCTCCTGCACGCCCTCAGCCGCCTCCCGGGAGATGCCCCGGCTGGTGAGATACTCCACACCCAGCTGCTTCCAAAAGCCCATGGAGTCCACCAGCGTGCCGTCCATATCAAAAATCGCGTACTTCTTATCCATGGCTTCTCACCATCTCCTCCGCCAGGGCCCGCAGCTGCTCCGCCGCGGCCTTGGGGTCCGGCTGGGCAAAGAGGGCAGACACCACGGCCACGCCGTCCACGCCGCTGCCTGCCAAGCGGGGCAGATTGTCCTTGTTGATGCCGCCGATGGCCACCACGGGGATGTCCACCGCGTCGCAGATCTCCCGCAGAGCGGCAACGCTCAAAGGCTTGGCGTCCTTTTTGGTGGTGGTGCCGAACACGGCGCCCACGCCGATATAGTCCGCACCGGCCCGCTGGGCCGCCAGGGCCAGCTCCACCGTGTTGGCGGTAATGCCCAGGATCTTCTCCGGCCCGATAAGGGCCCGGATGTCCCGGCCCTGGATATCGGACTGGCCCACATGGACGCCGTCGGCGTCACACGCCAGAGCCAGGTCTACGTCGTCGTTGACCACGAAGGGCACCCGGTAGCGCTCCGTCAAGGCCCGCAGCTCCCGGCACTCGGCCAGGAAGTCCGCCCGGTCCAGCTCCTTTTCCCGGATCTGCAGGAAGGTGGCGCCGCCCCGCAGCACCTCCTCGGTGACCTGGGCCAGGGTCTGGCCCTGCCGCAGCCAGGTACGGTCGGTGACGGCATAGAGCAGCATGGAACGGCGGATGTCAGCTTTCGTAAATTTCATAGCGAACTCCTTTTGTCAGTTGCGTTTCGTTGAGATTGAACACGGCGTCAATGAGATCATTGCGGAAAGTGGCGTTGCCGGTGCCGTTTTTCAGCCGCCGCTCCTCCGCCAGCTCGCCGCACACGCCCATGGTCGCCACCGCGGCACAGGCCGCCTGGAAGGGCTGCTGCGGCAGCGCGCCGCAGAAGGCGCCGGTGAGGGCGCTGAGCATACAGCCGCTGCCGGTGATGCGGGCCATGGTGGCACAGCCGTTGCGGAAAGCGGCAGTCCGCGTTCCGTCGCTGACGATGTCGATGGGGCCGGAGACCACCACCACGGCGCCGGTGCGCCGGGCCAGCTCCCGGGCCAGAGCCCGGACGGCCGGCAGCGAGGTCTCGCTGACTGCATCCCCCGCCGCCACATCCACGCCGCTGCCGCCGCTGCGGTCCCGGACCAGGGCCTTGATCTCCGAGGCGTTGCCCCGGATCACTGTCAGGCGTACCTCATCCAGCAATCGCTCCGCCAGCTGCCGGCGCAGGGTGGTGACGCCCACGGCCACCGGATCCAGCACCACGGGAATGCCCAGGGTGGTGGCCCGCCGGCCCGCCAGGACCATGGCCTCCCCCCAGTCCGGAGCTCCCAGATTCAAAACCAGGGCCGAGACGCCGCTGACGGCCTCCTCCACCTCTCTGGGGTCGTGGGCCATGGTGGGCGAGCCACCGGAGGCAAGAATGATGTTGGCACAGTCATTGACCGTGACGAAATTGGTGATACACTGCACCAGCGGCGCACGGGTCTGTACCGCCCGCAGCGCCTGGGAAAGCTCCAGTTCCTCCACGCTTTCCTATCCCTCCTTGTACTTTTCCGTCCCCTTCCGGACGGTCTTTTGTATATGCCGCCTGAGGCAGGCGCTTGGCGGTAGCATCTGCATCCGCAGGACGCTCTTCCCCTTTCCTGCGGGAAGTGGCATGGGAAGCCGCCAGAAAGAAAAAAAAGCGGGGCATCTCCCAGGAGATGTCCCGCGCTCACCCTATCTTCGCCGCGGCCCACTGCCCCTTTAGAAGGAGCCAGCAGCACGTCGACGCGCATCCCTACGTTGGCATGACCCAAATCAGGTGAGGTCGAGGGAATACACCCTCCTCTCAGCCCTCTTACTGAGGACTCCCTTGCGACTTGTAGTATAGGCCGTCCCCATGCGCTTGTCAAGGAATTTACCGCACTTTTCCCATGCCATCAGTAGAAAAAATGGCGAAAAATTGCCGGCTTTATCCGTCATTTTTCCAAAGGACCGGCAGGCACGTCCCGCCACAGGCCCAGATTGTCCTGCCGCAGCGGCAGATCCCGGAAGATCTCCGCCACCTGCCGCTCATATTTCTGGGGCGTGTCCGCCTTTCGCAGGGCCTTGGCCTGGCGGCCGCTGTCGGCAAAGAGGCCGATGAGGTAAAACCACATCTCCTTCATCCGGGACATGGCACTGTGGGCACTGCCGAAGGCCTCGCAGTATCCGGCATAGAGGGTATCATGGAAGGCCCGCAGGGTCTCCTTGTCCGTCGCCTCTCCGCCCCGGAGCTTTCGCCCCAAAGCCGGATCTCCCACCAAGCCCCGGCCCAGCATCACCCCGTCCAGGCCAGGAAACGCTGCCTCCAGCCTTTGGCACTCCTCCGCCGTCACTAGGTCCCCGTTATAGCACACGGGATTGCGGCTCATGGCCAGAGCCGCCCGGAAGGCCTCCATCCGGACAGCGCCCCGGTAGAAATCCTTCTGCACCCGGGGATGGATGGTGAGGCAGGCAATGGGATAGCGGTTGTAGACCTCCAGCAGCGGCCCGAACTCCTCTTCCTTCCGCAGTCCCAGCCGGGTCTTGACGGAGAGGATCAGGTCCGTGCCGGAAAAAATGGTGTCCAGAAAGCGGTCCAACTCCTCCGCTGAGGCAAGGAGCCCGGAGCCCTTGCCCTTGGCCACCACCGTACCGGAGGGGCAACCCAGATTGAGATTCACCTCCCGGTAGCCCATGGCCTTCAGCTCCTTCGCGGCCCAGAGGAAGTCCTCCGGCACCCGGGTCAGCAGCTGGGGCACCACCGGCACCCCCTCGTTGTGCTCCGGAATAATGTCCCGCAGCTCCCGCTTGGTGAACACATGGTCCTTGCAGGGGGAGACAAAAGGCATGAAGTACCGATCCACCCCGCCGAAGTACCGGTGGTGGGCATTGCGGCAAAGGTAGTTGGTGATTCCCTCCATGGGGGCGTAGTCGCAGCGCATAGTGGTTCCTCTCTCTTTTTTGTTTTCGCTTCTATTTGCGGGGCACAGGGCTTTCCAGGCCTGGTGTCAAGAGCTTTTCCATGGCGCAGTTTTTCAAAAACACGCCGCCTACCTCCGCTCTCTGCTCTCGCAGGAGCCGGTAGCCCCGGCCCAGAAAAAAGGGCCGGGCAGTCAGGGAGGCGTGGACCGTCACCCGCTCCACACCGCCGGCAGCGGCATGGGCCTCCAGGGCGTTGCACAGGGCCGTGGCAATCCCCCGGCCCTGGTAATCCCGGTGGACAAACAGATGGTCCAGATAGCCGCTCTCATGGATGTTCCCATAGCCCACCAGCTGTGTCCCCTCCAGGGCCACCAGGGTGTACAGGTCCAAGAAAAAGCTTTGGCGCCGGGGAAACTCTCTGGCCGCGCCGGCCCAGGCCCGGACCTGGGCGTCGGTATAGTCCCGACGGTTAACGGTGAGAATGGTGGTGGTGAACAGCGTTCTGATCTCCTCAAGGTCCTCCACACGACAGCGCCGCAGCTCCATGGTTTTCCCTCCCCAAAATTCACTGGGCACTATCTTATCAGATTCCACTCCTTCCGGCAAGAGCGGCTGGCAGCTTTTCCCCGCCGGTAAAGCCTCCTCTCCCCCACTGCTTTTGTATGCAAAAGGCAGCCCCTGTGGGCTGCCCATCTGCCAGGGTGCGTCTCAGCTTTCCTCTTTCAGGCGCTTGCGATATGCTTTGTCCATCCAAAGGGTATAGAAAAACGCGGGGAGGGAAACTGCGATCAAAAGGAGAGCCTTGAGGCGGAAGTCCAGCGCGCTGCTGTCCAATGTCAGCCACAAAATAAGCCAGGGGATTCCCAGCAGCAGCCACGATATTCCCTGCTGGCGGATATAGCTCCGGGTCCACTTTTTGCCCCGATACCGGGCCGGGATGATCTGAACGCCCAGCAGCCCGGCGATTCCATATATCGTCCAAAAAATTCCAAATAGAAAGATCGTATCCACGATAAAGGTCCTCCTCAGTCCTCGTCCCATCGGCAAACACGCCGATTTCTCTCTTGGCCCCACAGTATAGTAAAATTTTCTCCGCGTCAAGGCAGGACAGGAAAATGCTGAAATCTTCTCCCGTTCCTTCCCCCGATCCTCCAAGGAGAATCTCTTGTCAAATAGGGAAAATCGTGGTAAAATATTAAGGTTATGACTGTTATATGCGGCTTTGGCTGCCGCATTTGCTCCATTACTTCTCTCACTGGAGGCTTCTATGTCCGATCTTCGCTCTGAAATCAACCGCCGGCGCGTTTTCCCATAAAAGCCCTCCGGGCTTTTTCGGGAGCCCTTTCTCATTTTTCTTCCTCGGGGCAAGTGAATTGCCCCTGCGGCAAGATTTTTGCTCCGCAAAAATGCTTGTACGGGCCACTTGGCCCGGGGCCTCGCCCCACCACTTCTTTCACTGGAGGCTTTTATGTCCGATCTTCGTTCTGAAATCAATCGTCGGCGCACGTTTGCCATCATCTCCCACCCGGACGCCGGCAAGACCACACTGACAGAAAAATTTCTGCTCTACGGCGGCGCCATCGCCCAGGCCGGCGAGGTCAAGGGCAAAAAGGCCCGGGCCGCCACCTCCGACTGGATGGAGATCGAGCGCCAGCGCGGCATCTCCGTCACCTCCTCGGTGATGCAGTTCCAGCACGACGGCTTCTGCATCAACATCCTGGACACCCCCGGACACCAGGACTTCTCCGAGGACACCTACCGGACGCTGATGGCCGCCGACAGCGCCGTCATGGTCATCGACGGCGCCAAGGGTGTGGAGCCCCAGACCCGGAAGCTGTTCAAGGTCTGCGCCCTGCGCCACATCCCCATCTTCACCTTCATCAACAAGATGGACCGGGAGACCCGGGACCCTCTGGAGCTGTGCGAGGAGGTGGAGCGGGAACTGGGCATCGACACCTACGCTGTCAACTGGCCCATCGGCTCCGGCAAGGAGTTCCAGGGCGTCTATGACCGGGAAAAGCGCCGCATCCTTTTCTTCTCCGGCGAGGGCCACGGGAAAAAGGCCCAGGCCACCGAGGTGGACCTCTACGACCCGGCAGTGGCAGAGCTCGTCGGTGAAAAGCGGGCTGCCGCCCTTCAGGAGGAGGTGGAGCTGCTGGGCGCCGGCCGGGAGTTCGACATGGAGGCCGTCCGAAACGGCACCCTGTCCCCGGTGTTCTTTGGCTCCGCCCTCACCAACTTCGGCGTGGAGCCTTTCCTGGAAGAGTTCCTGCGCATGACCACTGCTCCCCTGCCCCGGGTATCCGACCAGGGCGAGGTGGACGTGTTCTCCCCGGATTTCTCCGCCTTCGTCTTCAAGATCCAGGCCAACATGAACAAGGCCCACCGGGACCGGCTGGCCTTCATGCGCATCTGCTCGGGCAAGTTCCAGCGGGACACGGAGTACTACCACGTCCAGTCCGGCAAGAAGCTGCGCCTGAGCCAGCCCCAGCAGATGATGGCCTCCGAGCGGGAGATCGTGGAGGAGGCCTACGCCGGGGACATCATCGGCGTATTCGACCCGGGCCTCTTCTCCATCGGCGACACCATCACCGTACCAGGTAAGAAGTTCCGCTTCTCCGGCATCCCCACCTTTGAGCCGGAGCACTTCATGACCGTCAGCCCCAAGGACACCATGAAGCGCAAGCAGTTCATCAAGGGCACCGAGCAGATCGCCCAGGAGGGCGCCATCCAGATCTTTAAGATCCCCGGTGCCGGCGTGGAGGAGGTCATTGTGGGCGTGGTGGGCACGCTGCAGTTCGACGTGTTCGAGTACCGGATGAAAAACGAGTACGGCGTGGACCTCTACATGAGCGGCCTGCCCTACGAGCACCTGCGGCGCATTGAAGAGTGTCCCTGCCCCGTCCAGGATCTGACGCTGTGCATGGGCGCCGGCGTGCTGGAGGACTTCAAGGGCAACTACCTGGTGGCCTTCAGCGGCGAGTGGCCCGAGGGGTATCTCCTCAAGCACAACCCGGGCCTGAAATTCTCCGACACGCTGTCGGTATAAGTCCCCGTTTCCTGTTTTTTTGGACGTCTGCCTCCAGGGCAGGCGTCCTTTTTTCTCCCCCCCGGCGATTTCCCGATGTACAAGCGGCAGAAAATAGGGTATGATGGGGCTAAAGATGCCGCCAAGCCTTCTTCCCAGGCGGCAAGGAGGTGCGCATTATGGCCCCCACTTCTACCCCAAAAAGCAGCCGTACGCTGGCGCTGGGAATCTTTTTCATTGTTCTGGCCTCCCAGATCTATATCAGTCTCTTTTCCGGCGACCTGAATATCTCTGTGGCCATTGTGCTGCTGCCGGTACTGTCCTTCCTCTCCCCAGGCTTTCCAGCTCTGAAAGCTGCCGCGGCCTCTGCTCCAGGGGTCTTTTTACTGCGCCTGGTCTTTCAGTTCTTTGCTGAGGGTACTCTGGCCGGCTGTGTCCGGGCCCACGCCCCGGAGATGCTCTTTTACATCAGCTACGGCATCCTTTTCACCCTCTATCTCCAGGCTGTGCCCCTGCGGCCAGTGCGGCTTTTGAAGCTGCTGCCCCTGGTGGGAGTGGACGCCTGCTCCAACTTTCTTGAACTGCTGGTACGGATGGGCTCGGCGGTATTCGCCCCGGGAACCCTGCTTCAGCTTCTGGCCGTGGGCGTGGGGCGGTCCCTGCTGGCTTGGGCCGCCCTGCGGACGCTGGATACCTATGGTCTCCATGTCCTCCGCCGGGAGGATGCCGAGCGCTACCAGCGTTTGCTGCTGATGACCGCCACCCTCAAAAGCGAGGTGGCTTGGATGGACAAGGGTACCGCACTCATTGAAAGCACCATGAACACCGCCTATCGCCTGTACAGCCAGCTGCGTGCCTCCGGTGCCGACAGCGCCGACGTGGACGCCGCCCTGACCATTGCCAAGGACATCCACGAGGTGAAAAAGGAGTATTTCCTCATCATGCGGGGCATCTCCGAGGCCCTGGACACCGACGCCGCCGGCGGCACCATGGGGCTGGAGGGGCTGCTGGACATCCTGGGCCAGAGCACCCGCCGCACCGCCCAGGCCGCCGGAAAGGACGTGGTCTTTTCCAGCACCTGCTCCGCCCCCTTTACCACCAGCGAGCACCACTACCTGATGTCCATCTTCCGCAATCTCCTCAACAACGCCGTGGAGGCCGCCCCCCAGGACCGGCAGGTCCACCTGTCCATCCAAGAGGAGGTCCAGGGCGAGGATGTGGTCTTTCTCGTCAGCGACGACTGCGGCGGCATCCCACCCAAGCACCTGCCCCAGATTTTCACCCCCGGCTTTTCCAGCAAGATCAACTTCACCACCGGTGAGGTCAACCGGGGGCTGGGCCTGACCATCGTCAAGGAGCTGGTGGAGGACCGGCTGGGAGGTTCTATCTCCGTGGTGTCCCAGGACGGAGGCTCCGTATTCACCATTCGCATCCCCAAAACAAGATTGGAGGCGGACCATGCGGCTGTATCTCATTGATGATGACCCCGCTGTGCGCAACGTTTTGCAGATGATTCTGGAAAACAGCGGACGGGCGGAGGTGGCGGGCTGCGCCGAAAACGCAGCGGAGGCCCTGGAGGACCTGCCCCATGTCCAGGCGGACCTGGTGCTGGTGGACCTGCTGATGCCCGGCATGGACGGCATCGAGTTCGTCCGTCAGGCCCGCCGGCGCTTTCCCGGGCTCCACTTTGTCATGCTCTCCCAGGTGTCCTCCAAGGACATGGTGGCGGAGGCCTATGACGCGGGAGTGGACTTCTTTATCTCCAAGCCCATCAACAGCGTGGAGGTGCTCAGCGTTCTGGGGAAGATGGAGCAGCTGCTGACCATGGACCGGACCCTGGGCCAGCTGCGGACGCTGCTCCAGGGCACCACCCCAACTCCTGCCGCTCCTACGGCGGCCCCTGGGGCGGACATCCAGGCGGAGGAGCGCCGCCACGCCGTCCTCAACAATATTCTCCAGCGTATCGGCATCAGCGGCGACCCGGCCTGCCGGGACATCTTGCAGGTGGTGGACTATCTGGTGACCTGCGGCCAGTCCGAGCAGCTGACGGTGGCCCAGTGCTGCGCCCACTTCAGCTCCTCTCCCAAGGCCATGGAACAGCGGCTGCGCCGGGCCGCAGCGGCAGGCATGGTGAACTTGGCCAACCTGGGCATCGAGGACTACGCCAACGACGCCTTCACCGAATACGCCGGCACCCTTTACAGCTTTGAACAGGTCCGGCGGGAGATGGACTGCATCCGGGGCAAGAGCACCCAACACGGCCGCCCCTCTCTGCGCAAGTTCCTCTATGCCCTAGCCGCCCTATGCAGCGGCCGGTAAAAGACCTCTCTTTCCCACGTTGCGCGTCCCCATTTCGGGGACGCGCCTTTCTTTTTTCCCGGCGCCCTCTATGGGGATGTCCTTTTTTCATACCCCATTTTCGAAAGCTGCATGCCATTCTTTCAGAGCCTCCTAAAATGACTTGAATTTTTTTCATATCCGTTCTGCACAAAACGCAAGTCTCCATTTTTGGCAGTCCTACAAAAAACGCTGCTTGCCCCACTTTCTCATTTCTTTTCTGTTACTTTCCGTCACTTTCCGAAGTTTTCCCATACATTGGGGGCAAGAAAACACCCCATCAAAACAACGGAGGTACAAACACGATGACGACGATTTTGCTCGGCATGGGCCTGCTTCTGGTGACGCTGGCCGGCTTCTCCCTGTTCAGCATGAAAGCCCCCAAGGGCTCCCAGGCCATGTCCGGTCTGGCCAACGCGGCGGTGGCCACCTTCCTGGTGGAGGCGGTCCACAAATACATCTCTGGTGATCTTCTGAATCTGGCCTTCCTGGGCGAGACCGGCTCCATCGCCGGCGGCATGGGCGGCGTGGCCGCTGCCATCCTGGTGCCCATCGGCATGGGTGCCAACCCGGTGTTTGCCGTGGTGGCTGGCGTGGCCGTGGGCGGCTACGGCATCCTGCCCGGCTTCATCGCCGGCTATCTGGTGGGCTTCCTCTCTCCCCTGATTGAAAAGTACCTGCCCGACGGACTGGACATTATTCTGGGCGCGCTGCTGCTGGCTCCCATCGCCCGGCTGGTGGCCTTTGCTGTGGACCCCGCTGTCAACACCGCCATGGGTTACATCGGCAATACCATCACCGCCGCCACCGAGCAGTCCCCCCTGCTGATGGGCTTCCTGCTGGGCGGCATCATCAAGATGATCTGCACCTCTCCTCTCAGCTCCATGGCTCTGACGGCCATGCTGGGCCTGACTGGCCTGCCCATGGGCATTGCCGCCATCGCCTGCTTCGGCGGCTCCTTCACCAACGGCATCATCTTCGCCCGGCTCCACCTGGGTGACCGCAGCAACATCATTGCCGTCATGCTGGAGCCCCTGACCCAGGCCCACATCATCACTCGCAACCCCATCCCCATCTACGGCTCCAACTTCTTCGGCGGCGGCCTGGCTGGTATGGCTGCGGCCATGCTGGGCATCGTCAACAACGCCCCCGGCACCGCCTCCCCCATCCCCGGACTTCTGGCGCCCTTTGCCTTCAACGATCCGGTGAAGGTGGTCATCGCCCTGGCTCTGGCTGCCGTGGGTGGCTCTCTGGCCGGCTTTGTGGGCAGCGTGGTCTTCAAGCGCTTCCACAAGGGTACCGAAACCTGCACTGCAGCCGTGGCGGAAAATGTCCCCGCCTGATTTCTCTCTCCCTACCGCCCCGCGCCCAACGCGCGGGGCGGTTTTTTTGTCCCCCTGTCGCAATGCCCAAACCGTCCCGCCAAAATTCCCTGTTTTTTTCAGATTTTTTCCTTTACATCCTCTTAACACTGTTGTAAAATGCAATCGTTGATAAACACAACTAAAAGGAGGTCTGATTTACGCAGCGACAAATGGAAATTCTTCGCCGCCTGGAACGCCAGTATATCCGCCGGGAGCTGTGTGCCATGGGTCTGACTGTGGCCGAAGGTATGGTGCTGTATCACCTTTCACTGGAAGGGCAGACCCGTCAGGAGGACATCGCCCGGTGTTTCAATGTAGACAAGGGCATGGTGGCCCGGGCTGTGGCCAGGCTGGAGGAAAACGCACTGGTGACCCGGCAGGTCAGCGACCGGTGCCGGAGAGAAAAAGTGGTGACTCTGACAGAGGAAGGCCGACGAGTGGCCGGCTGTATTCAGGAGATTCTGGACCGGTGGGACCAGATCGGCTATCAGGGCTTCACCCAGGAGGAGCGGGTCTTGTTCGACAGTTTTCTGACCCGCATGACGGAAAACGCAATGGAGTTCAAACGGAGGGAAAATTGGAATGGTTAAGGACCTGACCCAGGGCAAACCGCTGCCCTTGCTGTTCTTCTTCTCGCTGCCCATGGTGGCGGGAAATCTCTTTCAGCAGCTGTACAACATGGTGGACACCGCTGTGGTGGGTAAATTCGTGGGAGAGGACGCCGTGGCGGCGGTGGGCTCCTCTTTCCCCATCGTATTCTTATCCGTGGCGGTGGCCTCGGGATTATCCATGGGCTGCAACGTGGTGGTATCCCAGCTTTTCGGCGCCAAGCGCATCCATGAGATGAAATCCACCGTCTCCACCGCCCTGATCTCTCTGGGCGTGCTGGGATTGATCATCATGCTGCTGGGCACGCTGCTGGCAGGGCCTCTGCTGCAGCTGCTGGGCACCGACGCAGACATCATGGCCGACTCCCGGACCTATCTGCAGATCTACTTCGGCGGGGCGCTCTTTTTGTTCGTCTACAACACCCTCAACGGCATCTACAACGCACTGGGGGACAGCCGCACCACACTGATCTTCCTGATGATCTCCAGCATGACCAACATCGTGCTGGACCTGTTGTTCGTCATCCAATTTAACATGGGTGTGGCCGGTGTAGCCTGGGCCACCCTTATCGCCCAGGGACTGTGCGCTGTGGCCTCTCTGGTGGTGCTGCTGCGGCGGATGCGCAAAATGGAAAACGAGCCGGAGAAGGTGGGCGTCAAGGTCCCCCTGTTCCATATGACGGCAGTCAAGCGCATTGCCCAGATCGGCCTGCCCTCCATGTTCCAGCAGTCCATGGTCTCCATTTCCATGATGCTGATGCAGGGTCTTGTCAACAGCTACGGCAAGGTGCTGGTGGCTGGCTATACCGCGGCCACCAAGATCGACACCCTGGCCATGCTGCCCAACATGAACTTTTCCAACGCCATGTCCAGCTACACTGCTCAGAACATCGGCGCAGGCCGGTATGACCGGGTGAAGGAGGGCCTCAAGGCCTGCCTCTTGATGGTGGTCATTTTCTCCCTGCTTATCACTCTCATCATCTTCCTTTTCGGCAACCAGCTGCTGAGCCTGTTCCTGGACCCCGGCGATACCTCCGGTGCCCTGGGCTATGGCCTCAATTATATGCACACGGTGTCCCTCTTCTATATCCTCATGGGCCTTTTGTTTGTGCCCAATGGACTGCTCCGGGGTGCCCGGGACATGGGAGCTTTCACCCTTAGCTCTATGTCCAACCTCTTCTCCCGGGTAGCCATCGCCTATCTGCTGGCCCATTTCATGGGCGAAAACGCCATCTGGTGGTCCATCCCCGCCGGCTGGGCCATCGGTGCAGTGGTGGCTCTGCTGCGGATCCGCAGCGGCAAGTGGAAGAAGGCATCTGTATAAAAGGAGAAGGTACCATGCAGTATCGTTCTGGTCGACAAGGAGAGTCCATCTCCATTTTGGGTTACGGCTGTATGCGCTTCACCCGCACCAAGGGTGCCATCGATCTGGACAAGGCCCAGCGGGAGGTGGCGGAGGCCGTCGCCTCCGGCGTCAACTATCTGGACACCGCCTACGTCTACCCCGGCAATGAGGCCGCCGTGGGCCAGATCCTTCAACGCAGCGGACTGCGGGAGAAGGTGTTTCTGGCCACCAAGCTGCCCCAGTATCTGGTCCGCTCCCGGGCCGCCATGGACCGGTATCTCACCGAGCAGCTGCGCCGGCTGCAGACGGACCACATCGACTTTTACCTGCTGCACATGCTCTCGGGCAAAAACTCCTGGGAACGGCTGGTGGCCTTAGGCATTCAGGACTGGATTCGGGAGAAAAAGGCCCAGGGCTCCATTCGGCGCATCGGCTTTTCCTTCCACGGCAACACCGCCAGCTTCCTGGAACTGCTGGATTGCTATGACTGGGACTTCTGCCAGATCCAGTACAACTACATGGACGAAACCACCCAGGCGGGCCGCCGGGGTCTGGAAGCTGCCCAAGCCAAGGGCATCCCCGTCATCATTATGGAGCCCCTGCGGGGCGGCCGGCTGACGGTGGGACTGCCGCCTCAGGCCCGGGAGCTGCTGGCGGCGGAGGGCCGGGGCCGCTCCGCCGCAGAGTGGGGCCTGCGGTGGCTCTGGAATCAGCCCGGGGTCACCTGCGTGCTCTCGGGGATGAACTCCCTGGAGATGGTGCAGGAGAACTGCCGCATTGCGGACCTGGCCCGGCCCGGGGAAATGACGGAAGCGGATTTCGCCCTCATCGCCCGGCTGAAGGAGGCCATCGCCCAGAGCCAGCGGGTGGGCTGCACCGGCTGCGGCTACTGCCAGCCCTGTCCCCACGGTGTGGATATTCCGGGGGTGTTCCGCTGCTGGAACGAAATCGGCGTGGACGGGGCTAAGCGGGCCCGCCGGGAATACCTCCAGACCACAGCCATGCGCTCCCCCTCTACCGGTGCGGGACAGTGCGTGGGCTGCGGTAAATGTGAGCAGCACTGCCCCCAAGCCATCCCTATCCGGCAGGCCCTGCAGGAGGCAAGGCATGACCTGGAAACGCCCCTCTACCATCTGACGGCGGCGGCCTACCGCCTGCTCAAGATCTGAGACAAAAAAACACCCGGCGGACATCGCAGAAGATGTCCGCCGGGTGTTTTTCTCTTTTTCAGCTGCGCAGGGTAGCCCGGAGCCGGTCCGGCTTGAGCAGCAGATCCAGCCCGTCGGCGGCGGAGGTCACCAGCACATCCGCCTGAGTCAGGAGCTGGGCGCACAGTCCCTCTCCCTCCAGCACAGCCACCGACAGCGCCGCCAGGGAAAACATGGGGATGTCGTTGAAGCCGTTGCCGAAGCAGGCCACGCCTCCCTGCAGGGCGGACACGATCTCCGCCTTGCAGGCGGCGGCCCCGGCCCGGGGGAAGGTGTGCACTGCCACGCCTGGCATCCGGCACTGCTCCTGAACCGTGCCGTAGGTATCGGCGGTGAGCACATGGATCTCCACCACCTGACTCAGCTGCTCCAGGCGCTGGCGCACTGACGGAAGCAGCGCCCCGTCCACGGCGATGGTGCCGTTGTAGTCCAGCACCACATGGGCGATCTCCAGGGGCTCCCGCCCGGGTATCTCGATACGGATCATATGTATGGCTCCTCCTTACCCGTACACGCCCGACAAAAAGGCCCGGGTCTCCTCCTCCCGGGGCTGCTCCAGCAGCTCCCGGGCCGGTCCCGCCTCCACCAGGTGGCCGTTGAACAAGAAGGCGGCGTAGTCGCTGATTCGGCGGGCCTGGGCGATATTGTGGGTGACGATGACGATGGTATAGCGCTCCTTGAGGCCGGTGAGCATCTCCTCAATGACGGCGCTGCTCTTCACATCCAGGGCGGAGCAGGGCTCGTCCAGCAGCAGCACCTCCGGCTCCACCGTCAGCGCCCGGGCGATGCACAGCCGCTGCTGCTGACCGCCGGAGAGCTTCAGGGCGCTTTTCCCCAGGTCCTCCCGGACCTCGTCATAGAGGCCGGCCATCTGCAGCTTTTCCACAGCGATGGCCTCCAGCTTGCGCTTGTCCCGGACGCCGTAATAGCGGGGCGCATAGGTCATATTCCGGTAGATGGAAAAGGGAAAGGGGGATGGCGTCTGGAACACCAGTCCCACCCGACGGCGCAGCTCTTCCCGGGGCAGGGCGGAGATGGGCCGGTCCCCCAGGAAGATCTCTCCGGTGACCTTGGCCCCCGGCTCCTCGGAGAGCAGGCCGTTCATGCACCGAAGCAGCGTACTCTTGCCGCAGCCGGAGGGGCCGATGATGGCGGTGATGCGCCGGGAGGGGATGGTCAGGGACACATCCTGCAGGGCGGGCTTTCCCTCGTAGGAGGCACCCACCGCTTCCAATCTCATACTCTTTTCCATTTTCTCTGACTCCTTCGCGCGTAAATGGTGGCCAACAGGTTGCTCACAAGCAAAATGGCCATCATCACAAAGGCCGTTCCATAGGCCGTGTCCATGGAGGTGGCACCCTGGGCCACCAGTAGATACAGGTGCAGCGGCAAGGCCATGGCCGGCTCCATCACACTGTGGGGCACGCCGGCATAGGCCACGGCTCCGGTGAAGATCATAGGCGCCGTGGCACCCATGGCGTAGCAGCCGCCCAGGATGATACCGGACACCAGCTCCCCCCGGCACGCCGGCAGGACGATCTTCCAGATGGTATAGGCCCGGGAACAGCCCAGAGCGTAAGACGAGCGGACCATCTGTTCCGGTAACTCCCGGAAGGCCTTCTCTGCCCGCACCTCAATAAAGGGCAGGATCATGATTCCCAGGGCCACACCGGCGGAGAGGATGCACCTTCCCCACTGCAGGTCCCGGACCAGGAAGCTGTAAGCGAACAGGCCCAGAACGATGGAGGGGATGCCGGAGATGCACTGGACCACCAAACGGATGAGCCCGGACACCCGGCGCCGCCGGCAGTAGAACACCAGGAACAGCGCCGTGGCAATGGCGGGGATGCCGCCCAGCACCACGGCAGTGGCGGTAAAGCACAGGCTTCCCACAATGGCGGGCCAGATGCCGCCCTCCTCCCCCAGCACCGCGCCGCTGGGCGCCTGGGTCAGGAACTCCCAGCTGATGACGGAGGAGCCCTCATAAAACACAAAGGCAAACAAAAAGACGATGACGCCGGCCACCAGCACCATACTGCCATAGGCCCAGAGTCTTGTCAAATGTCCGCGCCAACCCATAGATGCGCCTCCCTTCACTGCAGCACGCGCTCACGCAGCAAGCCAATGCCTACATTGATAATCACCAGCAGCACCAGCAGCACCAGCCCGGCTGCGTACAGGGCGTGGTAGTGGGTGCTGTCCACCACGGCGGTGCCCATCTCCAGGGCGATGACGGCAGCAATGCTCTCGCTTTTGCCAAGCAATGTGGGAAAGAGGTTTGCGTTGCCGATGACCATCATCACCGCCATGGTCTCGCCCATGGCCCGGCCGATGGCCAGGACCATGGACAGCAATATGTTCTTCCAGGACGCCGGTAGGAGAATGGTAGCCACCACGTGCCACCGGGAGATCCCCATGGCCTCCGCCGCCGGCAGATACTGCTCCCGGGCCCGGAGGATGGATTCACTGCAGGCGCTGACCAGGTAGGGCAGCAGCATGACGGCCAGCAAGATCCCCGCTGCCAGCACGCAGGAGCCGGTGTGCACCCCAGCCCGGAGGAAGATCTTCACCAGCACCACCAGGCCAATGAAGCCGTAAACCACCGAGGGGATACCCGCCAACAGATCCACAAAGGGATAGAGGATGCTCCGAGCCCGCTCTCCGGCCACGCAGGAGAGGAAGATGGCCGCTCCCAGTCCCACGGCCAGGGCCAGCACCATGGCGACAAAAGACACATACAGCGTGGCCACGATGAAGTTGAAGATGCCGAAGGCCGTCTCCCCGGTGTAGTCCACAGGCATCCACCGCCGCCCCAGCAAAAAGTCCGCCACGCTCACCTCCTGGAAGGTGGGCAGGGCCTCATGGACGATGAAATAGAGGACAAAGGCCAGTGCCAGCACCGCCAGTGCCGTCAGCAGATGTACCACCACCGACCACACGAAATCCAGCCGCCTGCCCAATGCAAAGCGCTCCTTTCTCTCCAGCCGGTCCCGGGGACCGGCGATGCAAAACACGAATGCTGCCACACAAGGTGGCAGCATTCGCTCTTTTCTACCGATGTGACTGCCTTACGCCTCAGGCGTGAAGGCGGGGATGTAACCGTTGGCCTCCACCACATCGTAGCCCACCTGGGAGAAGATGTAGTCAATGAAGGCCTGCTCGGAAGAGGTGATCTCCGCGCCGGTGACGAACATGACGGGGCGCTGGATGGTGTAGTCGCCACTGAGGATGTTCTCAGTGGTGGCCTCCACGCCGTCCACCTTCATGGCAACCAGGACCTGGCCGCCCTCGTTGGCCTTGTTGTAGGCGCCGAAGCCCGCATAGCCGATGCCCCAGGGATCGTTGGCAATATTGGTGGCCAGCTCGGTCATGGAAGCGGACTGGGTGGCGGAAGCGGTGACTTCGCTCTCGCCCATGACGGCAGTCTGGAACACCTCATAGGCGCCGCCGGACAGGTCACGGATATAGACGTTGATGGTCTCGGCGGGCAGAGAGGCGTCCACCTGATCCCAGGTGCTGATCTCGCCGGAGAAGATCTGACGGATGGTCTCGGTGCTCATGTCGTCCATGATGTCGCAGATGGGGTTCTGGGCATTGACGGAGACAGTCAGGGCATCACGGGCCACGATGAAGCTCTGGTAATTCTCGCCCAGGGCCTCCACCTCGCTGTCCTTCATCTCCCGGGCCACCATGCCGAAGTCGGCAGTGCCGTCAATGGCAGCGCTGACGCCCACGCCGGAGCCACCGGGAGCCACATAGATGGAGATGTTCTCCGCGGGGAAGGAGGCATCCACCTGGTCCCAGGTCACATACTCCTCCGTGAAGGAAGAGGCCAGAGAGGACATAATGGGATACAAGGAGGTGGAACCGCAGAAGAGGATGGAGGACTGGAACGCGCCATCGCTCTGGGGTTCGCTGGTGCTTTCATTGCCGCTGCCGGTAGTGGTGGTGGAGCCGCAGGCCGCCAAGGACAGAGTCAGGGCCAGGGCCAGGAACAGGGTACTTACTTTCTTTAGGTGTTTCATCTTTTCCTCCCAATCTTAAGTCGCAGTATGCCAAATACTGTCAGTAAGGAAAGCATAGCACGCTTTTCCAAGTCCGTCCAATTCACAAAGTCGAAGAAAAACGGTTTTACATTGATTTAATCGATATTTTACACATTATAAATATAAATTCGTTTTTGCCGTTTTTTTCAAAGCGTTTCTTCTTTTCCTGCATCATAAGAAAGACTTTTTGCCAAATGAAGAATTTTCCTCCGCTGTTCCGTATTAAGATTAGCAGCAGGCATTTTATCTCCCATTTTCTCCCTGCCCCTGCCGCTCTGTGCACCAAATTTGTGCCGTTTCTTACTCAGCCTTGCTTGACCCGCTGGTCATTCCGCTGTATTGTGTTATTAAACTAGTACAATGTGACAATTTTTTTAGCAACCTCTTGACAAATGTCCCCAGTCAGGGTATATTAACTGTACTAATACGATTGATACACTCATGATCGACGAAAGGAGTTCGATCCGATGAAAGTTTTGATTACTACCGACTGGTACGCCCCGGCTGTCAACGGGGTCGTCACCTCCGTTTTGAATTTGCAGCGGGAACTGACCGCTCTGGGCCATGATGTCCGCGTTTTGACCCTCTCTTCCACCACCCGGTCCTATCGGGAGGGAGATGTGACCTATATCGGCGCCGTCAGTGCTGAGCGCATTTACCCCGGTGCCCGGCTGCGCACCGCGCCTGCCATCGGGCTGCTGCAGGAGATCGTAGACTGGCGTCCGGACATCATCCACTCCCAGTGCGAGTTCTCCACCTTCCGCCTGGCCAAGCGGCTCTCCGCCGCCACCGGAGCTCCCATCGTCCACACCTATCACACGGTCTATGAGGACTATACCCACTACTTCTCCCCCAGCATCAAGTGGGGCCGCCGTGCGGTGGCCGCCTTTTCCCGCTGGGTGGTGTCCCACACCGCCTGTGTCATCGCTCCCACTGTAAAGGTCCGGGAGATCCTCAACCGCTACCACGTGTCCCGGCCGGTTCATGTGATCCCCACAGGCATTGACCTGAGCCGCTTCTCCGCCCCCCGGGATGTCCAGCGCGTCGCCCGGATGCGCCAGGAGCTGGGGATCCCCCAGGAGGCCACGGTCCTTTTGTATTTGGGCCGTCTGGCCGAGGAGAAGAACATCGATGAGCTGCTGCGCTTCCTGAGCGCTGAGGAGCAAAAGGACCTCTATCTGCTGCTGGTGGGCGACGGCCCCTACCGCGCCCAGCTGGAGGAACAGGTCCGTGCCCTGCACCTGACAGAGCGGGTGCGCTTTGCCGGCATGGTCTCCCCCCAGCAGGTCCCCGAGTACTATCAACTGGGCGATCTGTTCGTCAGCGCCTCCACCAGCGAGACCCAGGGTCTGACCTACATCGAGGCCCTGGCCTCCGGTCTGCCTGCCCTGTGCCGCCAGGACCCCTGCCTCACCGGCGTGATCCGGGACGGCGTCAACGGCTGGCAGTTCCGAAACGGTGCGGAGTTCCACACCGCCCTCCACCGCTTCCTCTGCGACGAGGAGCTGCGCCGGGAGCTGTCCCAGGGCGCTGTGGAGACGGCCCGGCAGGAGTTCTCCGCCCAGGCCTTTGCCGCCCGGGTGGCCGCCGTCTATGCCCAGGTCCTCGGCCAAACCCCTCTCATGCGGGCCGCCTGACGGCCCGGTCCCTTTTCGAAAGGAGGTTTCCCATGCCCAAATCCTATGCTAAATCTGTAATGAATCTGTGCACCGTGGTGGGCCTGTTCTTCTGCGGTCTCTTTGTCTGGTACGGTCTACGCCACCAGCTGTTCACCTCCCAGGAAGCCCTTCGGACCTTCATCGATGGCTTTGGTGTCTTTGGTACTGTGGTCTTTGTCCTGTTCCAGGCGGTGCAGGTGGTAATCCCCATCCTGCCCGGGGGCCTGGGCTGTCTGGCGGGCGTACTGCTGTTTGGTCCATGGACAGGCTTTTTCTGCAACTATATCGGCATCTGTCTGGGGTCCATCGCCGCTTTTTTGCTGGCCCGGATCTACGGCCGGCCCCTTCTTAACCAGATCTTCGCCCCCAAGACCATCGCCCGGTATGAAAGCTGGACCGAAAAACACTTTTCCCTGTGGTTCGCCCTGGCCATCTTCTTCCCCGTAGCGCCGGATGACTTCCTGTGCTGGCTGGCCGGCACCACAGACATGTCTCTCAAACGCTTTACCGCCATTATCCTTTTGGGCAAACCCGCCTCTATCGCCCTGTACAGTCTGGGCCTGGAGATCGCCTTCCAGTGGATCTCCCGGATTCTGCCCGTGTGAAATTCTACAAAGGAGCATCTTTATGAGCGTACAACTGTATTCCGGTTCTCTTTCCCTGGTGCGCAAGAGCGGCGTGGGCCAGGCAGTGGCCCACCAGCGGAAAATGCTCAATCAGGTTGGTATCTCTGTGACGGACCACGCCCAGGCCGACACCGGTGTAGTCCACTGCAACACCGTATTCCCCGACTCCGTGCTGGCCGCACTTTGGGCCAAGCTCCGGGGGCGGAAGGTGGTCTTTTACGGCCACTCCACCATGGAGGATTTCCGCAACTCCTTCCGGGGTTCCAACGCCCTGGCGCCGCTGTTCCGCCAGTGGATCAAGCTGTGCTATGAGCGGGGCGATGTGGTCATCACCCCCACCGAATACTCCCGCCGCCTGCTGCTGAGCTACGGCATCCGCCGCCCCATTTACAGCCTCAGCAACGGCATCGACACGGAGTTCTTCGCTCCCGACCCGGCCCGCCGGGCCGCCTTCCGGGAAAAATACGGCCTGTCTGAAACCGACAAGGCGGTGATCTCCGTGGGCCATTTCATCGCCCGGAAGGGCCTGTCGGAATTTGTGGAGCTGGCCCGGTCCATGCCCTCGGTGCGCTTTTTCTGGTTCGGCTACACCCGCCCCGAGCTGATCCCCCAGGAGATTCGGGACGCCATCGCCTCCGCGCCGGAGAACCTGACCTTCCCCGGCTTTGTGGAGCAGGAGGAGCTGCGGGACGCCTACTGCGGGTGCGACGTGTTCGCCTTCCTCTCTCACGAGGAGACCGAGGGCATCGTGGTGCTGGAGGCCCTGGCCTGCGGCATCCCCACCGTGGTGCGGGACATTCCCGTCTACGCCAACTGGCTCACCGACGGCGTCAGCGTCTATAAGGCCGCCGATCAATCCGGCTTTGCGGACAAGGTTCGGGGCCTGCTGGACGGCACCTTGCCCTCTTTGGCCGAGGGCGGCCTCCAGGTGGCCCGGGAGCGGAGTATGGCCGCCACCGGCGAAAAGCTCAAGGCCATCTATCAGCGGGAACACCTGCCCTATGAGGGTCCCGCCCCGGCCCACAGCCCCGCCGGTACCTCCGCACCTGCGCCTGCGCCGGTCCGGCCCGCCCGGCCTACGCCTCCCACGCTTTTCCGTAACTAAGCCTTCCCTCTCCCCCCTGAGCGCCGTCTGCCGGCTTCCCATCCGGCAGGCGGCGCTCGTTCCTTTTTCCTTCCCTTGACAAACGGGGAAAAGGACGGCAAGATAGAGGGGAAATAGGCGGCACGCCGCCGGAAAGCGAGGACCTTTTCTATGCACTATAACTTTGACGCGGTGGTGGACCGCTCTGGCAACCACGCCGCCAAATATGACGAACGGAAAAAGAAGTTCGGCACCGAGGATGTGATTCCCCTGTGGATCGCCGACATGGACTTCCGCACGGCGCAGCCCATCATCGACGCCCTCACCGCACGGGCCCAGGAGGGCATCTGGGGCTACACCGCCCGGCCGGAAAGCTATTTTGCCGCTATCGCCGCCTGGCAGAAACGCCGCCACGGCTGGGACATTGACCAAAGTCTCATGAGCTGGAGCCTGGGCGTGGTGCAGACCATCAGCGCCTGCGTCAAGCTCTTCACCCCCGAGGGCGGCAGCGTACTCATTCAGACGCCGGTCTACTCTGAGTTTTACGACATGACGGAGGCCTGGAACCGGAAAGTGGTGGAGTGCCCCTTCGTGGAGAGAGACGGCCGCTGGAGCGTGGACTGGACGGACTTTGAGGAAAAGCTCACCCAGGTGGACCTCTTCCTGCTCTGCTCCCCCCACAATCCCCTGGGAATCGTGTGGGAGGAGGCCGATCTGCGGCGAATGATGGAGCTGTGCCTCAAGCACCACGTGCTGGTGGTCTCCGATGAGATTCACTCGGACCTCATCTTTCACAGCAAGCGCCACATCCCCACCGCCACCCTCTCCCCGGAGATCGCCGCCAACGTCATCACTGGCATCTCCGGCACCAAGACCTTCAATCTGGCGGGCCTCCAGGCCAGCACCGTGGTCTTCCCCGACGCCCACAAGAAGGCCGTCTTTGACCACTACTGGCAGTGCATGGACATCCACCGGAACAACGCCTTCTCCCTGACCGCCATGGAGGCGGCCTTCACCGGCGGTGAGGAGTGGCTGGAGCAGCTCCTGCCCTATCTCTCCGACAACTTCGACTTTGTGGTGGACTACTGCCAGAAGTACATTCCCAAGATCAAGACCTACGCCCCCGACGCCACCTACCTCATGTGGCTGGACTGCCGGGCCCTGGGCCTGGACAACCAGGCTCTCCACGACTTCATGATCCAGAAGGCCAAGCTGGGTCTCAACGATGGCTGCTCCTTTGGCCGCCAGCTCCAGGGCTTCATGCGGCTCAATGCCGCCTGTCCCCGGTCCGTACTGGCCCAGGCCATGGACCAGCTGCGGGCAGCGGTGGACGCCCTGTAAGGCCACTTTTCCACAGGAAACTATATACATATAGTATATTTTCTATATCAATATCCTGTTGGTATTGTATTTTCCTCTCTTTGCGGGAGGAAAATGCGGTACCGACAGGATAAAGCCCTGCTCACTTTACCCATGACAAGGGAGGTATCCCATGAAAATTCTGGTCCTTTCCGATTCCCACGGCAGCGTGGACAATATGGCACGGGCGGTGGAGCTGACGTCTCCCCAGCTGGCGCTGCACCTGGGGGACTGCTGGCGGGACGCCGAGGCGCTGCGGGACCTCTTTCCCCATCTGGAGCTCATCCAGGTGCCGGGCAACTGCGACCTGCGCCCCGGGGAGCCTCTGGAGCGGCAGCTGGAGATCCAGGGCAAGCGCATCCTCATGTGCCACGGCCACACCTACCACGTGAAGATGGGCCTGCTGGAGGCCGGCTACGCTGCCCGCCAGGCAGGGGCGGACCTGTTTCTCTTCGGCCACACCCACCGGCCCTACTGTGACTGGGCCGACACCTCGCTGCTGGTCAATCCCGGCAGCATCGGTCCCTATGGCCACCCAGCCTACGCCCTGGTCCGCATCGAGAACGGCAAGCTCCGGGCCGACCTGTATCGTCTGCCATAAGCAGCACTTTTTTCTCCGTTCTGTTCTCCTTATAGAGACAGCCGTCCGTCCCTCTCTGACGCCTGGCAAGAGGCGAAAGTGTCCCTCAGGCTCCCGGTTTGCGGCGGAAAGTTTGTGCTGATTGCCGTTGACAGGGTTTGACAGAATATGGTACGATTCAAATGTATTCGGCGCGGAAAGTCACAGCTCCGGTCTGTGCCGCGCCGCGGGAGGTTCTTTGCTGCTGACGGAGATGTGGGCCACCACGAGGGACCGAAGGACCGGAGTACTTACCGTCCATCTGGGCACACTTGACCGTTTTTTACGGTCTGGTGTGCCCTTTTTGTTTGCTTTTGCTAATGTTAGTCATTAACTGTTCTAATAGGAGGTTATCATGAAGAAAGTTGCACTAATTATGGGAAGCGACAGCGACCTGCCTGTGGTCCGCAAGGCGGCGGATACACTGGCTGAGTTCGGCGTACCCACCGAGGTCCATGTCTGGTCCGCCCACCGCACGCCGGTGGAGGTGCGCAGCTTCTGCGAGAGTGCCCGGGAGAATGGCTTTGGCGTGCTCATTGGCGCAGCCGGCATGGCCGCTCACCTGGCCGGTGCCATGGCTGCTGCCACCACCCTGCCCGTGATCGGCATTCCCATTCAGTCCAAACAGATCGGCGGCATTGACGCGCTGCTGTCCACTGTCCAGATGCCCTCCGGCATCCCTGTTGCCACAGTGGCCATTGACGGCGCTGCCAATGCCGCTTTGCTGGCCATTCAGATCCTGGCCGTGGAGGACAAGGACCTGGCCGCCAAGCTGGACGCCCGCCGGGCCGCCGATGCAAAGAAGGTCCTGGCCAAGGACGCGGCCATTGAGGAAAAGCTCCGGCAGTAAGTGCCTTGGACTCTGCTAGGCCGTTTATCGGTTCTGTTCGCGCACAATCATTTAATTATATATACATTTATAAAAAGGGAGACGAGCATCATGGAAAAGAGAGAGCAGCTGTACGAGGGTAAGGCCAAGAAGGTTTTCGCCACCGACGATCCCAATCTGGTCATCGTGGCCTACAAGGACGACGCCACCGCCTTCAACGGGCTCAAGAAGGGCACCATCTCCGGCAAGGGCGTCATCAACAACCAGATGAGCAATGTGATGATGCGCCGCCTGGAGCAGGTGGGTGTGCCCACCCACTTTGTGGAGGAGCTGTCCCCCCGGGAGACCCTGGTGAAGAAGGTCTCCATCGTGCCTCTGGAGGTTATTGTCCGCAACATCTCCGCCGGATCCTTCGCCAAGCGCTACGGCGTGGAGGAGGGCATCGTCTTTGACGCCCCCACCATCGAGTTCTCCTATAAGAACGACGAGCTGGGCGATCCCCTGCTGAACACCTACCACGCCCTGGCCCTGAAGCTGGCTACCGCCGAGGAGATCGAGACCATCCGCAAGATGGCCTTCCAGGTCAACGACTTCCTGAAGGCCGCCTTCAAGCACATGGGCATCGACCTGGTGGACTTCAAGCTGGAGTTCGGCAAGACCCCCGACGGCCAGATCGTCCTGGCCGACGAGATCAGCCCCGACACCTGCCGCCTGTGGGATGAAAAGACCCATGAGAAGCTGGACAAGGACCGCTTCCGTCGGGATCTGGGCGGCGTGGAGGACGCCTATCAGGAGGTCATGCGCCGTCTGATGGAGGATAACGCGTAAGATGAGCGGTCTGCACGAAGAATGCGGTGTGTTCGGGATCTACTCCCCGGAACCCACCGATGTGGCCCCGCTGGCCTACTACGCCCTCTACTCCCTGCAGCACCGGGGACAGGAGAGCGCCGGCATCGTGGTCAATGACGACGGCCTGTTCACCTCCTACCGGGACGTGGGCCTGGTGAACGAGGTGTTCCCGCCGGAGCGGCTGGCCGCTCTGGGCCAGGGCAACATCGCCGTGGGGCACGTGCGCTACGGCACCACCGGCAGCGACAACAAGCGCAATGTCCAGCCCATTCTGGTGAACCACTACAAGGGCCGCATGGCCCTGGCCCACAATGGCAACCTGACCAACTCCCACGAGCTGCGCTCCCAGCTGGAGAGCCGCGGCTCCATCTTCCAGACCACCACCGACAGTGAGGTCATCGCCTACATCATCGTCCAGGAGCGGCTGCGGACCTCCTCCATTGAAGAGGCCGTGTCCGCCGCCATGGACCAAATCGAGGGCGCCTACTCCCTGGTCATCTCCTCCCCCACCAAGCTCATCGCCGTCCGGGACCCCCACGGGTTCCGCCCTCTGTGCATGGGCACCATGAAGAACGGAGCCGTGGTGTTCGCCTCCGAGTCCTGCGCCCTGGCCGCCATCGGCGCCACCTTCCAGCGGGACATCCAACCCGGTGAGATCGTGGTGGTGGACAAGAACGGTGTCAAGTCCGACACCTCCCACTGCGGCAAGGTCCCCCGCCGGATGTGCGTGTTCGAGTTCATCTATTTCGCCCGGCCCGACTCCGTCATCGACGGCTCCAGCGTCCATGTGGCCCGGCAGCGGGCCGGCGCCTTCCTGGCCCTGGAGCACCCGGTGCAGGCGGATATCGTCATCGGTGTGCCCGACTCCGGCCTGGATGCCGCTCTGGGCTACTCCCGGCAAAGCGGCATCCCCTACGGCATGGGCTTCATCAAGAACAAGTACATCGGCCGCACCTTCATCTCCCCCACCCAGGCCATGCGGGAAAATGAGGTGAACATCAAGCTCAGCCCCATCCGCTCGGTGGTGGAGGGCAAGCGGGTGGTCCTCATCGACGACTCCATCGTCCGGGGCACCACCTGCCGCCGGACCATCGATTTGCTGTGGAAGGCCGGCGCCAAGGAGATCCACATGCGGGTCAGCGCGCCCCCCTTCGTGGGCGCCTGCTACTACGGCACCGACATCGACGACCCCAACAAGCTCATCGCCAACAAGCACTCCGTAGAGGAGATCGCCCAGATCATCGGCGTCAACTCCCTGGGCTATCTGAGCCTGAGAGACGTGGTGAAGCTGGCGGACAACACGGAAGAGGGCTTTTGCACCGCCTGCTTCGGCGGCGGGTATCCCACCTCCATCCCCAGCGACGGCGGCAAGGACCGCTTTGAATGCAAAATCAGTGAAAGGGTGAAGAAGGAGAATGCGTAGCTTTTCTGAGAGCTATAAGTCCGCCGGCGTGGATATCACCGCCGGCTACCGAGGCGTGGAGCTGATGAAGGACCATATCAAGCGCACCCTCATCCCCGGCGTGGTTTCCGACATTGGAGGCTTCGGCGGCCTCTTCGCCCCGGACTTTGCCGGGATGAAGGAGCCGGTGCTGGTCTCCGGCACCGACGGCGTGGGCACCAAGCTGCGCATCGCCCAGCTGCTGGACAAGCACGACACCGTGGGCATCGACTGCGTGGCCATGTGCGTCAACGACATCATCTGCTGCGGCGCCAAGCCCATCTTCTTCCTGGACTACATCGCCATCGGCAAGAACATCCCGGAGAAGGTGGCGGACATCGTCTCCGGCGTGGCCGAGGGCTGCGTCCAGTCCGGCTGCGCCCTTATCGGCGGCGAGACCGCCGAGCACCCCGGCATGATGGCCGCCGACGACTATGACCTGGCGGGCTTCTCCGTGGGCATGGTGGACAAGGCCAAGGTGGTGGACCACTCCACCATGAAGCCCGGCGACGTGCTCATCGCCCTGCCCTCCTCCGGCATCCACTCCAACGGCTACTCTCTGGTGCGCAAGGTCTTTGACGTGGAGCACGCTGACCTGGGCGTCTACTCCGACGAGCTGGGCACCACCCTGGGCGAGGCCCTGCTGACCCCCACCCGCATCTATGTCAAGCCGGTGCTGGCCTGCCTGAACGCCGTGACGGTGAAGGGCATCAGCCACATCACCGGCGGCGGCTTCTATGAAAACCTGCCCCGCTGCCTGCCCGAGGGCCTTACCGCCAAGATCTCCAAGGCCGCTTTGCGCACGCCCCCCATCTTCTCCCTGCTCCAGCACAAGGGCGACATCCCCGAGCGGGACATGTTCAACACCTACAACATGGGCGTGGGCATGACGCTGGTGGTGTCCCAGGAGGAGGCGGACACCGCTCTGGCCACCCTCAAGGCCCAGGGCTGCGACGCCTATGCCGCCGGTGAGATCGTCTCCGGTGAGGAGCGTGTGGTACTATGCTGAGCAAGGCGCGCATTGCCGTCCTGGTCTCCGGCGGCGGCACCAATCTGGAGGCCCTGCTCCAGGCCCAGGAGAGCGGGAAGATCCCCCACGGGGAGATCGTGGTGGTGCTCTCCAGTACCGCCGGGGCCTACGCCCTGGAGCGGGCCAAAAACCACGGCGTGCCCGGCTTCGCCGTGCCCCGGAAGGAGCTGAGCCAGGCGGACTTTGAAGCCGGCCTGCTGGAAAAGCTCCGGGAATACCAGGCGGACCTCATCCTCCTGGCGGGCTTTTTGTCCATCTTGTCCGAGGACTTCGTCAAGCAGTGGCCGGAGCGGATCGTCAACGTCCACCCGGCCCTGATCCCCTCCTTCTGTGGCAAGGGTTACTACGGGCTCAAGGTCCACGAGGCGGCCCTCGCCCGTGGGGTGAAGGTCACCGGCGCCACCGTGCACCTGGTCAACGAGATCCCCGACGGCGGACGCATCCTGCTGCAAAAGGCGGTGGAGGTCCTGCCCGGCGACACGCCGGAGACCTTGCAGCGCCGGGTCATGGAGCAGGCGGAGTGGATCCTCCTGCCCCAGGCGGCGGAGGAGATGTCCGAGAAAATCATGCAGGAAAAGGAGAAGCGGCAATGAACGGATATGAAATCGGCTCCCTGAAGGAGCTTTTGGCAGGCAACCCCTATCCCGGCCGGGGCATCGTCCTGGGCCTGACGGCGGACGGCAAGCAGTCCGTGGCCGCCTACTTCATCATGGGCCGCAGCGTCAACAGCCGCAACCGGGTCTTTGTAGAGGAGCCCGACGGCATCCGCACCGAGGCCTATGACCCCTCCAAGCTGTCCGACCCCAGCCTCATCATCTATCACCCGGTCCGTCAGATGGGCCGAGGCCTCATCGTCACCAACGGTGACCAGACCGACACCATCCGGGAGTTTCTGGAGCGGGGCCTTCCCATGGAGCAGGCGCTGCGCACCCGGGAGTTTGAGCCCGACGGTCCCAACTGGACCCCCCGCATCTCCGGCCTTCTGAGCCCTGACGGCAGCTATAAACTCTCCATCTTGAAGTCCGCCGACGCTGCCGGCTCCGGCTGCGTCCGTCAGACCTTTGAGTATCCCGGCCTGCCTGGTCTGGGCCATTTCCTCCACACCTATGTCACCGACGGCAACCCCATCCCCACCTTCCAGGGGGAACCGGAGCGAGTAGCCATCTCCGGCGACATCGACGCCTTTACCGCGGAGCTGTGGGACAACCTCAACGAGGACAACAAGATCTCCCTCTTTGTCCGCTTCACCGACCTCGGCACCGGCGCCTTTACCCAGCGCATTCTCAACAAAAATCAGTAAGGGAGCGGGACAAATGAACGAACTGGAACTCAAATACGGCTGTAACCCCAACCAAAAGCCCTCCCGCATCTTTATGCGGGACGGCAGTGACCTGCCCATCACGGTTTTGAACGGCAAGCCCGGCTACATCAACTTTCTGGATGCTCTGAACTCCTGGCAGCTGGTCAAGGAGCTCAAGGCCGCCACCGGCCTGCCCTCCGCCGCCAGCTTCAAGCACGTCTCCCCCGCCGGCGCCGCCGTGGGATTGCCCTTGTCCGAGGTGGACAAGAAGATCTACTTCGTGGACGAGACGGCGGAGCTGAGCCCCATTGCCTGCGCCTACATCCGGGCCCGGGGCGCCGACCGGCTGTGCTCCTACGGCGACTGGGCGGCTCTCTCCGACGTGTGCGACGCCGCCACCGCCCGGTATTTGAAGTACGAGGTCTCCGACGGCATCATCGCCCCCGGCTACACCGACGAGGCCCTGGAGATCCTCAAGACCAAGAAGAAGGGCAACTACAACGTGGTGCAAATTGACCCGGACTATGTCCCTGCTCCCCAAGAGTACAAGGATGTGTTCGGCGTCACCTTCCAGCAGGGCCGCAACAACTTCAAGATCGACGAGGCGCTGCTCACCAACATCGTCACCGAGAACAAGGACCTGCCTCAGCAGGCTAAGGTGGACATGATCGTGGCCCTCATCACCCTCAAGTACACCCAGTCCAACTCCGTGTGCTATGTCAAGGACGGCCAGGCCATCGGCGTGGGCGCCGGCCAGCAAAGCCGCATCCACTGCACCCGTCTGGCGGGCAACAAGGCCGACAACTGGTACCTGCGCCAGCACCCCAAGGTATTGGGCCTCCAGTTCGTGGAGGGCATCCGCCGGCCTGACCGGGACAACGCCATCGACATCTACACCTCCGACGAGTATGAGGACATCCTGGCCGACGGCGTGTGGCAGCAGACCTTCACCGTCAAGCCCGAGGTGCTAACGGCGGAGGAGAAAAAGGCCTGGATCGCCACCCAGACCGGTGTCACTGTGGGCTCCGACGCCTTCTTCCCCTTCGGCGACAATGTGGAGCGGGCCCGGAAGT
>CABSMJ010000014.1 GCA_902478785.1 uncultured Oscillospiraceae bacterium
TACGCGCGAGTGGTGGAATTGGCAGACTCGCTAGATTCAGGTTCTAGTGTGCATTACGCACGTGCGGGTTCAAGTCCCGCCTCGCGCACCAAAAAGAAAGACACGACGTATGTCGTGTCTTTCTTTTTGATTTTGTTGTCTGGAGGAAGGTTCTACCGTGTGATGATTGCTATTACTCAGGCGAAGTGAATTCGCCCCGTGCCAAGGTTTTGGGCCGCTAGCTCAAAATGCTTGTACGACGCAAAAACGCCGTTTCGCCTCGTGGGGTCCCGTTTTCCTGTGGCATCCATACGGTTGCAGTGTTCCCAAAAAGAAAAGCGCCCGTATGGATGCCTTTTTATTTTGCTCGCCGCGGATTATCTCCGTCTGTCGGAGAATCGGAGAAAGGGAAGGGAACATTTTCCCGATTTGACTTGCTGCGCTGAATGCGGTTTTATTTGCTCTTACACCCGGCGCGGAAAGATCCCCGCCTACATAACTGCCTATCAAAAAAGGAAGATACGCGCAAAGCGGATCCTTTCACGTGTCTCATTAGGTGCAGCAAGTGTTCGAGCTTCATGATAGAGAAGCGGGTCTGAAGAAAAGTTTATGGATCCGCTTGGCAGTTGGGGCAGGGAAGTGTCGGCGCATAGAAAGAGGGAACGTTTTTCCAGGCAGAAAAAAACAGCCCCACCGAAGTGGGACTGTTCGGGAAAACATGGTCGACGCATCTTGCGGTGCAACCCATGCTGTTTTACCGGGCGATCAGATCGCTCTGGTAACCTTACCGGAACGCAGACACCGGGTACAAACATACACATGGCGGGGCGTACCGTTGACGATCGCCTTCACACGCTTGACATTGGGCTTCCACGCGCGATTGGAACGTCTGTGGGAGTGGGAGACCTTAATACCGAAGGTAACACCCTTATCGCAAAACTCGCACTTAGCCATCCGTTGCACCTCCTTGCTGTTACCAACTCTCCTGTTTGAACAGGCACGAATGATATAATAGCAGATGTAAGGGGAAAATGCAAGACTTTCTTTGAAAAAATTTTGCTGTTTTGGGAAAAATATGACATTTTCGCTCCGCCGCCAGCTGGAAAGAGAAGGCAAGGGGAGAAAAATCGCTTTTTCAGGAGAGAATTTTCCCATGTTGCGAATTTGGGGGAAGTATACTATAATACAATCGTATGTTTCCGCCAGAGACTGTCCGGCAGAAACTGACAGACAGAGCACTGCGAAGCGTCCTAAAAACTGGCGCCGCGGAGGAAAGAACGGCTGTTTGAACAGTCGGAACAAGAGAAAGGAATGTCTGGATATGAGCGACAACGGCGTACGGATAGCCGATGTGGTCCGGGTCTTCAAGCTGGAAGTCCTCAATGAGGGGGCGGATTTCCATGAAGTGGAGCTGACCATTACAGATGTCAACCGTCCGGGGCTGCAGTTCACCGGCTTTTTTGATTATTTTGACCCCAGGCGCCTTCAAGTGGTGGGCAAGGCGGAGGTGACCTACCTCAGCAGCATGGATAGTGCCGCCCGGCGCAGATGCTATGACAATGTCTTTCAGTACGACATTCCGGCACTGGTCATTGCAAGAGATCTGGAGTGTGACCAGGAGTGTCTGGAGAGCGCCAGAAAGTATAAACGGACGCTGCTGCGCACTCCGGAGACTACGGTGGAGTTTACCAGCCGCATGATCGAATATCTGAACCATCAGCTGGCGCCTACGGTGACCCGCCACGGTGTGCTGATGGATGTGTATGGTGAGGGCGTTTTGATCACCGGCGACTCCGGCATCGGAAAGAGCGAGACGGCCATTGAGTTGATTATGCGCGGTCACCGGTTGGTGGCGGACGATGCGGTGGAGATCCGGCAGATTTCCAATTACCTTATGGGCACCGCTCCGGAGCTTATCCGCCACTATATCGAGCTGCGGGGCATCGGCGTCATCGATGTGCGCCAGCTCTTCGGCATGAGCGCCATCAAGACGGAGGCGCAGATCGACCTGGTGGTCCAGATGGAGCAGTGGGATGAGGGAAAGTTCTACGACCGCCTGGGCGTGGAGAACCACTATGTGACCATTATGGATGTCAAGCTTCCCTGCGTCACCATTCCTGTCCGCCCGGGCCGGAATCTGGCCAGCATCGTGGAGGTGGCCGCCATGAACAACCGCCACCGGCGCTATGGCTTCAACGCGGCGGAGGAACTGGTCATGCGCATCGACAAGCATGTGGATGAGGGAGGAAAATAGAATCATGTATGTAGGCATTGATATCGGTGGAACCAACCTCAAGGCCGGGCTGGTGGATGAGGAAGGCCACCTCCTGTCCGTAGTTCGGGAACCTCAGGGCAAATTTGAGAGCCAGGAGGTGTTTGTCCGCCGTCTGGCCGATCTGGCGTTGTCTGCCATCCGGGAAGGCGGTGTTGCCCCCAGCGCAGTCAAAGGCGTGGGCATGGGCATTCCCGGCGCCGTAGAGGGCGGAAAGATCCTGTATGTGTGCAACCTGCCGGTGGGGCAGATGGATCTGGGCAAGGCCTTTGCCCAGTATCTGGATGTGCCGGTGCATCTTGGAAACGATGCCGACTGTGCCGCTTTGGGCGAGTATTGGCAGGGTGTGGGCCGGGGCTGCCGCAGCCTGGTGGTTATCACCCTGGGTACCGGCATCGGCGGCGGACTGGTCTTGGACGGCCGTCTGTACCGGGGCATGGGCTTTGCCGGAGAGGTGGGCCACATGATGCTGGAAAAGGACGGCGTTCCCTGCGGCTGCGGCCGTCGGGGCTGCTGGGAGGCCTATGCCTCTGCCACTGGCCTCAAGCGCATGACCCAGGAGGCCATGGAGAAAAACCCCGACAGTCTCATGTGGTCTCTGGCAGGCGAAAAGGAAAATGTCAGCGGCCGCACGGCCTTCCAGGCTGCCCAGCAGGGCGACAAGGTGGCCCAAGAGGTCTGTCAGACGTACATCTTCTATTTGGCAGAGGGGATCGTCAACCTGGTGAATCTGCTGCACCCGGATATGCTGGCCATCGGCGGCGGCGTCAGCAATGAGCGGGATGAGGCCCTTCTGATCCCCGTGCGGGAGATCGTGGACCGTGAATGCTATGCGCGGCACGGAGGAAGACTGACAAAGATCGTAAAGGCGCAGCTGGGCAATGACGCCGGCATCATCGGCGCAGCGGCCTTGTGCCTGCAGTAAACAACCGGGGGCCGTCTGCGGTCCCGTCCCCAGGAGGTAACTATGCTCTGGTACGAGAGTTTGGATGAAAAGATTCGGGACTATCTGCCCGATTTGAAGGTGGTCTGTGACGAGCCTATGAGCCGCCACACCTCCTTCCGGGTGGGGGGACCGGCAAAGCGCATGGCCTTCCCCAGCAGCGGCAAGCAGCTGGTTTTGCTGATGAGCTTTGCTGAGGAGTGCGGCGCCAGACCTCTGGTCATCGGCAACGGCACCAATCTGCTGGCGCCGGACGAGGGACTGGACCGGCTGGTCATCGACGTCACGGAGGGGATGACCCGTCTGGAGGCCGGGGAGGAGCCGAATACCATTTTGGCTGAGTGCGGCGTCCCCCTGGCTCGGCTGGCGGATTTTGCCTGCCGGCTGGGACTGACGGGTCTGGAGTTTGCCCATGGCATCCCTGGCTCTCTGGGCGGTGCGGTGTGCATGAACGCCGGCGCCTATGGCGGAGAGATGAAGCAGGTGGTCAAATCTGCCACGATCCTGTTTCCCCAGGAGGGAATCCGGACCCTCCAGGGCGACGAGCTGGACTTTAGCTATCGGCACAGTGTGCTCAGTGACCGGCCGGAGGGCGTGGTGCTGCACGCTGTGGTGCAGCTGACCCCCGGTGACGGGGAGGTCATCCGGGAGAAGATGCGGGAGCTGATGGGCCGCAGAAAGGCCAGCCAGCCTCTGGAGTGGCCCAGCGCCGGCAGCACCTTCAAGCGGCCCCAGGGCTATTTTGCCGGGCCGCTGATCGAGGGGTGCGGCCTGAAGGGGTATACCGTGGGCGGCGCCCAGGTGTCGGAAAAGCACGCTGGATTCGTCATCAACCGGGGCGGCGCCACCTGTGCAGATGTCATGGCGGTGATCCGCCATGTTCAGGAGACAGTGGAGCAGACTCACGGCGTCCGTCTGGAGCCGGAGGTCCGCATCCTCCGGTAAAAAAGAAATGCGGTTTGGGAAGGGGAGAGACCAATGGAGATCCTGCTGATTTCCGGCATGTCCGGCAGCGGAAAGAGCAAAGCGGCCTCCTTTTTGGAGGACATGGGCTTTTATATTGTGGACAATATGCCCGCGGCCATGATCCTGAAATTTGCCGAATTCTGCATCGGCAGTCAGGGACGGTACAGCCGGGTGGCGCTTGTGTACGACGTGCGTACCAGCGAGAATTTTACTGAGCTTTTTGACGTATTGGACCAGCTGCGGAAGATGGACTGCACCTGCCGGATGCTGTTTTTGGAGGCATCCCCGGAAACCATTGTCCGCCGCTATAAGGAGACCCGCCGCCTCCATCCGCTCTCTGACGAGGGCATCATTCCCCTGGAGGAGGCGGTGAGCCGGGAGCAGGAGCTGCTCCGCCCCGTCCGGGAACGGGCGGACTACATCATCGACACCAGCACTCTGTCCACTGCTAAACTGCGGGGGGAGCTGCTGCACTTGTTCGATGCCCAGGGGAGAAAGGGCGGATTGAGCGTCAGCGTTACATCCTTTGGCTTCAAGCACGGACTGCCTATGGAGGCGGATCTGGTGTTTGACGTGCGCTTCATGCCCAACCCCTACTATATCCGGGAACTGCGGGACAAGACGGGATTGGACCAAGAGGTCTATGACTATGTCTTCTCCTTTCAGCAGACCCGGGACTTTATGACAAAGCTGGAGGATCTGCTGGCGTTTACCCTGCCTCTTTACAGTGAAGAGGGCAAGACCATGCTTGTCATTGCCGTAGGGTGCACCGGCGGTCACCATCGCTCTGTGGCGGTGGCCCGGGCCTTGACGGAGTACATCTCCCGCTTGGGCTATCAGGCCACGGAAAACCACCGGGATATGACTCGGTCCTGACGGGACTGTCCCGGCAGATCTGCAACGACGGAGCCGAAAGCTCCCGCACTTATGCGGCAGCTTCGGACAGGGAGGGAGTTTCTCTCTCTTCAATCGAAAAGAGGAGCTTATGGCAAATCGAACCACTGACTATCGCATTCCCCGGGAGCACGGCCCACGGGTGGCCGTCATCGGCGGCGGCCATGGGTTGTCTACCATGCTGCGGGGATTGAAGCAATATACGGAAAATCTCACCGCCATCGTCACAGTGGCCGACGACGGCGGCGGTTCCGGCGTGCTGCGCCAGGACCTGGGCATGCCTCCCCCGGGAGATATCCGCAACTGTATGGAGGCCTTGGCCAACACGGAGCCGCTGATGACAGAGCTGCTCCACTACCGTTTCAAGGAGGGCTCTCTGGCGGGCCAGAGCTTTGGAAACCTTTTTCTGGCGGCCATGAACGGCATCTCTGACTCCTTTGACCAGGCGGTCAGCCGAATGAGTGAGGTCCTGGCTATCACGGGCCGGGTCCTGCCGGTGACCACAGCGGACGTGCAGCTGGAGGCGGAGTTTGAAAACGGCGCCTCTGTGGTGGGCGAGTCCAAGATCTTCTGGTGCAAGAAGAAGGAGGACTGCCGCATCCGCCGGGTGCGTCTTATCCCGGAGCATCCCCGGGCGCTGCCGGAGGCCCTGGCCGCCCTGCGGGAGGCGGACATGATCGTCCTGGGGCCGGGCAGCCTCTACACCAGCATCATTCCCAATCTTCTGGTGGACGGCATCGTGGAGGCCATCCAGGCCTCTGACGCTCTGAAGGTCTATGTATGCAACGTCATGACCCAGGAGGGAGAGACCGAAGGGTACAGCGTGGGCGACCACATCGCAGCCCTGTTCCAGCACGGAGCACCGGGCCTTTTCGACCTGTGCCTGACCAATTCCTCTCCCATCCCCAAAGGGGTGGCTGCTCGGTATGCAGAGGAGGGAGCAGAGCCACTGATCTGCCCGCCTGAGTGTACCCATATCCAGGGAGTGGAAATTCTCCGCCGGCCAGTGGCCACGGTGGAGAGCGGCGGCTATGTCCGCCATCATCCCGGCCATCTGGCCCGGGAGCTGATTTTGCTTCACGCCGAGCGCAGCGTCCGCATTGCGGGCGACCGCTTCGGAGGCTTTTCCAGTGATACCTACCAGGTGGAGATCAAGAAATGAGGGATCTGCAGAACGGCGGAGGTCTAGCGTGGAGCAGCTGAAAGGAGGACCGCATGTCCTTTTCCTATGAAGCCAAACTGGAGCTGTGCCGGGAACCGGTGCAGCGCCTTTGCTGTGCCCGGGCAGAGGCCTATGGCATTTTGCTCTACTGCAACACCTTCAGTGCTACTGAGATTCGCATTATCACGGGAAACCCGGAGTTTGCCGCCCGGCTGCCCCGGCTGTTTCACCGGGCCTTCAATCTGCGCTTTGATCGGCTGCCGGAGCCGGACCAGGAGGGAAAGCTGGTCTTTCAGATCACGGATGAGCGCAAGCTCCACCGCATTGTGGATCTGCTGGGCTATGCCCCGAAGCAGAATCTGGTGCTCCATATCAACTTCGGCATGCTGGAGGAGGAGTGCTGCCGGGCGTCCTTCCTGCGGGGGGTGTTTTTGGCCGGCGGCAGTGCCACCGATCCCCAAAAGCGCTACCACCTGGAGCTGGCCACCTCCCATCTTCAGGTCAGCCGGGAGCTGGATGTGCTGCTGCAGGAGCTGGGCTTCTCCCCCAAAAGCGTCCTGCGTAACTCCTACCACGTGACCTATTTCAAGCAGAGCGAACATATCGAGGACTTCCTCACCCTCATCGGCGCGCCGGTGGCGGCCATGGCCGTCATGTCTGCCAAGGTGGAGAAGGGGCTGCGCAACAGCGTCAACCGCCGTCTCAACTGCGACAACGCCAATCTGGACAAGGCAGTGGACGCGGCGCAGGAGCAGCTGGAGGCTATTCGGAAGCTTACTGCCGCCGGGCAGATGGAGCAGCTCTCCGACAAGCTCCAGCAGACCGCAGCCATGCGGCTGGAGTTCCCGGAGTTGGCGCTGAGCGAGCTGGCGGAGGAGTTTGACCCGCCCATCACCAAGTCCTGCCTCAACCACAGGCTGCGCAAGCTGATGGAACTGTCAAAAGCACTGTAAAACAATGTATGTAAAGTAAAAATACCTTTCAGATATCACCGCTTCTTATCTGTGAATCAGGAGCAGTGGAAACCATACCAAAGACAGGAGAGAACCAAAATGGATCGTTGTGAACTGGCATTTCAATATCATAAGCAGGGCTATAACTGCGCCCAGAGCGTGCTGATGGCGTTTTCTGATCTGACCGGCTTGGCGCCGGAGACTGGCTTTGCCATGGCCGGTGGACTGGGCGGTGGCTTGGGCGGCAGCCATCAGGAGGTGTGCGGCGCCATCAGCGGCGGCGTGATGGTCCTGGGTCTGCTCTATCCCCACACCAAAGGAGAGGACACGGCTACCAAGCGCCAGGTCTACGGCCTGACCAAGACCTTCCTGACTCGGTTCCAGGAACGGTTCGGCGGTCTGTCCTGCTGCGGCGATCTGCTGCGCTCGGCCATCCAGGCGACCCCGGAGCATACGCCTGCCGCGGTGCGGCTGGGCGCCAAGGGCCACTGCGACATTCTGATCGTCACCGCCGTGGAGGTCCTGGAGGAGCTGCTGGCGGAGCAGGCCAAGGCGTGATCCAGCATTTTGTCCGCCGGGACCGGTTCGGCCCCGGCGGCTGCCATTTTTCTGCCCAATGAGAGGAGGCCGCCCAATGTCCTTTGTCCATCTGCACGTCCATACCGAATATAGCCTCCTGGACGGCGCCTGCCGCATCCGGGAGCTGCCCAAGCTGGTCAAATCCATGGGGCAGACGGCCTGTGCCATCACGGACCACGGCGTCATGTACGGCGCCATCGATTTCTACCGGGCCTGCAAGGCCGAGGGGATCAAGCCCATTATCGGCTGCGAGGTCTATGTGACCCCCCAGGACCGCACCCGCTTTGACAAGGTCCATGAGTTCGACGCGGAGAGCCGCCATCTGGTGCTGCTGTGCCGAAACGAGGAGGGATACCGGAATCTCAGCTACCTGGTGTCCATGGCCTTTGTGGAGGGCTTTTACATCAAGCCCCGCATCGATCTGGAGCTGCTGCGGGCCCACAGCGGAGGGCTCATCGCCCTCAGCGCCTGCCTGGCGGGAGAGATTCCCCGGCGGCTGCGCAACGGGGAGTATGACAATGCCAAGGCCTATGCCCTGGAGCTCTCGGAGATCTTCGGGGAGGATAACTTCTATCTGGAGCTCCAGGATCACGGCATCGCCGACCAGCGGGTGGTGAACCAGGGCATCCTGCGTATCCACCAGGAGACGGGGCTGCCCCTGGTGGTCACCAACGACGCCCACTATCTGCGCAAGTCCGACGCGGAGGCCCACGATGTACTGCTGTGCATCCAGACCGGCAAGATGGTGGACGATGAGAACCGGATGCGTTATGAGCCCCAGAACTTCTATCTCCGCTCCACGGAGGAGATGGAGGCTCTGTTTCCCGACTACCCAGAGGCGGTGGAGAATACGGAGCGCATCGCCCAGCGGTGCAATCTGGAATTTGAGTTCGGCAAGTATCACCTGCCGGAGTTCCAGCTCCCGGAGGGCTATGACGCCCTGACCTATTTCAAGGAGCTGTGTCAAAAGGGCTTTGACGAGCGCTATGGCGGCAAACACCCCGAGTACCTTCAGCAGCTCCACTATGAGCAGGACATGATCGAGAAGATGGGCTTTACCGACTACTTCCTCATCGTGTCCGACTTCGTGCGCTTTGCCAAGGACGCCGGCATCCCTGTGGGTCCCGGCCGCGGCAGCGCCGCAGGCAGCATGGTGTCCTACTGTCTGCATATCACAGACATCGACCCCATGAAATATAGTCTCTATTTCGAGCGTTTTTTGAACCCTGAGCGGGTCACCATGCCGGATATCGACATGGACTTCGGAGACACCCGGCGGGGTGAGGTGGTGGACTATGTCCGAGGCAAGTACGGCGACGACCATGTGGCCCAGATCGTCACCTTCGGCACCATGGCTGCCCGGGCGGCCATCCGGGACGTGGGCCGCGTGATGAACATTCCCTACGCCGAGGTGGACGCGGTGGCCAAGCAGGTGCCGGCCGGCCCCGGCGCCCTGCACATCACTCTGGCGGACGCTCTGAAGCTGTCCAAACCCCTCAGCGACCTCTATGAGAGCGACGAGAAGGTGAAAAAGCTCATCGACACCGCCCAGAAGCTGGAGGGGATGCCCCGCCATGCCTCCACCCATGCCGCCGGCGTGGTCATCACCAAGGACCCGGTGTTCACCTATGTGCCCCTGGCCCGGAATGACGACGCAGTGGTCTGCCAGTACACCATGACCACTCTGGAAGAGCTGGGCCTTTTGAAGATGGACTTTCTGGGACTGCGGAACCTGACGGTGCTGGACGACGCGGTGAAGTTGGTGCAGAGAAGGAAGCCGGATTTCCGCCTTTCCGACATTCCGGATAACGACCCGGCCACCTATGAGATGATCTCCTCCGGCCGGACCTCCGGTGTATTCCAGATGGAGTCCGGGGGCATGACAGGTGTGTGCGTGGGGCTCAAGCCCCAGAACATCGAGGACATCACCGCTATCATCGCCCTCTACCGCCCTGGTCCCATGGACTCCATCCCCCGGTTTATTGCCTGCAAGCAAAATCCGTCCCTCATCCGGTACAAGCACCCCAGCCTGGAGCCCATCTTGTCTATCACCTATGGCTGCATCGTCTATCAGGAGCAGGTCATTCAGATCTTCCAGCAGCTGGCGGGTTATTCCCTGGGCCAGGCGGACATGGTGCGCCGGGCCATCTCCAAGAAGAAGGCGGCCCAGATCCAAAAGGAGAAGGACACCTTCATCCATGGAGACAAGGAGCGGAACATTCCCGGCTGCGTGGCCAACGGCATTCCCGAGAGTACGGCGGAGGCCATCTATCAGGAGATCTACGACTTTGCCAACTACGCCTTCAACAAGGCCCACGCCGTCTCCTACGCGGTGGTGGCCTATCAGACCGCCTGGTTCAAGTGTCACTACACCCGGGAGTATATGGCCGCGCTGCTGACCTCAGTGCTGGACAACTCCGACAAAGTGGCGGAGTATATCAACGAGTGTAAAGAGTGCGGGATCCGCCTGCTTCCGCCGGATGTAAACAAGTCCTTTGACAACTTCACCGTAGAGGAGGAGGGCATCCGCTTCGGATTGGTGGCCATCAAGAACATCGGCCGGGGCTTCATTCTGGCCCTGGTGGAGAACCGGAAACGGGAGGGACCCTTTACCTCCCTGGAGGATTTCTGTCACCGCCTCTTCGACACGGAGATGAACAAGCGGGCCCTGGAAAACCTCATCCGGGCCGGTGCCTTCGACAGCCTCGGCGCCCGCCGTTCCCAGCTCATTGCGGTGTATGAGAAGGTGCTGGACTCCATTGCCCAGAGCCGGCGCCAGAACGTGGAGGGCCAGCTGGACTTCTTCGGCCTTGCTTCCGGCGGGGAGGAGAAGCCTGCATCCATCACTCTGCCGGACTTGCCGGAATTCACGCCGGAGGAGCGGATGGCCATGGAGAAGGAGACCACAGGGCTCTACCTCTCCGGTCACCCCATGGACGCCTACCGGGAGGCGGCCAAGCGGTTGGGTGCGGTCCATATCGGAGCCATCCTGGGGGATTTTGCCCAGGAGGGGGGACCCACCCGGTTTGCTGATGAGCAGCGGGTGTGTCTGGCCGGCGTGGTGACCTCCAGCAAGACCAAGACCACCCGGAATAACTCCCTCATGGCCTATGTGACGTTGGACGACGGCACCGGCTCCATGGAGCTTTTATGCTTTTCCCGGGTGTTGGAGACCTCCGGCAGCTTCCTGCGGGAAAATCAGGCCATCTCGGTTAAGGGCCGCTTGTCCGTCCGGGACGAAAAGGCGCCTCAGCTCATGTGCGACCAGGTGATGGCCCTGCGCAGCGGTCCGGCGGAGGAGCCGCCTGCCGCTCCCAAAAGCGAGGGCGGAAAGGTGCTTCCCGGAAAGGCACTGTATCTGCGGGTGCCCGGCGCGGGAAGTCCCCAGTTTGCCCATATCCGGCTGGTGTTCACCATGTTCCCAGGCCTGACCCCGGTGAAGATCCGACTGGCAGACAGCGGCAAGCTCCTGGGGGGCAGCTGCCTGCTCCACCGTGCGCTGGTGGACGAGTTGCTGGACACTCTGGGAGAAGAGAACGTAGTCATTAAATAGTTGAGACAACAAATGAGGCCGCGGCGCTTTCTGCGCCGCGGCCTCATTCTTTATTTTAATCAATCCTAGTCCTGGTTCTCCTCGTCGGCAAACAGCACCGTCAGAAGGGAGGAGTAGAGCTTCTCCGGATTTTTGCGGAAGCGCTGCTCTAGGGAGTGGGCCATGTCCTCGTTGACCACCATCAGATCCATGTCCAGCACGCTGCCCATGTCGTCGCTGAGGGACAGATGCACGGTATAGGTGCCGTTGGGACGGCGCTGGGAGGTGGCCTTCACCTGGCTCTTCCGGCGGAGCTTCTGGTTGCACAGCGCTACATTTTTGTCCGTGCGGATCCGAACGGAATAGGGAAGACTGGACTCACAGATCTCGCTGTTGCGCCGGCCCTTTTCGGTGATGGCGTAGAGTCCGTCCTCCGACAAAGTCAGATGCTCCGTCCGCACCAGGTCCGCCAGGCACTCAGAGAAATCAAAATAGTCGATGCCGTCGTCACACATGGTCAGATCCAGCACCGTGTCAAAGGGAATGGGCTCAATGACGCGGGCGGCAATATACAAAATCAGAAACTTGATTTCCAGTTTGTCCCGGATAAATCCAAAGCCTGCCAAAATAGTGCCTCCTCCAGAGATGAAATGGGCCAGGAAGGAGGACATACCTCTTCCTGGAGGAGCCGAAGAATCTTCTCCGGCCGGGGCGCAAAGTAGGTCCGCGCCTTGGCTTTCGTTATTATACCGCAAAGAAAGGTCTTTTGTACACCCTCATTTCAAAAAATACCCAATCCTTCCTTGACGGTAGCTCTGGTTTCCTGCTATGATATAAAAAGAAACAAAAAGTGACAAAAGGTATCATTTTGTGTGTGAGTGGGAAGGTAGGATGCATTGTGAGAAAGAGGTGGCTTTGTTTTTGCTTTGCTGTGTGCCTTGCGCTGTCCCTGACCGCCTGCGGAACGTCGGAAACAGCCCCGGCATCCTCTGACGGAGCGGCGCCTCCGGTCACCAGTGTGAAACCGGAGAAGGAGGCGGAGGATGGTTTGGAGGGAACCAATCCTCTCACCGGCCTGCCGATTGCCGAGGAGCAGGAGACGCTGCGTCCGGTGGCGGTGATGCTCAACGACCTGAAGGAGGCCATGCCTCAGCTGGGGGTCGGAGAGGCAGACATCATCTATGAGATCCCGGCAGAGGGCGGTATCACCCGGATGCTGGCGGTGTATCAGGACCCGGAGCCGGTGGAGATGTTGGGCAGTATTCGCAGCACCCGCCCCTATTATATCGACTTGGTCCTGGGCCATGACGCCATTTTGGTCCACGCCGGAGGCAGTCCCTCGGCCTATGCCGATCTTGCCCAGTGGAAGGTGGACAATCTGGACGGCGTCAATGGAGGAAGCGACGCGGAGATCTTCTGGCGCGACCAGGAGCGTAAGGAAAATGTGGGCTATGAGCACAGCATGATGACCAGCGGAGAGAACATTGAGACCTATCTGGAGGAGAGCTCCATCCGCCGCGATCATGAGGAGGACTATCGTTATGCGGTGCAGTTTTCTGCGGAGGGGATGAGTCTGACTGGAAAGACTGCCCATCAGGTCTCCGTTCGCTTTTCCAGCTACAAGACCGGTGTGTTCGACTATGAGAAAAAGAGCGGAACCTATCTGGTCAGCCAGTATGGAGCCCCCTATGTGGACGGCAATACGGGAGAACAGGTGGCTGTTTCCAATCTCCTGATCCTCAAGACCCGGGTGAGCCTTTTGTCCGGCGACACCGCCGGGCGGCTGTCCGTGGATCTGGATGGAGAGGGCAGCGGTATCTATGTCTGCAATGGGCAGGCGGTGAATATCTCCTGGAACAAGCCTACCCGTTCGGATCCGCTTACCTATACGCTGGAGGACGGAACGCCCTTGACACTGAAGGCGGGAAAATCCTACATCTGTGTGGTTTCCAACGACAGTCCTGTTGAAATTTCAGCCTGAGAGAACGGGCCCCGGTTTTCGGGGCCCGTTCTTTTTCACCCTTTTCGGCACCGGGCATAGACTGGATTGAAAGAGCCATCTTTCAACTGCTACTTATTAGGAGGTATCACGATGCCCGAAAGAGTTATGCCCGGTCCTGTTGACGACCACTGCGGCATTCGCGAGTCGGTCTGTATCCATACAAGAAAGATCTATGACTCCTGCCGAGACAAAGACTGCGTGGAGGACCTGCGCTTTTATCCCACCATGGCCTCGCAAGAGGTGATCAGCCGTGCCCTGACGGTGAAGGGCGGCTCTGCGGAGCTGTGCCATGTCTATGTGGATGTGGAGCCGGTGGTGTTCAACCGGGGGTTCTACACCGTGGATATGCGCTTTTTCTATCGCGTCACCCTGCAGGCCTATCTCAGCTGCCCCCGCCCCGTGGAGGTGGAAGGCCTGTGCGTGTTTGACAAGCGGGCCATCTTGTTCGGCAGCGAGGGCAATGCCAAGATCTTCTCTTCGGAGATGCGCGCCGGCGAGCCGGACCGTCAGATGATGGAAAAGAGCAATCTGCCTGTGGCCGTGGTGGAGGCGGTGGACCCCATCGTATTGTCCGCCAAGCTCCTGGACTGCTGCGAGAACCGCTGCTGCGACTGCGATCTGTGCGAGATCCCCACCTTCGTCTCCAAGTTCTTCAACAGCGACTTGACCACCGGCGACGACAGCCGCCGCATCTACGTCACCCTGGGTCAGTTCTCCCTGGTGCGTCTGGAGCGGGACTCCCAGCTGCTGATCCCCGTCTATGACTACTGCATGCCGGAGAAGGAGTGCTGCGGCGGCAGCGGGGACGACGATCCCTGCGGCTTGTTCCGCAACATCGCCTTCCCGGTCAGCGAGTTCTTCCCGCCTGCCACCGTCCACAAGCCGGAGAGCTACGAGGAGGCAAAGCACTGCTGCTGCACCAAGTAAGAGACCCGGTCCAATGGAAAAGGAGGATGCCGAAAGGCATCCTCCTTTTTATATATTTTAAGACATGAAAGGGTTATATACTTTACATCTCTTTTTGATACCGCAGCATGAGAAAAAGCTCCAAAACGCTCTTTGCCACAAATATGCCCGCTGCGGCCAAGGTCACCCACAGAGGTGCACCCAGGCCGATGGAGAACCATGCCACCGCCATGATCACCCACTGCAGCACCTCGCCGGACACTGCCTGGGCCCGGCGGCGGATGGCCACGTTCCGTTCGTCATTGGCTTCGATTTCTGCCTGTTTCATCTGCTGGGGATCTTTCTCTTCCCTCCGGCGCATCCGCCACATGGAAAAATCGAAGGCAAAGAGGGCGGTACCAATTCCCATCAGCATACCGCCCAGAGGCTCCGATATCTTCCCGTCCAGCGCCATGGCGATGCAGCCCAGCACAGCACCCAGGATCCACAGTGCCAGATAGATCTTCGTCTGCTTTCTCATGTCTGCTCCTCCTCATAGATAAAAATATCCTCGATGGTGAGCCCAAAGTACCGGGCGATCTTAAAGGCCAGCAAAATAGAGGGGTTATAGCGTCCGTTTTCCAGAGACCCGATGGTCTGCCGTGAGACCTCCAATGCCGCTGCCAGTTCCTCCTGCCGGATCCCTCTTGCCTTGCGCAGCTCCTCCAGGCGATTCTTCAAACGCTTACACCTCCCTTGGAATGGAAAGCTCACTTTCCATATATCGACCATAGCACAGGAAGGATGAAATGTCAAGCTTACTTTCCATTTATCTCAGCCAATTCAAAATTTTTGGACAAGGTGTCATAGCCGTGGACAGGCGGTCATAGGATGAAGCAGCAAAGGAAAGGGGGAACGACCCTTGGATAGACGAGAGGACATCCTGTGCTTTCACCGGGCGGCAGCCTGTCTGCCGCCCAGGCTTCGAAACCTGGCGGAGGGACTGCCGGAGGAGGTCAAGGCACGGGCAGAGGAACTGAGACTGCGGAGCGGGCGGCCCATGACGGTGCTTTTGCCGGAGGGAGAGGCCTTCCCCTGGCGGGAGGCGGTCAGCGGCGCTGATTTAGAGGCGCTGGTGAACACGGTGACGGAGTACTCCCGCTATGCGGCGGCGGAATCGTTGCGCTGTGGCTACCTTTCCGCCAGAGGCGGCTGCCGGGTGGGACTATGCGGCACGGCGGTGATGAAGGACGGCGTGTGCACCGGGCTGCGGGAACTGTCGTCGGCGGTGATCCGGGTGGCCCGGGAGCGGCGGGGCGTAGGCCGGGCAGTGGTGCCGGAGCTGTTTCGCTCCGGCCGATTCCAAAGCACCCTGCTCCTGGCCCCACCCGGCGGAGGAAAAACCACCCTTTTGCGAGACCTGGTGCGGTGCCTGTCGGAGGGGGAGGGCTGCGAGCCCCAGCGGGTGACGCTGCTGGACGAGCGGGGCGAGATCGCTGTGGTTTTCCGGGGCCGGCCCCAGATGGACGTGGGCCGCCGCACCGATGTGCTGGACGCCTGTCCCAAGGCGGTGGGCATCCCCATGGTGCTGCGGACCATGAACCCGCAGATCATCGCCGTGGACGAGATCACAGCGGAGGAGGACCTCCGGGCCATGGCCTCCGCCGCCAACTGCGGTGTGGGGCTCCTGGCCACCATCCACGGCGCCACCGTGGAGGAGGTGCGACAAAAGCCCCTCTACGCCCATCTGCTGGCGGCCAAAGTGTTCCGGCGGGCGGTGCGCATTCTCCGGCAGGAGGACGGCAGCCGCCGCTATGAGACGGAGGACCTGCCATGCTGAAGGGAGCGGGATGTCTTTTGCTGCTGGGTGCCGCCGGGGCGGTACAGCTGAACCTGATGGGGGAGCACCGGCGGGAGCTGGAGCTGCTGGCAGGCCTGGAGGCAGCCCTGGAGCGGATGGCGGAGACGGTGCGCCTGGAGCGGATGCCTATGCCCAGGCTCATCGAGCGTCTCTCCCGAAGCGGGGCAGAGGTGGTGCGTCCTTTTTTTGCCTGCGTTCTGGTGGGGATGAAAAGGGGAGGGAGCCTGGAGACGGCCTGGAAGGCCGCGGTGGAGGAACTGCACCCGGCGGCGCAGGTGCGGGAATTGCTGCTGGAGCTGCACCTGGACGGAGACGAGGAGACAGTGGTGGCCCAGCTCCGCCACGCCGCCCAGGGCGTAGAGCGCTGCCGGACAGAGAAGCGCCGGCAGCGGCGGGAGAAGGAGAAGCTCTCCGCGTCCCTCAGCTTTTCCGCCGCAGCGCTGGCCATACTTTTACTGATTTGAGGTTTGAGACCATGGATGTGGATCTGATTTTCAAGATAGCTGCCATCGGAATCCTGGTGGCCGTGCTGAACCAGCTGCTGATCCGCTCGGGCCGGGAGGAGCAGGCCATGATGACCACCCTGGCAGGCCTGGTGGTGGTGCTGATGATCCTGGTGCAGCAGATCAGCAATCTCTTCGAGCTGGTCAAGCAGCTGTTCCACTTCTGATGGAACAGGTCATTCAAGTTGCTGTCCTATGCCTGCTGGGCGCGCTGGTGACGCTTTTGCTGAAGAAGGGAAGTCCGGAGACGGCGCTGTTGCTGTCCCTGGGCATCGGCGTGGCGGCGCTGCTTTTTTTGCTGCAGGACGCGGAGGAGATCGTCTCCTTTTTAGGGGAGCTGATGGAGCGGACTGCGGTGCCGCAAGAGGTGTTCTTGCCGCTGTTCAAGACCATCGGCATCGCTCTGGTGGCCCGGACCGGCAGCGATCTCTGCCGGGACGCGGGGGAGTCCGCCCTGGCCTCCCTGGTGGAGACAACCGGGTCTTTCTGTGCGGTGCTGGTATCTTTGCCGCTGCTGCGGGCGGTGCTGTCCCTGCTTTTGGAGTTGATGTGAACGATGGGAAAAAAGCTGATTTGTGCCCTGCTCTTTGTGCTGATGCTGACCACGCCTGTTCGGGCGGCAGAGGTGCCGGAGGAGGTGACGGATGCCGTCCCGGAGCAGGCAGAGGAGATGCTGGGGGACCTTGACAGCGACGGGACCGCCGACTCCTTGCAGGAGGGACTGGCTGGGATCTGGGACCGGGTCAGCGGACAGGTGGGCGACATTCTGCGGGAGCGGCTGCGGGATGTGGTGGCGCTGCTGCTGGTGGTGCTGCTGTGCGGTGTGGTGGACGGTACCTTTCAGAGCGTGGGCGGCCGCCGCATCAGCAACTATACGCCCATGGCCGGAGCGCTGTCCATTACCCTCCTTTCAGCGGGCAGTCTCCACTCCCTGATCGGTCTGGGGACCAGCACCATGGAGGAGCTGTCCGTCTTTTCCAAGGCGCTGCTGCCCACCCTGGCCGCCGCCACGGCCGCCAGCGGCTCCATCACCGGGGCCACCTTCCGGCAGGTGTTCACCGTCTTTTTTGTGGATCTGCTGCTGAATCTGGTCAATGGGCTGTTGGTGCCCATGGTCTATCTGTACATCTGCGCCCTGACAGCCTCGGTCATGCTGCCGGGCAATTCCCTGGAGGGGGTGGCGCAAGCCTTGAAAAAGATCATCACCTGGACTCTTACCAGCGCTCTGCTGGTGTTCACCGGCTATCTCACCATCACCGGCGTGGTGGCAGGCTCTGCCGACGCCATGACGGTGAAGCTGACCAAGATGACCATTTCCAGCGTGGTGCCGGTAGTGGGGTCCATCCTATCGGAAGCCACGGAGACGGTGTTGGCCGGCGCAGGCATCCTGCGCAACACCATCGGCGTATTCGGGATGCTGGCAGTGCTGGCGGCCTGCGTGCTGCCCTTTTTGCAGCTGGGGATCCAGTATCTGCTCTACAAGCTGGCGGCCTTTGTCTCCGGCACCGTGGGGGCACCGCCCATGGTGAAGCTGCTCTCCGGACTGGGAGGCGCCTTCGGGCTGGTGTTGGGCATGACGGGCACCTGCGCGCTGCTGCTGATCGTGTCCATCGTTTCCTCGGTGGCGGCGGTGGTGCCATGATGGGATCGCTGCGTGAATGGCTGACGGGCCTCATCGCCGCGGCCATGCTGGTGGCGGTGGCGGACAGCCTGATCCCGGACGGCGCCGTTCGAAAGATCGCCGGCTTCACCGGCGGGCTCGTCCTCCTTGTGGTGCTGGTACAGCCCGTGCTGCACTTGGAGACGGACCGCCTCCGGCAGAGCTTTGAGACCTATGCCGCCCAGATCGATGCCCTGGAGGAGGAATTCACCACCCAGAACCAGAGTGAGCTCAAAGGGCGCATAGAGGAAACCACCGCATCATATATATGCGACAAGGCAGCAAGCCTGGGCCTGGACTGCCAGGTGAGCGTAACAGCGGAGGAGGGGGAGAACGGAGTGCCCATTCCCAGCTCCGCGGAGATCACAGGGCCGTATCAGGAGGAGTTGGCGGCCTATATGGAATCGGAGCTGGGGATCCCGCGGGACCGCCAGATCTGGAAAGGACCGTAACGGGATGGAAAAAAAGCAGGTACAGCGATGGAAGCCCATTTGGGACAAATATAAATTTGTGGTGCTGGTGGCGGCAGCGGGTATCGCACTGCTGCTCTGGCCCTCCTCGGCAGAGAAAACGGACCAGACGTCCGGCACTGCTGCGGCTGCGGAGACCGACGAGACGTCACTGCAGGACACCGAGAAACGGATGGAGGCGATCTTGTCCCACATCCACGGTGTGGGGCAGCTGGAGCTGATGCTGACGCTGGATAAAAGCGCCGCCAGTCAATATGTGCAGGATACGGAGCTGACGTACAGCGGTCAGACACAGGCGCCAGACGAGTACCAGCGCAGTTCGGAGACGGTGGTCCTCTCCCAGGGGAGCGGACAGGAGGGACTGGTGCTGGAGGAGAGCGTGTACCCCATCTATCGGGGCGCACTGGTGGTCTGCGAAGGGGGAGGAAACGCAGAGGTGAGGTTGGCGGTCACGGCGGCGGTAGCCGCCCTGACGGGGCTGAGCTCGGATCGGATCACGGTGGCAACATGGCAAGAATAATCATATGGAAACAGGGAAAGAAACTTTGGAGGAGAGGCAGCATGAGAAAAATCTGGAAGAGAAACACAGTGGTAGCAGCGGTACTTTTGCTGGTGTGCGCAGCAGTCTATCTCAACTGGCGCTATACCGACGGCGCAGCCCAGGCGGGAAAAGTCCTGGGGCAGTCCACGCTGGTGTCTGGGGAGACCTCCAGCGACGAGGTGGAGGTCTCCGGCGATGTGGATGAGGACGCGGTGTACACGGGGGACGACTACTTTGCCACCGCCCGGCTGACCCGTCAGCAGGCCAGAGACAACGCCAAGGCGCTGCTGGAGGAGGCTGCGGCCCAGGAGAGTGCCGATCAGGACGTGCGCAATGAGGCCTCTGCCGGTATTCAGGTGCTGGCCTCCTATACCACCACCGAGGCCCAGATCGAGAACCTGGTCACGGCCAAGGGGTATCCCGACTGCGTGGCCTTCATGGGGGCGGAGAGCATCAGCGTAGTGGTGTCCACACCGGAGGACGCAGAGCTCTCGGCGGAGGACGTGGCCAAGATCACCGACATCGCTGTTACCGAAACCGGGTACAAAGCGAACCAGATCAAAGTGATAAAAGCAAATTGACAGTTGTATTTTCTGCACTTCCATGCTAAAATAATGTAATCGATTCCAAAGTTGTGCAGGACCCACAAAAGACACACTTGCAATAGAGGAGAGTACGATACTATGGGCGACAACAAAGAGTATCTGACGCATCCCGAGGAAAACGGGAGCATCAACATATCGGAGGATGTGGTGGCCGCCATCGCGGCTGGCGCCGCCTGTGAAGTGGAAGGCGTCTCCGGCATGATGTCCGGCGGCGGCAATGTCTCCGACCTGATGAAGAAGAACCCCGCCCGGGGCGTGAAGATCAGCTGCAACGGCGAGTCCATCACGCTGGATCTGTTTGTGACGGTGCAGTATGGCCACCCTATCCCTGAGATGGCTCAGAATGTGCAGCAGGCCGTGGCCACCGCTGTGGCAGACTCCACCGGCTTTACCGTCAGCGCCGTCAACGTCCATGTGGGCGGCATCAGCATCGCGTAAGAAAGAGAAACTGTCGTCTGATGAGGCTTTGTGTGCCCGGTGTCAGACAGAGAAGGGGAGCGGTCTGCGTTCCCGGAGAGAGGAAGTATCTGCGCCTTTCCCGTAGGGAAGGGTGCGGAGGAAAGAGGAAGAGAGAATTATGGTTCGCAATACTGCCAGAGAGATCGCCGTACACCTGTCCTATGAGCTGAGCTTCACGGACCTGACCGCGGAAGAGCTGCTGGACCGTCGGCTGACCCCGGAGGCCTTCTCCACCCTGGCCGATGAGGACCCGCTGTACCGGGAGGCGCCCAACGCCAAGCAGGCAGCCTATATCCGCGCCCTGGTGCGCGGCGTGGATGAGCACGCCGCCGAGCTGGACGGCTATATTTCCAAATACGCCAAGGGATGGAATTTCTCCCGGATCCCCCTGGTGGCCTCTGCCATCATGCGGGTGGCCATGTATGAGATCCTCTACATGCCGGACATTCCCAACGGCGCGGCCATCAACGAGGCGGTGGAGATCGCCAAGAAGTACGAGACCCCGGAGACTGTGAAGTTCATCAACGGGATTCTGGGCACTTTCGTGCGGCAGGAAATGGCATAAGCAAAGGCGCACAGAGCGGGGTGCGGCGGCGGACCGCCGCTGCCCGGCTCTTTTTTTGTCTGAGCGCCCGGGGTATTTTCTGCGGGAGCAACAAAGGAGGATCTATGGAACAGCACATCTTCGGAGTGGCCGAGGTGAATCAGCTGGTCAAACAGCTGCTGGACGGGGAACCGCTGCTTCGCAGTCTCCTGGTGCGGGGAGAACTGTCCAATTATAAGGTGTACCCCTCAGGGCACCACTACTTTACCCTCAAGGACCCGGAGGGGGCACTGCGGTGCGTCATGTTCCGGGGACAGGCCTCCCGGCTGCGGTTCCGGCCGGAGAACGGCATGAAGGTCATTGCCCAGGGGCGCATCAGCGTCTTTCCCCGGGACGGCGCCTATCAGCTCTACTGTGACGCTCTGTCTCCCGACGGAGTGGGGGACCTGTATGTGGCCTTTGAGCAGCTCAAGGCCAAACTCTATGCCGAGGGGCTCTTTGATCCCGGGCATAAAAAGCCTCTGCCCCGGTACCCTGAGACCATTGCGGTGGTTACTTCCTCCGCTGGCGCGGCGGTCCATGACATGATCCGCATTCTGCGCCGCCGCTTTCCCATTGCCAAAGTGGTGCTGCTGCCGGTGCGGGTGCAGGGCGTGGAGGCGCCGCCGGAGATCGCCGGCGCTATCCGCTACGCCAACCGCTGGCACGTGGGGGATCTCATCATCACCGGCCGGGGCGGCGGCTCCATGGAGGACCTGTGGGCCTTCAACGACGAGCGGGTGGCCCGGGCCATCTATGACTCGGAGCTGCCGGTGATCTCCGCCGTGGGCCATGAGCCGGATGTGACCATTGCGGACTTTGTAGCCGATGCCAGAGCGTCCACCCCTTCCAATGCGGCGGAGATCGCCGTGCCCGACCAGGGGGAGCTGCTGCGCTGGCTCCAGGGGGCCAGCACAGCCATGGCCCGGTCGGAGGGAAAACGGCTGGAGACTCTGCGGCAGAAGCTGGAGGCCCTGCGGGACAAGCGGGTGCTCCAGGACCAGACTGCCTATGTACAGGACCGGCGGATGGTGCTGGCCCACGACCAGCAGCGGCTGGGCGATGTGATGCGGGGAGAGCTCTCCCGGCACCGCCAGCGTCTGACGGCCTTGTCCGCCGGATTGGACGCCATGAGCCCCCTGAAGGTTTTGGGCCGCGGCTATGCCATGGTCCGCTCTCCGGAAGGCGAGGTGGTCCGGCGCTATGACCAGGTATCCCCGGGGGAGCAGGTGACCGTATCCCTGGGCGAAGGTGCGCTGCGCTGCACCGTGGATGAGACCGTGGAAAGGATGAATTGAGATGGCAGGCAAGAAAAAGATGTCCTTTGAGGAGCAGATCACCCGGCTGGAGGAGATCGTGGCGGCCCTGGAGAAGGGCGACGCCCAGCTGGCGGATTCCCTGGCCCTTTTTGAGGAGGGCACCAAGCTGGCTGCCTCCTGTACCGCCATGCTGGACGAGGCGGAGCAGAAGGTGGTGGCGCTGATGAAGGGCCCCGACGGCGCCCCGGTGGAGACGCCCTTTGCAGATGAGGAGGCGAGCCGATGAGCTATCAGGAACAGTATGAGACCTACCGCCAGGCGGTGGAGACCTATCTGGAGGGACTGTTTACCGACCAGCACCCCTGGAAAGACCTCTATGAGGCCATGCGATACAGCATCCTTGCCGGCGGCAAGCGGATCCGCCCGGTGCTGACGCTGGAGTTTGCCCGGCTGTGCGGATTGGACTGGCACCTGGCGCTGCCTGTGGGCTGCGCTTTGGAGCTGGTCCACACCTATTCCCTCATCCACGACGACCTGCCCTGTATGGACGACGACGACCTGCGTCGGGGCAAGCCCACCAACCACAAGGTCTACGGCGAGACCCTGGCCGTCCTGGCCGGAGATGCACTGCAGCCGGAGGCCTTCCGTCTGATGCTCACCGCCCCGGAGCTCTCCGCCCAGCAGCGGGCGGAGTGCGCCCTGATCCTGGCCCGGGCCGCTGGAGCCGACGGCATGGTGGCGGGACAGGTGCTGGATACCCTGCACCACCTGACGGGCCGGGAGGAGATCGCCGGGATGCACCGGCTCAAGACCGGCGCCATGATCGCCGGCGCCTGCGAGCTGGGCGCAGCCGCCGCCGGAGCGGGGGAGACCTTGCGCCAGGCTGCCCGGGAGTACGGCTACGCTCTGGGCCTGGCTTTCCAGATCAGGGATGATATGCTGGATGTGATGGGGGACGAGGCCACCTTCGGAAAACCCATCGGCTCTGACCGGGAGGAGGGCAAGGTGACCTTTGTGGACCTGCTGGGTCTGGAGGGATGCGAGGCGGAGGTGCTCAAGTACACCGCTCAGGCCAAGGCCGCCCTGGCTCCGCTGGGGGAGACGGACTTCCTGGAACAGCTGGCCGATACCCTGTCCACTCGTAAGGTCTGAAAGAGAACTCAACTGCGCGCGCCGCAAAGGCGCGCGCTTTTTTGTTAGAAAAAGCGCAGGCAGGCCATCGCAAAAAATTCACATTTTGCATATACGGAATATGTTGTATATTCATGCGGAACGTGTTATACTAGAAACCGCTAAGCAGCGGCGCAGTATTCTAGTCGTTCCCGCCGTTTTCCAGGAAGGGCCTAAAAATCCTTTGAAGGGCACATCGATGAAGTCCTTGGTGCCTGCTTGAGACGCCCAGTCTTGGGTGGGTGCTGGGGGGAAGCGCGGCTTGCCGTGCTTGCGGTGGTAGGGCGCTCTCCAATGGCATGGAGAACCCGACCCTGCCTCCGTGGAGACCTGTTCTTGTGCGCAGACGTACTCCCCTGGTGGTATTTCGGCCTGTGTACGAAGCAGATTTGAACCTGCAATGCGGTGCAGCGGCGCGTTTTGCGCCAAAGTGCTGTGTGCAGAGTAGCCTGCCTTGAGTGGGTCTGGCGGATGGGAGATCAGACCAATTCTGCTCCGGCCAGAGCGGAATGCGTTATCGCTCCCTGAAACCTTTCCTGCAAAAGAGGCTAAGAAACGGTTGGGAACGCCGTGGAAATCACCTAGGCTGTCTTAACCGGGTCGCAGAGGGATTGCAGTGCGGACTAAGTGGCAGTCGGGTCCCATGGATGGGCGACACCATGGCATGGCGCCAAAGGGGAAACCACCTGATCGGCAACGAGAGGCGCGCCATGGGGAAATCCAACCCGTACCTAAGCCGTAAGATTTACCTCTGCTTACCGCCGCTGACTTAGCATTTGGCGAATTCCCCGCCGTGACCGTAACAGGCGGCCCGGCGGGTTTTTATTTTGTAAGGCGGCTGTTCCGCCGGGAGGTACTCTTTGGAACGGGAAGAGAAAGCAAAGAAAAAGAATCGGACCAATCCCCAGTATCAGTGGGTGGCAGTGGTGTTCTGCCTGTCGGTCTCCCTGTCCGCGGTGCTGAGCCTGCTGTCCGAGACCGCACTGGACGGTGCGGGCTATGCGGTGGCGCTGGGGGTCTTGGCTGTTTTTATCGGTCTTGGTATCGTATTTGATATCATCGGCGTGGCGGTCACGGCCGCTGATCCACGCCCCTTTCACTCCATGGCTGCCCATCGGGAGAAGGGCGCCAAGGAGGCGCTGTTTTTGCTGCGCAATGCCAGCCGGGTCAGCAGCGTCTGCAACGACGTGGTGGGCGACATCTGCGGCATCGTCAGCGGTACCACCGGTGCTGTCCTGGTGACGCTGCTCCAGCGCGCCGCCGGCACAGGCAGCATCATTCTGTCTGTGGGTGTGACGGCGCTGATCTCTGGATTGACCATCGGCGGTAAGGCTCTGGGCAAGAGCTTTGCCATGAACAACTGCACCGACGTGGTCTTTGCCGCCGGCCGTTTCCTGGCTGTGTTCCACCGTGGCCGCTGAGAGGAGGGGGGAAGTACCGTGATTTTAGAGACCATTCATTCTCCCGCCGATATCAAGGCCCTGGATGAGCAGCAGATCCCCATTCTCTGCCAGGAGCTGCGTCACTTTTTGGTGGAGCAGGTCTCCCGGACCGGAGGACACCTGGCCTCCAATCTGGGGGCTGTGGAGCTGACCGTGGCCATCCACCGGGTGTTTGACACCCAGGAGGACCGTCTGGTGTTCGATGTGGGGCACCAGTGCTATGTACACAAGGCCCTCACCGGACGGCGGGAACTGTTTTCCACCCTGCGGCAGTTCGGAGGCCTGTCAGGTTTTCCCAAGCCCTATGAAAGCCCCCACGACGCCTTTGTGGCGGGTCACGCCTCCAACTCCGTCTCTGTGGCGCTTGGCATGGCAAGGGCAAGAACTTTACAGAATAGAAATTATCAGGTGTTGGCGCTGATCGGCGATGGTGCGCTCACCGGCGGCCTTGCCTATGAGGGCCTGAACAATGCCGGAGCCTCCGGTGAGCCGCTGATCGTTCTGCTCAACGATAACGGCATGTCTATCAACCCCAATGTGGGGGCCATGTCGGGCCATCTGGCCCATTTGCGGACCCGGCCCGGTTACTACCATTTCAAAAAGTGGTACCGGAATGCTCTGGGCCACAGCCGGAGCGGACAGCGCTTGTATCGCTTCAACCACCGCATCAAGACCACGGTAAAAAAGGCGGTCTGGCCGGGCAGTACGTTTTTTGAGGACATGGGCTTCACCTATCTGGGGCCGGTGGACGGCCACGATGTGGACCGGCTGTGCCATGTGTTGGAGTGGGCCCGGGAGCTGCGCTGCCCGGTGGTGGTGCACATCAACACCGTCAAGGGAAAGGGCTACCCCATTGCCGAGCAGATGCCGGACAAGTTCCACGGTGTCTCGCCCTTTGACCCGGCTACGGGTCAGCCGCTGACGCCGTCAGGAGAGAGCTTTTCCAGCGTCTTTGGAAAGACCATGACGGAATTGACCGGGCAGGACGGGCGAGTCTGCGCCATTACGGCCGCCATGGCCAGCGGGACCGGTCTGAGCGGCTACGCCAAAGCCTTTCCCGACCACTTTTTTGATGTGGGCATTGCGGAGGGCCACGCAGTTGCCATGGCTGCGGGTCTTGCCAAGCAGGGGATGCTGCCTGTTTTTGCGGTGTATTCCAGCTTTCTGCAGCGGGGATACGACCAGCTGATCCACGACGTGGCTCTGGATGAGCTGCACGTAGTGCTGGGCGTGGACCGGGCGGGTCTGGTAGGCGCTGACGGCGAGACCCATCACGGCTGCTTTGACGCTCTCTTCCTGCCGCAGATTCCGGGCATGACAGTGCTGTGTCCTGCCAGTTTTTCAGAGCTGCGGACTATGCTGCGGCAGGCGGTTCTGGAGCGGAAGGGGCCGGTGGCCGTGCGGTATCCCCGGGGCGGACAGGGCCGGTTCCAGGAGGACCGGAGCCAGGAGCCCATTGTCCGGTTGCGGGAGGGCAGCGATGTGACACTGCTGTCCTATGGCGTTTTGATCAACAATGTGCTGGAGGCCGCAGAGATGCTGGCTGGGCACGGGATAGAGGCCCAGGTGCTCAAGCTCAATCAGATTGCACCGCTGGATGAGGACTTTCTGCTGGAAGCGATCCATCAGACAAAGCGGCTTCTGGTGCTGGAGGATGCCTTTGGCGTGGGCTGTGTGGGCCAGCGAGTGGCGGCCATCCTGGCACAAAACGGGGTTGCCCTCCAGGGGCTGATCCTGAAAAATCTGGGCCGCACCTTTGTGCCCCAGGGCAGCGTGGCACAGCTGCAAAAAAGCTGCGGTCTGGACGCCGAGAGTGTAGTCCAGGCCGTGTTGGAGGCGTGTGGATGAGCGGGAAAAAGAGATTGGATGTGCTTTTGGTGGAGCGCGGACTGCAGGAGAGCCGCCAAAAGGCGCAGGCCACCATTATGTGCGGGTCGGTGTTTGTCAATGACCAGCGGGCGGACAAGCCCGGCATGGCCGTAGCGGAGGATGCCCGCATTGAGATTCGAGGCAATACTCTGGCCTATGTGAGCCGAGGCGGGCTGAAGCTGGAAAAGGCCATGGAGACCTTTCCCATCACCCTGGACGGCGCGGTATGCGGCGACATTGGCGCCTCCACCGGCGGATTTACCGACTGTATGCTGCAAAACGGAGCAAAGCGGGTCTACTCGGTGGACGTGGGCTATGGCCAATTGGCCTGGAAGCTGCGCTCGGACCCCAGAGTGGTCTGCCTGGAGCGGACCAACGCCCGGTACCTCACCCATGAGCAGGTGCCGGAGGAGCTGGATTTTGCCTCGGTGGACGTGAGTTTTATCTCTCTGCGCCTGATTTTGCCGGCGCTCCATGATCTGCTGGGGGAGGACGGCCATGTGGTCTGTCTGGTGAAGCCCCAGTTTGAGGCCGGCCGGGAAAAGGTGGGGAAGAAGGGCGTGGTCCGGGACCCCGCCGTCCATCTGGAGGTGCTGGAGCAGTTCCTGCGCCACGCGGCGGAGACGGACTTCACCGTGCTGGGCCTGACCTATTCGCCTATCCGGGGACCGGAGGGCAACATTGAATATCTGGGCTACCTGGCCAAAGGCGCCGGAGACCAGGCTACATTTGACTTAAAGGCTCTGGTGGAGGAGTCCCACTCGGTTTTGAAGGAGGGAGCCCATTGAGAAAAATCATTCTCTGCCCCAATCCCTATCGGGACAAGGGGCTGGAGGCCACCCGACAGGCCAGGGAGCTCTTGCGGAACACCGGCGTGGAGACCGTGGTGTGCTTGCCCTTCAAAAATGACGGCCGTTTTTCCAGCTACGGCCTGGAGCTCAAGCCTCTTCAGCAGGAGATCCGCAACAGCCAGCTCATCATCGCTTTCGGCGGTGACGGCACCATTTTGCATCTGGCAAAAACAGCCGCCATGCGGGGCCTTCCCATGCTGGGCGTGAACCTGGGCAGTTTGGGCTTTATCTCCGAGCTGGAGCAAAATGAGCTGCCCCTTATCCGCCAGCTGGCGGACTGGAAGTTTGAGACCGAGTCCCGGATGATGCTGGACGTCAGCGTCCTGCGGGATGGGCGGCAGATCTACACCAATCTGGCCCTCAACGAGGCCGGGGTCAGCAAGGGCGCCGTGTCCCGGGTGATCCATCTGCGGGTCTACTCCGATCAGGACCGGCTCATCGATGTAAAGGGCGACGGGATGCTGGTGTCCACGGCCACCGGCTCCACGGCCTACTCCCTGGCCGCCGGCGGCCCCATTCTGGAGCCCACGGCCCAGAATCTGGTGCTGTGCCCCATCTGCGCCCACACCATCTGCTTCAACTCCTATGTGCTGACACCGTCCCATACGGTCACCATTGAAACGCTGGACAAAACCAAAAAACCCATTTTCCTCTCTGTAGATGTGAGCAAGCCTTTCCCCCTGCGGCCGGGCGACCGGGTGCAGGTGCGCCGCTCCCGGCATGATCTGAAGCTGGTGCGGCTGTCGGGAAAGAGCTTTTGCCAGATTTTTGAGCGGAAGATGTTGGCAGGAGGGATCGACGACGATGAAAAATGACCGCCAGGCAAAGATTTTGGAGATCATCTCCACTGAGAACATCGAGACCCAGGAGCAGCTGCTGGACCGGCTGCAGGCCCACGGCATCACCAGTACCCAGGCCACCATCTCCCGGGACATCAAGCAGCTGCACCTCATCAAGGAGCCCATGGGCCAGGGAATGTATAAATATGCGGTCTCCGGCAACCGGACCAAGCTGAACTTTGCCGAGCGGCTGCGGACCATCTTCCGGGAGAGCATCACCAGCATCGACAGCGCCCAGAACATCGTGGTCATCAAGACCATGCCGGGCCTGGCCAGTGCTGCCTGTGCCGCCATGGACGGCATGGACTTCAGCTTCATGGTGGGCTCTCTGGCCGGAGACGACACGGCCTTTATCGTTATGCGGGACACGGAGTCCGCACTGGAATTCTGCAAGGAAATCAAGGAAATGCTGTAAACGCAGGTCTGCGCCTGAGACGCGGACTCTGGGAGAGGAGCATAGGTCATGCTGGAGCTGCTTCACATTGAAAATATCGCCGTCATCGAGCAGGCCGATATTGCCTTTCGGCCTGGGTTCAACGCGCTCACCGGCGAGACCGGTGCCGGAAAATCCATCGTCATCGACGCCATGGGCGCTGTTTTGGGAGGCCGCACCTCCCGGGATCTCATCCGCACCGGCGCGGACAAGGCATTTGTCAGCGCCACCTTTTCCGGGGTATGGGAGGACCTTCCGGGCCTTTTGGCCAACGGTGTAAAGCCGGATGAGGACGGCAATCTTCTGCTCCAGCGGGAGCTCAACACCGAGGGAAAGAATCTGTGCCGGGCCAACGGGCGCCCGGTGACGGTGGCCCAGCTTCGAGAGATCGGACGGGAGCTTTTGAACATCCACGGCCAGCATGACGGCCAGCAGCTTCTGGACGAGGAGCAGCACGGCGCGTATCTGGACCGGTTTGGCCGTCTGGAGTCCCAGCGGGAGAGCTATGCCGCCTGTTATCACGCCATGTCTGATCTGCGGGGACAGATCCGCCGGCTTCAGATGGACGAGGCGGAAAAGGCCCGGCGGGTGGACACCCTCAAATTCCAGATCGACGAGCTGGAGCGTGCCAAGCTCAAGCCCGGAGAAGAGGAGGAGCTGGTGCGCCGGCGGGACATTCTGCGGCACGGTGAGAAGTTCCTATCCGCGGTGGACGGTGCTGACTTCTTCCTCAGCGGGGACGACGAGCAGGTGGGCGCCGTGACACTGCTGCGCCAGGCGGAGGAGTCCCTCTCCGGGGTCAAGCGGCTGGATGACTCCCTGGAAGAACTGGTGAAACGACTGGAAAATGCCAGATGTGAAGTATATGACCTTGCGGAGCTGATCCGGGATAAGCGGGAGGAATTTGACTTCTCCCCGGCGGAACTGGATGAGCTGGAAAGCCGCAGTGATCTGCTCTACCGCCTGAAAAAGAAGTACGGCGCCACAGTGGAGGACATGCTGGAATATCTGGACCGGTGCCGCCGGGAGCTGGACGCCATCGAGACCGCTGACGACACCATTGCTCACCTGGAAGGGCAGCTGCGGGAGGCGGAGAAAAAGACCAAGGCAGCCGGTGCGGCCCTGACGAAGGCCCGGACGGAAGCGGCCCGGCGTCTGGAGGAGCACATCCTGCGGGAGCTGCGGGATCTGGACATGGGCCGGGTCCGGTTTTCCATCGAACTGACGGAGAAGGAACCAGCAGCGGATGGATGCGACAGTGTGCGCTTCCTTCTCTCCGCCAATGCCGGTGAGGACCTGCGTCCTCTGGCCCGCATCGCCTCCGGCGGTGAGCTGGCCCGGATCATGCTGGCGCTGAAAAATGTGCTGGCGGAGCAGGACCAGGTGGGGACATTGGTCTTTGACGAGGTGGATACCGGCGTATCCGGACGGGCGGCCCAGCGCATCGCAGAGAAGATGGCCCAGGTCTCCCGCCACAAGCAGGTGCTGTGTGTTACCCATCTGCCCCAGTTGGCCGCCATGGCTGACACTCACTTTTCCGTAGAGAAGGGAGAGCGGGGCGGCCGCACCTATACCCGGGTGCTGTGCCTGGATCGGCAGCAGCGGGCCCAGGAGCTGGCCCGACTCACCGGCGGCGCCCATGTGACGGAGGCACTGCTGCGCAGTGCCGAGGAGCTTTTGGATGAGGCGGAGGCCTACCGGAAAAAACTGTCCTGACGGCAAAGGCGGAAAAGAGGCCTTTTTGCCGCTTTGGTGTTGACATTTCCGAACAAATCGGATAGAATAACCCCATGTACAGCGAGGAAGAGGAGGAGTAGCCTGTCTGGCGCTGCTCAGAGAGCCCCCGTTTTGGTGCAAGGGGGAGAGCGTGGACAGGGGAATACACCTTGGAGCTGGCACCCCAACGGCCTTTGGGCTCAGTAGGCGTGCTCCGGGAGCGCCCGTTATCGCGCCGCCGTGTGTTGGCACGGCATGAGGCCACCTTCGCGAGGAGGCGGCGAACCAGAGGTGGTACCGCGAATAAGCCATTCGCCCTCTGTCCCAGGCCGGGACGGAGGGCGTTTCCTATCCTCCTCATGACATTTGCCGTGAGGGTCCGTCCCATATTTTGATATGAACAGGAGAGATCACGATGCAAATTTACGAAGAACTCAAAGCCCGCGGGCTCATTGCCCAGGTCACCGATGAGGAGGAGATCCGGGAGCTGGTCAACAACGGCAAGGCCACCTTTTATATCGGCTTTGACCCCACTGCCGACAGCCTCCATGTGGGCCATTTTATGGCTCTGTGCCTGATGAAGCGGCTGCAGATGGCCGGCAACCGGCCCATCGCCCTGATCGGCGGCGGCACCGGCATGGTGGGTGACCCCTCCGGCCGTACGGATATGCGCCAGATGATGACGGTGGAGACCATCCAGCACAACTGTGACTGCTTCAAAAAGCAGATGGAGCGGTTCATCGAGTTCGGCGAGGGCAAGGCCCTGATGCTCAACAACGCCGACTGGCTCTTGAAGCTCAACTATGTGGAGCTGCTGCGGGAGGTTGGCGCCTGCTTCTCCGTCAACAATATGCTGCGGGCCGAGTGCTACAAGCAGCGGATGGAGAAGGGCCTGAGCTTCCTGGAATTCAACTATATGATCATGCAGTCCTATGACTTCTATCACATGTTCCAGACTGTGGGCTGCAATATGCAGTTCGGCGGCGATGACCAGTGGAGCAATATGCTGGGCGGCACGGAGCTGATTCGCCGCAAGCTGGGCAAGGACGCCTATGCCATGACCATCACGCTGCTGCTCAACTCCGAGGGCAAGAAGATGGGCAAGACCGCCTCCGGCGCCGTGTGGCTGGACCCTGCAAAAACCAGCCCCTTCGATTTCTATCAGTACTGGCGGAACGTGGGCGACGCGGACGTGCTCAAGTGCATCCGTATGCTGACCTTCCTGCCTCTGGAGGAAGTGGACGCTATGGACCACTGGGAAGGCAGCCAGCTGAACAAAGCCAAGGAGATCCTGGCCTATGAGCTGACCAAGCTGGTCCACGGTGAGGCCGAGGCCGAAAAGGCCCAGGAGGCCGCCCGGTCCCTCTTCGGCGGCAGCGGTGACAGCGAGCATATGCCCACCACCGTGCTGTGCGACGCCCAGTTCACCGACGGCAAGATCGGTGTGCTGAGCCTGCTGGTGGCCTGCGGCCTGTGCACCTCCAACGGTGAGGCTCGCCGGCTGGTGCAGCAGGGCGGCGTCACTGTGGGTGAGCGCAAGGCCCAGGTCAGCGACGAGTTCGACAAGGACGACTTTGCCGGCGAGGGCATCGTGCTGCGCAAGGGCAAGAAGGTCTATCACCGGGCCACTTTGGGCTAAAAACCAGGGCGATAATACGTCACATGGAAAAACGACCGCTGCGGCGGTCGTTTTTCTGGGGAGAGGGCGTCTGTTCCTCTTGATAAATCTTCCAATCAGAAAGGAATTCAAACATGATCACTGTCAACGACGTCAGTTTGAACTTCAGCGGACAGACGCTGTTCAAGCACGTGGACCTGAAATTTGTCCCCGGCAACTGCTACGGTATCATCGGCGCCAACGGAGCGGGGAAGACCACCTTCCTTCGCATCCTCTCCGGCGATCTGGAGCCCACCACCGGTGAGGTCATCATCCCCAAGGATGAGCGGATGTCCGTGCTGAAGCAGGACCACTTCCAGTTCGACCAGTTCACCGTGCTGGATACCGTTATCCAGGGCAACCCCAGACTGTATGAGATCATGAAGGAGAAGGATGCCCTCTACGAGAAGGAGGACTTCTCCGACGAGGATGGCGTCCGGGCCTCGGAGCTGGAGGCGGAGTTTGCCGATATGGACGGCTGGGAGGCGGAGTCCGACGCCGGGCGCCTGATTCAGGGCCTGGGGTTGAGTCTGGATCTGCTCCACAGCGAGATGTCCAGCCTGACAGCCAAGGAAAAGGTGAAGGTGATGCTGGCCCAGGCCCTCTTCGGCAAGCCCGACATCATTTTGCTGGACGAGCCCACCAACCATCTGGACCTGCAGGCCATCGAGTGGCTGGAGGACTTCCTGATGGAATACGAGGGCCTTATCCTGGTGGTCAGCCATGACCGTCACTTCCTCAACACCGTCTGCACCAGCATCGTAGACGTGGACTACGGCGGCATTCGGATGTATGTGGGCAACTATGAGTTCTGGTACGAGTCCAGCCAGCTGATGCAGCGGATGATTCGGGACCAGAACCGGAAGAAGGAGGAGAAGATCAAGGAACTCCAGGAGTTTATCTCCCGCTTCTCTGCCAACAAGTCCAAGTCCAAGCAGGCCACCGCCCGCCGCAAGCTCTTGGATAAGCTGACGGTGGAGGAGATGCCGGCTTCCTCCCGGCGCTATCCCTTCGTGGGCTTCACCATGGACCGGGAAGTGGGCAAGGAGATCCTCACCGTGGAGGGCCTTTCCAAGACTGTGGATGGACGCAAGGTGCTGGACAATGTCTCCTTCCGGGTGAACCGGGGAGACAAGATCGCCTTTGTGGGCGAGGATGAGATTGCCAAGACCACCCTTTTCAAGATCCTCATGGAGGAGATGGAGCCCGATGCGGGCACCTTCAAATGGGGTACCACCATCACCACCAGCTATTTCCCCCTGGACAACTCCGCCTTCTTCAATGACTGCGATCTGAACCTGGTGGAGTGGCTGGCCCAGTACAGCAAGGACACCAGCGAGTTCTTCCTCCGCGGCTTCCTGGGCCGGATGCTCTTCTCCGGCGATGACGTGTTCAAGCCGGTGAAGGTCCTCTCCGGTGGTGAGAAGGTGCGGTGCATGCTCTCCCGGATGATGCTCTTTGGGTCCAACGTGCTGATTCTGGACCAGCCCACCAACCACCTGGACCTGGAATCCATCACTGCTGTCAACAAGGGTTTGATGGAATTCAAGGGCATCGTCCTCTTTGCCAGCCACGACCACGAGTTCGTCCAGACTGTGGCCAACCGCATCATGGAGTTCCATGACGGCAAGCTCATCGACAAGATGTGCTCCTATGATGACTATATCGCCACCCAGCGGGAAGAGGCTCTGGCCCGTCTGGAGCAGTAAGTTCCTTTGCATCTGAAAGCTCCCCCGCCTGCAAATGCAGGCGAGGGGAGCTCTTTTCCGGGCAGGGGAGAGGAACACGGGCAGCAGATATAAAAACAGAGGGTATCCCACAGGATACCCTCTGTTTTCGGTTGCAGTAAAGGGGAAATACTTTAATAGATAAACATGGCATCGCCAAAGGAGAAGAACCGGTATTTCTCCCGCACCGCCTCCTCATAGGCGGCCAGAATGTGCTCCCGGCCCGCCAGAGCGGACACCAGCATAATGAGGGTGGACTCAGGCAGGTGGAAGTTGGTGATGAGCCCGTCCAGCACTTTGAAGCGATAGCCCGGATAGATATAGATGCTGGTCCAGCCGGAGCGGGCCTCCATGGTGCCGTCGGGATTGGCCCAGGACTCCACGGTGCGGCAGGAGGTGGTGCCCACGCAGATGACCCGTCCGCCGTTTTGCTTGGTGCGGTTGATGAGGTCCGCCGTCTCCTGGGGGATGGTGCAGAACTCGCTGTGCATCTCGTGGTCCTCGATGGAGTCCTCCTTCACCGGCCGGAAGGTGCCCAGGCCCACATGGAGGGTGACATAGCCGATGCCCACGCCCATATCGGCGATCTGCTGAAGCAGCTCCTTGGTGAAGTGGAGCCCGGCGGTGGGGGCGGCGGCAGAGCCCAGCTCCTTGGAGTAGACCGTCTGATACCGCTCATTGTCCTGCAGCTCCGCCTTGATATAGGGGGGAAGAGGCATTTTGCCCAGGGCCTCCAGCACCTCCAGGAAGATGCCCTCATAGTGGAAGCGGACCAGACGGTTTCCCCCCTCCACCTCGTCTACGATCTCGGCGGTCAGCTCGCCGTTGCCGAAGGAGACCTGGGCACCGGGGCGGAGCTTCTTGCCCGGGCGCACCAGGCACTCCCACACGTTGTCGCCCTTGTCGGTCAAAAGCAGGATCTCACAGGCGCCGCCTCCGGGCAGCCGGTGTCCCAACAGCCGGGCAGGGAGGACCCGAGAGTCGTTGAGGATCAGGCAGTCGCCGGGGCGGAGGAATTGGGGCAGTTCAAAAAAGTGATGGTGTTCCGTGGCGCCGGTGTGCTTGTCCAGCAGCAAAAGCCGGGACTGGTCCCGCTTTTCCAGCGGCGTCTGGGCGATAAGTTCCTTGGGAAGGTCAAAGTAAAAGTCTGAGGTTTTCATAGATCTTGTTTCGTCCAATCCCGGGCGTTATCCAATGGTGACGCCCGTATAATAGAAATTGAGGATATCCAGATAGGAGAAGCCCTGCTGGGCCATGGCGCTGGCGCCGTACTGGCTCATGCCCACATTGTGGCCGCTGCCGGTACCGGTGATGGTGAAGGTGCCGCTGCTGCCGGAGGATGCCTTGGAGCTGGCGGCAGAACCCAGAACCGAGGTGCCGGAGGAGGTGATGACATAGGGCGTGGTGCCGCTCCAGGGGCTGACGGTACCGCTGCCGGAGATGGTATACACCCCATCCAGAGAGGTGAGGGGGTTGGAAGCGCTGTTGATATACCAGGTACCACTGTTTCCCGTTCCTCCGCTGCCGCCGGAAATGTCAAAGCGCATACTTCTGACCGACTTTCCGTAGGTACTGCTATAAAAGACAGTGCGGCAGGTCTCCCGGGAAACGGTGAGAGATTTGCCCGCCGTGTCCACAAAGGTCACCTGAAGCACGTTGCCCATATTGGTCCGGGCGGATACATACACATCCGCCACCGTGCCGATGGAGTAGCCCTTGGTCTGGAGGATGTAGGTCAGTTCCGCAGAGGTATAAGTCACCGTATACTGGTAATTGGGGATGGAGATGGTGGCCTCATAGGGGTCCTTTTTCCCTTTGAGATATCCCACATCGCTACCCCAGACATTGGCTGCGTCCTCCGTGGCACCGCCGTCGGAGGAGTGGTACACCGCCTCCACCAAAGTGCCGTTATAATAGAGGCACTGCCCTCTGGTAGCGTTTACAGCAGAGTCAGTGGCGGTGGACTGGGCGCTGGCGCCGGTGTAGACCTGGCAATCGGTGGTGTTGCACACGTCAAAACCGTATGTACTCAAGTGCTTGGTAGTGCGGCAGGCATAGGTCCGGGCGCAGACGGCCTGGGCTTTCAGCGCCTCGGCGGGGAATCCGCTGCCCATCTCACCGGGGAGGACGCCCTTGACATAGTCCTCCAGGCCCACCACATTGATGACATTGATGGCGCCGCCGGTGACTCGCTGGTATTCAAAGCCACCGTGATAGCGGTAGCCCTTGAACCAGGTGATGGGATCGCCGCCGGAGTCCTGGGGCATGACGCCCAGACTGCGGACGCCCAGGCAGTCGAACTGAAAGAGCACCGTGTCGGTGCCGGTGACAATCACGGTGACGCCGGTGGAGCTGGGCGACACGGCAGTGCCACCCACGGAGGCGGCGGCACTTTGGGCCGCGGAGGAGCTGGCATAGGAACCCATCCGCACAACAAAGGAGCCGGAGATATAGGCAGGGAAGGCTCCGGAATAGCCGGCAGCGGCACTTTGCGCCGCCTGGAAGCTGGCGTAGGTGCCGGGGAGCTGGACCCGCCAGCTGTCCTCGCTGGTCATGGAGATGGTGATCTGCCCCGTGGAGCCCAGAGAAACGAACTGCCGCTGGTCGTCAAAATAGCCGAAGGCGTATCCTGCTCCTTGGGCATTTTCCAGGTTGGCGGTGGTCAGAGCGCCGCTGCCGTATTTCAGTCCCACCTTCACTGTGTCATTGACCACGGCCGAGGCCGAGGTGGTGGAAAGGGCAAAAAAAAGCAGGCATACCGCCGTCGCAAGAAAGAATTTTTTCATAGGCAAACCTCCGTGTGCAGCTGGGCAGTCTATTGTGGCAAAATCCTTCTGCGCCAAGGAGAAAACGCACCCCAAAAGGCGAAAAAGAAGGAAATTTCCGATTGACTCGCAGGAAAAATTGTGCTACCATAATGCGGAACTTATTTTTGCAAGAAAGACTTTTGTCCGTGCTATAAATACATAGCGAAGGCATATCTCTTCTCAAGCAAATATAAAATAGTATAATACAAACCCGGGTGGGGTTGCAAGCGGATTCGTCAAATTTCTGCCCACCCCACAGGGAAACGACATGGGAGGAAAAAGACATGAAACAGTATCGGGTCGGCATCATCGGCTGTACCGGCATGGTGGGCCAGCGTTTTGTCACGTTGATGGAAAATCACCCTTGGTTCCGCCTGACGGCTCTGGCTGCCAGCGGCCGCAGCGCCGGCAAGACCTATGCCCAGGCGGTGGAGGGCCGGTGGGCCATGACCACGCCTATCCCTGCCCAGGCTGCGGAGCTGGTGGTGCTGGACGCCCAGGCCGATGCGGAGAAATTGGCCGGCATGGTGGATTTCTGTTTCTGCGCTGTGGATATGAAGAAGGAGGAGATCCGGGCTCTGGAGGAGCGCTATGCCAAGATGGAGTGCCCCATCGTCTCCAATAACTCCGCCCACCGCTGGACCGACGACGTGCCCATGGTGGTGCCGGAGCTGAACCCGGAGCACCTGGCGGTCATCGAGTCCCAGCGCAAGCGGCTGGGCACCAAGCGGGGCTTCATCGCGGTCAAGTCCAACTGCTCCATCCAGTCCTATGCTCCGGCTCTGCATCCCCTGCGGAAGCATGGCCTGGAAAAGGTTCTGGTGTGTACCTATCAGGCCATTTCCGGCGCGGGCAAGACCTTTGAGCGCTGGCCGGAGATGGTGGACAACTGCATCCCCTACATCGGCGGCGAGGAGGAGAAGAGCGAGCAGGAGCCTCTGAAAGTCTGGGGCAGCGTGGAGAACGGCAAGATCGTCAAGGCCGCCGGACCCTCCATCACCGCCCAGTGCTTCCGGGTGGCCTGCCAGGACGGTCACATGGCCGCCGTGTTCATGAAGTTTGCCGATGGAAAGGCCCCCTCCATGGAGCAGATCAAGGCCGATTGGGCCTCCTTCCGCGGCCGGGCTCAGGAGCTGGAACTGCCCTCCGCCCCCAAGCAGTTCCTGCACTACTTTGAGGAGCCCGACCGTCCCCAGACCCGGCTGGACCGAAATCTGGAAAACGGCATGGCGATCTCCCTGGGCCGTCTGCGTCCGGACACCCAGTACGACTATAAGTTCGTGGGCCTGAGCCACAACACCCTCCGGGGCGCCGCCGGCGGCGCAGTGCTGCTGGCCGAGCTGCTGTGCGCCGAGGGGTACATCGAGCCCGTCTGCTGATCCAGCGGCCTTTCGAGGCGTCAGAAAATTCTTCTACAAAAGACAGGTACGCGTTTCCATCGGAGACGTGTACCTGCTTTTTTTGTCAAAGTTGCAGGTGAAAACAGGGAAAAGGAGTGGATTTACTGTGAAGCATCCGATCTTTACAGGCTCTGGTGTAGCAATTATAACGCCGTTTTCTCAGGAAGGGGTGAACTTGGAGACCTTTGGCCATCTGTTGGATGCCCAACTGGAGGCAGGGACCGACGCTATCATTGTCTGCGGCACCACCGGTGAGGCCTCCACCATGACCTACGATGAGCGGATGGCGGCGGTGGAGTTCTGCGTGAACCACGTGGACGGGCGGGTCCCGGTGATCGCCGGTACCGGGTCCAACAACACGGAAAACGCCATTGCACTCTCCCGGGACGCTCAGAGGGCCGGTGCCGATGGGATTTTGGTGGTGACTCCTTATTATAATAAGGCCACCCAGGAGGGACTGTACCGCCACTATACCGCTGTGGCCGATGCGGTGGAGGTGCCCATGATTCTCTATGACGTGCCCTCCCGCACCGGCGTGGCCATTCAGCCGGAGACCTATGCCCGATTGTCCCAGCACCCCAATATCGTTGGCGTCAAGGAGGCGGGCGGAAACTTTGCTCAGATGCAGCGGACCCGGAACCTGTGTCCGGAGGATTTTTACATCTGGTCCGGCAACGACGATGAAACGGCGGCCATCTGCCTTTTGGGTGGGGTGGGGGTCATCTCCGTGGTGGCCAATGTCCTGCCGAGTGTGATGCACCAGTTGACGGAGCTGTGCCGTCAGGACCGTTTTCGGGAGGCGGGGGCATTGCAGCAAAAGCTTCGAAAACTGACCGATGCCCTTTTCTGCGAGGTGAATCCCATTCCTGTCAAGACGGCTTTGCAGCTGATGGGCTGGGAAGTGGGACCTTTGCGTCTGCCTCTTTGCCCTATGGGGGAGAGCCATTTGCTCCAGCTCAAAGAGGCGCTGGAGGAGTGGGTACTTCTGTAAGAAAAAAGCGCATCCCGTGTGGGATGCGCTTTTTTACTGTGCTTTTTTTCGGGAGCGGGAGATCGTCCAGCAGATGGCATCCTGAGGACAGGCGCCGCGGCAGACACCGCAGCGGATGCAGTCGGGACTGTTGGGATGCTGATGGACAGGAATGTCCATGGGACAGGCCTTTTGACAGGCGCCGCAGCTGGTGCAGCGGCTGCGGTCGATGGAAAAGCGCTGAAAGGCAATGGGATTGAAGAGGCCGTAGATAGCGCCCAAGGGACACAGGTACCGGCAGAAGGGGCGGTATACCATCAGGGACAGCACCAGCAATACCACCAGCAGCGCTGCCTTCCAGGTGAAGAGCCAGCCCAATGCCGCCCGCAGTCCGGGATTGGCGGCCAGCAGGGGAATGCCGCCGAAGAGAGTTCCGGAGGGGCAGATGTATTTGCAGAACCAGGGCTTGCCCTGTCCCACTATGTCCAGCACCGTCAGGGGCAGGACCACCACAAAGCCCACCAGGATGAAATACTTCAGATATTTCAGCCATCGATCCCCGGGCAGCTTTTTCCGCTTGAGAGGGAAGGGGATCCGGTGCAGCAGATCCTGAACCAGACCGAAGGGGCACAGCCAGCCGCAGACAAACCGGCCGAAGAGGGCACCCACCACCAGGAGAAACCCGGCCACATAGAAGGCGAAGTGGTAGTTCCGGTCCGACAGAACTGCCTGAAAGGAGCCGATGGGACAGGCCCCCAGAGCGCCGGGGCAGGAATAGCAGTTCAGCCCTGGGACGCAGAACTGTTTGGAAGCGCCTTTCCAGATGGTACCTCTGGCAAAACCGGCGGCGTAACCGTTTGTCAGAGCGGTGAAGCAAAACTGTACGGCGGTGCGCAGATGTCTGCGCAGGCGGTAAAGCAGCTTAGCCAAGGCCGATACACTCCATGCAGAGATTGGCCGCCTTGCGCAGGACCACTTCCGCCTCCCCGCGCCCTACGCCGATGGCCAGGAAGGCGGCGCCCAGCCCCAAAAGCAACAGCGCTGCACCGTACTTTTTCCAGACACTCATTCCTGCGCCTCCGCTAGTACTTCGTCCAAAATCTGGGACCACTGGGCCTGATCCATGGCACCGGAATAGGCATAGCCCACCTGGTTCCCTGTGCTGTCCACAAAGAAAGCGGTAGGCGTGCCGGAGATCTGGGCGGCGATATGATACAGATCCTCGGAGAGGAGCAGCTGGGTGTAGTCCGCTCCGGCGGTGGTAACAATGTCCTGGGCCAGATCCAGCTGGCCCTGATTATAACTGCCGTCCTGGTCCATCACATCCAGCACCAGACCCAGAACCTGGACGCCCTGGTCTGCATACTCCTGGGCCAGGGCACTGAGCTCGGGCATCTCCTGGATGCAGTAGCCGCAGGAGGTGGTCCAGACGTTCACCATGGTCAGCGTGTGATCGGACAAAATGGATTCGTCCACTTGATTGCCCTCCAGGTCTGGAGCGGTAAAGCTGCTGAGGATGCCCGGGGTGCTTTCCGACTCTGGGGAAGAGGAGGGCGGTGCCGTCTCGCTTCCGGAGCCGCAGGCGCTCAGGCTTAGGGCCAGGAGCAGTGCGGTGCCGCAAAGGCAAGAAAAACGTTTATGCATGAAAATCCTCCGATCTACCGCTGTGGGCGGCATAGTCATATTTTTAATGTCTGTCATCCGATACCTCTTGGGTTGGAAACATCCCAAGATCCGAAAGGCCGATTGTGTGGCCATTGTATCCACTGGCAGGAGGGCTGTCAAGGGCGTTTTTCTGCATCAGCCGCAGAAGTTGGAAAAGAGTTGCCAAACCGGGCGGATTCGGGTATAATCGCTTCTGGACTGCGTCTTGCCTGCCGGGAAGCGCCGTCCCCTATCCTGAGCAGGAGGCAAGAGATGTTTACCGTTGTCAAAACCCAGGGTCGCGCCCGGCGCGGCACCTTTACCTGTGCCCACGGCGGCACGGTGCAGACACCTGTTTTTATGAATGTGGGCACCCAGGCGGCCATCAAGGGCGGTCTCTCCGCCCATGATCTGGAGGCCATCGGCTGTCAGATCGAGCTGTCCAACACCTATCATCTGCATCTGCGGCCGGGAGACGATGTGGTGCGGCAGATGGGTGGGCTGCACAAGTTTATGGACTGGAAGGGCCCGATCCTGACGGACTCTGGCGGCTTTCAGGTCTTTTCCCTGGCCTCTCTGCGCCAGATCAAGGAGGAGGGTGTCACCTTTGCCTCCCACCTGGACGGACGGCGCATCTTTATGGGCCCGGAGGAGTCCATGCAGATCCAGTCCAACCTGGGCAGTGACATCGCCATGGCCTTTGATGAGTGCGTGGAAAATCCGGCCACCTATGAATACGCCAAGGCTTCCTGTGAGAGGACGCTTCGGTGGCTGGAGCGGTGCCGGGTGGAGCATGACCGACTCAATGCCCTGCCGGACTGCGTCAACCCCGGCCAGATGCTCTTCGGCATCAACCAGGGCGCCACGTTCCCGGACTTGCGGGTGTGGCACATGAAGGAGATCGCCAAGATCGACTGTGACGGATATGCCATCGGCGGCTTGGCAGTGGGGGAGCCCACTGAGGTGATGTACGAGATCATTGAAGCGGTGGAGCCCTGGATGCCGGCGGATAAGCCCCGGTATCTTATGGGCGTAGGAACCCCCAGCAACATCATCGAGGGCGTGGCGCGGGGCATCGACTTTTTCGACTGCGTCATGCCGGCCCGCAATGCCCGCCACGGTAAGCTTTTTACCTGGAGCGGCACGCTGAATCTGAAAAATGAAAAGTACAAGACCGACCCGCTGCCCATCGACCCAGAGTGTGACTGTCCGGTGTGCCGTCATTTCACTCGGGCCTATCTGCGGCATCTTTTCAAGGCAGAGGAGGTGCTGGCGCTGCGTCTGGCAGTGATGCACAACCTCTACTTTTATAATCAACTGATGGCCCGCATCCGCCAGGCCCTGGATGAGGGGACCTTCGAGGACTTCCGCGCCCGGTACAGCGGCCTTCTGGACCAAAGAATGTGAGGAAACCAGCAGTTCTTTCCAAAAAGGCTTGCAAATAGAGGCGCTTTTGAGTATAATGACACTATTACAATTTGAAAAGGAGCTATCAACCAATGAATGGTACCAGTAGCATTATCATGCTCGTGCTGATGATCGCAATCTTCTACTTCCTCCTGATCCGTCCGGAGAACAAGCGGAAAAAGGCTGCCGAGCAGATGCGCAACAACCTGAAGAAGGGCGATACGGTGACCACCATCGGCGGAATCGTGGGCAAGGTCATTGCTGTGAGCGAGAACACATTGGTCATCGAGACCAGTGAGGATCGCGTTCGCATGGAGCTCACCAAGTGGGCTATCTCCACCGTGAACGGCCAGACTGAGCCTCCCAAGGAGAAGAAGGAGAAGGACAAGAAGCAGGAGGAGCCTGCTGAGGTCACCTCTTCCCAGAAGGATGAGCTGCCTGAGGATGTGGTGGATGAGATCCCCGCTCCCGAGGACGATGAGCCCAAGGACTGATCCCTTTATTGCTTGGTGCTAAAAATACCTCCCCTGGAATATGCTTGCATAGGCATATTCCAAGGGAGGTTTTTGTATGGGAAAAAAGAGGAAAGCTGGCCCTGCCTGGCGCACGCTTCTGGAGGCGCTGGGCCTGTCTCTGGGACTTTATGTCGCAGGAATCCTGCTGCTCTCCCTTTTGCTGGTGCGGAGCATTCTGGGGGAGGGGCAGGTACTTCCCATCATGACGGCTGTCTGCGGGCTAGCTGCACTGGCTGGGGGCGTGTATGCCGTCCGGAGGTCGCCAGAGCTGGGCGCCTTTACCGCCGGTGCGCTGACGGCTCTGTGCTATGCCGGCGTGCTGGCCGTCCTGGGACTTGGCATTTGGGGGAAGCTGGCCATTCCCGGAGAGGGGCTTTGGCCGATGCTCTCGGCCATCGTCGGAGGGCTCTTTGGTGGTCTGTTGGGCCGGCGCAAAGGCGGCCACCGAGTCCAGCGACGCAAAACGACGCCCCGACCGGTGGCGCGCAAGGAGTGAAATTTCTGCCTTTTGTACAAAAGGGGTAGGAGATAGCGGTGAATTTGCCCGGCGGGGGAGGGAGGGCCTTCATTCGGCTTCCGACGGAGTGATTACCTACATTTGGTGCGCCAAAACGGGAGCAAGCCCCCATATCTAGCTTGTTCCCAGGCCCTTCGCCCCTCTTTTGCTGCGCTGGTTTATTGAGTTTACATAAAATACTTTACATAATAATTTGTCATAATTTACAAAAATTGAGAAGTTTACCAAAATTTCTTGCGGAATCAAGCAAATTGCAATATAGTTAAAAGAAACAAGGTTACGTCAACCTCTTCTGTTTTGCCTCCTTCGTGCATAGGATGTTCCCGAGGTGAGGGACATGAAGCAGGCACGGCAGCTCCGGCGCAGTGAATTGGGCGAGCATTTTATCCCCTGTCTGGCTGTATTGGCCATCTGTTTTTTTCTGGGCATCGTTTTGGGACAGGTCTGCGCTCGCCGGGCGGCTGCGGAAAGTGGTCCGGAGCTCTATCGCTATCTCAGTGATTATTTCCAGTCCGGTGTCGAACCCGATGGCCCGGCTGCTTTTTTATCAGCCCTGCTGTTGTATTACCGGTACCCGGTTTTGGCATTCCTGTTGGGATTTGCCTCCGTTGGATTGGTGGGTCTTCCGCTTTTGTCCGCGGCATTTGGCTTTTTCCTGTCCTTTTCTGTGGGATGTTTTGCCTCTGCCTTCGGCGGAAGCGGCGTGCTGCTGGCATTTTCCGCCATGGGGCTGCGCTGTATTTTGACCTTTCCCTGTTATTTCTGGCTGGCTGTGCCGGCTTTTCAGCATTCCGTCTCTCTGGCTAGGTTTTCCTTTGGCGGTGGGCGGCGTGCTTGTGCTGTGCCCTATGGTTCGGCGTATTTTCTGCGTTTTGCTGTGTGCAGCGGAGCGCTGCTCCTTGGCGTGATCGCCGAGCTATATGCCGTACCGTATTGGGTCGAGCTGGTCTGCGGCCGCATTTTTGGCTGAACAGATGGCCAAGGATGAGACCGTAACAGAAAGGGGGAGGGAATCTTGGCAGACGATATCGAGGCCTATGGCGCCTACTTGGCAGACACCAAGCACTCTTCTCAAAACACCATCAGCTCCTACCTGCGGGACCTGCATCAGTTTCACGACTATGTGCAGGATACCCTGGAGGTAGACCTGCGTCAGGTAACTACGGAGGAGATCCAGGCCTATGTGTCCTGGATGCTGGGAAAAGGGAAATCTCCCGCTTCGGCCACCCGGTCTGTGGCTTCCCTCAAGTCCTTCTATGGTTATCTGGTCTCCATCGGTGCGCTGAAAATCAATCCCGCCAAGGGGGTTACAGCGGCCAAGGTGGAGCGAAAGTATCCCCAAATCCTCACCAGCAAGGAAGTGGAGCTGTTTTTAGAGCAGCCCAAATGCGTGGACGCTAAGGGCTATCGGGATCACGCAATGCTGGAACTGCTGTACGCCACCGGCATTCGGGTCAGTGAGCTGATCTCCCTGAACCTGTCTGACCTGAATCTCTCCGCCAGTCTGCTGCGGTGCGAGAGCCGGGGAAGGGAGCGGGTCATCCCGCTGTACCACACTGCGGTCAAGGCGCTGCAGGACTATGTCAAGGACATCCGTCCCCAGATCATTGCGGATACGGAGGAGCAGGCATTGTTCGTCAACATGAACGGCGAGCGTATGAGCCGTCAGGGCTTCTGGAAGATCATCAAGTACTACCAGGAAAAGGCGGGCATTGAAAAGGACATCACGCCCCATACCTTGCGCCACTCCTTTGCCGCCCATCTGCTGGAGAACGGAGCGGATCTGCGCTCCATTCAGGAGATGTTGGGCCATGCGGATATCTCCTCCACCCAGATCTATACCCACGTAGTAAAAAAGCAGCTGAAAGACGTATACAACAAGGCCCATCCCAGAGCTTAAAAATTCGATTTGAAAGGCCGGCGCGGCAACTGCCGCGCCGGCCTTTTGTGTTCAAAACGAGAGATGCAGACACATTCCCGCTCCAGACCATTGCCCCTTGCGCATCCAGTCTGGATTTGCTATACTGATTGGGAATGTAAACATGGAGGAACAGCAATGCGCATCTTGGGGATCGACCCAGGCTTTGCCACCATCGGCTTCGGCCTGGTGGAGGCCCAGCGGGCACAAGTCCATATGGTGACCTACGGCGCTATCACCACGCCGGCAGGCCTGCCTCTCTCCAGACGGCTCCTCCAGATCGGAGAGGATATGGAGAAGCTGATCGGCCAACTGAAACCGGATGTGATCTCCATTGAAGAGCTGTTCTTCAACACCAACATCACCACCGGCATCGCTGTAGCCCACGGCCGGGGCGTGATCCTGTATGCGGCAGAAAAGTGCGGCGTACCGCTGTATGAGTACACCCCTTCCCAGGTGAAGCTGGCTGTGACGGGCTATGGAAAGGCGGAAAAGCGGCAGGTTATGGATATGACCCGCCGTCTGCTCAAGCTCCGGTCCGTTCCCCGCCCCGATGACGCGGCGGACGCCCTGGCTCTGGCCCTGTGCCACGCCAGAAGTGCCACCTCGCGGCTGCCGCAGAATGGGGATACGCCGCAGACCATTTAGGAGGCATATATGTTCTATTACGTGGAAGGCACTGTGGCGGAGCTGCAGCCCTATCTAGCCGTCATCGACTGCGGCGGTGTGGGCTACGCCTGCATGACCACCAACAACACCCTTTCGGCGTTGAAAAAGGGCCAGAAGGCCCGGCTCTATACCTATCTGCATGTGGCGGAAAACGCCTTTGGCCTGTATGGCTTCAAGACCCAGAGTGAGCTCAATAGCTTCCGGATGCTCATCGGCGTGTCCGGCGTGGGCCCCAAGGCGGCCCTGGCCATCTTGTCCGTGGGTACGCCGGAGACATTGGCCATGGCCATCGTCACGGGGGATGAGAAGGCGCTGACGGTGGCGCCGGGCATCGGAAAGAAGATCGCCCAGCGCATCATCCTGGAGCTCAAGGACAAGATCGCCAAGGAGCAGGCGGCTTCCGGCCTGCCCATGAGCGGCGGCACCGGCGGTCAGGTATCTTTTTCCAGCAAGGCCACAGAGGCAGCAGCCGCCCTGGCGGTGCTGGGCTACTCCAGCCAGGAGGTGGCCACGGCTATGAAGGGCGTGGATGTGGAGGCCCTCCCCCTGGAGGAGATCATCCGCCAGAGCCTGAAAAAAATGGTCAAATCGTAAAAGTTCAATACACCACACCACCGACGAAAAGGAGGCGCGTATGGCAAAATTTGAAACCTGGCTGACGGGAGATTTTGACCGCACTCTAGACTATTTTGACCACGGCATTCTCAGCGGCAGTATGTCTGCCAGTTATGAGGACGGCAGCGACTGTACTCTGGGCACCACCCGCTGTGCCGTCCGGGTCTATGAGCGGTACAGCTGGTCCGGCGGCAACCGGGTGAGTTTGCAGCTGACCTTGGTGGGGGAGGGAGGAAGGCTGTTCCTTTCCGCCATCACCTCTGGCGGCAGCCAGGCGGTTTTGTTCAAGCTCAACACCTGGGGCGAGGAGGCCTTCCTGGACTGTGTCCGGGATTTGGCTGCGTCTTTGTGAGCGGGACCCATCCGGCAAGGAGAGTAGTATGGACGAAAAAAAGTGGTCCTTTGCCAACATAGCGCTTTTCTGGATCTTGATCGGAGCAGTGCTGGGCATGGTGATGGGTGTGCTGCGACTGTGCGGGGCGGCGAAACAGGATCTGGGCCTATACCGGCTCGTCCAGCTGGGCCTGGGGCTCCATCTGCTGTTTTGCCCTGTGGCGCCTATAAACCTGCAGATCCAGTGGGGAGAGCAGAAGAGTCAGAACTTCATGCGGGCTCTGGCCATTCTTGTGCTGCTCTCCCTTCTGCTGAGCCTATTTTGATTTCCGAACAGGAAGTGAGCATTTGAGCATCGACTTTGGAAATGACATCTATGAAGAGCCGCTGGTGACCACCTCCTTTTTGCAGGAGGATACCGGCGAGGTATCCCTGCGTCCCAAAACGCTCAAGGAATACATCGGCCAGGAAAAGGCCAAGGAGAACCTTTCCGTGTTCATCGCCGCCGCCCGGAAGCGGGAGGAGGCCCTGGACCATGTGCTGCTCCACGGTCCTCCCGGCCTGGGCAAGACCACCCTGGCGGGCATCATCGCCCAGGAGATGGGCGTCAACATCCGCATCACCTCCGGCCCGGCCATTGAAAAGCCCGGAGACCTGGCAGCGCTGCTGACCAACCTCAACGAGGGGGACATCCTCTTTGTGGACGAGATCCACCGGCTCAACCGCTCGGTGGAGGAGATCCTGTATCCCGCCATGGAGGATTACGCCATCGACATCATCGTGGGCAAGGGGCCCAGCGCCAACTCCATTCGCCTGGACCTGCCCAAGTTCACCCTGATCGGCGCCACCACCCGGGCTGGGCAGCTCTCCGCCCCCCTGCGGGACCGGTTCGGTGTGACGCTGCGCCTGGAGCTCTATACCCCGGAAGAACTTTCAGAGATCGTCACCCGCTCGGCGGGCATTTTGAACGTGGACATCGTCCCTGAGGGCGCCTACGAGATCGCCCGGCGCAGCCGGGGCACGCCCCGTATCGCCAACCGGATGCTGCGGCGGGTGCGGGACTTCGCCCAGGTGAAGGCCGACGGCGTCATCACCCGGGCTGTGGCGGACCAGGCCCTCTCTGCATTGGAGATCGATCACTTGGGCCTAGACCCCATTGACCGGCGGATGCTTCGGGCCATCATTGAGAACTACGGCGGCGGCCCCGTGGGTCTGGAGACCCTGGCGGCCACCATCGGGGAGGAATCCGTGACACTGGAGGATGTGTACGAGCCCTATCTGATGCAGCTGGGCTTCCTGACCCGGACGCCCCGTGGCCGGTGCGTCACCCACAAGGCCTACCGGCATTTGGGCCTCTCTGTACCCGGGGGACTACCGGATGAGGAGATGGACCAGCTGAGCCTGTAAAGGAATTTGAACGTGCGAAAAGGGGAGAGGGGAGATGGAACCATCCTACCTGGTTTCCGTTGCGCTGCGCCGGCAGCTGCCGGAGGACACCTATCTCCGTGCCCTGGGCCCGGTGCGATATCTGATGGAGGGAAATGTTCTGTCCTTTGACCGTTCGGTCACCTTTCTGGTGGGGGAGAACGGCAGCGGAAAGTCCACGCTCCTGGAGGCTATTGCCGTGGCTTCCGGCTTCAATCCCGAGGGCGGGACCCGGAACTTCTCCTTTTCCACCCGGGACACCCATTCCATTCTGGGGCAGTATCTGACCCCTGCCCGGCGGCGCTATGCGAAGGACGGCTTTTTTCTCCGGGCGGAGAGCTTTTACAACGTGGCCACCAACATCGACGAGATGGACGAGGGACCTTCCTACGGGCCAAGACTCATTGACAGCTATGGAGGCATTTCCCTGCATCATCAGTCCCACGGGGAGAGCTTTCTCCGCCTGGTGCAAAACCGGTTTGGGGGCCATGGTCTATACCTGCTGGATGAGCCGGAGGCAGCTCTGTCTCCTGGGAGACTGCTGACACTGATGGGTGAGATGCACCGTCTGGTGCAAGAGGACTCTCAATTCATCATTGCCACCCATTCCCCGATTTTAATGGCCTTTCCCAACGCCCGGCTGTACCTGTTGGACGAAGAGGGGATTGCCCCGGTGGACTATCGGGAGACCGAGCACTATCAGCTGACCCGCCGTTTTCTGGAGAACCCGGAACGGATGCTGCGGTACCTCTTTGAGGAGGACTGAGATGAGGGTGTTTTTCTGGTGTTTCCTGCTGGTGATGGTTTTGCTGCTGCCGGGAGTCATGCTGTTTTTCGGCAACGAATTTCTCCGCCGCCCGGGAGCAATCAATGGCGGCTACGGCTACCGCACCAAGCGGTCCATGGCCAGCCAGGAAGCTTGGGACTTTGCCCATCACACCTGTGGGAAGTTATGGAAGAAGCTGGGGCGCTGGATGCTGCCCTTGAGCTTTCTGGCCATGCTGCCCGCTCTGGGCTTTTCCGTGGAAGGGATGGGCATATGGTGCCTAGGTCTTATGGGCATCCAGCTAGTTGTGATGTTGGGGACCATCGTGCCGGTGGAGCGGGCCCTGAAACAAAATTTTGACCAGTGGGGCAGAAGGCTCCAGTGAGCGGGCTGCTCCACAAAAGTAAGAATTTAAACTCATGCAGTCACTGCATCTGCCGGTGGACTGCCGTAAATATTTCAGCGCCAAGGGGCGCGTATGGAGGTTTTTGAGTATGGGCAAGTTATTTGGAACTGACGGAATCCGCGGCATCGTAGGCGAGACCCTGACCGCGGCCGAGGCCTTTCGCGTGGGCCAGGCCATTGCCGTGGTACTGAAAGAGGAGACCGGCCGCCGTCCTGTGGTCACCCTGGGCAAGGATACCCGGGTCTCCTCGGATATGCTGGAGTCCGCTCTCATGGCGGGCCTTTGCGATCTGGGTGCGGATGTGATGCCCCTTGGTACCATTCCCACGCCTGCCGTGGCCTATCTCACCGTACTGCAGGGGGCGGATGCCGGCATTGTCATCTCCGCCTCCCACAACCCCTATGAGCACAACGGCATCAAGGTGTTCAACAGCCAGGGCTACAAGCTCTCCGACGAGCTGGAGCAGCGGGTGGAGGAGAAAATCCTCTCCGACGCGCCCATGAAGTCCTGTGTGGGCGGAGAGATCGGCCGCCGCCTGCCGGGAACGGAAAAGCTCCATGCCGCCTATATCGACCACCTGGCCAGCACCATCTCCTCTGACCTGAGCGGTCTGCGCCTTCTGGTGGACTGCGCCAACGGCGCTGCCTCCGCCACTGCGCCGGAACTTTTTGCGCGCTTCCAGGCCAAGACGGACTTCATCCACACCCAGCCCGACGGCATCAACATCAACAACCACTGCGGCTCCACCCATCTGGAGGATCTGGCTGCCTCTGTGGTGCGGGGCGGCTATGATCTGGGCATCGCCTTTGACGGCGACGCCGACCGCTGCCTCCTGGTGGATGAGAAGGGACAGACCATCGACGGCGACAAAGTCATGGCCGTCTGCGCCACCGACATGAAGCGCCGGGGCCATCTCCAGGGGGATGCCATCGTGGCCACCGTCATGTCCAACCTGGGCCTTCATGAGTTCTGCCGCAACAACGGCTTCCAGCTGATCTGCACTGCCGTGGGCGACCGGAACGTGCTGGAGGAGATGCTCCGCCACGATTACCGCATCGGCGGCGAGCAGTCCGGCCACACCATCTTCACCGAGTTTGCCACCACCGGCGACGGCGAGCTGACGGCCCTGCAGTTCCTGCAGGTCTTCAAGGCCTATGGCGGCCCCGCTTCCGAGCTGGCCTCCTGCTGCGCCACCTATCCCCAGGAACTGATCAACGTGGAGGTCTCCCATGAGCGTGGCGCCAAGGAGCGCATCATGGAATCCGATGCCCTGCAGGCGGCCGTGGCAGAAGAGGAGAGAGTGCTGGCAGGGGAGGGCCGGGTCCTGGTCCGCGCCTCGGGCACAGAGCCCCTGATCCGGGTCATGGTGGAGGCAAAAACCACCCAGCGGGCCAAGGAGGTTGCAGAAAAACTGGCATCCTTCGTGAAAACGCTAAAAATTTAACAGGATATTCCAGGATTTTTTGATATTTTGCTTGACATTTCCCTGGATACACAGGTATAATACAATATGTGCAATCGCATTGAGAATGACAACCCCACATTGGACCAGCGTTCCGACGAAGCCCTCTGCCAGGCGGTGTCGGAAGGCAGCCGGGAGGCGGAGGAGATTTTGGTCACCCGCTACAACCGGTTGGTGCGCACCTGTGCCCGTCCCTATTTTCTCATTGGAGGGGACAGCGAGGACCTGATCCAGGAGGGGATGGTCGGTCTAATCAAGGCGGTCCGGGAATATGATCCCCTGCGGGATGCGTCTTTCCGGACTTTTGCGGAGATTTGCATTCGCAACCGGCTGTTCTCCGTACTGCGTGCTGCTTCTCGCGACAAGCACGCGCCTTTGAATCAGTCGGTTCCCCTGGATACACCCTTCTTTGATGGTAATTCCTACACCGCGGGTATCCGTGACATGGCCCAAGGCAATCCCGAGGATCTGATCCTTGATCGGGAACGTGCCGAAAGCCTTCTGTCCGGCGTCCGAAAGCAGTTGTCTGAGTTCGAAACGAAGATTTTGGGGTACTATTTGGACGGTCTTTCATGTCGGGAAATCGCCGAGGCAGTCGGCAAATCCCCAAAGTCCGTGGACAACGCTGTACAGCGTGTCCGGCGCAAAGTTGCAAGGCAACTTTCTTTCGGCGATTTCAGCAAGAGCTGATACGCAATATATTTTTCTTTATCTGAAGAGAGGGTAAGATCATGTACGAAGACAAGACTTTAGTGTGCAAAGAGTGTGGTCAGGAGTTCGTGTTCACCGCCGGTGAGCAGGAGTTCTACGCCGAGCGCGGCTTCCAGAATGAGCCCCAGCGCTGCAAGGCCTGCCGCGACGCCCGCAAGAACGCTGCCCGCGGTCCCCGCGAGTACTTCACCGCTGTTTGCGCTGCCTGCGGCGGCGAGGCTCGGGTTCCCTTTGAGCCCAAGAGCGATCGTCCTGTTTACTGCAGCGAGTGCTTTGCCAAGATGCGCCAGAACGGCTAATCTTTGCCACTTTGAAAGCGCCCACCCAATCGGGTGGGCGCTTTTTTCTTTTTTAGGTCTGCACTTCGGGCGTGCTTTGGGGTAAAATGGGCGTTTTTAGAGAGGGAAGGGCACCTTTTTCGCTGCCATTTTCCGTTTTTTTCACTTCTTCTATTGAAAAGCGCGATGGGATGGGGTATACTATTTTCATTCCATTTTCCGAAAACGGAGGAGAACCATGATCGAAATTAAGAAAGACACCATCATCGGTGATATCCTGGATGTGGCCCCCCACACTGCGCCCATCTTCCTGTCCATCGGCATGCACTGCCTGGGCTGCCCCTCTTCCCGCGGCGAGACCGTGGAGGAGGCCTGCATGGTCCACGGCATCGATTGTGACAAGCTGCTGGCTCTGGTGAACGAAGAGGCCAACAAGCCCCAGGAGTAAGCCAGACAAAGACGCGAAGGACGCATACGGAAGGCTCTTCCGTATGCGTCTTGTGCGGCTATCAGGGCTGTTGCCCGCAAGAGGGGAGGAACGCCTGTGGGGGAGAAGAAACTGGAACTGCAGCCCCGCCTGCAGGCGCTGGCCGATTGGGTCAGACCCGGTGCCCGGCTCGCTGACGTTGGCACGGATCACGGTTATCTGCCGGTGTGGCTGCGGCTGCACGGAATCGTGGAGCATGCCATTGCCAGCGATCTGCGGCCGGCTCCTCTGGATCACGCCCGGCGCTCTGCCGCTGCATACGGCGCATCGGACATTGAATTTCGCCTTTGTGACGGCCTGAGGGGCATTGCCCCGGAGGAGGCGGACACCGTGGTGGTGGCCGGAATGGGCGGCGAAAATATTGCCGCCATTCTGGAAGCCTCACCCTGGTGCATGGATGGAGCACATTTTCTCCTGCTTCAGCCCATGAGCCGCGACCAGCAGCTCCGGGCCTGGCTTCCCCTTCACGGAGGCCGGGTGCTGCGGGAACGCCTGGTGGAGGACAAAGGTACCTTGTATCCGATCCTGGAGGTGGTGGGCGGCACCATGTCCCCAGCCACGCCAGCACAGTGCTATGGCGGCTTTGCCCTCAGCGGCGACCCGCTGTGGGGCGCCTATCTGGAGGAACGGATCGTCAAGCTGCGCCGGGCCGCCGAAGGCCTGCGCCGCAGCTCCAGCGAAGAAGAACAGCTCCGGGGAGCGGAGCTTGAAAAACTCGCAGAGGAACTCTGCGTGCGGAAAGGGGAGTGGGAACATGCCAACTGTGGCGGAGATTGAAAAGAGTCTGTATGAATTGGCCCCCGGTTCGCTGAAAATGGACTGGGACAATGTGGGACTGCTGGTGGGTGACCCGGACCGTCAGGTCCAGCGGGTCCTGGTGGCTCTGGATGTAGTGCCTTCCGTGGTGGACGAGGCTTTGGCCGGAGACTTCCAGCTGATCGTGGCCCATCATCCGGTGATGAACTGTAAGTGGCTGCCGGTGCAGACCCTGCGGCAGGACACACCTCAGGGCAGACTTTTGCGCAAGCTGGTGCAGTCTGACCTGGCTGCCATCTGCATGCACACCAATCTGGATGCTGCCCGTGGGGGCGTCAACGACGCTTTGGCCAATGCCCTGCGGGTGATCGACCCTGGGCCCCTGGATGAGAGCCAAATCGGCCGGTGGGGCCATCTGGCCTCTGCCGTGCCTTTGAAGCAGTTTGTGGGTACGGTTTGCCGCACCCTGCACTGCAACGGCGTTCGATACGCAGACGCCGGCAAGATGGTCAGCCAGGTGGCAGTGGGCGGCGGAGCCTGCGGCGACATGATTCCCCAGGCCCTGGCCCTCGGATGTGACACCTTTGTCACCTCTGACCTGAGCTATCACCAGTTTTTGGATGCGCCGGCTATGGGCATCAACCTCATCGACGCCGGCCATTTCCCCACGGAGGATGTGATCTGCCCTGTGTTGGTCCAGTTCCTCCAGACGCGCTTCCCCCAGCTGACCGTCCAAAAATCCGCCTCCCATTGTGAGGTCATCCAGTATTACGTAGAAGGAGAGAAATAAGCATGTCCGGACATTCCAAGTGGCATAATATTCAGAAAACCAAGGGCGCGGCCGATGCCAAGCGCTCCCAGATCTTCACCAAGATCGCCCGTGAGATGATCGTTGCCGTCAAAGAGGGCGGCGGCAGCGGCGACCCCAACAACAACTCCCGCTTGGCCACCGTTATCGCCAAGGCCAAGGCTGCCAATATGCCCAACGACAACATCAAGCGCACCATCGACAAGGCTCTGGGCGCTGGCAACACCGATAACTTTGAGCCCGTCACCTATGAGGGCTACGGTCCCTCCGGTGTGGCTGTCATCGTGGAGGCTCTGACCGACAACCGCAACCGTACTGCTCCTGAGGTCCGTCACTATTTCGACAAGTTCGGCGGCAATCTGGGCGCTCCCGGCTGCGTGTCCTGGTCCTTTGACCGCAAGGGCGTTATCGTCATCGACAACTCCGAAGGGGAGCTGGACGAGGACAGCGTGATGATGGACGCTCTGGATGCCGGCGCTGCGGACTTTGAGGCCGACGGCGAGGCCCTGGAGATCACCACTGATCCCGATGCATTCAACGACGTGGTCAAGGCTCTGGAGGCCAAGGGATACAGCTTCGTCAACGCCGAGATCGAGATGGTTCCTCAGAATTACGTCACTCTGGAGAAGGAGGACGACGTGAAGAATATGGAGAAGCTCATCGAGTTCCTGGAGGATAACGACGACGTCCAGAACGTCTGGCACAACTGGCAGCAGAACTGAGTCTTTCTCTTACATTCATTTATCGGACAGCGGCATTATCTGCCGCTGTCCGATTTTTTATTTCCTATATTTCAACAAAAGTTTGCAACGGTGTACAAAGGGAACATAATAAAAAACTTAATAATGGACTGCCAATC
>CABSMJ010000015.1 GCA_902478785.1 uncultured Oscillospiraceae bacterium
TTCTGGTTGGCGATGGCGATGATTTGCGTGTTCAATGACTTCACCTCATTTCTGATTGGTGTTGTCATGTGCCTGCACAGCAGTCCTGGAAATGACAAAAGCCGCCACTCGAAACAAGTGACGGCTTCGCCTAAATCCAATATTCTACTGTGTTTGAAATCAAAAGGCTTTGAGTTCCTTTCTGCTATTCATTTGTCGTTAATGAAACACCCCCTATAATTCGACTTATTTCAGTGTGATTTTTCGGTTTGGAAAAGGATGAAAAACCAGACTGAAAACCTCAAAACCCTTGATTCTACGGGGCTTTTCCGGTTTGTCGTAATTATACCGTAAGGGCACACCTTCGCCACCCTGGCCCTCCAGAACGGCGTGGACATTAAAACCGTCTCTGCCATGCTGGGGCACTACGACGCCGGGTTCACCCTGCGGACATACACCCACACTACCCGCCAGAAGCAGGACGAGGCTGCTATGACCATGGGCAACCTCATGGCGCAGGTGAGATAACAGCCTCAAAGGAAGCAAACAGCGCACCAGTTGGGAAGCCGAACTTCCCTGCCGGTGCGCTGCGTTTTTTCACCCGTGTGGGTCACGATGTGGGTCTAGGCCTAGCCGCCCTCCAAAACCAAGAACTTTTTGCATAGCAAAACGCCCCGAAAGCGATGGTTTTCGGGGCGTTTCGTGGAGCTAGTGGGGTGACTCGAACACCTGACCTGCTGATTACGAATCAGCTGCTCTACCAACTGAGCTACACTAGCATATAGAATTACGGTGGAAAACCGTTTCCATTCTTTCTGCAAATGGGGGGAGCGTAGAAAAACGCACCCTTCACTGCAGGGCAATCAAATGCAAGTAGCATAATAGCACATTTTTCCCGCCACGTCAACACCATTTCCTGAGTGCACAGCGGAAGAGGGGGCAAAGCACTGTATAATACTACCTGTATTTTTGCAACGATCCTTGCAGAAAAAAGGGGGAATTCTGCGGAGAAGAGAAATGACAGCAGGGAAAATGTTAAAAAATGGAATTTATGTAAAGAGAATAAAATGCGGAATATTTTAGATTTTGGCTGTATTTTACAACTTTTTCTCAGAAGGAGAAGAAACTCCACGCAATCCTTGGAATTCACATAAAAAATAGCATAATTTTCTTTTACAAAGAGTTATCCACATTATCCACAGACTTTTCCACAACTAAAAAATCAATTGATTTCAAAGAAAAACGAAAAAATTTCCAGAAAATTGAAAATCTTGAAATGGAGTTTGCACATCTGCAAAAAAGCAGCATAAATTTACATAATACTAAAATAGAGATGGATAAAACTGGGAAACACAAAATTCGCGCTTTTTTTTACAACTCTCCCTTCACTTGGACAAGGGGCATACCTTTACAAAATAGAGAAATATTCATTTTTGCTGACGGAGACCTTGAAAGACGGCTGCAAAAGACGAAAAAAGCTGCTTGTGGGCTTTGGCAAAAAATCACGTCTTGGATTCAAAAGTCTGTTCAAAACGCCAGGGGTCCCAAAAAAATCTTCCGTTTTTTGACATCCACTTTGAAAAAAATCCTTGCATCCAGTTCACCTATCCCGTACAATGGAAAAAACGCGAAAAGGGGAGAGGTTGGATGAAAAAGCCTATGGCGAAGTGGAATTCTTCTAATGCTTCTCCTCATCCTTTTTGACCGGCATTTTTGCCGGTATTTTTTTGCGCTGAAATCGGAAACCATCCACGATACAACGAGAGGAGAATCTACCATGCAAGCCAAAGAAACCACCATTGGCCAGGAGGCCATCTATGACGCCAGAGTGCTGGGCAAGCCCCGCATGCTGGTGCTGGGCTTCCAGCACATGTTCGCCATGTTCGGCGCCACAGTGCTGGTGCCCACTCTGACGGGACTGAGCGTTTCCGCCACACTGCTCTTTGCGGGATTGGGTACGCTGCTGTTTCACTTCCTGACTAAGCGGAAGGTGCCTGCTTTCCTGGGTTCCTCTTTCGCCTTTATCGGGGGCTACACCGCAGTGGCGCCTATGCTGGAAAATCCGGATAGCCCCGGTGTATTCAATATAGCCAATACGGAGATGCTCCCCTATGCCTGCTTTGGCGTGGCCTTGGCAGGACTTTTGTATGTGGTGCTGTCGGCTCTGTTCAAGATCTTCGGCACCAGAAAGGTCATGCGCTATTTCCCGCCCATTGTCACCGGCCCCATCATCATCTGCATCGGCCTGACCCTTTCCTCCACTGCCATCACCTCCTGCCGCAGCAACTGGGCCATTGCCCTGGTGGCTATTGCCATTGTGGTGGTGTGCAACATCTGGGGAAAGGGCATGGTGAAGATCATCCCCATTTTGCTGGGTGTGGTGGGCTCCTATGGCGTGGCTGCCATCTGCCAGATCACCGGCATGGAGGTTATGGACCCTGCCCGGGTCCAGGCCCTCAGCGACGCGGCCTGGATCGGTCTGCCCTTCCACTTTGACGACACCGTCTTTGGTCTCCTGGCCCGGCCGGATCTGGACACTGGAAAGCTGCTGACCGCTGCGGTGACCATCATGCCTCTGGCACTGGCCACCATGGTGGAGCATATCGGTGATATGTGCGCCATCTCCTCCACCTGTGAGCGTAACTACCTGGAGGACCCGGGCTTCCATCGGACGCTGCTGGGCGATGGCCTGGCCACCACCTTGGCCTCTCTCTTCGGCGCACCTGCCAACACCACCTATGGCGAAAATACCGGTGTGTTGGCACTGTCCAGGGTCTATGACCCTAAGGTCATCCGCATTGCCGCAGGGCTGGCCATTCTCTTCTCCTTCTCTCCCAAGTTCGCCGCGCTGATTGCCTGCATGCCCACCGCCACCATGGGCGGCGTGTCCATGGTGCTCTACGGCATGATCTCCGCCGTGGGCGTGCGGAACGTGGTGGAGAACCGCGTGGACTTCACCAACAGCCGCAACGTCATCATCGCCGCGCTCATCATGGTGCTGGCCATTGGCATCAACTACTCCGGCGCGGTAAGCTTCACTGTGGGCGAGGCCACCATCAGCCTCTCCGGTCTGGCGGTGGCCGCCATCACTGGCATCGTGCTCAACGCCATTTTGCCGGGCAAGGACTATGAGTTCGGTACCGGCGGCCCTGGCGACACCGCCGTCAACTTCAAGGTCTGATCTGCTCCCTTACCAAAAGAAAATGCTCCGTGCCGTCTGGCACGGAGCATTTTTGCTGTCCGGAAGAGAGTTACGCCGGGAAGTGAAGGTAATCCACGAGGATCTGCAGGGTCTGAGGGCTGGCACCCAGTTCCTTGATGCTGGAATACCCTGTCCCTTGTCCGTTCGGGCGCGCCGCGTTGCTAAGAAGCGAGGCGAAATCCGTCTCGTCCAGATAGGAGGTGTGGAGGACCTTGCCGCCGTCCTCCGGCCAAGTCCAGCGGACCTCCTCCAGGTTGTCCACCAGAGCCAGCAGCAATGCGCCGTATCGATACATCCCCTGGTCCAGGGTGCTGCCGCCGTCCTGGGGCTCCGCCTGGAAATTCAGCTGCAGGGCATAGGGGTGTCCGGAGGTGGTCAGTTCCATGGTGTAGCCCCCCAGTGTCTGCCCCACGCCCAGGATATCCAGCAACTGTCCCACAGCCGGGGCGTCTCCCAGATAGAGGGTCCGGTCGTCATAGAGAGACCGGGCATAGGTGCTCACCGGCTGGACCGGCTCCGTCCCTGCCGAGGGGATGAGATACAGGAGGGACACCCGGTCCTGGGTGCAGGCGGCGGCAAAGCCGGGCCCATCCACCGGCAGGTCGTAGACCGCGCTGCTCTCCTGCCGGGAGAGAAGGCTCAGATAGTCGCTGCTCTCGGCTCTGTCGGGAAAGACGCCCGCGGCCACCAGACAGGGGCTTTCCTGGGTCAGGTTGATCTGACCGGGACGGAAGGCAAAAACGGTGGCGGACAGGCCCGGGGAGGAGAAGGCGTTCTCCCACTCCGTCAAAGGCGTATCGTCGCCGGTGAGGAACAAAGACCAGCCGTTGCCTGTGCACCCAGCCTGGGTGGTCACCTGATGGCCGGAGAGCTGCAGGGAACCGCTTCCGGGCAGCTGCCCGGCTTCCTGCCCTACCATAAGGCAGCCCTGGATGCCTTCGCTGATAAGCGCACCGTGCTCGTAGACCATTTCATACAGCGTCACCGAGGCGGTATCGGCAGGGAGGGTGTAGGCATACTGGCTCAGAGCGCCGAAGTGGGCGGGATAGGGAGCGCCTTGGGCTGCGGGCTCCCACGAGAGGAAACCGGCGGCGCTTTTGGTTTCCTCCCCGCCGGTGACCGCCGCTTTCAGGAGGATCAGCACATCGCTGACCTGTTGGGCTTCCCAATGGGCCAGCACCGCCGGCAGGTCGTTTTGCAGCTGTGAGAGGTTGGTGGCGGCAATGGCCCCGTTTCCGGAGCTGGACAGGACCACCGCGCCCAGGATCTGCTCCTTGCCCTGGGGCAGGGGGATGGCTGCGGAGGTGTCAGGGGGGAGATAGCCCATTGCGGCTCTGTAGTCCTTTTCCGGCAGTGCCACGGGGAGGGAGGTGTAGCCGCCGTCGGCGCTGCCCAGGAGGAAAGCAAAGGCGTTCTGGTCCAACGACACCTGAGAGCCCCAGGAAAAGCTGCTGTTGAGAGGCTGCTCCTGGGCGATGACCTGGCGGCTCCACAAAGCGGTGCTATCATAGACCTCCGCGTAGAAGGTCAGGGTCTGGCCGTTGCTCCCGCCCTGGGAGCGGTAGAGATGCAGGGTTTCGCCCTGGGAGGTGTCGGTGCCCGCATAGTGCACTGTGCCGGCCTCCGGGTACAGCCGCAGCCGCAGCAGCACCGCACCGTCACAACTGTCCAAAGCCTCCTGGAGCCGGGCCTCGTCCCATCCGGGATCATAAGAGGGGAGGTCGGACAAAGGCCCACCTGTGGTGTCCAGGAAGAAGCAGGCCACCACGGAGTTGTCGGACAGGCGCTGGAGGGAGGCGGTGTCCGCTGTCAGGCCCAGGACGGCCTGACGTATCGTGGCACCGCCCAGGTCCGCCGGCAGGGCTTCATAGGTGTCTCCGCTCCGGTACAGCCAGCAGGGAGCGCCCTGGCAGAAGGTCACGCCCAGGGAGAAATCGCTGGAGCGGGAGAAGCTGCCATCCTGAAGGAAGGCCTCCGGCAGCACCTGCCGTTGGGACACCAGCTGGCCCTGGAGATACACCTCCTCCCAGAGTTCGGCTGCCGCCGTGTCGGATTTCAGGCGGCAGCGCAGCTGGGTCAGGGAGATCCCCAGCTCCTCCTCTGGGGTGGAGCGGGCCAGGTCTGCGGTGCCGCTGCCGTCATAGCGCAGGACCATTCGCAGGGAGACCGGCGTGCCTGTCTCTGTTTGGGCGTCCAGGGTCAGCAGGGCATCTCCGCTGTGGAAACTGCCCTGGTCCGGTACCGTCCAGGTCTCATTTGTCAGAGCGGTGCCCTCCGGCAGCGCCCAGGTCGCGTCCTGACAGACAGAGGTATCCTGGCCGTCAGATGTATAGACCAGGGTCCACTGAGGCATTCCCAGGGGGTCCAGCCGACCGCCCAGCCGGAACTGACTCTGGTCGCTCAGGGGTTCGTCGGCGGCCTGGGAGGAGAAGAGCTCGCCATCCAGCCAGGTCTCCGCGTACAGCTGGGCGGTCTGGGTGTCCTGGGGCAGGGTGCAGCGCCAGGTATACATATCATAGGAAAAGGCCTGCTCCGTGCCCTGCTTTTGCAGGGTGTCGCCGCCGGGCCAGGCGTCGGTACCGCACAGGGCCACCGTCAGAATGCACAGAGACACCGCCAGGAAGGTGACGGCGGGGGCCGCCTTTTTCCAGGAGAGCACGTGCTTGATGCGGGCGGAGGCGTCGTGCTCTCCGAAGGCCAGGGGACTGGGGGCGGGGAAGCGGCGGGCGGCGGCAAAGCCCAGAAGGGAGAGACTGTACTTCGTCTTGACCTGGCTGCCCAGGGCTCGCAGCACTGCCTCATCACAGCTCATCTCCATGTCCCGGCCCAGCAGCAGCCAGCTCAGCCACACGCCGGGGTGGAACCAGTAGATGGCGAGGACCACAAAGGCCAAAGGCTTGGTCCAGTGGTCGTGGCGGCGCAGGTGGGCCCGCTCGTGGAGCAGTACAAAGGTCCGCTCCTCTGGAGAAAGGCGGAAGGGCAGATAGATCCGGGGATGCACCAGGCCCAGCACAAAGGGAGTGGAGATGGCGTCGCACTCATAGACGTTGCCCTCCAGTATCACTGCCTGGGCCACCCGGCGCCGCAGACAGAGATAGCTGACCAGGCCCCACAAAAGCAGCACCGCCACACCTGCCGCCCACAAAAGGGCGCCCCATTCCATCAGGGAGAGCGTGTGAGAGGCGGAGGGGAGGACCCCGGCGCTTTGGCCGCCCTCCGCCACAGAGGCGGCGGCCTGTCCCACGGCCTCCAGAGGAGCGGTGACCGTGGGAGCAGTGCCGGCGGCTCCGGCAGCCGCCTGGGGAATTGCCGCCTGGGCCGAGGCCTGGATGGCCTGGGCGGTGGTCTGCACCGTCTGAACGGTGGGGACATTGAAGAGGCTCAGGGGCGAGGGCAGCGCCGCCGGGCAAAGGAGCCGGAAGCCCACCACCGCCCACAGGGCAAAGGCCACTCGACGGGAGCTCCGGCGCAGCAACACTGCCCGCACCACCAGCACCACCGCCAGCACCGGCAGCACCTGAAGACTCAGGCGCAGCACAGTGGAGAACGCATCAGTCAAAATCGCCATACTCATCCCTCCTTGTGGGCGTCGATGAGACGCTTGAGCTCCTCCGCTTCCTTTGCCGACAGCTTCCGGCCGCCTAAGAATGCGGCCACAAAGCCCGGCAGAGATCCGCCAAAGGTCCGGTCCACAAAGGCTGCGCTCTCCGCCGCAGTCACCTCCTGCCGGGGGACCAGCACGGAGACCGTGGCGTTTTCGTTGCTGACCAGGCCCTTGCCGCAGAGCTTTTTTAAAACGGTATAGGTGGTGGACTTCTTCCAGCCCAGCTTCTGGGCGCACAGCTCCACCAGACGCCCGGAGGGCAGCGGCGCATTGTCCCAGACCACCTCCATGAACCGATACTCACTGTCACAGAGCTGATGATGTTCCATAGGGTTTCCTCCTTTGGTCTATTATTATCGACCTCTGACTTGAGTCTATAACAATAGACCGGTTTTGTCAAGGCGAAAATGTCGCATTGCCAAAGAGGCGTCTGTGGGGTACAATAAAAACAAGAAGGGAGGCGGCGCCATGGAGGGTATCGTCACCGTGGACCTCCACGGGAAAAACCAGTATCAGGCCCGGGTGACCATCGACAGCGCCCTGCGCCGGTGTGACGGCAGCGTTTACCGCCTGCGCCTGATTCACGGCTGCCGGGGCGGAACAGCTCTGCGGGATATGATTTGGCGGGAGTATAAGACCCATGCCAAGGTGCGCCGGATGCTCCTCTCACCTGACGGTGGTACCACAGAGCTGGTACTGCGGGAGCTATAAAGCTGCAAAGTAAAAATACTTTATAAACGCAAAGAAAGGGAGGCGACACATGAAAGTCGCAATGATTCAGATGGCCGGCGGGTCCGGCGACAAGGAAAAAGACATCGTCCTGGCCTGTGAGCACCTGCGCCAAGCCAAGGAGCAGGGGGCGGACATCGCCGTACTGCCGGAGATGTTCTGCTGTCCCTATGACAATGCCTGCTTCCGGGAATTTGGCGAGCCCGCCGGCGGTCTGGCCCAGCAAGCTCTGTCCGAGGCAGCCCGGGAACTGGGGCTCTACGTAGTAGGCGGCTCTGTGCCGGAGCTGTGTGAGGGACGGGTGTACAACACCGCCTATGTCTATGACCGGCAGGGCCGTCAGATCGCCAAGCACCGGAAGGTCCACCTCTTTGACATCGATGTGGAGGGCGGACAGCGTTTTATGGAGTCCGACACCTTCTCTCCCGGCAGCTGGATCACCACTTTCGACACGGAGTTCGGCACCATGGGACTTTGTGTCTGCTTTGATTTCCGATTCGAGGAGCTGGCCCGTCGGATGACCCTGCGGGGGGCTAAGGTACTGTTTGTCCCCGCTGCCTTCAATATGACCACCGGGCCCGCCCACTGGGAAGTGCTGTTCCGTCAGCGGGCGGTGGACAACCAGGTGTTCACCGTGGGCGTTTCTCCTGCCCGGAATGAAAGCGCCTCCTATGTGGCCTATGGAAACTCCATCGCTGTGGATCCCTGGGGCACGGTGCTGTGCCGGGCGGAGGCGGAGCCCTGCGTGCTCTACGTGGACCTGGATTTGGACCGGGTGGAGGCCGTGCGCCGCCAGCTGCCCATCCTGTCTGCACGGAGGACCGACCTCTATGAGGTGATTGAGAAATAAGAGGATTGTTTTCTTTACGAGAAGAAGCGCCGGACGCCGCCCACAGGGCGGCGTCCGGCGCTTTGTTTCAAAGAGAACTTTGATAAAGTAAAAATGCTTTACAGCTTATCTGACTTCTCTCCGGCAAACCACATATTGTAGGTTTGGCGGTAGACCCGGGCGGCCTCTTCACTGTGGCAGATCATCCGCACTCGGCGGGGCAGGGGATGGGTGTCCAAGAAGGCCATAATGGTGTGCAATGCCACGGTGGCTGCCTGGGGCAGGGGATAGCCGTAGACGCCGGTGGAGATGGAGGGGAAGTCCACGGTCTCCAGACCGTGCTCCGCCGCCAGCTCCAGACAGGAGCGATAGCAGGAGGCCAGCGTCTCCGCCTCCCCCTTGTCGCCGCCCCGCCAGATGGGGCCGGGGGTATGGAGGACGTACTGGGCCTTGAGATGGTATCCCCGGGTCAGTTTGGCCTGGCCCCGCTCGCAGCCGTGGAGCTTCCGGCACTCCTCCAGCAGCTCCGGCCCGGCGGCTTGGTGGATGGCTCCGTCCACCCCGCTTCCTCCTAGAAGGGTGGGATTGGCTGCGTTGACAATGGCGTCGCTGTCTGACTGGGTGATGTCGCCCACCAGGATCTCCAGTCTGCTGTTCATGGGGATCGCCTCCTTTTTTCTCTGGCTCCATTGTAACAAAAGCAGCGGAAAATGCAAGCAGCTCTCCGGGAAAGAGACTGACAGGCAAGAAGGGGAACAAAAGTGGAAACTTTGGTGAGAAAAGAGAGAAAAAACGGCAGAAAACAGTGGAAATACAGCGGAAATCATGCTATAATATTTCTGTTTTGATTTGAAAAAGAGGAGACCTGTATGCTGTTATCCGCAGAACACATTTCCATCAATTTCGGCAGCCGTCAGCTGCTGGACGATATCAACCTCTATTTGAATGAAGGGGATAAAATCGGCATCGTGGGCATCAACGGTACCGGAAAATCTACCCTTTTGCGGGTGCTCTCCGGCACACTGGCGCCGGACGCCGGGACCCTTTCCCGCAACCCCAATGTGCAGCTGAGCTTCCTGCCCCAGAATCCGGAGATGCAGGACGATGCCACCATCCTTGAGCAGGTGTTTCTCCGCTTTCCGGCGGAGTTTCGGGCCCTGAACGAGTATGAGGCCAAGGCTATGTTGGGCAAGCTGGGCTTTACCGACTTTGACCAGAAGGTGGGGACCCTCTCCGGTGGCCAGCGCAAGCGGGTGGCGTTGGCGGCGGCGCTGATCCATCCGGCGGACGTGCTGCTGCTGGACGAGCCCACCAACCATCTGGACACGGAGATGATCTCCTGGCTGGAGGACTGGCTGCGCCGGTTCCGGGGCGGAGTGGTGATGGTGACTCATGACCGTTACTTCCTGGAGCGAGTGGTGAACCGCATTACGGAGGTCTCCCGGGGGAAGCTGTATCACTACGAGGCCAACTATTCCCGTTATTTGGAGCTGAAGGAACAGCGCGCCGAGATGGCGGAGGCCAGCGAGCGCAAGCGCCAGTCCATTCTGCGCCGGGAGCGGGAGTGGATTCAGCGGGGCTGCCGGGCCAGAAGCACAAAGAGCAAGGACCGTATCGAGCGCTACGAGGCCCTGCGGGACCAGGCGGCACCGGAGACGGAGTCTGCCGTGCAGATGGCGACGGCATCCAGCCGCCTGGGCAGAAAGACCATCATCCTGGACCACGTCTCCAAATCCTATGACGGCCGGACGGTGATAGGGGATTTCTCCTATGGCATCGGCCGGGAGGACCGGATCGGCATTGTGGGCCACAACGGCGCAGGCAAGTCCACGCTGTTGGGGCTCATCGGTGGCCGGGTGGCACCGGACAGCGGCACGGTGGAGCAGGGTGCCACCGTGCGCATCGGTTGGTTTTCCCAGGAGGGACGGGAGCTGGACCCCCAGCAGCGGGTGTATGACTTCATCCACCAGGTGGCCGAGGAGGTCCGCACAGATCAGGGGACCTTTTCCGCCGCTCAGATGATGGAGCGGTTCCTCTTCCCGCCGGAGCTGCAGTCTGTGCCCATCGGCCGGCTGTCCGGCGGCGAGCGTCGGCGGCTGTATCTCTTGTCAGTGTTGATGGAGGCGCCCAACATCTTGCTGCTGGACGAGCCCACCAACGATCTGGATGTGACCACCCTGGCCATCTTGGAGGACTATCTGGAGGACTTCCCCGGGGCGGTTTTGACGGTATCTCACGACCGCTTTTTCCTGGACCGGGTGGCGGAGCAGATCTTCGAGGTCCGGGGCGACGGCGATGTGGAGCGTTATAGCGGCAACTACTCTGACTATGCCGCCCAGCGGCGGGAGAAGGTGGAGCCTGCCGCCAAAAAGCAGGAAAAGAGTGCCCAGGAGCGGCCCAGGTCCCACTCCCAAAAGCTGCGCTTCTCCTTCAAGGAGCAGCGGGAATTTGAGCATATCGACGAGGAGATCGCCCACTTGGAGGAACAGCTGGCCACCTGCGCTGCAGAGCAGGAGCGCTGCGGCAGTGACTATGTGCGTCTCCAGGAGCTTCAGGCCCAGCAGGAGGAATTACAGAAGCTGTTGGATGAAAAGATGGACCGATGGGTCTATCTCAACGACCTGGCCGAACGCATCGCGGCGCAGGAGGCGGGAAAGTGATGCAGGATCCCATAGGAAGATCGCGAAAAGAAATGCGGGAGGAGGTGACTGAAACGCAGACACAGGAATGGAAAGTGCTGATCCAGGAGGAGTATAACCGCATTCAGTCCAAATGGCTCAGGGTTCACCTCTGGGTGGCCATAGGGATGATGGCCTTTGTCTGTATTATGGAGGTCCTCTTTTTCTTTCTTCTGCGCCACATGGAGATTGTAAAGGGGCCGGTCTCCACCTATCTGATCAAATATGTTTTGATTCCCACAGGGCTGAACCTATTGGCAATCTTGGCGGCCGTGGTGATCTTGAGGCGGGCGTCCGGGCTGCGGCTGAGGACCTACGCCATGTCACTGTTATTTGTGCTGATGTGCTTTATTACCTACACAGCACACAATATATTTTATTCGGTATGCATGATCTTTGTGGTTCCTATTTTGCTGACCACAGCCTACGGGGACCTGAAATTGACTACTGTGACTGCTGCGTTTTGCATTTTAAGCAAGACGATTTCAGACTGTCTGATCCAGTGGGACCCCGGCGCACCGGAAAAATTCAGTTCCTCCCAGCAAATAGTGGATTTTCTGCTGTCGCTGGTGATTTTGGCGGCAACTTATGTGGGCTGCGTGCTGATGATCCGGGTGGAACAGGCCAAGAATGCCGTCAGTATCCGCCGAGAGGTGGAGAAGATGCAGCTGATGCGGGAGGCCATCACCGACCCGCTCACTGGCATCTGGAATCGGCAGAGCATGGAGCGGACCTTTGAGTTGATGCGTCAGGATATTTCGGACGCCATCTATGTGCTGGTCATTTTGGATCTGGACAACTTCAAGGCTGTCAACGATACATATGGCCACCAGCAGGGGGATCAATACCTCCGAGAGCTGGGTCGGATTTTGGCCGCAGTGCCCAAGGCCAAGCCCTTCCGGTTTGGAGGGGACGAGTTCTGCCTTCTGTTTCGGGGGAAGACGGTTCCCGAGGTCAAGCAGGCCTGCCGGGAAATCCGGGATGCTTTTGAAAAGAGCGGAAGCAACCGGCACCTGCGCCCTTTGTCCATCAGCTTTGGCGCTGCCGTTTTTCAAAAGGGCTTTACCGCTGCCGAGCTGATGGGGCGAGCGGATGAAGCGCTGTATCGGGCCAAGCAAAAGCGAGGGAGCTTTTGCCTGTATGAGGAAGAGAAGCATTCCGCGGAATAGATGAGATGGCCACGTCTGAACCAATGGCTGAGGATGGTTTTGCACAGATGAAAAAAGGTGCCGCCCGAAGGCGGCACCTTTTATTTATTGCTGTTTTAGAACTTACTTCTTTTTTACGCCCTTTGTCATAGATACCACCATGCCTGTCAAAGCAAACAGGGCAATGGCGTTGGGGATCACCATCAGGTTGTTGAACATATCGGACAGGCCCCAAACCAGATCACTGGAGGTCAGGGTGCCCAGGAAGATAAAGACCAGAGCAATCACGGTATAGATCTTAGTGGATTTTTCGCCGAACAGATAGGCCACATTGATCTTGCCGAAGAGGTTCCAGCCCAAAATGGTGGAGAAAGCGAAGAAGAACAGCGCAATGGCCACGAACATGGCGCCCAACTGTTCGCCGAAGACCACGCCAAAGGCGGTCTGTGCCAGGTTGGCGTTGTTGAGTGTCTCCGTGACCTCGCCGAAATAGCCGTTGGCAAGAGGTCCGTCCGCCGTGTACAGCGTGGAGATGATGACCAACGCGTTCAGGGTCAGAACCACAAAGGTGTCGATAAACACGCCGATCATGGCAACACAGCCCTGATCGTGGGGCTCGGCCACATTGGCCAGGGCATGGGCATGAGGCGTAGAGCCCATGCCTGCCTCATTGGAGAACAGGCCCCGCTTGGCGCCCTGGGTGGCGGCGATCTTTAGAGCCGCGCCGATGCTACCGCCGATGATGGCATTGGGAGCAAAGGCATACTTGAAGATCATGGCGATGGTGGCGGGGAGATATTGGATACGGACGATCAGAACAGCCAAGCCGCCCACCAGGAACAGAGCTGCCATGATGGGAACGATCTTCTCCGTCACAGAAGCCAGACGCTGGATGCCGCCCAGGAAGATGAAGCCGCAGATGAGGACCAGGACGATACCCACAATCCAGGAGGGAATGTGGAATGCGGTCTCAAAGGTGGAGCCGATGGAATTGGACTGCACCATGCAGCCAAAGAAGCCCAAAGCCAGAGTGATGGCGATGGCAAAGAAGCCAGCCAAGAACTTGCCGAAACCGCCCTGGAAGGCCGTGGTGATGTAATAGACAGGGCCGCCTTTGATGTTGCCGTCCTTGTCCACCTTCCGGGTTTTCTGGGCCAAAGTGGCCTCCGCGTAGATGGTGGCCATACCGAAGAAGGCGATGATCCACATCCAGAAGATGGCGCCGGGGCCCCCGGTCAGGATGGCACCGCTGGCGCCGACGATGTTGCCGGTGCCCACCTGAGCGGCAATGGCAGTGGCCAGAGCCTGGAAGGAACTGATGCCGCTTTCCTGCTTTTTGCCGTTGAGGGACAGGTTGCCGAACACTTTGCGCATGCCCTCGCCGAAACAACGGACCTGCACAAAACGGGTTTTGATGGAATACCACAGGCCCACGGCGATCAGCAGGAAGAACAGAATGTAGTCGGACAGATAGGTGTTGATGGTGTTTACGATGGGAAGTAGAGCTGCTGACATGATTTTACCCTCCTTAATCGTTCCGGAGAACAAAAGACAGGAGGGCAAATGCGAGTGGTGGTTTGCGCTCTGTCCTTTTGCCTGAGAGTTTCGGCCCCACGGCCTTGCCCCTTCGGCACCCATTTGCTGGGATTCTCCAGAGTTCCCTCCCCAGCCGGTTTCGCTCTCTACGGTTCCGGATGGTTCAGCGGGTTCGTCGTTTTTTTAACGATCTAACTGTGGCCAGTATACGAAAAAAAGCTGCAAAAGTCAATGAAAAAGGAAAATGTTTTCAATGAACGGACATTGAAACTTTTTAAGGGTAAACATGCAAAAATTTCATATGAGGTATTCGAAACTGGAATAACCTGTAAATGGAAAAAGAAAAGCGCCGACCGCTTTTGCGGCCGGCGCTGGAAAGTAACCGAGAGGGAGTGGATTAGGGATAGATGGGGAACTGCTGGCACAGAGCGTTGACCTCTGCCCGGACCTGATCGGCGCTGCCCTCGAAATCCCGGGCGACGCGGCCCATCCACTGGGCGATCTTGACCATCTCCGGCTCTTTGAAGCCGCGAGAGGTGACAGCGGGGGTACCCACCCGGACGCCGGAGGTGATGGAGGGCTTCTCCGGGTCGTTGGGGATGGCGTTCTTGTTGACGGTGATCTGGACCTCGTCCAGGCGGCGCTCGAACTCCTTGCCGGAGATGTGGAAGTTGCGCACATCCACCAGAATCAGGTGGTTGTCGGTGCCGCCGGAAACCAGACGGAAGCCCTCCTTGACCAACTCGTCTGCCAAGACCTTGGCGTTCTTGACGATCTGCTGGGCATAGGTCTTGAACTCAGGCTTGAGGGCCTCGCCAAAGCACACGGCTTTAGCGGCGATGATGTGCTCCAGAGGACCGCCCTGGGTGCCGGGGAACACGGCGGAGTTGATCTTCTTGTAGATGGCCTCATCGTTGCACAGAATCAGGCCGCCCCGGGGACCACGGAGAGTCTTGTGGGTGGTGGTGGTGACCACGTCTGCATAGGGGATGGGGGAGGGATGGACTCCGGTGGCCACCAGTCCGGCGATGTGGGCCATGTCCACCATCAAATAGGCGCCCACCTCATCGGCCACCTGGCGGAACTTGGCAAAGTCGATGATCCGAGGATAGGCGCTGGCGCCGGCGATGATCAGCTTGGGCTTGCACTCCCGGGCCTTCTGGGCCATAGCCTCGTAGTCGATGGTCTCGTCCTCGCCCAGGCCGTAGGAGACGATGTTGAAATACTTGCCGGAGATGTTGACGGGGCTGCCGTGGCTCAGATGTCCGCCGTGGGCCAGGTTCATGCCCAGCACCGTGTCGCCGGGCTGCACCAGGGCAAAGAAGGCAGCCAGGTTGGCGTTGGCGCCGGAGTGGGGCTGGACGTTGGCATAGTTGCAGCCGAAGAGCTGGCAGGCCCGCTTGCGGGCGATGTCCTCCGTGACGTCCACGGCGTAGCAGCCGCCGTAGTACCGCTTGCCGGGATAGCCCTCAGCATACTTGTTGGTCAGGCAGGTGCCCATGGCCAGCATCACGGCTTCACTGACAATGTTTTCCGAGGCGATGAGCTCGATGTTGCGGCGCTCCCGGGCGAATTCCTCCTGGATGGAGGCGCCGACTTCAGGGTCGTGCTGGGAAATGAAATCCATAGTCTGCTGGATCATGAGAATTCCTCCTTATATATCCTGATGTGTGGAATGGACAGTTTCATGTAACTGCAATGGGGTTACTGGGAAAAACGCGGAGTGGAAAGAAGGGGATGGATACAAAAGAGCGCGGACGGAGCCGCTCTGGGGACCGGCCCGCCGCGCCTTGTGTCCTGATCCGTAACTTCCCTTGAAAAAGGTGCAGAGAACCGGCGGCTTTTGCTTCCGGTTGCATATCCGCTTTTCAGAGGTTCATCCATCCTTCCCGCTCACCTGCCGCGTGCAGCGGCTGGCTATGCGGGGATGCGTAACAGTGGACAGGGACAGTATCTTCTCTTTTAGGGTAGCAAATAAAGCGCCTTCTGTCAAGCTGCGATCCGCCAGCGGAGGAATATTGTTCCTTCAGGAAAGGCAGTGACGGTTCTCCGGCGCGGCAGCCCGGCCGGGGAACACACCAGCTTCGGTGACCAGCCAGGGCACGGGGATGTCGTGGTCCTCAGTGGGAATGGAGGGGCACATGAGCTGTTCCCGGCACACCATGGCCATAGCGCCGTGATAGAGGGATAAAAAGCGGTCGTAGTACCCGCCGCCCCGGCCCAGCCGGTTTCCCTGTCGGTCGCAGCTCAGGCAGGGGAGCACGGCAAAGTCCACCTCATCGGCCCGCAGGGTGGGCAGGCCCGACCGGGGCTCCAACAGGTCGAAGGCCCCCAGCTCCAGATCCTCCAGGGACTGGATGACCACCAGGTCCATTTTCCGGCCGGCGGCGCACCGGGGCACGCACAGGCGCTTGCCGGTCTCCAGGGCGTTGAGCAGGATGGGGCGGGTGTTGATCTCCTCCAGCGTGGAGACAAAGCAGAACACGGTCCAGGAGCTCTGATAGATGGGAAAGTCCAAGATATTGGACGCGATGGCCTGGTCGGAAGATACCCGGTAGGCGGGGTCCAGCTTCCGTTCCCGGGCGCGGATCTGATGGCGCAGCTGTTTCTTTTCCTCGGAAATGGTCATGAGGGTTCCTCCTTATCGATCTCTCCGGCGGTGCCGAAGGAAATAGCGTCCCGGCCAAATTTGCCCCGGATGGCGTCCATGGCCCGCTCCAGCTTCTCCTGCTTTTCACTGCGGGGCACGGAGGTGCGGTCCAGCAGGTCCAGCTGGATGTAGGCCTCCGACTCCGGCACCAGGTGGATGGCCGTTACAGACAGCATCCGGATGGGAGTGGGGGCTTTCCAAGCCTGATGCATCAGCTCCAGGGCGCCCTCCGACAGCTCCCGCATCAGATGGGTGGGGCGGGAGAACTGCTTTTGCCGGGAAGTGTTTTTGAAGTCGGCGCTGCGCACCACCACCTGCACGCCGCCGGCACACAGACCATGGTGGCGCAGGCGCATGGCCACAGAGTCCGACAGCACCGCGATGCCGGTGCGCACCTGGTCCCAGGTGGTCAGGTCCCGGGAGAAGGTGGTGCTGTTTCCCACGGATTTGATGGGCTCCTGCTGATCCCGGGACAGCACCGGCGCGCGGTCCAGTCCGTTGGCGTAGGCGTGGAGCTGGAGGCCCAGCTTGCCCAGCAGGGTCTCCAGGGTGTCCTCCGGCATGGCGGCCAGCTGCCCGATGGTGCGGACCCCGTGCTGGGACAAAACCTTTTGGGCCGCCCGGCCCACATACAGCAGGGTGCCCACCGGCAGAGGCCAGACGATGGTGCGCCAGTTGTCGGGGGAGATGACCGTGGTGGCATCGGGCTTTTTATAGTCGCTGCCCAGCTTGGCAAAGACCTTGTTGAAGGACACTCCTACCGACAGCGTCAGCCCCAGCTCCTCCCTCATCCGCTGGCGCAGAGTGTCCGCCAGAGCTTTGGCATCGCCGCCGAACAGGTGCAGGGAGCCGGTGACATCCAGCCAGCTCTCGTCGATGCCGAAGGGCTCCACCAGGTCGGTGTACTCCTCATAGATGGCGTTGACCCGGCGGGAGTACTGGCGATAGAGGTCGTGGTGAGGCGGCAGCAGCACCAGGTCGGGGCACTTCCGTTTGGCCTGCCAAATGGTCTCCGCCGTTTGGATGCCCAGACGCTTGGCAGGTTCGTTTTTTGCCAGAATGATGCCGTGGCGGGCCGTGGGGTCGCCGCATACCGCCATGGGCACCTGCCGCAGGTCGGGGTGGGAGAGCAGCTCCACGGAGGCATAGAAGCAGTTGAGGTCGCAGTGAAGAATGATCCGGTCCATGGCTGCCCTCCTCTCTGCTTTTCAGTATAGCACATCTGTTCGCCCGTGGAAAGAGGGAGTCATGATACCTGACAATCAGCAGGAAAGCAGCGTTTTCCCGCACTGATTTGTGAAATCTATGCAAAAGCTTGCGCGATTTTCCACTTTGTATTATAATAAACCATTATAGAAAAAGGGAACAGGGATTTATGAAAGAGAGCCTGACAGAAAAAATCTATATCCAGTTGAGAAATAAAATTCTAGACGGGGAGATCAATCCCCGGGAGTTTATTAGTGAAAGCCAGGTGGCTGCTGAGTATTCAGTTAGTAAGGCTCCAGCTAAGCAGGCGCTCCATATCCTGACTGAGCAGGGATATCTTGTGAGTTATCCTAGGAAAGGATACATGGTGTGTGCTTATTCAGTGGAGGAAATTAACCGAATCCAGGAGATTAGAAGATGCCTGGAAAGCCTGTGCATCCATCTGGCTATCCGGGATGCCACTGATGAACAGATCCGCTCTCTTAGAGTTTATGAAAATATGGATAAGCAGAATCTTGATCCCCGCAACACCATCAACGCAAAGTTTCACATCAGATTGGCGGAAATAAGTGGAAACGAGTTTTTGCCAGAAACCTTGAAACCTTTAGTGCATAAGGCATCTATGAGCTATATCAAAGGCAGACCTGACATTGACCACTTTGAAAAAATCGTACAAGCTATGTTGGCTAGAGATGAGGAATCCGCAGTATGCCTGCTGCGGGAAGATGTGAGAGACCTCTGATCGCCATTCAAAAATGGGCACAGACACCAATTTTATCTTGGTGTCTGTGCTTTTTTTGTGCAAAAAGCGACAAAATGATTGACAAGAGGAAACTCTGATAGTATTATTCTAAATATATTCAGTAAATATATTTCTGAATATAACTAGAAAACGGAGAATGGAAAGGAGCTTGAAAATGGAAAAAAAGAAGATCGGATTGATTGGAGCCATATTGATGGGAATTGGATGTATTGTAGGTTCCGGTATTTTTGGAACGCTTCCTACCGTGGCCAACGAATATGGGCCAGGGATCATCTGGGCACTGATTGGTGCAGCGTTTGTAGTGGTTCTGCGCTCTATTTCTGTCATGTACACAAGCGCCGCACTTCCTACTACGGCTTCTCAATTCATGTGGGCCTCTAAGCTGTGGAGTCCCTATGTAGGTGTGTTCATTTCTCTCTCCACGCTCTTGATGCCTACAATGGTGGCACTATTTGGTGTGCTGTTTTCCATGTACTTTCAGCCCTTGTTCCCTGGAATTGCAATTAGTGAGACGGCTGCCGCAGTCATTCTTCTGTTGGTATTTGCCGTCATTGCATGGTTTGGAAACAAGACCACGGTGTCCATCAGCAATATTATGGTAGCACTGTTGATGATTGCGATTTTTCTGTATGTGATTCTGGGTATTCCGAATATTGATGCCAATAATGTTACATTCGGCCAGATTGTCAATCCGGGCATTGGGATCAGTTCCCTTGCGGCGGCCATCGGTGTGCTGACCTCTTCGCTTTCCGGAGCCTCTTCCGTCTCCCAAATTGCCAATGACGTGAAAAGACCGGAGCGGACCATTCCCACCGTTATGGTTCTTTGCCCTGTGGCTGTGGCGATTTTGTACATCCTGATGGCGGTAGTGACCATTGGCGTGGTGCCCTCCGCAGAAGTGGAGTCGCTCTCTCAGGTGGCGAGTCACTTCATGTCTCCGGCCCTTTTGACCTTTTTTATTGTGGGTGGCCCTATCTGTGGTATCATTACCTCATTGATCCCAGTAGCATTGGCTTGTGTGGCCCTGATCGAGTTCTCTGCCCGTGCTAAGGTCTTTCCTGAGGTGCTGTCCAAACGTAATAAGCACGGAACGGCCTATTGGAGCTTGTTTTTGGTGATGGCGATTGCGGTGGGCATCTGTGCCACTGGCGCAACCTTTGGTGTTGTCATGACAATTTTCTCTTTCTGCAATACCTTTGCCGAGCTGCCCAATACGCTCTCCCCGTTTTTTGCCTATCGAAAGTATCCCAAATGCTGCGACAATTCCCTGGTAAAAATGAATGCAGTGCTGGCTCGGGTTTTCGCTGTAATGACCTTCTTGGTTTGCGCCTATCTCTGCATTCAGATGGCACTGACCCTGGATGTGAAGGCTATTGTGGGTATTTTCACTGTATATGTGGTAGGCTTCATCTATTTCTTCATTCGTGTCAAGTATCTCCGAAATAAGGGGATCGATATTTTGGCGGAAATGAGGGCGCCCTATGAACCGTGGGAGGAGAAAGAGCGCTCTTATAATAGCTGAAAGATGTCTGTCCAAAAAGGAGCGAGGATATGATTGATTTCGCAAAAACTATCGAGACATTCAGAGAGCATGTCCCGGCGGCGGAAGAGCAAGTCTACCTGCTGTCGGCAAGTACAGGTTTGGTGCCTGATTTTGTCTATGATGGTGTGCGCAGGTATCTGGATGACCGCTACCGTAGGGGCGGAGATTCCGTTTGGCATTATGATGATGGAGATGTGGGGACCCTTGGTATGCTCCAAAAGAGCAAGGAAGCACTGGGTGCCATACTCCATTGTGCGCCAGACTGCATTGCCTTTGGGCAAAGCGCCACTCAGATGTTTACTATGGTCACTGAGGGCATCGACTATCCTGCGGGGGCCAATCTGGTCACTGTGGGCAAGGGCTGGATCGGAAACCGCTATGCCTGGCAGAAGCGGGAGGCTGAAGGGCTTTCGGTACGGTATGTTCTGCCGGAGAACGGCGTGGTCACAGCAGAGCAGGTGATTGTCTGCTGTGATGAACATACGGCTGCGGTGACTGTCAACCTGGTGGAGAGCACCACGGGGTATCGGATAGATGTGAACCAGCTGGGGACTTTTTGCCGACAACACGGCATTTTGCTTTTTGTAGATGCTGTACAGGCGGTTGGCGCATTGCAGGTGGATATACAGAAGGCTGGCATCGATTTCTTGGTGGGAAATGACTATAAATGGATGATGAACTTTTGCGGAACTGGATATGCCTATATCAGTCCCGAGGTTCAGAAAAAGATCCGCCACTGGGGAGCTGGCTGGATGTCAGATCAGGATCGCTTTGACACCAGCAAAGACCATCTGGAACTGCGGAAGGATGCGGGAAGATTTGAAATTGGGTATCCTCATGCGGATGGGATCTATGGGATGGGGTTAGTGGCTATGCAGGCTCAGCTGCTGGGTCCGGAAAAGGTGGAGGCCTATGTGCTGGGGCTTGCGGATATCTTCCGACAGCGAGTGGAAGAGACAGAGGGGATCTGCTGTACCTATGATATCCCTCAGGAGCGGCGGAGCCAGATTGTTTCGGTTAAAATCGATGATGCGCTCCACTTAACCAACGAGGATTTCAAAGCCGCTGGGGTGGCTGTTCCCGGCTTGGGAAAAAAGAGCGGAAGTGGAGAGAGTGAGATGCGTCTGAGCTTTCATTATTATAACAATCAAGAGGATATTGACCGCTTTTTTGCGGTCATTCAGGCGGCAAAGAGGCAATAACGACAATGAAAACCATGCAACCATACCGCTGGGAAGCGGTAAAAACCATGGCCCGTACAGGCTTACATTATCTGGTGCGGCTGCAGGACTATATCCTTAAGGATAACAGCGGCTGCGGCGAGGCAAGTATTTTTAGCTTTTCCTATCTCAAAGTTCCGGAAGACAGGAAGCGCCCTGTGGTTTTTGCCTATAATGGAGGCCCGGGAGCAGCTAGCAGCTGGCTGCATATGGGTCTGCTGGGGCCAAAGATCCTCCGGTTTCCTGGCTATCCCAATGTGAAACGGCCAGCAGAATATCGCTTGGAGGATAATCCGGCGTTTTTGCTGGAGGTTTGTGATCTCGTTCTGATTGATCCGGTGGGAGCGGCTTATGCTAGACTGCTCAAACCCGAATCTGCCTCCAAATATTTTTCCACAGGGGGAGATGCAAAGGCATTTGCCGCTTTTCTCTGTGCCTGGCTGGAGGAAAATGGCCGGACGGCAGCGCCGGTGTATCTTTTGGGGGAGAGCTATGGCACCATTCGGAACGTGGCGTTGGCAGATGTTCTGCCGCCGGAAGTGAATCTGAAGGGGATCATCAATATTGGTACATCTCTGAATGTGGGTGCTAAGAGCGTGCTGCCGGTGGAACCTACAGTCAGACGCCTGGGAGCTAATGCAGCGGCCTGCTGGTACCATCATCATAAAGAAGAGGGGCCGCAGGAGGAGTTTGTCCAACGCGCGATGGAATTTGCATATCAAGATTATGCTGCGGCGCTGCTGTTGGGCAACAGGCTGCCTCAGGATGCCTTTGAAAAAGTACTGGATAAACTACATTACTTCTGTGGACTGAACAGGGAATTTCTGCGAAAGAACCGACTGCGTTTTGGCGAAATTGATTTTCTCTTGGGCCTTTGTCCCAATGAAGTGGTAAGTATGTACGATTCCCGACTTACCTGCAAACTGGGAGCGGGGGAGTCCTATGCTGGCAACGCTATGGATTGTGCAGATATTGTTGAGCCGGATATGGAACAGGATGCATTCATGAGCAGTGTGGATTCTGCCTTTTCTCAGGCGTTGTTTTCCTATTTCCATGAGGAATTGCAAATCCCGGAGCGGGAGTATCTTTCAGATATGCTTGCCATCGGCAGACAGTGGGATTACCGAAGCTACGACAAGGATACGCTGGAACTTCCCGTTGAGCTGATGAAGAAGAATCAGGCCCTTCGAATGATGTTTGTTAACGGATGCTATGATCTTTCTTCCACTTTTGACTTTATGATCTACTATCTCTCCCAGTATGATCTGCCGGCAGACCGGATGGAACGGCTGGTTCTTCCCGCTGGTCACGCCTCCTATGTGGGGGAGGGAATGGCAGAGAAACTGGGCAGACATATTCAAACCTTCATTTTGCGGGGAAAGGATTGAGTAGACATGTTTTTGAATCATTGTAAACTGTATGCTCCATTTTCAGACGGAGTTGACTGTGATGATGGTTTTGTGGAGATACGCGATGGCGTCATTGAGGCAGTGGGCGCCCGGATCCCTGCCCATACAGAGGAGGTGATTGACTGCGGCGGAAAGTCTCTTATACCGGGACTGATCGACTTGCATACCCATCTTACTATGATGAGCGGAATTGGCATATCCGCTGTCGATGATCCGATGCAGTTGCTGGTAGAGGCCTCTGAACAGGCTAAGAGGTATCTGAGGCATGGCTTCACCACCATCCGTGATTGTGGGAGCATCGGCAGAGCTGCCAATTACGTTAAAAAGTTGGTGGATAAAGGACTTGTGGATGGGCCGGATATTATTGCCTGCGGCAGCACGCTCATGCCCAGCGTTATTAGCAGACGCAGCGACCTGTCGGCAATCATCCATTTTTGCGATGGAGCTGAAGAATTCCGAAAGGGTGTGCGGGAAGAGATCGCAGAGTCTGCGGAGTTTATTAAGATTTATGCCTCTGGGTCTGCGTTTAATCCCAAGGGAACCCCCCAAAACCCCATTATGACCTTTGAAGAGATGTGTACAGCGGTAGAGACAGCAAGAGAAAACGGTGCGTATGTTGCAGCACATTGTCATGCTGACGGGGCTATCCTTAACTGTATCCAGGCGGGAGTCCGCACTATTGAACACGCTACCTTCCTCAGCGAGAAAACCCTGGATGTGCTCCACAAAAAAGGGGACACCTATCTGGTCCCCACCTTCGCGGCTATGTATGTCAGCCAGACAGATCCGAAAGAGCGGGCGTTTTGGCTGGACAGACTTACACCCATGCTGGAGAGATGTGCCGCTTCGATCCGCCGGGCGTATGAGGCTGGTGAAAAGCTGGGGTTTGGCACGGACTCTGCGCCGCTTTCCCCTCAGTATGAGCACGGTGTGGAGTTCCAGCTGAGAAAGGAATTCTGCCGCATGGAGAATGTGGACATTCTTCTGCAGGCGACCAAATACAGTGCCGAAATCGCCGGAATCAGCGAGAAAGTAGGAGAGATCAAAAAGGGATTGCAGGCGGACCTTGTTTTGGTGGACGGCGATCCGGTAAAAGATCTGTCTGTTATGTATCAAAGACCTGAAAAGGTCTGGAAAAAGGGAAAACTTGTAGAATAAAATAGGAGGTTTCCAAATGGCTATTGCGGAAAAGAGAATCGAAGAATTGGGTCTGGTATTGCCTACTGCGCCGGCTCCCATGGCCAACTATGTCACGGCCAGAAAAGTGGGGAATTTGCTGTTCTTTTCCGGCTCGGGGCCTTTCCAGGATGGAAAACCGGTGATTTTTGGAAAGGTCGGAGTAGAGTTGACTCAGGAAGAGGGATATCAGGCAGCTCGGCTGACAGGCTTGAACCTTATTGCGCAGCTGAAGAAAGAGCTGGGAGATCTGGATCGGGTCAAGCAGTTTGTGAAGGTGCAGGCATTCGTGGCCTCTGCGCCGGATTTTACAGCCCAGCCTGCTGTGATGAATGGTGTGTCTGACCTGTTTGCAGAGGTCTTTGGAGAGAAGGGCAAGCATGCGAGAACAGCTGTAGCAGTGCCGCAACTTCCCTTTAACATTCCCATTGAGGTGGAAATGATCGTGGAAGTGGAGTAGACTTCGGCGCAGAGCCCTAGAGAATAGCTTGGCAGACAGAATGATTGAAAACGGACCGCAAGCGCTATGGCTGCGGTCCGTGGATATCCTAAAAAAGCATCTGGTGTGTCATTTTTCCATGACATACCAGATGCTTTTTTTATTTATAAGGTTGCGCTAGAGACCATACTTGAGAAAAAGGCGCCTTGTACAACGGAAGGTCACAGCACGCCGGCCAGCACCAGGCCCAGGAACACGAAAGTGGCCAGCAGGACCAGGGAGAAGAGCAGGAAACCGGTGCTGAACTTCCGGGCCTGAGTGTTCTGGGAGGGGGCCACCAGACCAGCCTTGCGCAGAGCAGTGACCACCGGCTTGTACAGCAGCAAAATGGCGGCCATGTTCATCCCGCCCTTGACCAGGTTGAAGGGCAGGAACACAGGAACCAGCAGGTCGACAACAGCCTCCCGGGGCATTTTCAGGTAGATGGGAGTGGCCAGATAGTTCCACAGCAGCATGGCGATGGTCAGCATCACGGTGCCGCAGATCAGACCCACCACGGCGCCCTTCATGGTGTGGCGCTTCTTATAAATGTAAGAGGCGGTGCAGCAGAAAGCGCAGGTGGCCAGGGCGTTCATCAGAAAGCCCCAGGGGCCGGTGGTGCTGATGGTGACCATTTCGATGAAGGCCACCGCCACGGAGACGGCAGCCGCGGCCACAGGGCCGAAGACGAAGCCGCCGATGCAGATGATGGTGTCCTTGAAGTCAAAGTCCAGGAAACCGTAAACGGAAGGCAGCGCCTTGGACAGGTACATCACCACATAGGCGATGGCGGTGAGCATGGCCAGAGAGACCAGAGTCTTGGTATTGAAGGTAGAACGAGCCGGCGCCCGCAGGGCGCCCACATTGGGATCGGACATAAAAAAACACGCTCCTTTTGTTGATGGAAAACACCCTGGACGATTTGACTTCTCCAAGGTGAACCGACAACAAAGAAGCGCACCACAAATGCGCGGCCCTGCCGCAGATCCTCTTCTTCCATCCAGACTATACTGTTGGTCCCGGAGTTGCACCGGGTCAGCAGATGCCCTACGGCATCCGGTCGCGGACTATACCGCCAGTGGGGAATCGCACCCCGCCCTGAAGACAGATCATTCAGTTGTTTTCTGCTTACCATTATAGCGGCTCTTTGAGAAAAATCAACCCCCTAAGTAGGACAAGAGAGCAGCAAAAGTGAAAAAGAAGTTGCTTTTGGAGAGCGTGAGACGGGGAAAAACGGAAGTTCCCGCTGAAATTTTCTTTTTTTAGAAAAACTAGGTTGACAAATCACGGATGGGTATGGTATTATACTTCATGCGTTTGAAGTGCGGACACGATGTGCCAAAAATGGAGAGATGTCCGAGCGGTTGAAGGAACCGGTCTTGAAAACCGGCGATGTGCAAACATCCGTGGGTTCGAATCCCACTCTCTCCGCCAAACTTTCGTCGCAGAACAAGTTCATTTTGTATTATGGAGAAGTACCCAAGTGGCCGAAGGGGCTCCCCTGCTAAGGGAGTAGGCCGGGAAACCGGCGCGAGGGTTCAAATCCCTCCTTCTCCGCCAAAAAACGGACATCCTTATGGATGTCCGTTTTTTAATGCTGTAAGGAATAAAAGTACCTGGACGGAAGGGTCGGAGCAAGCGATTTGTCGCTTGCTCCGACTTTTTATTAGAGGCGTACATGGCCTATTCTGCTTCCTTTTGCAAAGACGTGTGAGAAACAGAAGTCCGAGCTTAGCTTGGAGAATGCTCTTAAAATACGTGTTTTTGCCAAAAAATCTCCGCGGACCTCTTAAGATTCTGCTCAAATTGACGATATGACAATAGGAACACCGCACAGTGGTTTGCTGCGGGAGGGAGTGGATGAGAAATGAAGGCGAATCTTCCATCAAATTTGCCTCAGGATTCAGAAAAATATGCGGATCATACGTCGGATGACGGCCCGAGGGAAGTTACGCTTCCCGCGGAACACGCCCTGTGTAAATTGCGGAACTTGTGGGGCGGGGAAGCTGCTGAGTCTGGACTGCGGCTGCGCGTTTTTCCAGAGGAGAGTCCGGTGGAGGAGAGCGAGATAAAGGACATCGAGCAGGCGCTGACCCAATTTGCTGACGCCCGCTGGCAGCAGGTACTGACCGCTGCATCCGCCTCAGAACTCGCTTTGGACGAACAAACCTTTCTCCACCTGTCCCATGACGGAATGTTCGCCTGGCTCTTGCTCGTTCCACCCGTTGGAAAGGGCCGCGAGCAAAACGCCATGCAGTTGCTCAAGTGCATTGCCAATGGAGGGATCTGCGCCGGAGTGGATTGGCGTACGCTCAAGGCACTGCCTACGGCTTCAGAGCGGTATTTTCACCTTTTTCTCATTGCCCGGGGCCAGGCGCCTGTGCCGGGAGAGGACAGCCGCGTAGTTGACTTCTATCCCAGAAAGCAGAGGACCCCTGCCCCGGTAAAGGAACTGGGCCGGGAGGATTATGTCACCTTAAACATGGTGCAGAAGATCAAAAAGGGAGCAGAGATCTGCCACATTTTGCCGGCAGGGAAGGGAATTCCTGGCACCACCGTAACGGGACAACGGGTGCCGGCCAGAGATGGACGGGCTGCTGATGTCCCTCAGGGCCGCAATACGGTGCTCTCTGAGGATGGAGCGCATCTGCTGGCGGCACGGGACGGACATCTGGAATTCAATGGCCGGTGTTTTCAGGTCAAGCCAGTGCTGGAGCTCATGGAGAGCGTGGACCACGCCGACAGTGACATCAAATTTTTAGGCGATATTCATATCCATGGAGACGTGTGCTCTGGTGCCACCATTCGGGCCATGGGCAATATCCAGATCGACGGTGTGATCGAAGGCTGCACCATTGAGGCGGGGGAAAACCTGGTGGTCTCAAGCGGCGTACAGGGGCAGGACTGTGCAGTGGTGCGGGCGCAAAAGAGCATCTATGCGAAGTATTTGGAGCATTGCAGCGTCTATGCCCGGGAGAGCGTGCAGGCGGACTGCATCATCGACAGCCAGGTGTACAGTGACGGACCAGTCATGGTCTGCACCGGCCGGGGAGCTATCGTAGGCGGCACCATTCGCTCTTCCCAGGAGGTTGTGGCTACCACAGTGGGCTCTAAGGCAGAGCGCCCCACCGCCATTATTCTGGACGCAATGCCCTGCGAAAATTTTGAACGGACCCAGATTTTGGCGGAGCTGGAAAAGACCCAGGCACAGATGGAAGAGGAATCTGCCAAAAAGGATGATCCAGAGAGACAGAAGAAGCTCTCCAAGCTCAATCTCAATCTGTGCGTAATCAAGATGAAGCTGGAAAAGATGGACAAGGATATCCAGGCACAGCTGTCCAAGGCGCCGGATGCTGAGGGCTGCCGCCTGGTCTGTGATGCCGCATATCCGGGTACGACAGTGACTATCCACCGAAGTTCTTTCCGGGTGAAGCAGGTGGAACGGGAGTGCACCTTCCGCCTGGTCAACGGATTTGTGGATTCTTTTTAAGGTTTGTACTATGAAAAAAGGAGGGGGAGGCAATGAACGTACAGTGCCAAAAGGAGATATCGAATATTCTGGACTGTGTAATGCGGGATATTACCAGCCGGATGGTGGAAATTCGCCTGTGCGAACAAGGGGAAGCTCTCTCCGGTGACACCTGCACTGTACAAACCACCTTTGAAGGGGGATATCATGGCACCTTGCGGCTGTTGGCTGACACCGCACTGATGGTTCGAATGACGCAGCAGGTCATGGAGGCAGACGATGTGGCCCCTCAGGATGTGGAGGATTTTGCCAAGGAGTATTTCAATGTGATCTGTGGGCAGTTTGTAGCGCGGCTGTTTCAGCTCACCAAAGTTGCCTCTCGCTTCCGGATACCGGTTTTTTCCACCCAGTATAAAGAACCCGAGGCGGCAAAGGAAGACAATCAGCTTGTGCTGAATTATACCAATGCCTATCATGAAGGAGCACAGTTAATTCATCACCCCCTGCACAGCGATGGAACCTAACATTGGCTGGCGGTTTAATCATCAATTAGGAGTATCAAGTAAAGGAGACAGTTTATATGTCGAAGAGAATCATGGTGGTAGACGATTCCCGGATTGTTCAGTTGCAGATGCAAAAGATCCTGTCTGACTCGGATTATCAGGTGGTGGCCTGCTGCCAGAGTGGAGAGGACGCTTTGGCGGAGTATGATAAAGTCGATCCGGATTTGGTGACCATGGATATTTTGATGCCCGGCATGGATGGCCTGGAGACGGCCCGGCTGATTTTAGAGAAGCACCCGAAGGCTCGAGTCCTGATGGTCTCCTCCCTGGCCTATGATGACACCATCGATGAGGCCAATAAGATCGGCGCCAAGGGGTTTGTCTATAAGCCCTTTGATCGGGAGCAGGTCCTCGCATCTTTGGACAAGGCTTTTGCCGACGCCTAATAGCGGGCAAACTCCCTCTTTTGGAGCGAACATCTTCCCAATATTGAGGGACGGAATATGGGAAAATACAGAAAATTCCGGCTCGATTCCTGGGAATCAAAGGCAGCTGCGAAAGCAGTTGCCTTTTTGCTGCCTGCCGCTGGCTTCCATGTCCACATCTGCGGGTGGATGCTTGACCGGTGGACAGAACGTGTTACAATAAAAAAGCCGTTTCCATGTTCTGGGAAGGCGGTTGTGTCCTTTGTAGTGAAAGGTGGAAGCTGCCTTTTCCCGGGAATGGAAAATTTTTCTGCTTTGAGTGAACGGATTCTCTCCGGCCGGTCGTATTCTAAGTGAAGCCCTTTTGCGGCAGATTAGACTGACAGGAGGAATGAACATGAAAAAGGGATGGATTGCTGTGATGACCGTGGTGCTGCTTTTGGCGCTGGGGACCACCAGTGTCTGGGCGGCAGGCCGCTGGAGCAGCGGACGCGGCATCTGTAATAACCAGGGCGCGGGCTGCGCCTACGTGGACGCCGACGGCGACGGCATCTGTGATAACCACGGCACCAACTGCGCCTACGTGGATGCCAACGGCGACGGCATTTGCGACAACCAGGGCGCAGGCTACGCCTATGTGGACGCCGACGGTGATGGTGTCTGCGACAACTACGGCAGCGGAGCCCTCCGTCCCCAGGATGGCACTGGACTGCACCGGGGCCACTGTGGCGGCAGAGGCTGCTGAAAAAAGAGGTAAAGGAAGGAAACTATGCGGAGCGAGCAGGAGGCGAACCAGGCCATCGAGCGGTATGCGGATACCGTGCGGCGGCTGTGCCTGGTGCATCTGAAAAACCCCTCTGACACGGAGGACGTGTTTCAGACGGTATTTTTGCGCTATCTGCTCAGCTCCACTGCCTTTGAAAGTGAGGCCCATGAGAAGGCCTGGTTCATCCGTGTGACCATCAACGCCTGTCGGGACTGGATGCGGCATCTGTTGCGCAGTCCCACCGTTCCCCTGGAGGAACTGCTGGACCAGCCTCAGGAGATCTCCCCGGAGCACCGGGAGGTGTTGGAGGCGGTGTTGGCCCTGCCGAGAAAATACCGGGATGTGGTGTATCTGCACTACTACGAGGGGTATTCGGCGGTGGAGATCAGCGGGATTTTGGGCCGGAAGGTAAACACCATCTACACACTTTTGACCCGGGCTAGGAAGCTGCTGCGGGATCAGCTGGGAGGTGAGGAGCTTGGATGAGCGACTGCGGGAAGCCTTTGACGAAGTGCGGGCCGATGAGGCACTGAAGGAACGGACCCGGGCCTTCCTGGCGGATAAGACCGCCAAAAGACGCCGCCGGCCGGTCTGGCGTCTGGCGGCGGCCTGTCTGACCCTCTTGGTGCTGGCAGGCGGGGCGCTGCTCTGGACCACGCCGGTGGCCGCCGTCAGTGTGGACGTGAACCCATCCCTGGAGCTGGCCCTCAACTGCTTTGACCGAGTGGTGGAAGTGGAGGGACGCAACGCCGACGGTGAGGCGCTGGCCTCCACCCTGCAGGTGAAATACCTGCGCTATACCGACGCCTTGGAGCAGATCCTGACCAACGCCCAGATGGAGAGCTATCTGGACCAGGCCCAGGTGTCCATCACGGTGGCCGGTGCCGACGAGAGCAAGAGCCAAGCGTTGCTGGCAGGGGCCCAGGCCTGTACGGAGGGGCTGGGAAACATCTCCTGCCACTGCGGAAGCATGGAGGAGGTGACGGCGGCCCGGGAGGTTGGGCTGTCCCTGGGGAAGTACCAGGCGCTTTTGGAGCTCCAGGCACTGGACCCCGCTATCACCGCCCAGGACGTCCAGGACCTGACCATGCGCCAGATCCGGGATTGGATCGACCAGCTCTCCGGCCAGCAGGGGAGCAGCACCCCGGGCAATGCCGGGGGTGCTGGACAAAGCACCGGCGGCGATTTCTGCGGCAGCTCCTCCGGCCATGGCCACCAGCATGGCCACGGCGGATAAGCGACTACGGGAGTGCGACCGCTGACAGCGGTCGCCAGAGAGCCTCGCGGTTCCAACAGGACGATAAAGGAATACCAGTGTCCGACCTCAGACTTCAGGGGGCTGGACACTGGTTTCTTTTGCGTGTTTGCAGGCGTTGTGAGGCGATGAAAGAACAGATGTCCGCCTCTTGAGAGCAATCAAAAATGATGGCCGCAGTTTACGCTTTTTTAGTGAAGAAATTAAAAGTTTTTCTTGCAACTGGACAGGAAAACGGATAGAATGATACGGACATAATTAGAAGGAAAAAAGGAGAGTTTCGTCATGCCTATCAATGAACTTCGCAAGAGACAGCTCTTTTCTTTAGAGGCGTTCCCGCCCAAGAAGGAGCAGTCCGCTAAAAGTATCTATGAGGCTGTGTCCAAGATGGCCCGGCTGCATCCTGACTATATGAGCGTTACCTACGGTGCCGGCGGCAGTGATATCCAGCAGCAGGTGACCGTAGACCTGGTCAAACATATTCAAAACTGCGGCGTGGCGCCTCTGGCCCACATCACCTGCATCAACTCCTCCCTGGAGCAGGTGGACCGGATGCTGGACCGGCTGGAGGAGGCCGGCGTGCACAGCGTGCTAGCCCTTCGAGGCGACAAGGTGGAGGGCGGTGTTCTGAAGCCTCCCTTCCTCCATGCCAGTGACCTGATTGCCCACATCGCCAAGCGGGGCGGCTTTGAGATCTTTGCCGCCTGCTATCCCGAGGGACACCCGGACAGCGACGGGGTGGAGGACGACGTGACCTATCTCAAGAAGAAAGTGGACGCCGGCGCTACCGGCCTCATCAGCCAGCTCTTTTTTGACAACGCCGACTTCTACCGGATGCGGGAGCTGTGCGCCCAGGCGGGCATTCGGGTGCCCATCGAGGCGGGTATCATGCCTGTGGTCAACGCCGCCCAGGTCCAGCGGATGGTGACCATGTGCGGTGCCAAGCTGCCGCCCAAGTTCTCCAAGATGATTGCCCGGTATGACGGCAATCCCCAGGCCCTCTATGACGCCGGCATCAACTATGCCATCGACCAGGTGACGGACCTGCTGGCCAGTGGTGTGGACGGCATCCACGTCTATGCCATGAACAACCCCGACGTGGCCAGCCGTATCTTTGACGCGGTGCACAACCTTTTGATGACGGCCTGAATCCGCCGCCTCTCCGGCGGCAGCTCTTGTTTGCCCGCCTCCAGAGAGGACGCGGCAGGAAAGGAAAGACGAGCATGTGTGAGTTCCGCAAAAGACTAAAAGAGGGCGTGGTGCTGCTGGACGGCGGCATGGGTACCATGGTCCAGGACATCCTGGCCCCCGGTGAGAACCCGGCCCTTTTGAGCATCCGGGCGCCGGAGCAGGTGGAAGCGGTCCACCGGGCCTACTTCCAGGCCGGGGCGGACGTGGTCTACACCAACACCTTTGGCGCCGGCGTTTTGAAGCTGGAGGGCAGCGGCTATACCACCGAGGAGATCACCGCTGCGTCGGTGGCGGCGGCCCGACGGGCGGCGGCACCCTTCGGCGGCTTGGTGGCGCTGGACGTGGGTCCTCTGGGAGAGCTGCTAGAGCCTCTTGGAACGCTGCCCTTTGATCGGGCGGTGGAGCTGTATATCCGGCAGATCCGGGCAGGCGTGGAGGCCGGTGTGGACCTGATCGCCATTGAGACCATCATGGACATCTATGAGGCCAAGGCCGCCCTGCTGGCGGCACGGACGGTCACACAGGAGCTGCCGGTGCTGGTGACCATGACCTTTGAGGAGAGCGGCCGGACCTTCACCGGCTGCACGGTACCGGTGATGGCTCTGACCCTGGAATCCCTGGGGGCCGACGCCATCGGCATCAACTGCTCTGTGGGCCCCGACCGGCTGCGGGACATCGTCTCCCAGCTGCGCCGGTGGACAAAGCTGCCCATCGTGGCCAAGCCCAACGCCGGAATGCCCCGGCCCCAGGGCGGCTATGACCTGACGGCGGAGGAATTTGCGGCAGGTGTGGCGGAGCTGAGCCGTCTGGGCGCCTGCGTGGTGGGCGGCTGCTGCGGCACCACGCCGGAGCACATCCGCCTGGTGAAGGAGCTGGTGGGTTATGTGCACCCCGCGCCTGCGCCGGAGGAGACGCCCTGCGCGGTGTGCTCCGGGCTGACGGCAGTGGAGCTGGGCAAGTCCCCGGTGGTGGTGGGCGAGCGGCTCAACCCCACCGGCAAAAAGCGCCTCAAGCAGGCGCTGCTGGAGGGCGATATGGACTATATCATGGCCCAGGCCGTCCAGCAGGAGGAGGACGGGGCCCAGATTCTGGACGTGAACGTGGGTCTGCCAGGCCTTAACGAGGCGGAGATGATGCCTCGTGTGATCCGGGCGGTGCAGTCGGTAAGCACGCTGCCCATCCAGATCGACTCCTCGGACCCTGCCGCCATCGAGGCGGGCCTGCGGGCGGTCAACGGCCGGGCCATCGTCAACTCCGTCAACGGCGAGCCGGCATCTCTGGAGGCGGTGCTGCCTCTGGTGAAGCGCTACGGCGCCGTGGTCATCGGCCTGACCCTGGACGAAAACGGCATCCCGGAGACTGCGGAGGGGCGAACGGCCATTGCCCGGCGCATCCTGGAGCGGTGCGACAGCCTGGGCATCCCCCGGCGGGACGTGGTGATGGACTGCGTCACCATGCCTGTGGGCTCCGACCCCAACAGCGGCGCCGTCACCCTGGCGGCGGTGTCCGCGGTCCACGCTATGGGGGTCAAGACCTCCCTGGGCGTCAGCAACGTGTCCTTCGGACTGCCCCGGCGGGATGTGCTCAACCGGACCTTTTATGCCATGGCCCTGGGCAGCGGCCTGGACCTGGCCATTTTGAACCCGGGCGACGTGGGCATGATGGAGACTGTGTGCTCTTACCGGCTGCTCAGCGGCTGGGATGAGGGCGGACAGAATTATGTAGACCGCTTTGCCGGGACCACCGCCCCGGTGGCTGTGGCGGCCGCGACGGCCGCGCCCGGAGCGCCGGAGAAGAAAAGTGCAGATCCCCTCACCGACGCGGTGCTTGCGGGCCTTGCGGAGGGGGCGGCCCAGGCTGCGGAGCAGATGCTCCGGGAGATGGAGCCCCAAGAGCTGATCGACAAGGCCATCATTCCCGTCCTGGACGAGGTGGGCCGCCGGTATGAGGCGGGAACGCTGTTCCTGCCCCAGCTGATGCGCTCCGCCGACGCAGCCAAGGCTGCCTGCGATGTGGTGCGGCAGGTGCTGGCCTCCAAGGGCAGCGTGCCCGACGGAGAGCCCATCGTCATCGCCACCGTCAAGGGCGACATCCACGACATCGGCAAGAACATCGTCCGGGCGGTGCTGGAGAACTACGGCTACCGCATCATCGACCTGGGCCGGGACGTGCCGCCGGAGACGGTGGTGGAGGCGGTCCGGGAGTCGGGGGCCAGGCTGTGCGGTCTCAGCGCCCTGATGACCACCACCGTGCCTGCCATGGAGGAGACCATCCGCCAGCTGCGGGAGAGCTGCCCCGACTGCCGGGTGATGGTGGGCGGTGCCGTGCTCACCGCCGACTGGGCGGAAAAGGCCGGAGCGGACTACTATGTCAAGGACGCAGCGGCCAGCGTTCAGGCTGCCCGGGATTGCCTGGGGAAATAAAACACAGTGAAAACGCCGGAGTCCTCAGCAGGACCCCGGCGCTTTTTATCGCAGCAACAGCGCCAGCAGGGCCAGCATGGTCCCGGTCGCCAGACACAGACCGCTCATCAGCCCCCACAACCGCACCCGCAGCAGCTCCTGGGTGCCAGGACGGGACAAAAAGCGGGGAAACAGTGCGACGGTCCCTGCCGCAAAGAGACCGGCGGACCACAGGAAAACCACGTCCATAAAAAACAGGACCTCCTCTCCTGACCGGCGCAAACTGCTCCGCTTTTTTTCCGGGGCGGCGCTGCCGATGGGCTTTTATTCTACGCATTCAGTAAACCGCAAATTCCTCCCGGGCACAAGCAGGGGGGAGTAAATGTTTGGTAAAATCCTGAAACTTTGGTGGAAGAAGCAGAGGCGAAAGATTTTCCAAGATCTGAAAAGACTAGAAAAGTTTACAAATGGCGGACGGATTGTCTTTGACCCGGAGGCGATAAGATGCTATAATAATAAAAATCTCTGCCAACAAAGCGCCCTGGAGCGCCTGCGGCACACGAAGGAGGAGCGTACCATGAGGAAGCTGTTTGACTGGGCTGACCGCTGGATCGCGGCGGCCACCTGGCGGGATCTGGCGCTGGTGAAGCTGTGTCTGTGCGCCATGGGAGTGTTGATCGGCCTGTGCATCCCCCAGCGGCGGAAAAAGGGAGTGGCTGCAGCGGCTTCCGCGGTATTCGCCATGACCTACGCGCCGCTGATGGCCAAGTTTTTGAGTCTGATGCCGGACAAGGAATAAAGACCAGAGAAAGTGGGACCTGGAATGGCAGGTCCCACTTTCGGAGAAGCTAAAAGGGAGGAGCGAAAGGGATGCGCGTGGAGATCCTGATGGGCAGTCCCAGAAGAGCGGGCAACACGGCGGCGCTGCTGGAACCCTTCTGCCAAGAGTTGAGCCAGCAGGGTGCAGTGTGGAACTGTCACTGGCTCTATGATCTGGACCTGCATCCCTGTACCGCCTGCCGCCGCTGTCAGGAGGACTGGACCGTCTTTGGCTGCCGCTGGCAGGACGATGGCCAGATGCTCTTTGACGCCATTTTGGCCGCAGATCTGCTGGTGCTGGCCACACCGGTGTATTCTTGGTACTGCACGCCGCCGATGAAGGCGCTGCTGGACCGGATGGTCTACGGCATGAACAAGTATTACGGTGCCAAGCGGGGCCCTGCCCTGTGGGCGGGTAAGCCGATGGCCTTGGTGACCACCTGCGGCTACCCGCCGGAGAAAGGGGCGGACCTGCTGGCCGAAGGACTGCGGCGCTATTGCCGCCACTCCCAGCTCAAGTGGCTGGGCATGCTGGCGGAGCGCCATATGGGATATGACACCGTTTTCATGGATCAGGAGAAGGCGGACCGGGCCCGCCGGTTCGCCAGAGATTGCCTGGAGATGGTGGAACAACAGTGAGGAGAAGGCCGTAGAGGCCGCATAGAATAGATATGTTTTGGAAGCAGATGGGCAGATTTGTGGTGACAGTGGCCGGCATCGGTGTGCTGGCCCACGTTTTGGGCGAGGCGCTGCCCCGCCGCTGGTTTTCCCCGCAGGGGGTGTTCTGGCGTCCCTTTTCCTGGGAGAAGGAGGGGCGTATTTACCGGAAGGTGGGCATTGAGCGCTGGAAGGACCATTTGCCTGATGCCAGCCGCCACGCCAGGGACATGGAGCCCAAAACCCTGTCTGGGGACCGGACGGCGGCGCACCTGCTGCGACTGGTGCAGGAGACCTGTGTAGCAGAGCTGATCCACTGGCTGCTGTGGCTCATCAGCCCGGTGCTGCTTCTGGTGATGAAAAAGCCCTGGAGCATCGTGATGACGGTGCTTTACGGCCTTTCCAATCTGCCCTTTATCCTGATCCAGCGCTACAATCGTCCCCGACTGCTTCGGCTCTATGAGCGGATGGCGCAGCGGGAGCAGTTGAAAAAGACCATCGAGGAAGCATTGCCGCAATGAAACCATTGAAAATTCTTGTCTTGTCCAGCAACAACGGCGGTGGCCACAATACGGCGGGCCGCGCCATCCTGGAGGCCGCGGGAGAGCGGAATGTCTGGGGTGAAATGCTGGACGGACTGTCCTTTGACGCTCCTTGGAAATCCAAGGCAGTGGCGGATATCCATGTGAAAGGGGCTCTCTACGCCCCGGAGTTGTTCGCTCTGGGCAATGCTCTGGCGGAGCGCCCGCCCCGGGAGCATCGCGAATCCTTGTGCTACCGCATCAACGCCCGGTATGCCCACCGGGTCTATCGTTATGTGTCTGAGCGGCACGTCGATGCCGTCATCTGTACCCATGTGTTCCCGGCTCTGGCCATGACGGAGGTGAAGCGCAGTTTCTCCAAAAATTTTCCTGCCTTCTTTGTGGCCACGGATTACAGCTGCGCGCCCTATGTGAATGAGACGGACTTGGACGGTTATTTCATTCCCCATCCCTCTTTGCGCCGGGAATTTGTGGAGGCCCATGTGCCCTATGCCCGTCTCTTTCCCTCGGGAATCCCGGTGGCCCGCCGGTTTTCCCAGCATCTGGATCGGCAGGAGGCCCGCCGGCGACTGGGCTTGCCCCAGGAGCCTCAGGCGGTGCTGGTGATGACCGGCTCCATGGGCTTTGGTGACGTGCCAGGGCTGCTTTTGGAGCTTTTGCAGCAGCTGCCCCGGGAGACGCTGCTTTTAGTCCTGGGAGGCAACAATCAAAAGCTCAAGGATACGCTGCGGGCGGAGTTCAGTCCCTGCGCCAATATTCGTGTCTTGGACTTCACCCGGGAGGTGGAGCTATATATGGACGCCTCGGACGTGCTCATCTCCAAGCCCGGAGGCCTGAGCACCACGGAGGCGGCGGTGCGGGGCATCCCCCTGGTCCACACCACGCCCATTCCCGGCTGGGAGGAGCGGAATGTGGCCTTTTTCCAGGAGCACAAGCTCTCCCGCTATGGCCCCACTCCCAAGGAGGCGGCCCGGGAGGCCGCCTGGCTGCTGGCGCATCCTGAGGAGCGGGAGGCCATGGTGGCCCGTCAGCGGGCTCAGATCCCACCGGACGGAGCGGAGCGGATCATGACCACGGTCATCAACCTCTGCCGCAGGCAAGAGGAGGAAGAAAAGGAGCAATGAGAAATATGACATTCAAAATGGTACACAACAACCTCAATGTATCAAATCTGGAGCGGAGCCTGGCCTTTTACGACAAGGCCCTGGGCCTGAAGGAGATCCGTCGGAAGGAGTCAGAGGATTTCACCATCGTCTTTCTGGGGGATGGACTGGGGCAGCATCTGCTGGAGCTGACCTGGCTCAAGGGCCATCCCCAGCCCTATGACCTGGGAGAGAACGAGTTCCACCTGGCCTTTGAGACCGACGATATGGACGCTGCCCTGGCCCACCATAAGGAGATGGACTGTGTCTGCTTTGAAAACCCGGCCATGGGCATCTACTTCATCTCGGACCCAGACGGGTATTGGTTGGAGATCGTGCCCAAGAAGGACTGATGGAGGCACCAGTTGGGAATATTTGAAAAAGTGATTGTATTTTTCCGGTAAATCCGGTATACTGAAAAGCTAAGAGGGCACTGCCCTGACGGAGAACGAAGGAGGTTTTCAGGATGAATCGAACGGCTCGTTTCGTATTGAAGCTTGTGGCGGCCGGCCTGGCCCTGGCGGCACTGGTGTGCTTGATCGTGGGCAGCTGGAGCGACGTGGCGGAAAAGTGCTGCAGCGGTAAGCGCCTTGCAAAGCGCGGAAGTGAATACGACGACTACGACGATGAGGAACTGTACGAGGAATAAGCGTTCTTCCAAGGACCCCTTCGTCCCGCAATGAAGCAAAAAAAGAGCATCCCCGTCGGGGATGCTCTTTTTCTGTTTTTTAAGAGGGATGTCTTATGGCGTCTCAGCCGCCTGAGACGGCAGAGACGGCCCCTCATCGGAGGGCGGCTGGGCAGCCCGCTCGTCCTTTCCCGCCAGGAGAAAGACCGTAGCCAAAATGCAGGCAAAGCCCAGCAGGTCCATGGGCTGGAACGAAGTGTGGAGCCACAGGGCGGAAAATACGGCGGCAGACACCGGCTCTGTGGTGGCCAGCATGCTGGCCCTCACCGGGCCCACTTGAGAGATGCCGTACATGAACAAGCCAAAGGCCACCACGGTCCCCAGCAAGGTGATGACCACGATGGTCAGCACCAGACCCAGAGAGACCTCCACCTGCTCCCGCCAGACGCGAGAACCCAGAGAGAGGCAGGTGCCACCCACCAGCATGCCCCAGCCCATGACCACGGTGCTGCCCCATTTGGAGATGAGGCGAGAGGGGAGAAGGGTGTAGATGGTGACAGCCACTGCGGTAGTCAGGCCCCAGAACAGTCCCTGGGTAGACAGGACCATATGCCGCGGATCTCCGTGGGTGGCCAGCAGGAAGGTGCCTGCCACAGCCAGGACAGCGGCCAGCAACTCCTTTTTCCGGGGCCAGCGGCGGCCGGCGATGCACACCAGCACCATGATGATGACCAGGTTCAGATTTTGCAGCACCGTGGTGGTGCCTGCATTGGTGTAGGAGATGGCAGTCATGTAGGAGTACTGGCACAGCACCAGACCGCCCAGGGCGAAGAGCACCAGACGGACCGCATCTCGCCAGGATTTCCAGATACCGGTAAGGCCAGGGGCCCGACGGACCACTGCCAGAAGCAGCAGGGCGATTCCCGCACCCAGCTCTCGGACACAGGTGACCCAGAGGGTACTCACCTCATAGTGGGAGAAGAGATATTCGCCGCATGTGCCGGAAAATCCCCAGAAGATACCGCCCACCACGGTGCACAAAATACCTTTCAGGGCTACTGTCTTTGGTGTGTTCATAGAATCTGTGCCTCACTCTCTTGTGTGATGTCAAGGGGAACTGTGCCATGGATCAAAGCCAGCTTTTCCTCCCGGCGCAGGCGCTTGATGGCTGCCTCCCGACGCAATGCGGCGCCCTTGTTCGGCTGCGCCTCCCGCCATACCACCGTTACAGGGAGGCGGGAGCGGGTGTATTTGGCGCCCTGGCCCCGATTGTGGACGGCAGCCCGCCGGTCCACATCCCGGGCGATGCCGGTATAGAGGCTTCCATCGGCGCAGCGCAGGATATAGACCCACCACTCCACAAGCTCTCCCTCCCCAATTCGTCAAGCGAATCCATCTTAACGCATTTTTCACCGGAAAGCCATGGAGGAACCCACAAAAAACAATCCTGTCCCTTGTGGCTTTTTCACACAATGGATATCTGCCTTGCTTCCGGGTTCCCATTGGGGGGCAGCGGCGCATACAATGGTCTGTACCCATGAAAATGGGCAGCTCAATAAGTAGGTGAATACGATATGTGTATCGATGAATCCCTTTCCTATCAGAAGCTCTGCGCCTGCCGTCCCGACAGCTGCAACAAGAGCGCCAACCAGTGCGTGTCGGTGAGTCTCCCCATCGAGGTCAGTCCTGCCGCCACTCTGGGTGAAATCACCACCAGCTGCCAGGGCACGCCCACCGTGACCTGCCAGACCGACGCCTCCCGCAACCTGTGTGTCCTCACTGTGACCCAGCAGGTGTGCCTGAGTATCCCTGTGTGTTACGGCGTCAGCACCACCGCCGGCGCGGCGGAGATTGCCTGCGCCGAGGACAGCGGCTGTGGCTGCGGCTGCCGCCGATAAGGAAAGACGCGCCGCATAAGAGCGGCATTTGCATAGAACTGGCCGGGGCCGCGGATTCCGCGGTCCCGGCCTTTGTGGGTGTGGGAAAGGAAACGCTTTTACAGGGCCCGCCAGCCCTCGGGTTTGAGCTCAGTCTGGCCGTCCAGGGCCCGCTGAATCTCCGCCAGCATGGCCTCCCGGTCCTGATTCAGGGTGCCCCGGAGATTGAGATAGTTGGAGGCGTGGTTCATACGGAACACGCTGCCGGGAGTGTCCAGCTGCTCCACCAAGAGCTTTGTCTCCTCCAGCACCTGGTGGGTGGTCAGCAGCTGGAACTGCCCCGCGCGCACCCAGTCGTACAGGGGCGTGCCCGGCTCCACCATCAGCGTCAGCATTCCAATGTACTCGGGATTCATGGCGTTGAAGGCCCGGGCGGTCTCCACCGCGTGTTCCCGGAGCAGCTCCGGGCCGCCCAGGCCGGTGATGGCGGTGACAGACAACGCCATGCCGCAGCGGCGGACCTTCTGGCCTGCGGCGATGATCTCCGCCGCCGTGTGGCCCTTGTTCATCTTCTGAAGCACCTGGTCGCTGCCGGACTCCAGGCCCATGTAGACCATGGTCAGGCCCTTTTCCCGCAGCGTCCGCAGTTCCTCCTCCGTCCGGATCTGGATGCTGGAGGGAGAGGCGTAGCAGGTGACCCGCTCGCACTCGGGGAACAGCTCCCGGATCCGGTCCAGGATCACGTAGAGCTCCTGGGCCTTGCGCACCAAGGCGTCGCCGTCGGCCAGAAACACCCGCCCCACCTTCCGGTAGGTCTTTCGGGCCATTTCAAAGTCCTCCAGCACCTCCTCCAGGGGCCGCAGGGCAAAATGCTTTTCCTTGTACATACTGCAAAAGGCGCAGGTATTGTGGGAACACCCGTAGGTCACCTGCACAATGAGACTGTAAGCCTCGCTGGGGGGACGGTAAACACTGCCGAAATAACGCATCATACACCTCCGTGGGTCAGGGAAAAATGGGACAAGATCACTGCTCCAGCAGCTTTTCCAGCGCCGAGAGCTTCAGGCACACGCACAGCACATCGATGGCCTGCTCCAGCTCCGCCACCGGCGGCAGGGAGGGAGCGATGCGGATATTGCTGTCCTGGGGGTCCTTGCCGTAGGGGAAGGTGGCGCCGGCGGCGGTCATGGTGACGCCTGCCTCCCGGCACAGCTCCAGCGTCCGCTTGGCGGTGCCGGGCATGGCGTCCAGGCTGACGAAATAGCCGCCGTGGGGCCGCTTCCAGGAGGCGATGCCCAGGGGGGCGATCTCCCGGTCCAGGGCGTCCAGCACCGCGTGGAACTTGGGGCGGAGGATCTCCGCGTGGCGGCGCATCAGCTCCAGGGTGTGGGCCTTGTCCTTGAGATAGAGCACATGGCGCAGCTGGTTGACCTTGTCAAAGCTGATGATCTGTACGCCCATGAGCTTGCTGAGATAGGCGATGTTGGCCTCGCTGGCGGCCAGAACAGAGATGCCGGCGCCGGGGAGGGTCACCTTGGAGGTGGAGGCGAACTCGATGACCATGTCCGGGTTGCCCGCCTGGGCGCAGAGGCTGAGGATGTCGGGGAAGGGGACGAACTCTCCCTCAAACTCGTGGATGCAGTAGGCGTTGTCCCACATGAGCAGGAAGTCCGGGGCGGCGGGCTTGAGGGCGGCCAGACGCTCCACGGTCTCCTGGGAGTAGATGACGCCCTCGGGGTTGGAGTACTTGGGCACGTTCCACATGCCCTTCACGGCGGGGTCCTTCACCGCCTCCTCCACCGCGTCCATGTCAGGGCCGGTCTCGGTCATGGGGATGGGAATGAGCTGGAAGCCGAAGGCTTCGGTGACCTGGAAGTGGCGGTCGTAGCCGGGGACAGGGCAGAGCCACTTGAGCTCCGTCTCCCGGCACCAGGGCCGGGGACTGTGGAGCAGGCCGTGGGTGTAGGCCTTGGAGATGGTGTCATACATCAGCTGCAAACTGGCGTTGCCGCCCACGATGGTCTGCTCCGGGCGGCAGCCCAGCACGTCGGCCCAGTACCGGCGGGCGGCAGGCAGACCGCACAGCTCACCGTAGTTGCGCACGTCCATGCCGTCGCAGGAGAAGTCGCTGTCGGGGGTCAGGACGTTGAAGATGTCGCTGACCATGTCCAGCTGGGTCTTGCCGGGCTTGCCCCGGGCCATGTTCAGGTTCAGGTGCAGAGCCTGGAGCTGGGCGTAGCGGGCGCGGACGGCGGTGAGCTCGGACTCAAGGGCCTGGCGGGTCATAGAGGAATATGGTGTCACGGGAGTTCCTTCCTTTCCGATGGAGATTCCAGACAAAGTGGTTTAATTGGCAGTTATTGTAGCAGTTTTTTTCGCCTCTGGCAAGGGCGGACATCTGCAAAAGAGGAGAGGGGACCGCTCAGGCGGCCTCTCTCCTCTTGGGGGCGTCTGCCCAGGGGACAGGGATCAGCGCTTGCGCTCTGCCTCGCAGTAGGCGCAGCGGTAGGTGTGCTTCTCTGGGTCGCTGAGCAGGAAGATAGCGTCCAGCTGGGGCTCGGCCATGGTGATGCAGCGGGGATTCTTGCAGTGGATGACGTTCACCAGCTTCTGGGGCAGCTCCAGGTGCTTTTTCTCCACCTGCTTGCCGTCCCGGATGATGTTGACGGTGATGTTGGGGTCGATGTAGCCCAACACATCCAGATCCACCTCCATGGGGGAGTCGATCTTGATGATGTCCTTCTTGCCCATGCGGCCGCTGCGGACGTTCTTGATGATGGCCACGGAGCAGTCCAGCTCGTCCAGATGCAGATACTTGTAGATGTCCATGCTCTTGCCGGCCTGGATGTGGTCCAGGACCACGCCGTTTTGGATGCTGTCAATATTCATAGATGCCTCTCCTTCCTTACACCTGGATGCCCAGCAGCTTCATAATCAGCGCCATGCGGATGTACTTGCCGTTCTTGACCTGCTTCCAATAGGCGGCCCGGGGGTCCTTGTCCACCGCCACAGAGATTTCGTTGACACGGGGCAGGGGATGGAGGATGGACAGGTCAGGTTTGGCAGTCTCCAGCTTTTCCGGGGTCAGGATGTAGCTGTCCTTCAAGCGCAGGTAGTCCTCCTCGTTGAAGAAGCGCTCCTTCTGGACACGGGTCATGTAGAGGATGTCCAGCTGGGGCATGACGGACTCCAGATCCGTGGTCTGGGTGTAGGGGATGCCCTTCTTTTTCAGGGCCTCCTCCTTCACATAGCGGGGGAGCTTGAGCTCCAGGGGGGAGATGAGGACGAAGTTGATGTTCTCATAGCGGCTCAGGGCGTTGACCAGGGAGTGGACGGTGCGGCCGAACTTCAGATCGCCGCAAAAGCCGATGGTGAAGTTGTTCAGACGGCCCTTCTCCCGGTGGATGGTCAGCAGGTCCGTCAGGGTCTGGGTGGGGTGGTTGTGGCCGCCGTCGCCGGCATTGATAATAGGCACCTCAGAGTGCATCGCAGCGGCAAAGGGCGCGCCCTCCTTGGGGTGACGCATGGCGATGATGTCGGCGTAGCAGCTGACGGTGTGGATGGTGTCGCCCACGGTCTCACCCTTGGTGGTGGAGCTGGAGCTGGCCTCGGAGAAGCCCAGCACGCTGCCGCCCAGGGCCAGCATGGCGGACTCGAAGCTCAGGCGGGTCCGGGTGGAGGGCTCAAAGAACAGCGTGGCCAGCTGCTTGTGGGCGCAGGCGCTTTGATACTTTTCGGGGTTTGCGATGATGTCCTCAGCGGTGGCAATGAGCTGGTCAATCTCCTCCACGCTCAGGTCCACGATGTCAATGAGATTTTTGGTATTCATATCCGTTTCCCTCCTCTTTCAGCGGATCCAACTCTCGTCAGAGGGGTTGGCCCGGAACTGCTTGAGCCGCTGGATGTCCTCGGCCTTGATCTTGCCCTCCTCGGCGGCCACCTCACAAACGGCGTCAAAGTTGGAGAGGCTGTAATTGGTGACGTGTGCGGCGGCCAGACGGTCCAGGCCCTTCTGGAGGCCGTAGGTGAAGATGGACACGACGCCCAGCACCTGGGCGCCGGCCTCCCGCAGGGCCTCCACCACTTCGATGCAGCTGCCGGCGGTGGAGATCAGGTCCTCCACCACCACCACCTTCTGGCCCTTTTCCAGCTTGCCCTCAATGCGGTTTTGCCGGCCGTGGTCCTTGTTGCCGGAGCGGACATAGCCCATGGGCAGATTCATCAGATGGCCCACGATGGCGGCGTGGGCGATGCCGGCAGTGGAGGTGCCCATCAGGACCTCCACGTCAGGGTAGTGGGCGCGGATCAGCTCCACCAGACCCTCCTCCACATGGGTGCGGACGGCGGGCGCCGTCAGCGTCAGGCGGTTGTCGCAGTAGATGGGGCTGTGGATGCCGCTGGCCCAGGTGAAGGGCTCGTCGGGCCGCAGGAACACAGCGCCGATGCTCAGCAGATCGTGGGCAATGGTACGTTCTAAGCTCATGATATCAGACTCCTTATTGGATTTGGAATAGGCAGGAAAGGGGGAATCAGAACCGCTCCTGGTGGATCTTCTCCATGGGGAGCTCCTCCAGAGCGTGGGGGGCGGGGTGCTTGGCGGGCATGCCCAGGGTCAGGATGGCTTGCAGGCGCATCTCCTGGGGGAAGCCCAGCAGATTCCGGACGAAGGCCTCGCTGGTCTGGCCATCACTGGCCTCCCGCAGACGGCCCTGGACCCAGCAGCTGCCCACGCCCAGGGCGTCGGCCATCAGGTGCATATTGGCCATGGCCACGGAGCAGTCCTCCACCCACACGTCGGACTTGGACTCGTCGCCCAGCACCACAATGGCGCAGGCGGCCTCCTGGAGCATCTTCACCGGCGTGGTCCGGCAGCCGGCCAGGGCGTTGAGGGTCTCGCGGTTGCGGACCACGATGAACTCCCAGGGACGGATGGCCTTGCCGCTGGCGGACAGAAGGCCGGCCTGAAGAATCTTGGTCAGCGTCTCCTCCGGGATGGGGGCGTCGGTGTACTGCCGCACGCTGCGGCGGTTCTGGAAAATCTGCAGCAATTCCATAAAGCCTTCCTTTCTGGCGGCGGGCCCGCCGGAGGCGGACCCTTGGGTGGATGGTACGTTATCCAAGGAATTCACGGACCGTCCGGCGATAGGCGGCCACGGGGTCCTCTGCCTGGGTGATGGGACGGCCCACCACGATCAGGTCACAGCCGGACTTGCCCGCCTTTTCCGGGGTCATGATGCGCTTTTGGTCCCCAGCGGCGGAGTCGGCAAAGCGGATGCCGGGGGTGACGGTGAGGAAATCCTCGCCGCAGACCTCTTTGACCTTGGCGGCCTCCAGAGGGGAGCAGACGATGCCGTCCAAACCGCTGCCGGCGGCGTTCTTGGCGTAGGAGAGCACAGTCTCCTCCATGGGCACCGGGATGAGCAGCTCGTTTTTCAGCGTCTCGGCGTTGGTGGAGGTCAACTGGGTCACGGCGATGAGCAGCGGCCGGGTGCCGTCGGGGCGGGTGAGGCCCTCCAGGGCGGCGCGCATCATCTCAGAGCCGCCGGCGGCGTGGAGGTTCACCAGATCCACATCCAGCCGGGACAGGGAGGCCATGGCCCGTTTGACGGTGTTGGGGATGTCGTGGAGCTTGAGATCCAGAAAGATCTTGTGGCCCCGGGCCTTGATCTCCCGGACCATGTCGGGCCCCTCGGCGTAGAACAGCTCCATGCCGATCTTGACAAAGGGCTTCTCGCCCGCAGGGAAGCGGTCCAGGAAGGCCAGAGTCTCGGCCTTGGAGGGGAAGTCCAGAGCGATGATAACGTCTTTTGTACGCATGATGCAGCATCCTTTCTATGTTGCGCCGCAGGGTTCAGCACCCCTTGCGGCCGGTGATGACAGAAAATCGGGGGACTTACGAATGGGCGCTTCCGGTGAGGGAGGAGAGCTTGTCCGCTCCCAGCTGCCGGCACAGGGCGGGCAGAGCTTCGATGATGCGCTTGCAGGCGAAGGGGTCTTTGAGGTTGGCGGCGCCCACCTCCACGGCGGTGGCGCCGGCCATCATCATCTCGCACACATCCTCGGCGGAGCTGACGCCGCCGCAGCCGATGACGGGGATCTTCACGGCCTCATACACGTCCCACACCATCCGCAGCGCCACCGGGAACACCGCCGGACCGGACAGTCCGCCGGTGCGGTTGGCCAGGATGGGCCGGCGGGTCTTGAGGTCGATGCGCATGCCTAAGAGGGTGTTGATGAGGCAGATGCCGTCGGCACCGGCCTCCTCGCAGGCCCGGGCGATGGCGGCGATGTCGGTGACGTTGGGGCTGAGCTTCATGACCACCGGCTTGTCCGTCACGGCCTTGACGGCCCGGGTGACGGCGGCGGCGCCCTCCGGGTCGGAGCCGAAGTTCTTGCCGCCGGCGTGGACATTGGGGCAGGAGATGTTCACCTCCAGGATGCCCACATTGGGGCAGGCGGAGAGCTTTTCGCAGTTCCGGGCGTACTCCTCCAGGGAGAAGCCACCCACATTGGCCAGCACCGGCTTGCGGAAGATCTTGGCCAGCTCCGGCAGCTCGTGGGCCACCACGGCCTCCACGCCAGGATTTTGCAGGCCCACGGCGTTGAGCATCCCACCGGGGGTCTCGGCGATGCGGGGGGTGGGATTGCCGAACCGGGGCTCCTCCGTGGTGCCCTTACAGGAGAGGGAGCCCAGGATGTTGATGTCGTACCACTGGGCAAACTCCTGGCCGAAGCCAAAGGTGCCGCTGGCGGGGATCACCGGGTTGTCCAGATGGAGCCCGCACAAGGTCACAGAGAGGTCAGTCACAGGATCTCCTCCTTTCGGAACACAGGCCCGTCCTTGCAGACCCGGCGGGGCCCGTTTTTGGTCTCCATGGTGCAGCCCACACAGGCGCCGAAGCCGCAGCCCATCCGCTCTTCAAAGCTGATCTGGCCGCCGGTGAGCTGGGGCAGTGCCAGCACTGCACGGAGCATGGGCCCCGGGCCGCAGACAAAGCAGTAGTCGCACTCGGTCTTGGCCACCAGCTCCGTTACGAAGCCGGGGGCGCCCAGGGAGCCGTCCACCGTGGACAAGAATACGTGGCAGCCCAGGTCGGTGAACTCCTTGAGATAAAAGACATCCGCGGCGGTGTTGAAGCCCAGGGCCACAGTGGGGGCCTTTCCGCTTTGCGCCATGCGGCGGGCCAGGCCGTAGAGGGGGGCTGTGCCGATGCCGCCGCCGATGAGGATGGGGGTGCCGGTGCATTCGTCGGGATCAAAGCCGTTGCCCAGGCCCGAGAGCAGGTCGAACACGGTGCCCGGCTGGGCCTGGCACAGCTCTGCCGTGCCCTTGCCGGCCACCCGGACCAGTAGCGTCAGCGTCTCCTCGTCCCAATCGCACACGGAGATGGGCCGGCGCAGGAAGCGGCCGGGCAACTCCAGATTCACAAACTGACCGGGATGGGTGATGGGGGAGGTGTCCCCGGCAAAGCGCAGCTGCCACACATCCGCCGTCAGAGCCGTTTTTTCCGTCAGGGTCATTTGCACCTGTTTCATGCGTGTTCCTCCCTTTGATATACGATCTCCCCGTCGCAGAGCGTCAGCTCCGTCCGGCCCTGGACCTGCCAGCCGTCAAAGGGGGTGGCCCGGCCCAGGGAGCGGAAGGCGCCGCTGTCGATGCGCCAGGGGGTGGTGAGATCCAGTACAGTGAGATCGGCGGGCGCACCCGCTTCAATCTGGCCGCCGGGCAGACGGAAGATCTGCCGGGGCCGGACGCACAGCCGGTCCAGCACCGTCTCCAGAGGGACGATGCCCGGCTGCACCAGTTTGGTGTAGAGCACCGGGAAGGCGGTCTCCAGCCCCACGATGCCGTTGAGGCTGCCCCGCAGGCCGCCGGACTTCTCCTGGGCGCTGTGGGGGGCGTGATCCGTGGCGATGCAGTCAATGGTGCCGTCCAAAAGCCCTGCCACCAGGGCCTCCCGGTCGGCAGCGGAGCGGATGGGGGGATTCATGCGGAAGCCGCCCTCGTCCCGCAGCTCCTCGTCGCATAGGGTCAGGTAGTGGGGCCCGGTCTCGCAGGTGACGGGCAGGCCCTGGGCCTTGGCCTGGCGGATCAGGGCCACGCTCTCCTTGGTGGAGATATGGCAGACGTGGTAGCGGCAGCCGGTCTCCTCCACCAGATGGAGATCCCGCTCCACCTGCCGCCACTCGCTCTCCGAAGCGTTGCCGGTGAGGCCGTGGGCCCGGGCGTAGGCGCCGTCGTGGATGCACCAGCCCTTCTGGAGCAGAGACTCGTCCTCACAGTGGGCCACGATGGGCTTGTCCAGCGCCTTGGCCAGCTCCATGGCCCGGCGCATCTGCTCCGGGGACTGGACGCCCTTGCCGTCGTCGGAAAAGCCCACGGTGTCCGGGGCCATGGCAGAAAGATCCGCCAGCTCCTGACCCTGCTCGCCTCTGGTGATGGCACCGTAGGGGTAGACGTGGATCACCGCGTCCCGGGCGATGGCCTCCAGCTCCGGCTGGAGGGTCTCGGCACAGTCGGGCACCGGCTTGAGGTTGGGCATGGCGCACACGGCGGTGTAACCGCCTGCCGCTGCCGCAGCGGTGCCGGAGGCAATGGTCTCCTTATAAGAAAAACCAGGCTCACGCAGATGCACATGCACATCGGTGAAACCTGGAACAAGAAAACGATCATGCAATTCGATCACACAAAAGCCATCCCGGGAAAGAGAGGGGGAAACGGAAACAATACGGCCCTGGTCAATGGCAACATCCAAACGCTCGAAGCGGCCGTTTCGAAACACGCTGCCGCCGGTCAGCAGATACTTCATGGGAGTCCTCCTTCCGTTTTTGTGCTCGGTCAACACAATATACTATCGGAAACAGGGGGGAATGTCAATCCTTTGCCCTGACAAAAAACGGCAGCGGAACTAAGCAGCTTTCTCCAAAATGACCAATCCCAGAAAAAGGAAAAGAAAGACCTGCTAATAAAAGTCAAGTAGAAATTTCAGATTTTTAGGGAGGCGAAA
>CABSMJ010000016.1 GCA_902478785.1 uncultured Oscillospiraceae bacterium
AGCTGCAGGAGCGTCTGGCCAAGCTGGCCGGCGGCGTGGCTGTCATCAAGGTCGGTGCTGCTACCGAGACCGAGATGAAGGAGAAGAAGCTGCGCATCGAGGATGCCCTGAACGCCACCCGCGCCGCTGTTGAGGAAGGCGTTGTGGCCGGCGGCGGCACCATCTTCGTCAACGTCATCCCCGCTGTGGAAGCTCTGCTGGACACCGTGGAAGGCGACGAGAAGACCGGCGTGCGCATCGTGGCCAAGGCCCTGGAGGCCCCCATCCGTCAGATCGCGGCCAATGCCGGCCTGGACGGCTCTGTGATCCTGGAGAAGGTCAGAACCTCCGGCAAGAACGGCTACGGCTTCGATGCCTATAAGGAGGAGTACTGCGACATGGTCTCCGCCGGCATCATCGATCCTGCCAAGGTGACCCGCAGCGCTCTGGAGAACGCCGCTTCCGTCAGCTCCATGGTGCTGACCACCGAGTCCCTGGTTGCCGACAAGCCCGAGCCCCCCGCACCCGCTCCCGCTGCTCCCGACATGGGCGGCATGTACTAATAGCTAACAGTACCGCTTACAAAGGCCCACGGCTTTGTGCCGTGGGCCTTTTTTATGGGGGCGAGGGCTTATCCCACGGAGCCCCGGCAAGACAGAAGTGTCTTGCCGGGGAGAGGAGGAGCGACAGAATGAGCGAGCCCTGCCGCCTGCGGCAGGGCGAGGGATATGGCGTCCGCGACGACGAAGCCCCCTGCACCCGCTCCCGCTGCTCCCGACATGGGCGGCATGTATTAAGTCTGATCCCCAAAAGCAACGAAAAGCCCCGGAGCCATTGGCTCCGGGGCTTTTTTCGGAAAAATTCCTTATTCCTGGATCATGCTGAACCCTTCCGTCAGCAGGGTAGCTGCATCGTTGAGGGCGGTGGTGTAATCCGTAACGGCGGTGTTGTAATCCTCCGTGGTCATCTCGCCGTCCAGCATCCCTTCGGCGCTGTCGCACAGGCCCTCCAGACCGTCCGCAAAGCCATTGCAGCCCTCGGCGATCTTGGCGTGAGCCTCCGCATAGGACTCAGGGGGATTGGTGATGGCGGCAAAGTCCCGGAAGGCGGACACCATGTCGCGAATGGACTGGATGCCAGCCCGGAAGGAGTCCTCATCCGTGGCAGACAGTCCGCTCATAGAGGACATGGCCGTGCTCACATCGGCGCTCAGGGTCTCCACCTCACTCTGGTACTCCTCCTCGGTCATGGGGGTGGCCGCCTCACTTTGAGAGTCCGTGCTGCCCGTGGAGCCCTGGCCGCAGGCGGTCAGGCACAGGACCAGGCACAGAAGTGCCGCCAGGGATACGATACGCTGTTTCATGATGCAATCTTCCTTTCTCCAACAAAATGTCGGCTCCATTATGGCACAGTGCTCCCTGCATGTCAATGTGAATATTCATGCACTTGCTTGGGGAAAAGTGGCGTCAGCACAGGGCTTTCAGGCTTTCCATCTCCCACGTGGCCGATAGGAATGTACCGCGCCCCGGCTGAAGGGTTTCCGCTTCCCTTCCACGTGCAAAAGCGCTTATAAATGGATGGCCTCCCTGAGGAAATCCTCAGGGAGGCCATTTGCTGCCATTCATTGGGGGTATCTGGTATAGATAATCCAATTTGCACTTTCGCTGTTAATATCTCCCCAACTATTCCAAAGGACAGTATCCCCAGGGTTACTTCCTCCGCCCGTGGTTTGGAACCATCCCTCATCGTCTACTTCCGATGTGACAACTGACCAATGAAAGGTCTGTCCACTGGAGTTCTTTATCTCAAGGACATCTCCCGGTTTGATAGAAGAATAGTCGGTGTGTTTCCGTACAGGCAAGTTCCCAAAAATCAGGTCGCTTACAGTAAAAGCGTAAGCGGCACAACCTGTACTTTTTGTGCCAAAAGCGGGAGAATAGTAGCTGTTGGCTACGGTCCAAGGGGTCCCCTGCGGGTATTCTTCCTTGATTTCAGCAAGGATTTCCAGCACATTTTCCTCGGTTGCCGGCTTACCGTTTGCCAGGGTCCCCGTGGTCACCGGCGGCGTGGTCTGACCGTCGCCCGGATCGCCGGTGTTCCCGTCTCCGGGATTTTTCCCGATGTAGTCACGCAGGCGATACACCACCACGCAGCCCTGCGCCCGGTTCATCAAATTCTGTCCGCCGAAGCTGCCGTCACTTTGCCCGTTCAGCACCCCGGCGGCATAGCAGGCAGCCACAGCCTCCTGATACCCGGCGGGAACGTTTTCCCAGTCACCGATGGCGGCCCGGGCCGCCTGCCGCTCCGCCTCCGTGGGCAGCTGGGCGCCCTGATCCACCAGAACGCCATACATCATCTGCGCCATGTCGTAGCGGTTGATGGCCCGGTTGATGTACACGGTCATGATGTTGCTGCCCAGCGTGGTCCCTGCAAGCACGCCGTGGCGGCGCAGCACGTCGGTATACGGCTTCCACCAGGGATTGGAGTTGGAGTCATCGTACTCCCCCTTGTAAAACGCCCGGGCCAAAAACGCGGAGAAGTGGGCGTTGGTGACGCTGGCCGTGGGCAGGAAGGTCCCGTCGCCGTAGCCGTTGGTGATCTCCCGATCCACCGCCTCCATGATCTCCGTATAGGCCCAATAGGTGGGCGCCACGTCGGAAAACCGCTGGGAAGCCGCCAGGGCCGGCACCGACAGGCTCAGCGAAAATACCACCGTCCACGCAAGAAATCGAATCCGTCCTCTCATCGTCTCTCCTCCTCTGTCTGTTCTGCCAATGGGGCATCCGCTTAAGCGCGGATGCCTCCGGCCCCACGGGTCTTTTCGCCTCCATTCTAATCACATCCGCCGGGGATTGCAAGGCCCCGGTGGGCTCCAACCATCCGCACCGTGCATATCCGCAAAGCCTCCGTCACTTTCCCCCACGATGGATAAATCCCCGACCGATGCCAGCTGGCATCGGTCGGGGATTCTATATCCTATATGAGTTTTTCAATCGCTTTTCCGCTCCGCTTTTCGCAGATTTTCCTTCAGAGACCGCATAGTCCCTGTGATAATTTTCCGCTCCCAGTGGGTGCAGTCCGACAGCAGTTCTGCCGCCTCTCGCTCAAAGGCTGCCTGGGACTTTGTGAGGCTGTCGCACAAAAGCTCATCCACACTGACCTCCAGGGCGTTTGCTATATTGACAATGGTGGGCAGGCCCAGCTTGGTGGCACCTCGCTCAATGTGCGAGATGTTGGAGGGCTCCTGCTTGGAGCGTTCGGCCAGCATCTGCTGCGTCAGTCCCTTTTCTTTCCTGAACCGGCGAATTCGTATCCCAATGGCCTGATAGTCGATCTCCATTTTATCACTTCCTCCCGGATAAATGTTATTGTATATCCGATTAGGATGTGATAAAATAATCTAAATATCCGAATAGGATGTCAAATAATTTTTGCATCCTGCGGCCAGAGATTGTTTAGAAAGAGAGGCGATACGCTGTTGGATGCACAAATGTCACTGTTGGATTGCTTGGCCTATTGTGCCGGGTGCACGATGCTCTCTGATCTGCACCATATAACCCGGTTGGAGCGCAGCCGCATGCTCCGTGCCTTGAAGCAGATGACACCGGAGGACGCTTCTTTGAAGGACTGGAACGATGCCCTGGTCTACCTCACTGGCGCGGCAGCGGAGCCCACGGCTTCCGCCGCCCGAATCCGGCTGATAGAGGGCCTGAGCGGTTCAGACTTTGGTAGGTAACGGTAGCCCACACTTCTCTCCTCGGCGATTCGCCTCTATATTTATTATAAATGTAATGCCCGGAGGACCTTTTACAAGGTCCCCGGGCATCTTTTTGTCCATGGCAACACCGGGAGGGATTCCGCTCCCCAGACAGACCCGGTTGCACCAGAAAAAGAGCCTTCCCACAGTCTGTTCTAGCTGGGTATCATGGTATTCTTCTCCCACAATTTAATTGATTTTTTCTCAGTTTACGATAGCAAATGTTTATAGTTTCAATTTTGGATATCTTGCTTTGTGCAGTTTTACAAGGCGGCTCCCTCCAGGATAAACTGCCGGAAACGGCTCACTGCCGGAGTCTGATAGGCTCGGTCATCGCTGACCAGATAGAAGTTCCGCTCCCACACCGGGTGGCTGATCTGCAGGATCTTCACATCCAGCCGCAGCAGCATCTCCATGTAGGGCACCACGGCGATCCCAAAGCCCTGGGCCACCAGCCCGGCGATGACCTGATCCTCCTCCGTCTCATAGGCAATCTTGGGCGTGCCGCCGATCTGGGCAAAGAGCCCGTCCACCACACCCCGCAGGCCGGAGCTCTTGCAGAAAAAGACCTGGGGGTAGGGCAGCGTCTCCGACAGATCCACCGTGTGGCGCTCCGCCAGGGGATGATGCCGGGGTACGATCAGGACCAGGTCCTGCTTATTGACGGGAATGGACGTCAGCCCCAGCTCCAGCGGCGGCCGGGAGGAAAACACCAGATCAAATCGCTTGGCTTCCAGGCCGTCCAGCAGTTCCTTGGTCACGCCCGTATTGAAGGTAAAACGGATATCGCTGCCGGGATTTGCCGCCAGGAACCGAGCCGCCAGAGACGGCACGAAATCCACCCCCAGCGTCCGCAGCAGTCCCAGGCGGATCACGCCCTCGCCCCGGGCCACCCGCTGGAGAGACTCCACTCCCTCGTCCAGGGTGGAAAGGGCCCGCTGGGCACAGTCCAAAAACTGCTCCCCAAACCGGGTCAGCGCGATGTTCCGCCCGCTCTTTTCAAACAGAGGCACCCCAAGCTCCATCTCCAACTGGGCAATGGCATGGCTCAGGCTTGGTTGGGTGATACAGAGCCGTTCCGCCGCCCGGGTGTAGTGCTGAACATGTGCCAGCTCTACGAAGTAGCGCAAATGTGACAAATTCACTACTTCTTCGCCTCCTTTCTCTTGTTGCAGTATAACACAGATGATAGAGAAAATCTATGGTTTTATAAGAAAGAATTGATTTGTTAATTTCTTGTCACGGCATTAAAGTAGGGACAGACAGAGGGCGGCAGCCGGGCAATGACAGGCTGCGGTGCCGGAGGATCTCTTCTGGCCCCCGCTGATTTTTTGCGTGTCCCGCTCCGCCGCCTCTACCAACATTTTTATTTAATCGGCCGCCCGGCGGCCAAAGGAGGAACTGACCTTGCACATTTCGGGAACCACCACCCTATTGGGGCTCATCGGAACACCGGTGGCGCACTCCAAGTCCCCCGCCATGTACAACCACTGCTTTGCCAAGTTCGGTCTGGACTGGGCCTATCTGGCCTTTGACATCCCCCTGGAGAAGACCGGTGAAGCCGTACAGGCCATCCGGACGCTGCACATGCGGGGCGCCAACGTGACCATGCCCTGCAAAAACGCCGTCATCCCCTATCTGGACAAGCTGACCCCCGCCGCACAGGCCATCCAGGCGGTCAACACCATTGTCAATGAAAACGGCGTTCTGGTGGGTCACAACACCGACGGCTGCGGCTACACCCAGAACCTGCGCCGGAACGGCGTGGAAGTGGCCGGCAAACGGATCGTGCTGCTGGGCGGCGGCGGAGCCGCCTCCGCCATCGCCATCCAGGCTGCTCTGGAGGGCGCCGCGGAGATCGCCGTGTTCAACCGCCGGGATGAATTCTGGTCTCGTATCGACCAGGGCCTCCAGGCCATCGCCAAGGCCGCCCCGGGCTGCGCCATCTCCCTCCACGATCTGGACGACAAGCAGGAGCTTAAGGCCGCCATCGACGACTGCCACATCCTCTCCAACGCCACCCGGGTGGGCATGGAGCCCAACACCGAGCAGAGCCTCATCACCGACCTTGACTGGCTGCGGTCCGATCTGGTGGTGACGGACGTGGTCTACGCCCCGCCCCACACCAAGCTGCTCCGGGACGCTCAGAGTGCCGGCTGCAAGACCTGCGACGGACTAGGGATGCTCCTGTGCCAGGGCGCCGAGGCCTTCCGCCTCTACAGCGGTCTGGAGATGCCCGTGGAAGAGATCCGGGCCCTTTTGTACGCTTGATCATCAAATAGAGAGAAAGGAAGAACAGGACATGAACCAAACTGTGGACTCCAAGAAGTATTACCCCACGGCCCTGGCCCTGTACATCACCTATTTCGTTCTGGGTATCGCGGCCTCCATTATGGGACAGTACAAGCAGAACTTCGCCGCCATGTGGAACGCCTCCACGCTGGCGGACGGCAGCTATGACGTCTCCGGCGTCGTGGCGGTCATCGCCGCCATCGGCCTGGGCCGTCTGATCGCCTTCCCCATCGCCGGTCCCCTGTCCGACCGGCTGGGCCGTCGGCTCTCCGCCCTCATTGGCTGTGCCCTCTACGCCATCTTTTTGCTGACGGTCACCTTCTCCCCCAACATGTACATCGGCTATGTGCTGGCCGTCATCAGCGGTATGGCCAACTCCTTCCTGGACACCAGCATCACCCCCTCCTGCATGGAGATCTTCAAGGAGAAGGGCACCATCGCCAACATCTTCACCAAGCTCTCCATCTCCATCGCCCAGTTCCTGCTGCCCTTCGCCATCAGCTTCGTGGCCGTGCGGGAGCTGCCCTTCAACACCATCTTCCTGGCCACCGCCGTGCTCATCATCGTGGACGGCATCTTCCTGGCCTTCCTGCCCTTCCCGCCCTTTGAGCGGGTGGTGAAGGTCAAGGGCGAGAAGAAGGCCCGGATGCACTTCACCCCCTCCGCCATCATCCTGGTGTGCCTGGGCTTCACCACCTCCACCACCTTCATGCTCTGGCTCAACTGCAACCAGGAGCTGGGCCTGCTCTACGGCCTCAGCGATCCCAGCCGCATCCAGTCCTTTTACTCCGTGGGCATCGTGCTGGCCCTGTTCGCCAGCGCCGCCCTGCTCAAGCGCAACGTGCGTCCCGCTCTGATCCTGGTGGTCTATCCCTGCGTGTCCCTGGTGACCCTGGTGGCCATCTATCTCATCCGCGCTCCCTTCATGTGTCTGGCGGGCGGCTTCCTGCTGGGCTTCTTCGCCGCCGGCGGCGTGCTGCAGCTGGTGACCGCAGTGGCCAATGAGATGTTCCCCAAGAACCGGGGCGTCATCACCTCCATCGTCATGATCGCCTCCAGCGCCGCCAACTACATCGGCGTGAGCATCGCCGGCGTACTGACCCGCGTGGGCGGCACCGAGGGCCCCCGTCTGGTTCTGGTGTTCAACATGGCGGTGACCCTGGTGGGCATCGTGCTGGCTCTGTACCTGAACACCCGCATCGACAAGGACTCCGGAAAGGAATAAGACCATGGCAGATCGTACCTTATTCTTCATCGGCTTCATGGGCGCCGGCAAGACCTCCGTCTCCGCCGCCATGGGCCGCCTCCTGAACCGGGAGGTCATCGAAATGGACCAGCGCATCGCCCAGGACGAGGGCATGAGCGTATCCGACATCTTCGCCCAAAAGGGTGAGCCCTATTTCCGTGCCTGCGAGACCGCGCTGCTGGAGAGCTTCCTCCACACCGAGCCCAAGATCGTCTCCTGCGGCGGCGGCGTGCCGCTGCGGGAGGAAAACGTGGCAGCCATGCGCCGCAGCGGCACCATCGTGCTCCTGAGCGCCCGTCCGGAGGTCATTCTGGACCGGGTGAAGGGCAGCGACGAGCGTCCTCTGCTCCAGGGCAAGAAAAACATCCCCGCCATCTCCGCGCTGATGGAACAGCGCCGTCCCAAATACGAGGCTGCCGCGGACATCACCGTGGACACCTCGGAGCTGAGCATTGAAGAGGTCTGCCAGGAGGTCCTCCGGCAGTCCAAAGCGCAATAAATCGACGAAATATTACAAGGAGGAATCAACCATGTCTCAGAAATATCCCATTACCGTCAGTTCCTGGACCCTGGGCGATCAGTGCACCTTTGAGGAGCGCGTGGCCGCCGCCAAGGCCGCCGGCTTCGAGGGCATCGGTCTCCGGGCCGAGACCTACGTGGACGCCCTGAACGAGGGCCTCTTCGACGCCGACATCCTGGCCATCCTGAAGAAGTACGACATGAAGGTCACCGAGGTGGAGTACATCGTCCAGTGGTGCGAGGAGCACCGCTCCTATGAGCAGAAGTACAAGGAGCAGATGTGCTTCCACATGTGCGAGCTGTTCGGCGTGAACCACATCAACTGCGGCCTCATGGAGAACTACTCCGTGGAGTACACCGCCCAGAAGCTGCGTGAGCTGTGCCACCGGGCCGGCAAGTACGTCATCGGCGTGGAGCCCATGCCTTACAGCGGTCTGCCCGATGTGGAGAAGGCCTGGGCCGTGGTGAAGGCCTCCGGCTGCGACAACGCCAAGCTGATCCTGGACTCCTGGCACTGGGTCCGTGCCGGCCAGAGCTACGATCCCTCCATCCTGGCCGACGTGCCCGCCGACAAGGTGGTCTCCATCCAGATCAACGACGTCCAGGCCCATCCCTACGCCGCCCCCGTGCTGCGTGACGAGTCCATGCACGACCGGATGCTGCCCGGCACCGGCTGCGGCGACACCGCCGGCTTCGTGAAGATGATCCGGGAGAAGGGCATCGAGCCCGCCGTCATGGGCGTGGAGGTCATCAGCGACGAGATCCTCAGCGCCGGCGTTCCCGCCGCCGCCAAAGCAAACTTTGACGCCACCCGGGCCGTGCTGGAGCAGGCCTGGCCCGAAGTACTGGAACACTAAGAAGGAGGAACTTTATCATGGAAGCAAGAATTTCCGGACACACCAAGCTCTTTTGCCTCATCGGCTCCCCTGTGGGCCACTCCGGCTCTCCCGCCATGTACAATTACAGCTTCGCCCGCACCGGCATCGACGCGGCCTATCTGGCCTTTGAGATCCCCCTGGAGCAGGTCAAGGAGGGCGTTGCGGCCCTGAAGACCCTGCAGGTGGGCGGCTTCAACATCACCATGCCCTGCAAGACCGCCGTGGCGGAGCTGCTGGATGAGCTCTCCCCCGCTGCCAAGCTGATCGGCGCCTGCAACACCGTCACCGTGGGCGAGGACGGCAAGCTCACCGGCCACAACACCGACGGCATGGGCTTTGTCCGCAACCTCCACGAAAACGGCGTGGAGGTCCAGGGCAAGAAGCTGGTGGTGCTGGGTGCCGGCGGTGCCGCCACCGCCATCTGCGTCCAGACCGCTCTGGACGGCGCCAGCGAGATCGCCATCTTCAACCGCAAGGATGAGTTCTACGCCAACGGCGAGCACACCGTGGAGAAGCTGCGCCAGGCCGTGCCCGGCTGCAAGGTCAGCATCACTCCTCTGGAGGACAGCGCCGCTCTGGCCGAGGCCGTGAAGGGCTGCGATATCCTGGTCAACGCCACCAAGGTGGGCATGAAGCCCCTGGACGGCGAGACCCTCATCGATCCCGCCCTGTTCCGCTCCGATCTGGTGGTGGCCGACACCGTCTACAACCCCCGTGAGACCCGCATGATCCAGGAGGCCAAGGCCGCCGGCTGCAAGGCCGCCATCGGCGGCATCGGCATGCTGCTGTGGCAGGGCGTGGCCGCCTTCAAGCTCTTCACCGGCAAGGATATGCCCGCCCAGGAGGTCCTGGAGAAGTTCTTCTCCTGATCTCCGGACCGGAAGGGAGACTCCCATGAGACCGGTATTGCTGCTTGTCACCTACACCGCCAAACCCCAGGGGCGGGAGCGCTTTTTGCAGCAGGTGACCCAGAATGGGATCCTGGAAGCCATCCGCCGGGAGGAGGGCTGCCAGTCCTACGACTACTTCCTCAGTGCGGAGGACGACCGGCAGATCCTGCTGGTGGAAAAATGGGCCGATGAAGGGGCCCAGCAGCGCCACATGGCGCAGCCGCATATGAAGCAGCTGGCCCAGATCAAGGATCAGTGGATCGATCAGACCAGCGCAGAGCGGATCTATTTAGAAAAAGGAGAGGTCAAATGAAATTCCCTACCATGTTTTCTCCGGTGCAGATCGGCACGGTGACCGTGCCCAACCGGTTTGTGGTGCCCCCCATGGGCAACAACCTGGCCAACACCGACGGTTCCCTCAGTGACCGTTCCCTGGCCTACTATCAGGCCCGGGCCAAGGGCGGCTTCGGCCTCATCACCATCGAGTCCACCGTGGTTTACAAAGAGGCCAAGGGCGGCCCCCGGAAGCCTTGCCTGTTCTCCGACGACACGGTGGAGAGCTTCCGCCGGGTGGCTGACGCCTGCCACGCCTACGGCGCCAAGGTGTCCATTCAGCTCCAGCACGCCGGCCCCGAGGGCAACTCCGCCCTCACCGGCTATCCCCTGAAGGCCGCCAGCGCCGTTCCCGCCGCTCAGGGCCGGGAGATCCCCGAGGCCGTGTCCAACGAGGAGATCTACCGCATCATCGAGTGCTACGGTGACGCCGCCCGCCGCGCCCAGCTATCCGGCATCGACATGGTGGAGGTCCACTGTGCCCACGGCTATCTGGTCAGCACCTTCATCTCCCAGCGCACCAACCACCGCACCGATGAGTTCGGCGGCTGCTTCGAGAACCGGATGCGCCTGCCCCGCCTCATCATCGAGAACATCCGCCGCAAGACCAGCGGCAACCTGCCCATCCTCTGCCGCATCAACGCCAGCGACGAGGTGGAGGGCGGCCAGACCGTCCAGGACGCCGCTGCTGTGGCTGCCTATCTGGAGCAGGAGTGCGGCGTGGACGCCCTCCACGTGACCCGCTCCGTCCACCTCCACGACGAGTTCATGTGGGCCCCCGGCATCACCCACGGCGGCTTCAACGCCGACCTGGTCAGCGAGATCAAGCGCGCCGTGTCCGTGCCCATCATCGCTGTGGGCCGCTTCACCGAGCCCCAGTACGCGGAGCTGCTGGTCAAGCAGGGCCGTGCGGACCTGATCGCCTTCGGCCGTCAGAGCATCGCCGACCCCGACATGCCCAACAAGGCCCGCAACGGCCAGCTGGAGACCCTGGCCCCCTGCATCGGCTGCCTGCTGGGCTGCGTGCCCAACATGTTCGCCGGCAAGCCCATCACCTGCGCCGTGAACCCCTGCGTGGGCCGGGAGGCTGAGCTCAAGCCCGCCGCCGTGTCCAAGAACGTGGTCGTGGTGGGCGGCGGCCCCGGCGGTCTGTACGCTGCCTGGGCCTGCGCGGTCCGCGGTCACAAGGTGACTCTGCTGGAGAAGAACCAGGAGCTGGGCGGCAACTTCCGCATCGCCTCCTATCCCACCGGCAAGGGCCAGCTGTCCGAGGCCATTCGCTCCATGATCGTCAAGTGCCAGAAGGCCGGCGTGGATCTGCGCTGCGGCGTAGAGGCCGATGAGGCCACGCTGAAGGCCCTGGCTCCCGACGCCATGATCTTGGCCACCGGTTCCAACCCCCTGGTCCTGCCCATCCCCGGCCTGGACACCTGCGGCTACATCACCGCCCAGGATATGCTGGAAGGCAAGGCTGCCGTGGGCCGGAAGGTCCTGGTGGTCGGCGGCGGCATGGTGGGCTGCGAGGCAGCTGAGTTCCTGGCCGAGCGCGGCTACGAGGTGGGCATCATCGAGATGAAGGACATGATCGCCGCCGACGTGACCCCGGAGAACCGCCGGTACATGTTCGAGAACTTCGCCGAGAACCATGTCCAGCTGCAGCCCGGCGCCAAGGTGGGCCAGTTCTACACCGATGGTGTGGACTACACCCTCTCCGACGGCACCACCGGCTCCATGCGCGGCTATGACAACGTGATCCTGGCCATGGGCTCCCGCTCCAACACCGCTCTGAAGGAGACCGCGGAGAAGCTCTGCTCTCAGGTGTTCGTCATCGGCGAGGCCGCCAAGGCCCCCGGCAATGCCGTTCTGGCTACCGGCGACGCCCTGGACGCTGCCCTGCAGATCTGATTTCTCGTTCCTTTGCTTTTCTCCTGCGGCCGCGGGCAAATCACCCTCCCCGTCTTTCTTTGACTCCTATCTCCCGCGGCCGCCTCTTTCTTTTGAAAAAGGACCTGATCCTCTGTGGATCAGGTCCTTTTTTCTCTGCCTCCATCGCCCCGCCTGGGGGCAGCCGGAGCGCAGGCACAAAAAAAGCGCTTCCGCCGCAGTGGAAGCGCTTTTTCATCAGCCGATGGAGATGCTGGAACTCTTGGGCAGTTCCTTCTTGGCCTGCTTGGGCATGGACAGCTTCAGAATGCCGTCCTCATACTTGGCGGAGACATCCTCGGGCTCCATGTCGCCCACGTAGAAGCTCCGGCTGCAGGCGCCGGCATACCGCTCCTGACGGATATATCTGCCCTTCTTGTCGTTCTCGTCCTTATCCAGGCCCTTGGCGGCGCTGACGGTCAGATAACCGTCCTTCAGGTCCACCTTGATCTCGTCCTTCTTGAAGCCGGGCAGGTCGATGTCCACCTCGTAGGTGTCCTCGGTCTCACGCACATCGGTCTTCATCAAATTCTTGGCGTGCTTGCCGTACAGCGCATTGCTGCCGTCCCATACGGGGAACATACCAAAGTTATCGTTGAAAAATTCATCGAACAGATTCTCACCAAAAATGCTGGGCAACATAAGTCATTCCTCCATTCTTTGCACTTATCTTTTGCCCTGCGGGAGGTGCCCTTTGGGCCCCTCTCTCTTGGAACAATTATGTTATAGCACCAGGAATTAGCACTGTCAACAAGAGAGTGCTAATGTTAACAAAATCAGCAAGGTTTGTTCACAAAATATACGATTTTTCCAGGCAAGCCAGAAAAACGTCCTTTTTTTATCCCGGATTTTCCATCGCTTTCCCACCTTACAGCCAGGAAAACTCCCCCATACAGCGAAAAAAGCACAGGCACCAGCGCGCTTTTGCCGGTGTCTGTGCCTGCTCGTTTCCGGGCGGGGAAGTCCGCCCCGCCGCGTTTCAAACAGGGGCTAGTCCTCCTGGGCAATGGTGGCTTGGGCGGCCAACAGCAAGAGCCGCTGAAATTCTGCCCGCTCGGCATCGGTCATCTGCTGGGTCATGCGCTGGAAGCACACGTCGATCTCCTCTTTGACAAACGGATACACCTTCCAGGCCTTCTCTGTGGGCCGGATGTCATAGGTCCGCTTGTCCTTGGCGTTGGTGGTGCGCACGATAAAGCCGGTCTCCTCCAGCTTGGTCACCGTCTTTGCAATGACGCTCTTGTCCAGGCCCAGCCGCTTTGTGATCTCGTCCTGGGTCAGCATCTCAAAATCGCAGACGATCAGGATGACCACCGCCTGCGCCGCCGTGAGATCATACTGGGTACAGCCGTTGTTGAGCCAAATGTGGGATTTCCGATACAAAATCGATATGGATTTGAAAGGACTGTCCATAATCGCGGACATGCCGTACACCTCCCTTTTGCAGCGCCCTCATTATAAAGGAATTTGCAGCCATTTGCAAATCCATTTGGTGGCAACTGCAACTAGTTATTGACGAACTCTGTCTGCCGTGTTATAGTAAATTAGTGGCAGTTGCCACTTTTTATTATATCATATGTCTAAAGGAGAGTTTTATTTTTATGGAAAAAGCCGAAAAAATCTGGAATAGGAAATTTATTCTCCTATTCATCACAAACCTGCTGGTATTGGCAGCGTTTTATGCCTCCATCCCCATCATCCCGGTCTACTGCCAGGAGATCGGGATCACGGGCTCCAAGGTGGGCATCGTGCTGACGGCCATGTCCGTTGCAACGGTGCTGTTTCGTCCTGTGGCGGGCTATCTGCTGGATAACTTCAACCGCTACCGGGTGTATCTGCTGTTTTTGACCCTTTTCTGCCTGTCCTTCCCTGCGTTCATCGCCTTCCCCGTGTTTGGTCTGCTGATCGTGGTCCGGCTGTACATGGGCGTTGTGTACTCCGTGTGCGCCTCCGCCACCATGACGCTGGCCGGAGATGTGCTGCCCACCAGCAAAGTCACCGAGGGCATCAGCCGCTTTGCCTTCACCGTGTCCATCGGCATGGCAGTGGGCCCCTATGTGGGACTGCAGGTCCAGAGCAACATGAGCAGCAAGGCCTCCTTCCTGACCATTTTCGGCATCACCGTTCTGGCATTGATCTGCGTATCCTGCTGCCGGATGAAATACCCCAAGGTGCAGCGGAAGAAGTTCTCCATCCGTGAGACCATCTACGGCCCCGCCGTGCCCTTCATGCTCAACATGATGTTTTTAATGATCCCCTACGGCGCAGTGATCGCCTACTGCTCCATCCTGGCCCAGGAAAAGGACATCATGGGGTATCTGCCCTACTTCTACATCTGCCTGGTGGTGGGTATGCTGATCTCCAAGCTGTCCACCCAGAAGGCCATCGACGGCGGCAAGCACCGTCCCCTGGTCTATGCCAGCCTGGTGGTCCTGATCCTCACCATGATCAGCTTCCTGTTCCTGACCACCGGCGTGCACCTGCTGGTGGCGGGCTTCTTCTTCGGTCTGGGCTACGGCATCCTGCAGCCCCTGTTCCAGTCCTTCGTTACCGGCACCACCCCCGGTCCCAAGCGGGGCGCCGCCAATGCCACCTATATGCTCTCTTATGATATCGGCATCGGCATCGGCTCTTTGCTCATGGGCTTCATGCAGGAGTCCATCGGCCTGACCACCGGCTTTGCCCTGACGGCTATCGCCTATGTGGTGGGCGGCATCGTCTATATCTCCTATGTGGATGGATACTACCGCAAGCTGCGGGTGGGTTCCAGCGCAGGCTGATTCTGTCCGCCAGCGTGCATAGTTGGGCGGCCGGCACCGTGGGTGCCGGCCGCCCAACCCCAGAGAGGCCCCGGTGCCCACAGCCCCGGTGGGCCTTCCCGGTGCCGAACTGCGCCCGGTGCCGGACATTGGCAAAAAAAGAAGGGTTGTGTCATGAAACAGAAGAAGAAATTTTTGCTGCTGTGGATCTGCGTCAGCGCTGTGCTGCTGCTGGGGAGCTTCGTGGTTCCCGGCGGAGCGCAGACGGAGACCATTCAGGAGACCATGCGGGACGCAGTCCTCCACGAGACCAATCAGATCAGCCTCTTTGGCCTGCGCCCGGTGAATCCAGGCTTTCTTTCCGCCCTGGTGGTGATGGTGGTACTTCTGGTGACCGCACTGTGCATTCGGATCTTTGTGATCCCCAGGTTCCAATATGTGTCTGGAAAGTTCCAGCTGCTTTTGGAGCAGGCGGTGAGCATGTTTGACGGCCTGGCGAAGTCCAACAGCCCCTGGCGCAACAGCTTCCTGGGCGCCTACGTCTTTGCCGCCGGTGCGTACATCTTCTTTGGTACGCTCTTTGAGCTCTTTGGTTTCCAGGCCATTGCCACCAACGGCAATTCCGTCACGCTCCCCGCACCTTTGTCGGATGTGAACGCGGCCATCATGCTGGGCGTGCTCTCCTACCTGGTCATCTTCTCCGGCGCCATTGCCGGAAACGGCCTGCGGGGAATCGGAAGCGCCCTGAAGGAGATCTCGCTGCTGATCTCCATGAGCTTTCGTCTCTTCGGCGCACTGCTCAGCGGCCTTTTGGTCACGGAGCTGGTCTACTACTACGCCCAGTTGAGCTATGTGCTGCCGGTGATCGTGGCAGTGCTCTTTACACTGCTGCACGCGCTGATCCAAAGCTATGTGCTGACCATGCTGACGGCGCTCTTCTACGGAGAGATGTCCGAGCCAAAAGAGAAACGCGCCAAAGCCCCGAAGTCCAAGCGTCCGGAGCCGGCGCAAAGTGTTTGAACATGTTATAGGGAGGTCTTTACCATGAATTGTATCAAAAAAGTTTCTGTTGCTCTTCTCGTATTGATGCTGGCGGCGCTGCTGGCGGTCCCCGCCTTCGCCGCAGACGATTCCTCTGACGCCCAGACCGCCACCGTGGAGACCCAGGAGGATAGCGCCGGCTCCTCCATCGGCATGAAGGCCGTTGCCGTGGGCATTGCCATCGGCCTGGCCGCCGCAGGCGGCGCCGTGGGCATGGGCATCGTGGGCGGCAAGGCCGCCGACGGCATCTCCCGCCAGCCCGAGATGGAGGGCAAGATCCGTACCACACTGATGCTGGACCTGGTGTTCATCGAAACAGCCATCATTTACGCCCTGCTGGTGGTCATTCTGGTCATCTTTGTCCTGTAAAGGCGGTGTGGTCATGAGTATTCCACTGAACATTGACTGGCAGCAGATCCTGCTGCATCTGTTCAATTTCGCCATTTTGGCCGGAGGCCTGTATCTGCTGCTGTACCGCCCGGTCAAGCAGTTTATGGAGCAGCGCCAGTCCTATTATCAGAACATCCACCAGGAGGCCCAGCAGGTAAAGGAGCAGGCCGACCAGATGAAGGCCGAATATCAGGAGAAGATGTCCCAGGTGGAGAAAACCATCGCCCAGCGTCAGGCAGATGCAGAGCAGGAGCTGGAGCAGCTCCGGTCCCAGCAGGTGGCTGACGCCAAGCAGGAGGCAGAGGAGATCCTGGCCAAGGCCCAGGAGAACGCCCAGCGGGAAAAGACAGAGATGATCTCCAAGGCCTCCAAGGAACTGGTGGACATCGCAGTCACTGCGGCGGAGAAAATCGCCCTGGGCGCCGACGGCGATCCCTATGAGCAGTTCCTGACCCTGGCGGAGAGGAGGCCTTCCCATGATGAGCAATCCCAGTGAGACAAAGGCCCTTCTCCGGGGCAGCACCCCGCCCAGCGAGGACAATCGCCGGCGGCTGCTGGACTTTCTGCGGCAGACGTATCACCAGGATCTCACCCTGGAATGGCAGCAGGACGACACCCTCACCGGCGGCTTTGTGCTGCAGGTGGGTACCGACGTGTACGACTGGAGCGTGGAGGGGCGGCTGCGGCAGTTTGAAGAACAGCTCCGGCAGCTGAACCCGTCCAGAGACAATGTGCTCTCCCTCATCCGGGAGACCGCAACCAACTGGGCCCCGGAGGTGTCGCCGGAGGAGGTGGGCCAGGTGCTGACGGTGGGCGATGGAATCGCCACCGTCTCCGGCCTGGAGCACGCCAGCTACGGCGAGATCTTGGTGTTCAGCGGCGGCATCAAGGGCATGGTCCAGGAGCTCAGGGAGGATGAGCTGGGCTGCATCCTCTTTGGCGATGACGAGGAGATCACCCAGGGCAGCCGGGTGCGCAGAACCGGAAAAATGGCCGGCATTCCGGTGGGTGACGCCTGTCTGGGCCGAGTGATCGACGCCCTGGGCTCCCCCATCGACGGCAAGGGGGAGATCTCCTCCGACGGCTACCGGCCCATCGAGGCCACCGCTCCGGCCATCATCGACCGCCAGGCGGTCAACAAGCCCATTGAGACGGGCATCCTGGCCATCGACTCCATGTTCCCCATCGGCCGGGGCCAGCGGGAGCTGATTATCGGCGACCGGCAGACCGGCAAGACCGCCATCGCCCTGGACACCATCCTGAACCAAAAGGGGAAGGACGTGATCTGCATCTATGTGGCCATCGGCCAAAAGGCCAGCTCTGTGGCCCAGGTGGTGCAGACACTGGAACAGTTCGGAGCTCTGGACTACTCCGTGGTGGTCAGCGCCTCCGCCAGCGACTCCGCCACGCTGCAATACATCGCCCCCTACGCCGGCTGCGCTCTGGGCGAGTACTTCATGGACAAGGGCAGAGATGTGCTCATCGTCTATGACGACCTCTCCAAACACGCCATCGCCTACCGGGCCCTGAGCCTGCTGCTGGAGCGCTCCCCCGGACGAGAGGCCTACCCCGGCGACGTGTTCTATCTCCACTCCCGGCTGCTGGAGCGCTCCGCCCACCTGTCGGAGGAAAAGGGCGGCGGCAGCATGACCGCCCTGCCCATCGTGGAGACCCAGGCCGGCGATGTGTCCGCCTACATCCCCACCAACATCATCTCCATCACCGACGGCCAGATCTTTCTGGAGAGCGATCTGTTCTTCTCCGGTCAGCGGCCCGCCGTGAACGTGGGCCTCTCCGTGTCCCGTGTGGGCGGCGACGCCCAGACCAAGGCCATGAAAAAGGCCGCAGGCGCACTGCGTCTGGACCTGGCCCAGTTCCGGGAGATGGAGGTATTCACCCAGTTCTCCAGCGACCTGGACGATCTGACCCGGAAGCAGCTGGTCTATGGCCAGGGACTGATGCGGCTCCTGCGGCAGGCGCAGTACCACCCCATGTGCCAGCATCAGGAGGTCCTGCTGCTGGTGGCGGCGCTGCACCATGTGATGCAGGACATCCCCATCCGCCAGATGGACCAGTTCCGCAGCGATTTCCTGGCGGAGATGGAGCGCTCTGCCGGCAGTCTGTGCCGCCGAATCGATGAGACCGGTGCGCTCAGCGACCAGGATGTGACGTCCATCGTGGATCTGGCCCAGGCCTTCGCCAAGAAATGGCTGGACGGCACCTGCCAGGGAGAAAAGAGGTAAGGGCCCATGGCAAGTACAACGGAAATCAAGGGCCGAATCGACAGCATCAAGGAAACCCAGAAGATCACCAACGCCATGTACCTCATCGCCTCCACCAAGCTGCGCAGAGCCCGCAGCGAGCTGGAGCAGACCCGGCCCTATTTTGACGCTTTGCGCAGTGAGATCAAGCGGGTCTTCCGCACGGCCAACGACGTGGACAGCCCCTATTTCTATCCCCCCGATCAGGAGCCGGAGCTCCCGGGGACCTACGGCTGTCTGGTCATCACCGCGGACAAGGGCCTGGCGGGCGCCTACAACCAGAACGTGCTCAAGGAGGCCCAGCGGCTGCTGGACGACCACGAGGACATGAAGCTCTTTGTGGTGGGGGAATATGGCCGGCGCTTTTTTACCCAGCACCGCATCCCCATTGAGCGCATGTTCCTCTATACGGCCCAGAACCCCACATTGGACCGGGCCAGAGAGATCAGCTCCATGCTCCTGGAGCAGTATGACGCGGGGCTGCTGAAAAAGATCTTCATCATCTATACGGACATGGGAAGCGGAATGGAGGCCCATGTCCACTCCACCCGGCTTCTGCCCTTCCACAGGACCTATTTTGCCACCCCGGAGAAGGAAAAGAAGATCATGGTCCCCTTTACCTTTGAGCCCTCCGCATCGGTGGTGCTCAACCGGATCATGCACAGCTATCTGGCGGGCTTTATTTACAGCGCCCTGATCGACAGCTTTTGCAGCGAGCAGCAGGCCCGGATGACGGCCATGGACTCCGCCAATCGAAACGCAGAGGAGCTTCTGGCCGATCTGTCCCTGCAATACAACCGGGTGCGGCAGACCGCCATCACCCAGGAGATCACTGAGGTGACCGCCGGGGCCAAGGCGCAGAGGAAAAAACGCAGAAAAGAGGTGCAGGTATCGTGAAATACGGAAGCATCGTTCAAATATCAGGACCTGTGGTGGATGTAAAGTTTCAGCAGGGCAGCCTGCCCAAGATCCAGGAGGCCCTCACGGTCTCTCTGGACGGGGCCCAGCGGGTCATGGAGGTGGCCCAGCACATCGGAAATGACACAGTCCGCTGTATCCTGCTGGCAGGCAGTGAGGGTCTGTGCCGGGGCATGCAGGTCTGCGCCCCCGGCAGCAGCATCACGGTCCCGGTAGGTGAGGTGACCCTGGGACGGATGTTCAATGTCCTGGGCGACGTGATCGACGGAGGCCAGCCTCTGGCAGAGGATGTGGAGCGTCACAGCATCTACCGCAAGCCCCCGGCGTTTGAAGAGCAGCGGCCCATTGGGGAGATTTTGGAGACCGGCATCAAGGTCATCGACCTGCTGGAGCCCTACCCCAAGGGCGGCAAGATCGGCCTCTTCGGCGGCGCCGGCGTGGGCAAGACCGTGCTGATCCAGGAGCTGATCCACAACGTGGGCATGGAGCTGGGCGGCTACTCCGTCTTTACCGGCGTAGGTGAGCGCAGCCGGGAGGGCAACGACCTGTGGAATGAGATGCGCTCCAGCGGCGTGTCAGACAAGACCGCCCTGGTGTTCGGACAGATGAACGAGTCCCCCGGCGTCCGGATGCGGGTGGCCCTGACAGGCCTGACCATGGCGGAATACTTCCGGGACCAGGAGCACAAGGACGTGCTGCTGTTCATCGACAACATCTTCCGCTTTGTCCAGGCCGGCAGCGAGGTCTCCACCCTGCTGGGACGGATGCCCTCCGCCGTGGGCTATCAGCCCACCCTGGCCAACGAGATGGGCGAGCTGCAGGAGCGGATCACCTCCACCAAGGAGGGCTCCGTCACCTCCGTCCAGGCGGTATATGTCCCCGCCGACGACCTGACCGACCCGGCCACGGCCACCACCTTCACCCACCTGGACGCCACCACGGTGCTGAGCCGAAAGGTGGCGGAGCAGGGCATCTATCCGGCGGTGGACCCCTTGCAGTCCACCTCCCGTCTGTTGGAGCCGGACAAGGTGGGCCAGGAGCACTATCAGATCGCCCGGAGCGTCCAGGAGATTCTGGAAAAGTACAGCGAGCTGCAGGACATCATCGCCATCTTGGGCATGGACGAGCTCAGCGACGAGGACCGGACCACGGTGATGCGGGCCCGGAAAATCCAGCGTTTCCTGGCCCAGCCCATGCACGTGGCGGAGAAGTTCACCAGCAACCCCGGCGTCTATGTGCCCTTGAAGGAGACTTTGCGGGGCTTTGCGGCCATCGTCAACGGGGATATGGACGAGTATCCTGAGATGGCATTTTTCAATGTGGGCACCATTGAGGACGTGAAGAAAAAGGCCCAGAGCATGGAGGAGGATGCGTAATGGAACCCTTCCAGGTGCACATTCTGGCGTCCGACCACCCCTTCTACGAGGGGACGTGCTATTCGCTGACGCTTCCCACCGCCGGCGGGATGTGCGGCATTTGTGCCCACCACAGCAATATGATCACCGCCATCGTCCCCGGAACGCTGACCTATCAGGTCCAGGAGCATGTCCCCCAGGAGGCAGCTGTCTCCGGGGGCCTTGCCAAGGTGGAAAACGGGGAGGTGCTGATCCTGGTGGACACCGCCGAGCGGCCGGAGGAGATCGACGCCAAGCGGGCCAAACGGGACGCAGACGCCGCCAAGGAGGCCCTTTTGCAGAAGAAGAGCATCCAGGAGTACCGGGCGGCCCAGGCCACCCTGGCCCGGGCCATCAGCCGTCTGCGGGTCAAGCGCCGGTCCGATCTGTAAACGCTGTGGGCGCTCCGTCGCTGGCACGGGAGAAATTGCCGGCGGCCGGGCTTACAAAGGTATGGGAGAGAAAATCACATAGATAAACCGGGCCTGGACAAATCATTGTCCAGGCCCGGTTTTTATAGCGCTGTTGGGCAGATTCGCTTGCTGGCCTGCGCGCCTTTGCCCAAGGCGGCCAAACCGCTGCATCCCAATTTAATAAGAGGCTGCTCCGAATATCTGACAATAGTAGTATCCGTCTTCACCGCGGGCAACACCTACACCGATATGGGTGTGCTCCGGACTGCAAATGGTATCGTGGTGGCCCTGGGATTGATCCCATGCGTCCATGATCTGCTCCGCACTGAGCGACATGGAAAACCCTGCGTTTTCCCCGCCTATCAGAAGGTCTACGCCCGCCTCTTCTCTTAGGGCAGTAAACCCTTCCGTCAGCGAATTTCCGTACTGTTCAAAGCCGGGTCTAATGTGGGTCATCTTCCCCGCTTTTGCCATCTCATCTGCACGAATCTGTGCGGCTCTCATCAGTCCGTCGTCGATTGCAAGGGGGGACAGATCCTCATGGCCAAAAATCACCTCCATGGTATCTGGATTTGCCTCGATGACGACCTCGGCTCCATCCCGAGCCCGCAATTCATTGGACAGTTTTACGATTTCAAGCCTTGTCTCATCCCGCAATTCGTCTGTAAACTCAACATAGTTGGGATTCGGGCTTTTTCCATCTGCCACGGTCAACGTAACGGATGCCTGTGCACCGCTCGGTGTAGTCACAGTGATTGTGGCCGTTCCTACCGACGCCGTCCAGATCGTTGCATAGCCGTTATAGTTGGTGACCTTGGCTACATCGGGATTGCTGGAGGAGACGGTGGCGCTGTCCGCTCCAGAATAGGCGGCAATCAGCGAAGTGCCCGGTAAAACCGTATAGGAGTCAAGCGCAATGCCTGCGCTGTCCACAATGGACAGCGTGACAGCCTTTGTGCCGTTCCCAGTTTCTCCCCCGTCGCTGCCAGAACGGAAGGTCTTGTCATATCGGGTCAGCATCACGGCAACCTGGGCACGGGTCACACTGGTTCCCGGGGACATGGTGGTGCTGGTGGTGCCGGTCAGGATGCCGTTGGGGTAGGCCCAGCCCAGAATGGCCGTGCGAATCTCCTCCCCTGCCTTGCTCATATCCGTGAAGGGATTGCTGGAGATGGTGGTGGCAGGCTTGCTGTCCCCCATGAGCTGAGAGAAGTGATAGAGCATCACCGCAAACTCTCCCCGCTGCATAGCGGTATTGGGCTCCAGCTTCGTCCGTCCCATCACCGCGTCTGTATAGAGGTCCTTTTGATAGGCCCAGGTCACCGCATCCTTGTAGTAGGCCCCGGCGGCCACATCCGTATAAGGGGCGCTGCCGGTCACAGCCGGAGAGCCGGCATAGCGGTACAAAACCGCAGTCAGCATGGCCCGGGTCATGGTGGCGCCAGGCGCAAAGGTGGTGGCTGTGGTGCCCTGGAACAGGCCCTTATTTGTCACGTAGTGAATCTCATTATACGCCCAGTAGGTATTGGGTACATCGGTGAAATTCGCCGCAAAGGCCGGAGCAATCAGCGATACACACAGCGCAAGCGCCAACACCAGAGCAGATACTTGCTTCCTCATGATTCCTTTCTCCTCCGTATGAAAATTCCAACGGGACAACCCCGTGCGGCAAGGATCGCTCCCCGCCCCTGGGATGGCCCATTGGAAACACAAAAGCGGTGCCGAGTTCTGTACACAGCACCGCCTGATCCATCATGTGTCGCACAAGGTAATCTCTCTTCCCGCCTGGAACCTCTTCAGCAAAATAGATATAATACCCCCATGGTGCAGCATAAGTTGCTGTGCTAAGTACCTCGAACACTCGTACAGGGTCACAGGGTGCTCGCAACGCCCTGCGGCCTGCCCGCAGTCATGTTTCCGCCCTCATTCTAGTCGCTCCTTTTCAGAATTTCAATCTCGCGCAAGTAGAATTTGGAGAAAGAATTTTTCCTTTGCATGTGCACTTTCCAAACAGCAGACGGGCTGTTTCAACGGTGCACATGCCAATTTTTTGCCTGCGTCTCGGGATACGAAACCCATTTGGGCGGGCGATGTCCCTCCTATCTGTTACACTCTGGACATTGCCCCCTTGCAAGGAGCGTCCATCGTATTTATAATAAAGATAATCTATAAAATCAAAGCAACCTCCCGGAGCAACCGAGGGCAAAGCGCAACACAGATGGTGAAACCGTGGGCAATTCCATACCGGACGAGGAGCAAATTACAAAACTATATCAGGAAATGTACGGGCGGATGGTTGCCTATGCCTCCAGTATTCTGGGGGATCGGAATTTGGCGGAAGAGGTCGTACAAGATACCTTCTGTATCTTCTGTGTGAAAGCGAAAGACACCTTGCAGCACGAAAATCCTCAGGGATGGCTGATGCGGACGCTCCAGAATGTCATGCGGAACATGCAGCGGCACCGGGCCGCCATGAACCGGCTGATCATGCAGTCATTACAGGTGGAGGACCTGGAGGAGCTGCTGGTCTACGATGAGGCGGATGTGGACCTGCTCTATGGCGATCTGGCCGCCCGCGCGGATTTTCAGCTGCTCAAGCGGATTGTGCTGGATGGCTGCACCATGGTGGAGGCTGCGGAGGAGAACGGAATCTCCGTGGAGGCGTGCAAGAAGCGAATCCAGCGCCTCCGCGCCCATTTGAAAAAGAAACTCTCTGATCTTTGAGCACTATGTCCCGAATCCAACCGTCTTGTACATAAACCTTATGAAAGGAGGGGGCGCGGTGTCCACACCGGAAGGGAACAAGAAGCAGGACTATTCCCGCTATGACCAGATGAGTACAGAAGAGCTAAAGCAGCTTCTTCGCCTGGATTTCCATGCGTCAGAAGACGGAGATTCCGATCTGGATGCAATTTTGTATATCTCAGACCTGTTGGCCAAACGAAATGAGCCGTTGGATTCGGACACCGCCTGGAAGCAGTTCCAGACCCAATACCGTCCCTATGCCGACGGCCACTCCCTATACGATTTCGAGGACGAGGAAGCTGCCTCCGCAGCGGAGGCAAATCCGGCTTCCTCCCCGCTCCCGGCAGCCAGGCACCGCTCTGCCTGGCGTCTGACCATCCTGGCCGCCGCCCTGATCGCGTGTCTGCTGGGCGGCATGGTGGTGGCCCAAGCCGCCGGAGTGGATGTGTTCGGCGCCATCGCCCGCTGGACGGACGAGACCTTCCACTTCGTTTCCGCCGGCTCTGACACCACCTCCGACTCTGACACAGACCAGGAGGATACCGAGCAGCTCCGGTCCGTCCTTCAGGTGTTGGAGATGGACGACCTGTTCCCCACATGGTACCCCGACGGCTTTACCCCCGGAGATCTGGAGATCACCGATCTGAACATCAGCGTGTCCGCACACATGGACTTCTTTGGCGGGGACAGGAGCTATGCTGTTGTGATTCAGCACTTTACACAGCCCACCGACAATACCGGCACCTTTGAAAAGGATGACACGCCTGTGGAGGAATATGACCACAACGGCCAGACGTTCTATATCCTCTCCAACCTGGACTCCCTGACCGCTACCGCCTATGATGGGGAGTTCATGACCATGATCTACGGCACACTGACACGGGAGGAGATCAAGGCCGTCATCGACTCCATTCCCGCCTCCTAGTCCGCACAAAACCAGACCCACATATAGAAAACTACCCGGTGCAGGAGAGCCCATCCCTCTGCTGCCCTCAGAGCTCAGAGGGCTTCGTGGGGTCCAATTTCTCCATGGACTCCCTCACCCATAAGATGGACTGGCCGGCGCTCTACACGCGGGGCAGAGTCTGGTGTTTGATCTGCCCATGAACGTGGATTCTTCCGGCGCCATCTGTAAAAGGATGACACCCCGGTGGGGGAGCATGTCTATCACGGCATCACCCACTTTGTTTTCAGCCTGTGCGCAGCAACGTCATTCCGCCGGCAAACCATTTTAGCCCCCAGCGGAGGACCGTTCCTAAGAACGGTCCTCCGCTTTTTTCTTGTCCCTGGAAAGCAGCTCTTTGAAAATTCTTTGTCCCCCCACCGCCCTCTCATAACATGAATCAATATGGAGGAATCATTTCAGGGAACTGCAAAATAGCAGATGGAGCCGAATATAACGCCGCCAGAGGACTCTGCGGCGGATCTCTCTGGAGGAGTCCCCCCCTTTTTCGGAGAGAAAAAAGGGATGGAGTTCAATCCTCCATCCCCAAAAGCCAAGCCACCGAGACGCCCAGCACGTTTGAAAAAACCGGGAGCTCATAGTCCGGAGTGAACCTTGTCCCGATTTCAATTCTGCTGATGCTGTCACGCTCTATGAGAATCCCCTGGACCTGCATCCAGGCCGCCAAATCCGCCTGGGAGAGGCGGAGTTTGACCCGTGCTTCCCGAATCCGGTCACCGGACAAATTCTTTTTTCCGTTGAAGTCATAGATCTTCACGGCTGTGCTCCTTGTTCTGTTAAAGATAAGCATTTTTCCTGACTTTAACATATCAAAAAGCATTCTTATGTTAAACATCAGAATCTATGCAGACTTGCTCCATTTATTTTTCAGCGCGCAAGCGGAATGGCAGGAGCGGTCCGCGAAAGCAGCTATTTTTCCATAATCTGAAACCGGCGTCCGGCCGAATGGAACGGACGCCGGCGGACACGGCTTGAACCAACGAATGCGAGAAAGGACGAAAGAAAGAGATGAAACCAGAGAGAAAAGAAAACGTGCTGGCCGGCCTGGTGGGAGCGTTCCTAGGCTCCCTGATCGGCGTGGCCTGCATTGTGGGCATCGGGCAGATGGGCTATGTGGCGTCCATCAGCGGCTTGGTGATGGCGGTCTGCGCCATCAAGGGCTACTCCCTGCTGGGGGGCACCATAAGCCGAAAGGGCGCAGTGATCTCCTGCGTCCTCACGGTAATCATGACCTATTTCGGCAACCGCCTGGATTTTGCCGTAAGTGTGGCCCGGGCAGCAGAGGTAGATGTATTCACCGCCTTTCAAGCCATAGGACTTCTGCTGGATGAGGGATACCTCAACGCGGCGGCCTATTGGGGCAATCTGGTGCTGCTGTACCTCTTTACCCTGCTGGGTGCCGTCCCCACCCTCATCACCGCCTTCCACCGCGCCAGCCCGGTCAGCATACCGCCGGAGCACCCCAGCAGCGAAGCTCAGGCGCCGTCCGTGGAGGACACCGAGAATTCCCAGACACAGCTGTGCCCCTTTGCGGGGCTGTCCTGGACGCTCCGCCTGCGGCTGAGCCTGTGCCTGCCCCTTCTTGTGCCCGTTGTTGTAATCATAGCGGCCGCCTTTCTCCTCAGTACCCGTTCCAGCCAAAACCTCAACTCCTCCATTCCGCTGCTCTCGGCCCTGCTGGGTGCCACGGTGGGCCTGATCGTCAGCGCGGTCTGGATGCTCAGCCGGCTGTATCCCCTCCAGTCTCCCCAGCTGGTATTCGTCCGGACGGACGGAGAACTGTGGCGGGTGGATCTGGCCAAGCTCAACCGGATCGAGCCCTACCGCTTCACCGCAAAGACGGGCGCCATCCGTGCCCTGCGGTGGGAGATCCTCACGGAGGAGGAGCAGCGGATGGCCCGCTCTGCCATAGAACGTGCCATTCGCTCCATCCGCGCCGGGGAGGTCATGGCGGACAGCATGCTGCGGCGAATCGTTTTGTACTTACCGGACCCCAGACTGGAGAAGGAAACCAAGTGGACCTGGAAAATCTCCTACGCCCTGAACACGGCAGCGGGCAGCCGCCGCAAGAAAATGACCATCGGGAAGGTCTATACCAACCTTGTTCCCGCGCCGGGAGCAACCGCCCCGGAGGGCCCGCCGCCGGCCTGCTGGAGCGCGGTCTTTCTGCCCTTGCTCCTGACTCTTGTGCTGGCCCTGGCAGGCTGGGGCATCGGTCTATCCCTGTCCGGCCAGCCTGCCAGCATCGGAAACGAGACCTCCATCCCGGAGGTGCACCCGGACTCTGTCGTCTCCTATGAACAAAACGGCGTCCAATTCCAGATGGACAGCACCTTTCAGGATCTGGACGGTGCAGGACAGTTTATGGACCCGGCCACCGGAACGGTCTATATGATCGGGGTGCAGCAGGGGGCGGCCTCCGAGACGGCCATGGATGTGCTTCTAGGGCCCATTGGAGACGCCAGAATGATGGACACCTACCAGGACTTCTCCTTCGCCTATCCCCAGGAAGAGAATGATCTGGTGGAGTTGCAGGCCGAGGACGGCACTGTCTATCAGCACAACCTGCTGACCATCCACTTTACCGACGGACAGGCCTTCCACAGTGCCGTCTCCCTGTCGGATTCCGGCACCCTGATTCAGATCACAGCCCTCCAGGACAGCCGAGCCCAGGAGGCGCAGGTGATGGGCACGATTCGGTATCTGCTGACCACTCTGACAACCGCACAAACTCCGGGGCAAGGCAATACTTCCCTGTAACAGGCGGGGCATCTGTACACCGCTGGAACAAGGTCTTTGGAAGGAAAACAAATCATATGGATCTTTATAAAATTGTGACCTTACTGTTCATTCTGATTTTTGGTTCCGCCCTGCTGGCAAAGGTCTATGAAGTGGGCCCCATCATCTGGCTCAAGCGGGCATCGCGGCGTCAGCGTGCCCTGGAGGGCACGGACCGCCGGGAGCTGGTGGCCCGGGTCCAGCTGCTGCTGCCCCAGGCCAACGACGGCAACGTGGTGTTCTCCCTTCACCGGGAGAGTTCCGCCAGCGGCGGCAGCCAGTTTACCGTCCTGAGCAGCACCTATTATCCCATGGTATTTGTGGCGGATGGGGATGCCTTCTGGATGATCCCCATGGCCTACGACAAACATAGGCGGAGCTATGCTCTGGGTACCCCTGAGCGCTTCACCGCCGCCGACGTGCGGCAGGTGCGTCTGACCGGGACGCGGGGCAAGGCCCTGACCTTCACCTTCCAGCTGGAGCTGGACGGCCGGAAACGGGAGATCGACATGGACCTGACCCCCTACCAGTTCCGCAAGAACGCCTTCTATCCCTTTGACTTCATGCAGGAGGCAGCCTGCGACCGGGCCATGCAATTGGCGGAAAGAATGGCTCTCTCCGCCTGTCAGCTGACCCCGGAGGCGCTGGAGGCCGGGCGGCTGAAGGACGAGTGCAGCAACTATGGCACCTATGCCGCCTGTGCCGGAATATTCGGTGTGATGTGCGCCCCTGCGAAGTTCCTCCCCATCGTTTTGGTCTGCTTCGGCATCTCCCTGCTTCTGTTTGGGGTGATGCTGGCAAAGAAGCAAATCCCAAAGGTCAGCGCTGTGGTGGTGCTGATCGAAGCGGCAATTGCTTACGCAATAATGCAGTGATGCTTCATCCCCTGATTTCAGTGAAAAACATATAAAAGGAGAAAATAAAATGGACTACTTGTTTCTGTTTATTCCAACCGTTCTTCCCGTTTTGATGATTGTGGCCGTAATTGTCTTTATTGTGGTCATGGCAAAAAAGGCGGATTCAGCACAAAGGCTACGCCCCAGATCACCATGCGGGAGGGAGAGGTCTCCATCCTGGCCACCCAGGTGGTCTGGATGCAGAAAAATGTCTATCTCAATAAATACAGCATCCCCCACGGGGTCCTGGACATCACCAATCAGCGGGTGGTCTATACCCGCCTCTCCGGCGACAAGGTGGATTTCGCACTGGAGAAGTCCGACATCGCGGCAGTAACCATTCGCGGGAAAATCGGTATCAATATCCGGGCCAAGGACGGCACCAACTATGTCATCAACACCATGCCCGCAAAAACCACGGCAGATGCTCTGGCCCAGATAGGGGTTCCCGTGGAGAGATAAAAAGTTCTCCGGGCCTGCTGGTTCGGAGGTTCCCTATACTATGTTTGGAGGACAACGAAATGAAATCAAGTGGTGTGATTCGTACTCTTGTCAGCAGCAGTCTTTTCCTTCTCCTGCTTGCCGGATGCGCCGGCAGTCCCCAGGTCTCTTCCGACCTCACCGGTTCAGCGCTCTCTTCGGAGGAAATCGCGGCGGACCAATCCCAACCCACCTGGGAAACGCAGGGATATGAGGACACCTATCTGTCCTATGAAATCCCCGCAAACTGGCAAAAGCATGAAAATTCCAGCGATGAACTGCGGCTGACCCTTTTCACACCGCAGGATGCTGCTACGGCCACCCCGTCCAATGTCAGTGTGCAGATCCTCAGCCTGCAAAATCGGAGCAAAGACTTCGATTACGCAGACCCGGAGGTTCAAAAAGCGTATTACGAATTTTTGACCAGCCCCGATAGCGGCTTGCCGACCCAGATGCAGGACAAGGAATACTGGACGGAACAGATCGGTGACACCTGGGTTTATTCCCTGCGCTTTACACGGGAAACAGAGGATGGCACCATGGTACAGCAAACCGGCTACTTCCCCATGGGTCTTGACTATTCCCTGGCAGTCTGGGCCACGGACTATCAGGACGGCTGCACCCCTCCTGTGGAAGAAATCGCAAAGCATATCTGCGAAACGCTGCAAATCCTGGAACCCTGACATCATTTTGAATAACGGAAACTATCCATAAGGGCAGTCGATTTTTCGACTGCCCTTGCTTTATATTGTTAGGCGAATGGAGGCCCCGCCTTTTGCCGCTGCAATGCGTCTCACGGTGAAGCATACCGGCTATGACGACAGCAGCGGTGCGAAATAGGTTGGCAACAACAATTTTGTCTATCCAGGCGGCAACAGACTGCTTTCAGCAGATGCCTCAGCTGGAGAGGAAGTAAAACCGGCAGCAAATGCAGGCGGAGATCGCCGCAGGAAAGGAACGGCTAATGCAGGAAGAAAAGGCAGCAGGCCCCCGGAGCACAACACTCCGAATGCCTGCTTTTTCTGCCAGGGGAGAAGTGCCCGGTGCTTGCCGGCAGGGAGCTCCGAGTACTGCGTGTGGGGCGCGGACGGGGCGTGGACATAACTGCCCGGTTTATGCAGCGGAGCAGCAAAGGCGGGATATTTTCTGCCATGCTCCATAACGTCATTCCGCCGGTGAATCAAACCTCATGCAAGGGAGCGTTCTCAAGAACGGTCCCTTGTTTTTTCTGTCTGTCAGCAGAAATGCACTCTTCAACAATTTTTTGTCCCCGTGCCGCTCTCTCATAACATAAATTAATGGAAGAGGTCATTCCCGGGCGCCGCAGGTCCATGGATAGACCCGCACGTGCCGCAAGCAGGAAACTCCGGAGGCCATATGAAAGCGGCCGTGAGTCAAAAAATTGTGAAAGGTGAAGCTGAACCGTGGAGCACACAAAATATTCCCCCCAATCCATTTTGAAAATTGCATTAGGAATTGTCTTTGGCGTATGGCTGATGATGTGCGCCCCCACAGGCTGGATTTATGACCTGTGGGCGGGGACGGGAACGGGACAGGGCCAGATGCCTGATCCATCGGTTTCCGTGATACATACTCAGGCCGATGTGGAGGATTCTTATTTTCAAAACGCCCCCATTACAACGTCCAAAGAGGGCCTTATCGAGGCCCCTCTGCTACGCCTACGGGATACCGAGTACGCAGGGGAACATACCAGCCGCAAGAACGGTGTAAGGAGATCGGTTACGATCTCTGAATATATCCCGACAGCTGATCCTGCCCCAGTCAGGGGCTTTCTGCTGGACTTTCTGGCGTCCGGCTTCTATAACCGGTATTATCTGGCCCCGCTGGAGGATGGCTCTTATGTCTGTGTCTACTTTGATGACTATCTCATGCTCCGCCCCGGCGGGGAACTGCCCACAGGTTATGTCCGGTACGCAACAACAGAGGAAAAGACCATGCTCCATCAAATGGCGGAGGAGTATGAGGTCGATCCGGTGTATGTGCTGGATATGTACCGCCACGGCAAGGTTAGCTGGATACTGGATTTAGCCATCCGCGCTGGTGTAGGGCTTCTTCTGCTGGTAGTCGGCTCGGCCATCACCAGGAAGATCAGGCAGACCGTCTCGCGCAAAGCGCAGGAGAACGTGGAGCCATAATAGGAGGATACCATCGGATTTCTCTGATGATACCTAAATAGATAGATCTTATATGGGAGGAAAAATTATGAAGTTAAACAAGTGGGAACTGCGAGCAAATGAGAAGCTTTTAGGCGAGGCGGCTGCGTCTTACATCACAAAACACATGATTGTTATGCCGAAGCCCAATCCGGGCAAACTGCATATCACCGATCAGCGAGTCGTGTTTACTGACGCTTTAACCCTTTTCTTTGACTACCCATTGGATCAAGTTGTTTCTTTTTCTGCGGGAATGGGTGGCCTTACCCTGGCGACAGCAGATGGGAAGAGCCACAAGCTCACAGGAATGTTCACAAAAAAGCTTGCCAGCGCGTTGGAGCAGGCTGGCGTAAGAAAAGCGTAACGGCTGAGGGCTGTCGATAGTAGAAAAATAGTTTAGAGAAGGAAAAGGATCATGAAAAAGAGAGTGCTGGGAATTTTATTAGCAAGCGTTTTGACCTTGGCTTTGGCGGGCTGCGCAGGGGACAGCAATACGGAAAGCAATTCCACAGACCCCAATACCACAAGCCAGGTGGAACAGAGTGAAGCGTCTGATACTACATCCGATACCATGGATGAAGCGTCCTATATGGAGAAAGTCAATGCGTTGCCTGATGCTATAACTGATTTCAGTAATGATATGGCAGAGATCATGTCCACCATGTCAACCGCTGCCTCACAGGAGGATCTGGATGCCCTGCTGCCACAACTGGAAGATCTGCGTGCGTATGAGCAGCCTTACTATGACTTTGCGGCCATTGACAATCCCCCTGAGAAGTATGCAGAAGCTCATGAACGTCTGGCCAATGCCTGTACGCAAATGGGCGATGTCCTGGATGAATATGTAGACCTTATGAAGGGCGCAGTGGATGGAACCGCCAGTGAGGAGGAAAGCCAAGCCGTCTCTGATAGAATGACTGCGGCAGCTGACGAAATGGCGCAGGCTGGCAAGGCATTGACTTCCATTCAATAATCGGACTGAGCCAGTAGTCCTCGGTCTGCTGTTCTCAGGCAAAGCACAAAATCAAATAAGCTAACGATCCTGCTCTGCTTTATGCGCCTGCGTGTCATGATGTCACGCAGGCGCATTTTGCTTATCTGATCTCGGCCAGAGGCGCGGAGATGGTACCGATGATGGCAGGCTCAAAGGCACCCGGACTATCAGACGCGCTGGCAAGAGTTTATGAAGTCGGTCCCATTATTTGGATCAAACGAGCAGCCGGCGCCTGCGTGCCCTGGAAGGAGGGAACCGCCGGGAGCTGGTCCCAGGTCCAGCTGCTCCTGCCCCGGGCCAATGACGGCAACGTGGTGTTCTCTCTATCGGAAGCAGTCCGCCAGCGGCGGCAGCCAGTTTACGGTTTTGAGCAGCACCCCCCCATGGTATTTGTGGCGGATGGAGATTCCCTCCGCCACCACAGCCCTGCAAAACAGCGCGGACGTGAAGACTGTATCCAGCATGCTGGGCCACCACGACATCGCACAGGCTTTACCCTCCGCACCTACACCCACGCTACGCGGCAGAAGCAGGACGAGGCAGCCCAGGCCATGGGCGCCTTCATGGAGCAAGTCATGTAAAAAGAAAAGGCACTAAAAAGAGAAGGCGCACTGGGTAGGAAGCAAAACTTCCTATCCAGTGCGCTTCAAACCTTTCTGGACATTTCCGCATGTGGGTCACGGTGTGGGTCAACTGTCTGACCCACACCAAAAAGTGCAAATCTGCAACAAAAAACACCCGAAATCCGAAGATTTCAGGTGTTTTCTGGAGCTGCTGGGCAGATTCGAACTGCCGACCTCATCCTTACCAACTGACTTGGAGCCTTCCAGCCCTTGCGTTTCAATGCTTTCCGGTCCTTTTTTCCAAAAAAAGATGAGGTCGGCAGCTCGGTTTGGTCCATTGTCTCCGTCTGTTCGTTTCCGTATGTGGGTCAGCGTGTGGGGCAAGACAACTCTTCATATCCAGATAGTATCAACACCCCCCTCTGCAGCTATATCACGATACCTTCTTCACCATTTGTTCAAGAAATAAATAAACAATACGAATGATAACAAAATAAACTACCATCAGCAGCAAAGCCACACAATATAAGAATACCTTTCAAATCTTCATAACATTCTTTGTCCTTTACCGGTCAAAGACAGCCAGCCCAGCCCAACCATAATTCGTCCATTGCGCTTGTGCTGCATTTTCAATGTCATACAGGTAAATCCTGTGCCCCCCGCGGCAGAAAAGTTCATTATTCCACTTTCATCATGCGGTATCCAACGCCGATGTGCGTCTGAATGTATTGAGGCGATCCAGGCTCTTTTTCCAGTTTCTTGCGCAGAGTTGCCATAAACACACGAAGGGATGCAACGTCGTTTTCCCAGCTTCTTCCCCAGATCTGCTGGGTAATAAACGTATGGGTGAGCACCTTGCCTACATTTTTGCACAGCAGGCACAGTAATTTATACTCACTGGGAGTCAGGTGGAGTTCCTGACCATCCAGGAACGCACAGCCCGCCGCATAATCTACTTTTAATTTGCCATTTGTAAAGACTGCATCTGTATTCACCGTGCCAACCTGCAGGGCAGCCAGCCGCCGCTGCGTCACCCGCAGCCGGGCAAGCAGCTCTTCTACCGAAAAAGGCTTCGTTAAATAGTCATCGGCGCCGGCATCCAGTGCATCAATTTTATCTGTGTCCTCACTGCGGGCACTGATGACAATGATCGGCAAATTAGACCATGAGCGGACTTTATGAATGACCTCCACGCCATCCATATCCGGAAGGCCCAGATCCAGCAAAATAATATCTGGATTATGGGAAGATGCTTCCAAAATGGCGGATTCCCCATTTGCTGCCGTCAGAAAACGGTAATCATGGGCCTTCAATGTTGTTGTAATCAGGTTGCGAATAGGTGTATCGTCCTCAACCACTAAAATCAAAGGTTTATTCATGTAGCTCTACCTCCCCGGCCGGTACGGAAAATGTGAAGATGGAACCATGGGGCATATGATCTGTTACCGTAATTTCACCACCATGGGCATTCACAATGGATTTACACAGTGCCAGTCCCAGCCCCATGCTGCGTCGGCTATCGGCGATTCGATTCGACGCACTGTAAAACATATCGAAAACATGAGGCTTCGCCTGATCTGAAATACCCGGGCCATTATCCGCCACAGAGATTTCAATAAAGGCTCCGTTTCGCCTCCAACTGATATCGATCTCAGATCCCGGCGGCGTATACTTGATGGCATTATCCACAATGTTGATGAGAACCTGAACGATCAGCTTCGCGTCGATCTGTGCCAAAAGATATTCATCGCTGCTTTGCACATGCAAGTGGTACTCCACGCTCTTTCGGTTGATGTGCCGCAGCGCTTCCGCCACCACCTCGTCGATCAGCTCTGTTGCAACATGCAGATTCATCCTGCCCTCTTCCAACCGGCTAACAGACAGCAGATTTTCCACCAAGTTAATGAGCCACATGGCATCATCATAGATATCGGTATACATCCGTTCTTTCGTCTTTGTGTCGAACAGATTTCCATTGGAGAGCAGATTGCTGGCATTCCCAGAAATCGAGGTAAGCGGCGTGCGCAGATCATGGGAAATGGATCGGAGCAAATTGGCTCGAAGCTGCTCGTTTTTGGCCAGTACCGCCGCGGCTTCTTTTTCCTCCAAATTCTTCTGGTTTTCCAGGGCCAGCGCACATTCTCCCAAGACCGAGAGGAGAATACTGCTCTCAAAGGAATCCAGAGGCTTGTCCGATGACGCGATGCCAACAGCTCCGTATACCCGGTCCCCCGTTCGGATAGACAGATAGGTGCAGGCGGAATCAGAAAAGGTCTCCGTTCCCGCACCTGCCCGCTTGTTGTTTGTAACCACCCAGTGTGCTACTTCCTGTTCCTTCTCAGAGGTATAACAGTCTGTTGGAGTCATATCCTCCACAAGAAACAGCTCGGGTTTCATCTGTCCTTCCGGATCTATGCGATACGCAATAATGTCCCGCTGAAATATTTTTAATAACTGCTTTGCGGTGACACAAATAATTTCTTCCTGGCTGCTCGCCTTTTGAAGGATCTGGTTCGTTTCAAAAAGGAGTTTTGTCCGCCACGCTACCTGTGCAGATCGTTTCGCGTGAGACTTCAATTTGGACGCCAGCGACCCGGTGAGCAAGGAGGCCAGAAACATCACCAGGAACGTAACAGGGTACGCGCTGTCGTAGGCATGCAGGGAAAATCTCGGAACGGTAAAAAAGAAGTTGAATGTCAATACGCTGACAATGGATGCAATAAAACTGCAGACAGAGCTCTTCGTCGATACAGAAACCAACATGACGCCCAAAATATAGAGCGTGATGATATTGGCTTCTGTAAAACCCCAGTGGTAAAACAAAAAACCGATCAGTGTGGAAAGGACAAGGATCAGCGCACTTTTCAGAAGATCCAGAACGGATACCGACGGCATATGTATGATCTCCCGCCGCTTTGCCGAAAGCTGGCTGTTCAATCCATTATCGGGGATAATATGAATATCCAGCTCAGGCGAAAGTTCGATCAACCGCTCGGTCAAAGATGCCTTATGGAACCATGGCCGGTGAGGGATTCCACTGCGGCCCAGCACAATTTTTGTGACCCCTGACAAGCGGGAAAACTCCGCAATTTGATACGCCACATCATCGCCGTAAACCGTTTCGATGGATGCACCCAGCTGCTGTGCCAGGTGGATATTGGCCTGGAGGCGCTCTTTATCTGTCTGGGTCATCCACTGAAATTCTTTCGTTTCTACGAACAGAGCCGTAAATCCGCATTGAAAGGCACTGGCCATTCGCGCTGCGGTACGAATGATTTTCTCATTGGAAGGCGCAGAAGAAAGGCACACCAGGATATGCTCATGCGTCCGGTATTCCGCTCTATTATGAACCTCATGGGTATAGAGTGCTGCCCGGTCGGCGCAGCGGCGCAAGCCGGTTTCCCGGAGCGCGCTCAATTGAGACAGCGAGCAGTTGGAAAGCAGTTCCCCCCTCTTTTGCTCCAGCAGCCGCTGCTGCAGTCTTTGCGGCTCAATATCCACAAATTCCACCTGTGCCGCCCGATCAAACACATGGTCGGGAATCCGCTTCAATTCTGAAGATCCCAGTATGGAAAAAATCGTATCCTGGATGCTTTCAATATGCTGAATATCCAACGTCGTATAGACATCCACGCCTGCTTTCAGCAGTTCCTCGATATCCTGGTAGCGCTTCCGGTGCCGGGACGCATCTCCATTCAAATGAGCCAGATCATCAATCAGAATTAACTGCGGCAATCTTTTCAAGCAGGCATCCAGATCCACTTCGTACTCTGTCTGCCCACTGTGGACCACATGCTTGCAGGGCAATGCTTCAAACTTTTCCGCCAGTGTCCCGGTCTGCGGCCACAAGTCACAACAAAGCAGCCCAATTACCACGTCAATCCCTGCTTGCCTGGCCTTTTCAGCCGCTTCCAGCATGGCATAGCTTTTTCCGGTTCCAGAAAAATAACTGGTAAAAATCGTGAGTTTTCCTTGTTTTTTACCGCCGATCTGCTCAGGCAGGGGAATGGTATCCATGAAACGCCCTCCTTTCAAGCAGGTGCATTATAGCACACTCTGCAGTCATTGTCCGCAGAGTCTGTAAAGAAACTCAGATACCCAAAAATGTGCATGGTCGTTTTTCCACAAAATTTTTTGAAGCTGCGGTGCCTTCTGTATGGGCTTCATCTCCACCATCCCATGATCCAAGAATAATGGCTGCGGATCAAGGGAAATGCATTCCCACTGGGCCTGTATGCCGCTCGCCGCCTCGGCCGGCAAAACCGCTACATCAGCACTTCCTGCTTGAAGGGCCTGTACAACTTCCTCCTCTTGTCCGATCGATATGCTGCACCGCACCTCCGGGTAACGGTGGCTGATCTCTTCTAAAATGTGTAAAACCTCTGGTACGGCATCCAGGCTGGAGGTTGCGATGCTCAAATACGGCGTTTCCTCCTGCCGCTCAGTTTCCTTTTGAACTGCATTCAAAAAGTCATCCAATCTTGACATGATGTAATACCCAAATACCGCAATGGCAGCAAACCCGCCCAGTAGGATAAACTCTTCCATGACCGCCCTTCTCTCTTACACCGCAGTGTGGACTGCTTTTATATGTGGAAACACTTCTGGATATCACGCTGTGTCCCCAGGACCAGAATGCTGCTGTCAGCAGGCAAGGCCGTGTCGGGCGTAATCACCGTCATGGAGAATTTTCCTTGCTGCTTAATGGCCATGATGTTCACATGATACCGTTTCCGCACATCCAGCTGCCCGATGGTCTTCCCCACCCAGTTGCCGGGGACTTCGATTTCAAAAATCGCGTGGTCGTCGCCCAAGGCAATGTAATCCAAAATATGATCGGAGCTGTAACGTATTGCGGTCCAAACCGCCATCTGCTTTTCCGGGTAGACAACATCGTCCGCACCATTCCGCAGCAAAAACTTTGCCTGGACATCCCGCTCTGCTCTGGCGATCACTTTTTTTGCTCCCAGCTCCTTCAGCAGGGATGCTGTTTCCAGAGAGCTTTGAAAATTATCTCCAATGGCAACAATGCAGAGATCAAAGTTTCTTACGCCGATGGAAGCCAAGAATTCCTCGCTGGTGCTGTCTCCGATCTGCGCGTTGGTTACGTAGGGGAGAACGGCATTGACTTTGTTCTCATCTTTGTCCACCGCCATGACCTGATGGTTCAGTTCGTTTAGTTTCTTGGCAATATGGCGGCCGAACCGGCCCAGGCCGATCAGTAAAACGGTTTTCATAGTTTCTGATTCATCCTTTCTTTATCCAACAGTGATGCGCTCCTGGGGAAGCCGGGCATTTGTGGCCTGGCCATTGGAAAGCGCTGCAAATATGAGTGTCAGGCCGCCGACACGGCCAAAAAACATCAAGCAGATCAAAATGAGATGCGAGATCCAATTCACCTCCGGCGTAATTCCCAAAGACAGTCCTACCGTTCCAATTGCGGATGCTGTCTCGAACAGGCAGGTGAGAATGGGCAAGTCTTCCATTCTGCTGATGACCAGTCCGCCGGTCAAAAACAGCACCAGATACATCATCAGAATCGTCGCAGCCTGGGAAACTGTCTCGCTGGACACCCGCCGATTGAAGAAATGCGGATTCTCTCTGCGCCGGAAAACCGCAAGGGCACTTGCCACCAGAACAGCCAGAGTGGTCGTTTTCATACCGCCTGCCGTAGAACCGGGCGAGCCGCCGATCAGCATCAAAATGGTGGTGATGGATTGTCCGGTCTCACTGATGGCCGTTAAATCCGCAGTATTAAATCCGGCCGTTCTGGGCGTGATCGCCTGAAAAACGGACAAGAGGATCCGCTCCCCCATGGGGAACTGTGCAAATTCAAAAAAGAAAAAGTATACGGTCGGGATGAAAATCAGCGCAGCCGTCACGGACAAAATCACTTTGCTCTGCATCCGATACCGATGAAAATGCAGCCGGTTCGTCCGGATATCCTCCCATGTCAAAAATCCGATACCGCCGACAACGATCAAAAGCGCAATCACGATCGAGACCGCGGGATCTGCCGAATAATCTGTCAAAGAGGAAAACGGCGCTTTCATCCCCATCAGATCAAACCCTGCATTGCAAAAAGCGGATATGGAGTGAAACAAGGCATACCAGGCGCCCTTTATCAGGCCAAATTCCCTGTAAAACCCAGGAAAGAGCAGGACTGCCCCCAGCATCTCGACCGCCAAGGCCGTTTTTAAAATAAAACCGATCAAGCGCACGATCCCGCCCACATTGGGCGCGGCAATCGCTTCCTGCATGGTGCTTCGCTGCATCAAGCCGATCCTGCGGCCCGAAAGGATCGCAAAGGCCCCCGCCACTGTGACGACGCCCAGGCCGCCTATTTGAATCAGCAGGATAATGACAAGCTGTCCAAAACCCGACCAATATGTCGCCGTGTCGTGAATGACCAATCCTGTTACGCAGACCGCGGATGTAGAAGTAAACAACGCATCCAAAAACGACGTCACGACCCGGTCTTTCGTTGCAATCGGGAGCATAAGGAGAAAACTTCCTGCCAGGATCACCAACAGGAATCCCCCTATAATAATGCGAAACGGGGACTTATTGTTTTTATGGAGAAGCTGCCACATAAGCCTCCACCTCTTAATCCTTCTTTATCTGTTCTTTATACTTTTATTATCCATATCCGCTCTTAAAGAGGGATTAATATATAAAGCTCCGTATTAAGAAGGTATTAAGACAGGTGAGGCCGTCTGTTCTTCTCCTGTCAATTAAAAGGTTTCTGATGTCACAATCTCAGCCATCAGGTTTTGCCGGGTAACGGTGCCGCAAAGCGTTCTTCGTGTTATGCCCACCCAAAGACAAGGGAAAGCGGCAGGGCAATGATCATCGTACAAACGCAGACAGCAAGCAGCGTGACCAGCGGCATTCCCACAAAAATCATCAGGAAACCCAGGAATTTATGATGAAAAACGAACCCCTCCATACAGGTATCCATCTGGTTTTCTAAATGAGACATCCGCTTTTTCAAGGCAGCCATATCAATCTCCTCCTCATAGCTGCATCATACTGTACCGAAGCTAAAATCGGGGAAAAGATCGCATAGTGGAAATTAAGAATCAATAAAAGGCCAGCAGCCTGCCCGGAAGATCCGGGCAGGCTGCTGGCTCAACGTCCGCCATCATGCACCGTTCGGGGGAACGGGGTCACTTGGAGACTTCTCCCACCAGGCCCATGGCGGCAGCAATATCCAGGTTGACGCCCAGAACATTGACTGCTTCCTCGCCAAATATCCCCAGCAGCTTTCCTGTGGTGTTATCCTCCACGATCTGCTCCAGCTCCTCCTCGCTCAGTCCGGAAGCCTCGGCCAGAGCCAGGATCTGAACCTGCGCGCCCTCAGGAGACACATGAGGATCCAGGCCGGAACCAGAAGCCGTCATCAAGTCGGCGGGCAGCTCCTCACGGGTCACATCCGGGTTTGCAGCCAGGAATTCCTCAATGTCTGCCTCCACGCGCTCCGCCAGAGCAGGGTTGGAGGGCGCATAGTTGTTGGAGCCGGAACTCAGGCCGGTAAACGCACTGCCATCGTTATAGAACTGATTGCCCTCAGCATCCTCATAATAGGTGTTGTAGTTGCAGGCAGAGGGACGGCACTTCATAAAGTAGGGCTCTGTAAAATCCTGCCCCACGTTGGCAGCGCCCACGGCCTCGCCATCTGCCGTTACCAGACTGCCCTTTGCCTGATCCGGGAAAATCACAGCGGAAAGGCCGCTGAGCACCACAGGGAACAAAAAGCCGCACAGGAACAGAAAAATCAAGGTCACGGCCACCGCTTGGCGAAGACCGCCTGCAAAACTGTTTTTACTCGTTGTCTCGTTCATTTTGAGGGTCCCTCCTTAAACGCCCATATCCAACAGCAGAGGCGCAATGATCATATCAATGATCTTAATGCCCACGAACGGTGTGATCACACCGCCCAGACCGTAGATCATCATATTGCGTGCCAGCATTTTGCTGGAGGACATGGGGCGGTATTTGACGCCCTTCATCGCCAAAGGAATCAGGCAGGGAATGATGATGGCATTGAAAATCAAAGCCGAGAGAATTGCGCTGTACTCCGTAGTCAGATGCATGATGTTCAGCACGCCCAGCTGCGGCACCGCCGCCATAAACATGGCAGGGATGATGGCAAAGTACTTGGCAATGTCGTTGGCAATAGAAAACGTAGTCAGGGAGCCGCGGGTAATCAGCAGCTGCTTGCCGATCTCCACAACCTCCAGGATCTTTGTAGGATCGCTGTCCAGGTCCACCATGTTGGCGGCTTCCTTGGCAGCGGTGGTGCCGGAGTTCATGGCCAGACCTACATTTGCCTGAGCCAGGGCAGGGGCGTCGTTGGTGCCGTCGCCGGTCATGGCCACGATCTTGCCCTCGGCCTGCTCTTTCTTGATCACGCTGATCTTGTCCTCCGGCTTGCACTCGGCGATGAAACCATCCACACCGGCCTCCTTGGCAATGGTAGCCGCCGTCAGGGGGTTATCGCCAGTACACATGATGGTCTTGATGCCGATGGCACGCAGGCGCTCAAACCGCTCCGCCATGCCGGGCTTTACGGTATCCTTCAGGTAGATGACACCCAGGACCTTGTTGTTCTCGCATACCACTAGAGGCGTGCCGCCCAGGGCGGAGACCTTTTCCACATGCGCATGGAGGTCTGCGGGGACCTTGCCGCCCTGCGCTTTCACATACTGCTCAATGGCGTCGGACGCGCCCTTGCGCACATGGGTCCCGTCAGGCAGATCCACGCCGCTCATACGGGTCTGCGCCGTGAACTCCAGGAAGGTGGAGCCAGCAGTCTCCTGGCTGTGATCGCCCAGGCGGCGGGCCAGCTCCAGCGTAGACTTGCCCTCAGGGGTCTCATCGTGCAGGCTGGTCAGCGCCGCGCAGCGAATGAGGTCGCTGCGGCTGGCACCCTCCACCGGGAAGAAATCGGCCGCCAGGCGGTTGCCGAAAGTGATGGTACCGGTCTTGTCCAGGATCATGGTATCCACGTCGCCGCAGGCCTCCACGGCCTTACCGGACATGGCGATCACATTGAACCGGGTCACGCGGTCCATTCCGGCAATACCAATGGCGGACAGCAATCCGCCGATGGTGGTGGGGATCAGGCAGACCATAAGGGCGATCAGCGTGGAAACCGGCAGCTGCACACCACTGTAAATGCCGATGGGATACAAGGTCACAATGACGATCAGAAAGATGATGGTCAGGGACACCAGCAGCGTATTCAGTGCGATCTCGTTGGGGGTCTTCTTTCGGGATGCACCTTCCACCAGCGCGATCATCCGGTCCAGAAAGCTGTTGCCGGGATCGGAGGTAATGCGGATCTTCAGCCAGTCGGACACCACCGTCGTGCCGCCGGTGACGGAGCAGAAGTCGCCGCCGCTCTCACGCACCACCGGTGCAGACTCGCCGGTAATGGCGGACTCATCCACGGATGCGATGCCCTCAATGACCTCGCCGTCACCGGGAATCACTTCCCCGGCTGCCACCAGGACCACGTCGCCTTTTTTCAGCTCGCTGGAGGAAACGATTGTCTCGTTGCCGTCTTCGTCCAGAAGATGGGCCTCCGTATCCTTCTGGGTCTTTTTCAGACTGGCCGCTTGGGCCTTGCCCCGGCCCTCTGCCACAGACTCGGCAAAGTTTGCGAACAGCACCGTGATCAGCAGGATGATGGAGACCACCAGATTGTATGTACGCAGGCTGGGATCCGCATCGCCGAACAGGCCCGGGAAAATGGACAGCAGCAGCGTGATGACAAAGCCAACTTCCACCACGAACATGACCGGGTTTTTGATCATATATCGGGGATCCAGTTTTTTTACTGCGCCGATGAGCGCCTGATGCAGGATCGACCGCGTCAGAATTTTCTTGGGTTGCTTCTTACTCATATTGGATTCCCCTCCTTAGCCCCACAAAGTCAGATGCTCCGCAATGGGGCCCAGCGCCAGCGCCGGGAAGAAGGTCAGCGCGGCAAAGATATACACAACAAACACCAGGATCACAGCAAAGCCGAAGGTATTGGTCTGCAGCGTACCGACAGACTCATTGATAAACTTCTTCTTCATCAGGGATCCCGCAATGGCCAGCTGAATGACGATGGACAAATAGCGGCCAAAGAACATGGCAAGTCCTGTGGTAATATTCCAGAAATACGTATTATCCGCCAGCCCTTCAAAGCCGGAACCGTTATTGGCAGCGGAAGAGGCGTACTCATAAAGCACCTGGCTCAGGCCGTGGAATCCAGGGTTGGTGATACCGGCCCGGCCAGCCTCGGTGCCCACTGCCAGCGCGGAGAACGCCAGGATCAGCAGGGGATGAATGATGATGCACAAAGCAGTGAGCTTCATCTCACGGCCTTCGATCTTCTTGCCCAGATACTCCGGCGTACGGCCCACCATCAGTCCGCAGATAAACACAGCCAGAATGGCGTAGAGAATCATGTTCATCAATCCCACACCCTTGCCGCCGAATACCACGTTGAGCATCATGTGCAGCAGGGGAACCATGCCGCCCAGGGGCGTCAGGGTGTCGTGCATGTTATTGACCGTACCCGTCGTAAAGGAGGTCGTCACCGTGGTAAACAGGGCGGATTGGGCAATGCCGAAGCGGACTTCCTTTCCTTCCATGCTGCCCATGGACTGGTCCAGGCCGATGGCGGCCAAAGCAGGGTTACCCTGCAGCTCCGCCCAGTAGCAAAGGCTCAGTCCCACCAGGAAGAGGATCCCCATCGCGGCAAAGACGCTGCGGCCCTCACGGCCGAAGATCTTTGCAGTGAAGCCTTCCCGGTGATCCGGCAGCGCATGGTCGGGAGCCGTATTCTGCAGACGCTCCCTGCGGCTGTCTCCCACCATCTTGCCGAAGGTGATGACGCAGGCGCCCGGCAGCAGCATCATGGAGTACAGTTCGATCAGGTCAGAGAGCATCGTCGGGTTTTCCAGCGGGGTGGCGGAGTTTGCGCCCAGGAAGCCGCCGCCGTTGGTGCCCAAGTGCTTGATAATCTCCAGCGCGGCAATGGGACCCATGGCGATGGTCTGGAAGGTTCCTTCCAACGTCTTGACCACAACGTTGCCCTCAAAGTTCTGGGGCACACCCTGCCATACCAGCAGCAGACCGCCTACGATGGAGAAAGGAAGCAGGATCCGGGTCGTGATTCGAACCAGATCCACGAAGAAGTTCCCCACATTGTCCCTGCTCTTTCCGGCAAGCCCTCGGATAAAGGCCACACAGGCGGCATAGCCTGTGGCCGCAGAGACAAACATCATGAAGATGATGACCAGCATCTGCGAAAGATAGCTCAGGCCGCTCTCGCCGGAATAGTGCTGCAAGTTGGTGTTGGTCATGAAGCTGATGATAGTATTAAAGGACAGCGTGGGTTCCATCGCCCCGATCCCGTTGGGGTTGAAAAACGGAATGCTCTGGATCCGCAAAACCAGGTAGCCGATGGCTACCATCACAGCATTGGTCCCAGCCAGCGCGAGGGCATATTGTTTCCAGTTCATACCTTGTGCCAGATGGACCCCGCCGATTTTGTAAATCACGCTGTCTACTCGGTCAAACACCGGATCGGCGAAGGTGTGTTTTCCTGCGGCGATATGATATAGATACCGCCCCACCGGAATGACAATGATCAAATACATGAGAATTGTCAGTACCAGCTGCAACATATGTAATTCCTCCCAAATGTCTTGCGTCTTAAAAGCGGTCGGGGTGTGCCAGGGCATATACCAGATATCCACCCAACAGCAGCACGATGATTCCAAGGACGATCATGTCTTTTTCCTCCCTACCGGTCACGCTTGTTCATCGATCTGCTTCCGGCACCACCTGGCCAAAAGAAATACCAGGCCAAAGCAGATTGCAAGAGTACCTGCCATCAGACAATCCATCATACCCGCCGCTCCTTTCCTTGGCACATATGACGCCATACCTTACGCATCATAGCAGCTGTGCCGATTGCCAATGCAAATCCGCCTGCCACCGTACCCGCCATCATCAGGCGAAGCAGCATATACTCTGTCATATCACTCGTTCTCCTTTCACAATAGACAGACAAGCAAAACTCACAATATCCCCGTTTTGCGATCTCAGCATACCGCACGGCATTATAAATGGGGATTAAGGAAGCAGGGGCTGCATTAACAAAAGATAAAGGGTCCTTTCCGCTTCGTACGCCTACTGATGCTCCCCTTGCGTCTGCAGTGCAGCCTGATTTCGTTCCTCCTGCAGCCGAATGCGCTCCTGGCTGAGGCCGCACTCACTGAGTATTGCGATCATCAGATTCTTCTCAAACGCATCCGGAACGGAGTAACCCACAATTGGGATCCCCACGATTCCCATGACTCCCTGCGTACCTCTCACGGACAAAAACAGCCATTTGGAATCCGGCAGGGTATTGGTGGTGGCTCCGGCATGCTTATTGTTTTTCTTTACCCATTTGGCCACGCCGATCTCCTCGGAACTGAGCCCGGATAACACCGACTTTTCATCCGCAGGCTCCACACGGAATGTGAGATCCTGTTCCGCTCCATTGAGCGCATAAAGAATGGGGCGCGCAAACATCCGGTTCAGCTGCTCCGCCGCCAGACACAGGCAGTCCCATTCCGTGCGGCCTTTCTGGAATTTCTGGCTGCTCTCCAGCAAAAGTTCCGTATAATAGCTCTTCTGCGCCGCCAGGCGCGCCTGCGCTTTCACACGGCTGGCCAAAGAGCTGGCAATGATACTGGAAAACAGCATAATCAAAAATGTTACTGGGTAACTGGGGTCGTTGGCCTGGAATGTAAATCGCGGCAGCGTGAAAAAGTAGTTGAAGGCCGCTACGCTCAACAGGGAATCCACTGCGCCGTAAAAATAACCGTTCGTCCATACCGCGGTCATGAGCACGCCCAAAATGTAGACCGTGATGATATTCGACTCGCTGAATCCCACGTGATAGAACCCAAACCCCACCGCTGTGGAAAGCAGCAGCGACACCAGCATGATGGCCACATCTTTCCAGGAAAAATGCGTCTGGGGCATCCGAAGCTTCCCAATCGGTTTTTTGTACAGAGGCTGACGATCCGGGATGATGTACACATCCAGATCTGTGAGCTCGATCAGTCGGTCTGCCAGGCTCTTTTTTCCTGTGATGGGATTTTGCTTATGATTGATACGCCCCATGACGATCTTTGTCACGCCGCTGACCCGCGCATATTCTGCGATCTGCACCGCGGGATCCGTCCCATACACTGTGGAGATCTGCGCCCCAAGCTGCTCTGCCAAATGCAGATTGCTGCGCAGGCGCTTCATATTTTCTCCTGACAGTTCTTTCGTTTCCGGTGTCTGTACAAACAAAGCGGTAAAGCCGCTGTGAAATGCATCTGCCATGCGTGCTGCTGTGCGGATCACCTTCGCGTTGGAGGGTGCAGAAGAAAGGCAAATCAAAATATGTTCTCCAGCCCGGGCGCTTTTTTGATTCCCCTCCTGAACAGCAGAGCGATTCAACTGGTCCGCCGTCCGCCGCATGGCAATCTCCCGCAGGGCCGCCAGATTCTCCGTAGTGAAAAAATTTTGCAGCGCCTGCTTGACCTGACGTTCCCGATAAACTTTTCCAGTCTGAAGCCGTTTTACCAGCTCATTGGGCTCGATATCCACCAGCTCCACCTGACTGGCCCTGTCAAACACATGGTCGGGAATTCTCTCGTTGACAGTGATCCCCGTAATGGACGAGACCAGGTCATTCAGCGATTCCAGGTGCTGTACATTTACCGTTGTATAAACATTGATCCCAGCCTGGAGGAGTTCCTCCACATCCTGATACCGCTTGGTGTGCCGACACCCCTGGGCATTATTGTGCGCCAGTTCATCCACCAAAATCAGTTGCGGCTTACGCTGCAGAGCCTGATCGAGATCAAACTCCCGAAGTTGGATGCCCCGGTAGTCGATCATCTGATTGGGCAGGACCTCCAGTCCCGTCAGCAGGGCCAATGTGTCCGGTCTTGCGTGCGGTTCCACGTAGCCCACCACAACATCAATGCCTTCTTTTTTTGCCTGATGCGCTGCTTCCAGCATTGCATAAGTCTTACCCACACCAGCTGCATAACCAAAAAAGATTTTCAGTCTCCCCTGCGGAGCTGCCTCCTCCCCATAGTGTGGAGAATCCACGTAGTCATTGTTCCTCTGAGCCATACGCATTCACCCTCCTGCAATTTCCCGTAGGATGATATCTTTATTTTTTATCGTATCATGCGCAATACTATGAAACTGTAAATCATGGTGCTCTGCTATTAAGATAGAATTAGGATGTCTCAGACAGCAAAAAAGTGAGCACCAGATGATACCGGTGCTCACTTCATAACGATTTACATCCTCCCACCCCAAAATCCGCTTGGCCATCAAATTGATCCCTAGCTTATAAGAGACAAGGACCACATCAGGTAGGATCCTGCCGTGTGAAATTCATGATTGCCTGCCAGGCGGCTCTGGAAAAGAGGTAAACACACATGGCTAAAAAACGTGCCAACGGAGAAGGCAGTATCCGAAAGAGAAGCGACGGCCGCTGGGAGGGACGGTACACTGCCGGATACGACCCCAAGACTGGTAAGCGCATCAACAAGAATGTGCTGGGCAGAACACAGGCGGAGGTCAGGGAAAAGCCAAAGGCCGCCATGGCAGAATGCCAGGGACTGGACGTCAGCAGAGAGGCAGACGAATACACCGTGGCTACCTGGCCGCGGACCTGGTATGAGCTCTATGCCAAGCCCAATGTACGAACTGCCACGGCTAACCGCTACCAACTCATCATCGAGACATACACCATTCCCCGAATCGGTGACATTAAACTGAAGAAGCTCACCACCCGGCATCTGCAAATGCTATACAAAGAGTTATTTAAGAGTGGAAGAATACATACAGGAAAGGGGCAGAGCGCAAGACTCAGCACCACCACTGTACGCAGCGTCCAGCTAATGCTTTACGCCGCCCTGCAGAACGGCGTGGATGTGAAAAATGTGTCCAGCATGCTGGGCCACCACGACGCAGGCTTTACCCTCCGCACCTACACCCACGCTACGCGGCAGAAGCAGGACGAGGCAGCCCAGGCCATGGGCGCCTTCATGGAGCAAGTCATGTAAAAAGAAAAGGCACTAAAAAGAGAAGGCGCACTGGGTAGGAAGCAAAACTTCCTATCCAGTGCGCTTCAAACCTTTCTGGACATTTCCGCATGTGGGTCACGGTGTGGGTCAACTGTCTGACCCACACCAAAAAGTGCAAATCTGCAACAAAAAACACCCGAAATCCGAAGATTTCAGGTGTTTTCTGGAGCTGCTGGGCAGATTCGAACTGCCGACCTCATCCTTACCAAGGATGCGCTCTACCGACTGAGCTACAGCAGCAAATGGCGACCAAGATGGGGCTCGAACCCACGACCTCCAGCGTGACAGGCTGGCGTTCTAACCAACTGAACTACTTGGCCAAATCAGACCTATCACACTTGCTTAGTATAACATATCTTCAAGCAAATGTAAAGAGTTTTTTTGGCAGGGGCAGAAGGATTCGAACCCTCGACACGCGGTTTTGGAGACCGCTGCTCTACCAGCTGAGCTATACCCCTATCTCGCGCCAGATCATCCTCTCCCCAATTCGGGGCCACTGAAAAAAGTGGTGGGCCTTCGGGGACTCGAACCCGGGACCGGACGGTTATGAGCCGTCTGCTCTAACCAACTGAGCTAAAGGCCCATTTTCTTGTCCTGGTCTTTTAGAGAAGTATTGCCGCCACGCCGAGTGGCGGCAATACTGTGGCTCCCCCTGTTGGGCTCGAACCAACAACCCCGCGGTTAACAGCCGCGTGCTCTACCATTGAGCTAAGGAGGAATATCTCAGGCCTTAGGTATTCCCAAAGCCTGAATTTGTGTTGGCGCTACCTATCTTCCCAGGCCGTCTCCAGCCAAGTATTGTCGGCAG